>CAZDGV010000018.1:0-31388 GCA_964505195.1 uncultured Chitinophagaceae bacterium
TGTACAGCTTCACTACTTTACTGTTATAATATGGCAACTGCGCAGTACACCGGTGGCGATGGCAGAGGTGATGTAATGGCGGAATCAACTGAAACTTCACTCATTTTTATTTATGTGGGTGGGCAAGGCCGTGGAGAAGCAACTGCGGCTTCTGGTGTTAGAACCATTACCGGGAACAATATTGTTTTATGGCGCGGAGGTGCAACGGGTGCGGCGAATGCATGGAACAATGCGAACAACTGGGTTGCAGGAGTTGTTCCAAGCCCTACGGATTGGATCGCCATTGAACCCAACGGAAACGGGCACCAGCCGATTCTAGATCAAAATCGAACTGCAGCTGCATTGTTTTTCAACGCTGCTGAAAAAAAAGTAGATCTCGCAGGTTTCAATCTTACGCTCACTGAAACCACTGAGGGTTTTGACGCGGTTCACTATTTCCGCACCCAGGGTACGGGCACCCTCAACAGGTTACTCTCTACCACCAATCGTACATTTTTGTTTCCGATGGGCAAGAGCAGTTACAATCCCGTAACCATTACCAATAATAACAATGCCAACGAAACATTTTCTGTTCGCGTGGATGATGCTGTGTATATGGATGGTCTGTCCGGGCATGAAGTTACATTACCTCGTGTGAACCGTACCTGGCATATTGGCAAAACCAATTCTACGCAAAACCCAACAGGGGTGAACTTTGTATTCCAGTGGAATGCTGCAGATGAACGGGATGGCATCAGTAACTTTCAGTTGAATCATCATAACGGCGTAGGATGGCTCATTGCCAGCAGCTCCGGAGGCAGTGAAACCATTAGCTCAGATTATCCCAAAACCCTAAGCTTTACCGGCTATCGGGGCGACTTCTCTCCTTTTGCTATCGGAAGCACTTCACAACCGCTGCCTGCTACCGACTTAGCGCTGAAAGCACGACCAGACAAGCAACATGTATTATTACAATGGAGAACCGTCACGGAAATCAATACCAGTCATTTTGAAATTGAACGTAGTAGCAACGGAACCGACTTTACGCGTATCGGCAGGGTCACCGCATCTGGCAACAGCAGCTCAGAAAAAACCTATCTCTACCGCGATATGCTGCCACCTACCGGTTTACTTTGGTATCGCTTGCGCAAGGTATCCCTAACGGGAAGTCAGGCACTGAGCAATATCGTTCCCCTCTCCTTGCCCACGCGTTCACAACCCTGGGTTGGTCCAGTACCAGCAAATGCACTGCTTACGCTGCAGCTTCCTGCATCGTTTGCAGACACCTATGCGTATCAACTACACGATGTAAGCGGAAAGCTGGTAATGCAAGGGGGCGGATTAAGGGCCGGAGCAAATAACATACAAATTAATCAGCTTGCGCCGGGTATGTACCACCTCACCATCTTTTCAAATGGTGAGCGCGTGTATCAGCAATGGATAAGTAAGTATTGAGTAGTGAGTAGTGAGTAGTAAGTAATTAGTAGTTAGAAAAAGGCAAACGGTTTTACAATGCTTTTGATACTAAAAGCATTGCATCCTCTTTCAAAAGCAATGATACCGAAAGTGGATTTTACGCTTCGCTCGTTAAAGCTGCTGATGCATATTCTGCATTCAGTCGCGCAATATTGGTGATGGAAATTTCTTTGGGGCAAACCGCTTCGCAGGCACCGGTATTGGTACAGGCACCAAAACCTTCTTTGTCCATCTGCGCTACCATATTCACCACGCGGTCTTTGCGCTCAGGCGAACCCTGGGGCAACAATGCGAGATGCGATACTTTGGCGGAAACGAAGAGCATGGCGGAGCTGTTTTTACAAGCTGCCACACAGGCGCCGCAACCGATACAAGCAGCTGCTGCAAAAGATGCATCGGCTTTGTCTTTTTCAACGGCAATGGCATTGGCATCTACCGCATTACCAGTATTTACACTGATGTATCCGCCCGCCTGAATAATGCGATCGAATGCGGAGCGATCTACCATCAGATCTTTGATTACGGGGAATGCCTTGGCGCGCCAGGGTTCTACCACAATGGTATCGCCATCTTTAAAAGCACGCATGTGCAGCTGACAGGTAGTATTTGCCTGCCAAGGACCATGGGGGCGGCCGTTGATGTACATGGAGCACATACCGCAAATGCCTTCGCGACAATCATGATCGAATGCAATGGGATCCTTGCCCTCACGGATGAGTTTTTCATTTAGCACATCGATCATTTCCAGAAACGACATTTCACTGGATACATTTTCCACCTGGTAGGTTTCAAAACGACCTGCTTCGCGACTGTTTTGCTGACGCCATACTTTCAGGTTAAGATTCATCTGATAGTGCTCCATATAAAAACGATAATGCGTTAAAAATTATTTATAGCTTCTTTGGCTGGGTTTCACTACTTCGTAGTCTAGATTTTCTTTGTGCAGCTCCCAGTTGTGTTCGCCCTTCAACTCCCAAGCCGACACATACATATAGCGATCATCGTGACGCAGCGCCTCCCCTTCTTCGGTTTGGTGCTCTTCACGGAAATGACCACCACAGCTTTCTTCGCGCTGCAGCGCATCGATGCACATCAGCTCACCCAACTCAATGAAGTCGGCAACGCGGTTGGCCTTGTCGAGCTCGGGATTCATGCTGTCGATGGTTCCGGGTATGCGTACATCGCTCCAGAATTCTTTTTTCAGCTGACGAATATCTTCAATGGCTTTTTTCAACCCTTCAGAACTACGTGCCATACCGCATTCATCCCACATAATTTTTCCAAGGCGCTTGTGGAAGCTCTCAACGGTTTGCTTGCCCTGAATATTCATCAATTGTTGAATGCGTGCATTCACAGCTTGCTCCGCTTCTTCAAATGCAGGATGATCTGTAGAAATCGCACCCGTGCGAATTTCATCGGCAAGGTAATTGCCCAGCGTGTAGGGAATTACAAAATATCCGTCGGCCAGCCCCTGCATCAGCGCAGAAGCACCCAAGCGGTTGGCACCATGATCGCTGAAATTGGCTTCGCCCAATGCATACAATCCAGGTACGGTTGTCATGAGTTCATAATCCACCCACAGTCCGCCCATAGTATAATGCACGGCAGGATAAATGCGCATCGGAACTTCGTAGGGGTTTTCGCCGGTAATTTTTTCGTACATGTCGAAGAGGTTACCATACTTCTCTTTCACAATATCTTTTCCCAGCTGAATAATGGTTGCTTCATCGGCTTGAATGCCCTGCTTGCCCGCTTCAATGCGACCGTAACGCTTGATGGCATCGGCGTAATCGAGGTAAACGGCCTGCTTGGACGAACCCACGCCGTAGCCGGCATCGCAGCGTTCTTTCGCTGCACGGGAAGCCACATCGCGGGGAACCAGGTTACCAAAAGCAGGATATCTTCTTTCGAGATAATAATCTCTTTCTTCTTCAGGAATTTCGTTGGGCTTGCGTGTGTCGCCTTTTTGCTTAGGCACCCAAATACGCCCATCATTACGAAGTGATTCACTCATAAGCGTAAGCTTGCTCTGATGATCGCCGCTTACGGGAATACAGGTCGGGTGAATTTGCGTAAAGCAAGGGTTGGCGAACAGCGCTCCCTTTTTATGTGCTTTCCAAGCAGCGGTCACATTGCTGCCCATCGCATTGGTAGAAAGATAGAATACGTTACCGTAACCGCCCGAGCAGAGGAGTACGGCATGTCCGGCATGTTTTTCCAGCGCTCCCGTTACCAGGTTGCGGGCAATGATGCCGCGTGCTTTGCCATCTACCACTACCACATCGAGCATTTCATGGCGGGCAAACATTTGCACATTACCAAGTGCTACCTGACGTTCAAGGGCCTGATAAGCGCCAATCAACAGCTGCTGTCCGGTTTGTCCGGCTGCATAAAAGGTACGCTGCACCTGCGTGCCACCGAAAGAGCGGTTGCTGAGCAATCCGCCATATTCACGGGCAAAGGGAACCCCCTGTGCCACGCACTGATCAATGATATTGGTACTTACTTCAGCAAGGCGATATACGTTGCCTTCGCGTGCGCGATAGTCGCCTCCTTTAATGGTATCGTAAAACAAGCGATATACACTGTCGCCGTCGTTCTGATAGTTTTTGGCTGCATTGATGCCACCCTGCGCGGCAATAGAATGTGCGCGGCGAGGTGAATCCTGAAAGCAGAATGCTTTTACACTGTAGCCCAGCTCAGCCAGTGAAGCGGCGGCCGAAGCTCCGGCCAAACCGGTACCGACTACAATTACTTCCAGCTTGCGCTTGTTGGCAGGGTTTACCAGCTTACAGGTGGCTTTATAGTTTTTCCACTTCTGTTCTAAAGGACCGGCGGGAATTTTTGAATTCAGCATATCGTCAGTTTGTATCGAAATTATTACTTCAAAATCTTTCGGCAGTATTCTGTTCAACCCAAGGCCGCAACAGCTGCTTCTTTGCTTTCACAGTTAAGGCACCCAGTTCAGATACATGCTCACGGGCATCATTGCAAATGCCAGCGAAACGACCAGTGAAAATCCGTAGCCCATCGTTTGCAACATACCCAAATAGCGTGTATTGTGTACGCCTAGCGAACGGAATGCACTATGAAAACCATGCATAAGATGCCATGCGAGAGAGATGCATCCAAGCACATAGGCAATCACAATCCAGAGTTCTGTGAAAGTTGCTTTCATCAAACCATACATGTCATGCATCACCGCAGTATTTTCATAGGCAATGGGTTCTAAGCCTTCATGCGTAAAGCGTGCTGGCACCCAAAAATGCGCCAGATGCAAGAGCAGAAAAAGCAAAATGAGCGTACCCAGCAAGCCCATAGAGCGACTGTACCACTTACTGCCCTTATTGCCCATGTTTACCTGATAAGCGGTACCGCGTTTAGCGCGATTTTCCAGCTCAAGCAGATAGCCCTGCACAATATGTGCGATGAAGCCGGCAAAGAGTCCCACTTCCATAATGCGGATTACGACGGTGGAACCCATAAAATGCGCGGCTTTATTAAACATGATGCCGCCATCCATGGCCCAGATACATGCATTGATGCCCACATGAATGATAAGGAAGCTGATTAAAAAAATACCAGTAAATCCCATCACGAATTTGCGCCCTACGGAAGAAGTAAAAATCGCTTTCCAGGTCATAAAGAATGGTTTTTTATACGCGCTGCAAATTTAGGGTAGGAAGTGCTGACAATCACACCGATTTGCACTTTTTTTCACCTGAAATCTCCACACCCGTTCACAACTTCAACACCTTAAAATACACGAGAGCTGTGCGACCGGTTCAAGAAGATATAAGAAGATTCTGTTAAACCCCGATACGGTTTAACAACTCAGTGTCAATTTTTCGGAAAAGATGGATGGGTTTGTACACCCGCCAGTCGGGCAGATCCATTAACTCGAGGTAGCGATGCAGCTTCATATTGCGGAAATCATACTGCGCTGCATCGCTCATATTCAGCATTACCAGCCAGCCGTTTTCATCGGTCACCTCATCAAACCACTCTTCATAGTAGTCTTTTTCGCTGCCGTGAAAGTTGAGCACATTTTCTGCAATGAGAATGTATTTGTAGATGCCATGATCCATGAATTTTTCAATCACTTCGCGTTTGAGCTCCATGATGTCGTTTTCAATGGCATCATTCCATTCGCCGATCATTTCAATGATTATATATCCTTCTTGGTAATCGGCCATGAGCACTTTTAGATACAGCGTGCGACTGCCGAAATCATCCCACTGCGGGTGGATATAGAAATTGTACACCGTTTGCGAAAATTCAAACTCGGAATAAATGCGCCCAAAAAACGGAGAGCGCTCGTCTTCTTCGCTGGTGTAAATATGTCGCCAATTGTAATATGGTTCTATATCATGCATCGATGCTGCAAAGATCGCAGATCAGAGATATTGCATGCAAGCGAATCTTTCCAAAAAAAATAAAAACTAGAGCGTGCTGAGTGCTTTTTTAACACTACCGTGTTGAAGGAGGAGATTTTTAGCTTGATCATAATCGCTGATGCCGCTTTTGAGCATAAGCATTTTTACGCCGCGGTCAACCAGCTTCTCATTGCTGAGTTGCATATTTACCATGCGGTTGTCTTCTACCCTGCCCAGCTGTATCATTACGGCGGTTGAAATCATGTTGAGGACCAGCTTTTGCGCGGTGCCACTTTTCATGCGGGTACTGCCGGTAACAAATTCGGGACCTACCACAACTTCAATGGGAAAATCAGCCACTTTGCTTACGGGCGAATGAGGGTTGCAACTAATACTGCCGGTAACAATACCGCGGGCACGGCATTCTTCCAGTGCGCCAATTACATAGGGTGTGGTACCGCTGGCAGCGATGCCGATCACCACATCTTTATCGGTTACCTGATGCTGTTGCAAGTCGGTCCAGCCCTGCGCTTTGCTATCTTCCGCAAATTCCACCGCGGTGGTAATGGCTTTTTCACCGCCTGCGATGATGCCGATCACCAAGCCGTAAGGTACACCATAAGTAGGCGGACATTCACTGGCATCTACAATGCCCAGTCGGCCGCTGGTACCGGCACCGATATAAAACAGTCGGCCACCCATGAGCATTTTATCGGTAATCGCTTGTACGAGGGGTTCTATCCAGGGGATGGCATTGCGCACGGCAAGCGGCACCACCTGATCTTCTGCGTTGATATTTTCAAGCAGTTGCGTAACGCTCATCTGCTCCAGGTGCCTATACTTTGATTCCTGTTCTGTAATGCGTTCAAAATCGTTGGGCATGTTGTTTGTTTTAGAGGCAGCTGAAATATTCTAAACGATGTTGCTATTTCAAGAACGGCTGTGATACGTAATCAGTCCCTCCATCGGATTTTTCAGGATGCGTCCGCAGTCGAGTCCGTAAGATAAGCACATTTCTTTTAGCACATCGCGAAAGGCATAAGCCACACCGCCAACAAAGTGGAGGGGATATTTCCAGCTTTCAGGATATTTATAAAGATGATTGAAGAAGAAATCATTAAAAGCATCTTCTATGATATTCTCCACCATGTAATGTCCGCGGTTTTCTGAAAGAAAAAGCGCAAAACTCGCTAAATAGCGGTTGGGCAAGGGTTTACGGTACACCTGATCCAAAATTTCGAGCTTGCCGGTTTTATATTTCTTTTCAAAACGTTCGATCAATTCCGCATCAAAGGTTTTATAGAGATAGTACTGCAATACTTTTTTACCCAAATAGGCGCCGCTACCTTCATCGCCAAGAACATAACCTAGTCCAGGACTATTGCGCACCATTCTTCTGCCATCGAAATAACAGGAATTAGAACCTGTACCCAAAATGCTCGCAATGCCTTTACTGCGACCGCAGAGTGCGCGTGCCGCCGCCATGAGATCATGCGTTACTTCCACATGCGCAAGATTGGTAAAACTGCGCTTGAGTGCCCAGCGTATATTTTTTACGTTATCGGGATTGGTGCATCCGGTGCCGTAATAGTAAATTTCATCTACCTTCTCCTTTTTGAGCTGCGGCAACAATTCTTTCAGCAGCAACTGCTGAATCTGTTCTCTTGTCATGAAATAAGGCGCAATGCCCTGGGTAAAAAAAACCGTTTTTTTTCTCCCTTTTACCAAACACCATTCTGCCTTGGTAGCTCCACTGTCTGCGATCAATTTTATTGCCATGCGCGCTGCCTTTGAAATGCTCCGGCAAATTAAACAAACCTATTCATTCCTTCATGTGTTTTGTCTTAATTTTGAAGTTTCGCAAACGTTATTGATCAAGGTCTGCCGCGCATGAACAAAAAAATCCAAACCTGGCTTCCGCTTTTATTATCAGTTTTCCTTGTACTCGGAATGTTTTTGGGCTATAAGCTCAGAGACAATATGGGCAACTATGCTCCTTCCTTTTGGAAGGCAGATAAACAAACTACCCTGCAGGAAGCAGCGCGACTGATTGCAGCAAAATATGTGGATACGCTGAATGCAGACACACTCACGGCCAAAGCGTTGGAAGCCATGTTGGCCAAGCTTGATCCCTACTCATCCTATATTCCTGCCGATGATCTGCAGCGCATGAATGATGCTTTGAAAGACAATTTCGATGGCATTGGCGTTGCCTTTCAGCTGATCGATGATACGGTTACCATTATGCGCGTGCTGCCCGAAGGGCCTTCGGCCAAAGCAGGACTGCAGCCCGGAGATCAGCTGATTGCTGCCGATGGACGCATGCTTGCCGGCAAAAACATTGCTAGCGAAGCGGTGCAGAAAATTTTTCGCGGAAAGCGCGGAAGTAAGATCAGCGTGAAAGCACTGCGTGATGGAAAAAGCATTGAGTTTACCCTTACGCGCAATGTGATCAATACCCCCACTATTGAAACAGCTTATATGATTGCTCCCGAAACGGGCTTCATCAAGCTGGATAGATTTTCAAACAACAGCTACGAGTCGTTCATGCAGCAGCTGGAAAAACTACAGCAGCAAGGCATGAAAAAACTGGTGCTCGACCTGCGCGACAATGGTGGCGGATTGCTGGAAGAAGCGGTGCAGATTGCCGATGAGCTGATCGGAAACAATCAGCTGATTTTATACACCGAAGGCAAAGCATCACCGCGTCAAAATTATCTCGCAAAACGACCCGGACTTTTTGAAGAAGGCGCATTGGTGGTGTTGATAGATGAAGGTAGTGCATCTGCCAGCGAAGTGCTTGCCGCAGCTGTGCAAGACTGGGATCGCGGTACCATTGTAGGAAGAAATAGTTTTGGAAAAGGACTGGTACAGGAGCAATTCAATCTCAGCGACGGCAGTGCGATGCGACTCAGTGTATCGCGCTACTACACGCCGCTGGGACGCAACCTGCAAAAGCCTTTCGAAGCAAATCAAAACAAAGACGCAAAAACATATCGCACGCGCAAAGGGAAAACTTTGTATGCGCAATCGGGCATTGCTCCCGATGTACTGATTGCATCCGACTCTAGCCTACTACAGCTGCGCGAAAGCATGCCCGGGCTGGAAAGTGTAATGATCAAAACTGCGTTGCGCTTTTATCAGCAAAACAAAAACAGCATCCTAACCCATAAAACGCCGGAGGAATTCAGCAATGCAATGCGATCCGAAAAGGCATTGCAGTCGTTCTTGTTGGCAGCAATACGGCAGCGTTACCCTCAACAACAGAACCTCAGCGCAGCAGCAACCGAAATGCTTACCAACCAATTTTGCGCAATGATCGCCGGCATCATTTGGGGAAGCGATGGATCGGTTCGCTGCCTTAATAGTACCGATCCTTTTGTGCAAAAAGCACGCAGCCTCCTTCTGCCGTAAACATGCAGCAGTTTAACAAAGATCAAGGCATGATCTGCCTAATAAGATTTAGTACATTTGTACGCGTAAACGATTGCAATGGATATTAAAAACAACATTCTCGAAACCATCGGGAACACCCCGCTCATCCGTCTTCATAAAGTTACCCGCTCACTACCCTGCGATGTGGTTGCTAAAGTGGATTATTTTAATCCGGGCAACAGCATCAAAGACCGCATGGCACTCAAGATGCTGGAAGTGGCAGAGCAAGAAGGCAAAATAAAACCCGGAGGTACCATTATTGAGTGTACCAGCGGAAATACCGGTATGGGCTTGGCACTGGCAGCGGTGGTAAAAGGTTACAAATGCATTTTCACTACTACCGATAAGCAAAGCAAAGAAAAAGTAGATATCCTAAAAGCTGTTGGTGCAGAAGTGATTGTTTGTCCCACCAATGTAGAGCCCGACGATCCGCGCAGTTACTACTCCGTTGCAAGAAAACTGGCGGCGGAAATCCCCAATGCTTTTCATTTTAATCAGTACGACAATCTAGCTAACCGCCTCGCGCATTTTGAAACCACAGGTCCTGAAATATGGAATCAAACCGATGGAAAAATTACGCACCTGGTTTGCACGGCCGGCACCGGAGGCACCATTACCGGCACAGCTCAGTATTTAAAATCGAAGAATCCGAATATTCAGATCTGGGCGGTGGATGTATATGGCTCACTGCTCACCAAATATTTCCGCACCGGCGAAGTGGATATGAATGAAGTGCATCCTTATATTTCAGAGGGCTTCGGTGAGGATTTTGTACCGCAGAATTATGATATGTCGGTGATTGATCATTTTGAACAGGTGACCGATAAAGACGGCGCCATCATGGCGAGAAGACTGGCGAAGGAGGAAGGCATGTTTTGCGGATACAGCGCCGGCAGTTGCATTCAGGGATTGCTACAGCTGAAAGACAAATTAAAGAAAGACGATTTGGTCGTGTGTATTTTTCATGATCATGGTAGCAGGTATGTTGCAAAAATTTACAACGACCAGTGGATGATGGAGCGCGGCTTCCTCGATGTTAAAACCTTCAAAGACATCGTAGCATCCAGGGCAAAAAACAAACTGATCACCATTACGCCAGAAGAAACCGTTGCAGATGCCGTAGCGCTGATGAAAAAATATGATATTGAAAATATCCCTGTGATGCATGATGGAAAATGCGTGGGCGCTATTTCAGAAAACGGACTATTCAACAAACTCTTTGCCAATCCCGACATTAAACAGGAAAGCATTGCCTCCGTTATGGAACAAGCATTGCCTGAAGTTGCTTTTGATACACCCATTGAGCGACTGGGCGCAATGATCAACCGTGAAAACGGCGCCGTGCTCAGCAAAGACGAAGCCGGCAACCTGCACATCGTTACTAAATACGATGTTATTCAATCGCTCAGCTAAGCATGCTTTGTTGACTGTTCCTGAACCTTACTTTTAAAACAGCGCAACATCTAAATAATGCGCCATGCATAAAGTGTTTACCGATCATATAGGCAAAATCATATCGGTACCTTTTCCACCGCAGCGCATTGTAAGCGTCGTTCCTTCTCAAACAGAGTTGCTTTTCGATTTAGGATTGGAAGAGCAAGTAGTGGGCATCACTAAATTCTGCGAATATCCTACTCAGTGGCATCGCAGCAAAACACGTATAGGCGGCACCAAAAATTTAAATATTGAAAAAATCAGAGTACTAGAGCCCGATCTCATCATTGCCAATAAAGAAGAAAATGTACAAGCGCAGATAGAGGCACTGGAAGCGTTTTGTCCTGTATGGACTAGTGAAGTAAAAACGCTCACAGATGCACTGAGCATGATTGAACAGGTGGCAGAGTTAACAGACCGGCAAATGGAAGGAAAGCAAATTTGCAACAACATTCAAAACGGCTTTGAAACACTTCATGATGCAGCGTCTTCGCTACCGGCGGCCTACCTTATTTGGAAAGATCCTTACATGACAGTAGGCGGTGATACGTTCATTAGTGATATGATGCGCTATGCAGGACTTGAAAATGTTTTTGCATATACGCAGCGCTATCCTTCAATCGATTTACAAACATTGCAAAACAAATGTCGGGTGGTGGTATTGTCGTCCGAGCCCTACCCATTCACCGAAAAGCATATTGAAGCAATACAGTCGGCCTTGCCCGGAATAAAAGTGGTATTGGCCGATGGAGCCATGTTCAGCTGGTACGGAAGCCGATTGCAGCATGCCGCCTCCTATTTTAAAGGCTTTCGAGAAATGCTAACGGAATGCTGATTTGTTTTAAACTGCTTTTGAAGCATTTTTTCATTCAGTTATACAGAAGGGGTGCTCATTTTTAGGGCTCCTTCGCAAAGCATACCCTTTCTCCCCGATTCGCTTATATTTGCGCATCACAACGCTAAGATTATGGCATCTAAAAAAATCATTGAACTGCTGGGCGATCAAGCAGAATACCTGCTGAATCATCAGTGTACCACCATCGACCAATCTCAAATTCATCTCCCCTCGCCTTCACACGTTGACGATAACTGGATTGCTTCCAACCGCAGCAACCAGGTATTGCGCAGTATGCAAAGCTTGTTGGGGAACGGCAGACTTGCCAATACCGGCTTCTGCTCCATTTTTCCGGTAGATCAGGGTATTGAGCATAGCGGAGGCTCTGCCTTTTCACCCAACCCCATTTATTTTGATCCGGAAAACATTGTGAAGCTCGCTATCGAAGGCGGATGCAATGGTGTTGCCTCTACTTACGGTGTACTGGGAATTATGAGTCGCAAGTACGCACACAAAATTCCCTTCATTGTAAAAATTAACCACAACGAATTTCTGAGCTATCCCAACCGCTTCGATCAAACCATGTTTGGTACAGTGAAGAGCGCATGGAATATGGGAGCAGTAGGCGTTGGCGCCACCATTTACTGGGGCAGCGCAGAAAGTGCAAAACAATTGAAAGAAGTTGCAGAGGCATTTGAATATGCACACGAGCTGGGCATGTGTACCATTCTTTGGTGCTACACCCGTAATAATGCATTTAAAGTAGATGGCATCGACTACCACACATCTGCTGATTTAACCGGACAGGCGAATCACCTGGGCGTAACGCTGCAAGCCGATATCATCAAGCAAAAATTACCGACCAACAATGGCGGTTATCTCGCAACTAAGCATGGCAAAACATCGCCATTGGTATATGAAAAACTCACCAGTGATCATCCGATCGATTTGTGTCGCTATCAGGTAGCCAATTGCTATATGGGCCGCGTAGGTCTTATCAACAGCGGTGGCGAAAGCAAGGGTGCAAGCGATTTGGCAGAAGCCGTTCAAACTGCTGTAATCAATAAGCGTGCAGGTGGTATGGGACTGATTTTAGGAAGGAAGGCATTCCAAAAGCCTTTTGAAGATGGTGTGAAGCTTTTACATGCTACGCAGGATGTGTACCTCGATCCAGGCATCACGATCGCATAAACATTAACGCAACCCCTTTCCCTCGGAAAGGGGTTTTTCTTTTATTCAGGCCCTTTGCAGTATATTCGTAAGCTCAGCACACAGGTTATATATTTGCAGCGTATAAATGATTGACTATGGCAAAGCGCGAAGAGGATATTGAAAAAAATCTGACGGGCGATGACCTCCCCCGAACGGAGGAAAGTCGCTCCTGGTTCCGTCGTGTGCAGAAGGGCATCCTGACATCTACTTCTGAAAAAAAGGAAATCAAAGAGGGCTTATGGACTAAATGTCCTGAATGCAGCTTTACCTGTACCAGCCAGGAGCTGGCAGAGCAACACTATGTTTGCCCCAAATGCAACCATCATCACCGTATAGGCAGTAATGAGTATTTCGATATTTTATTGGATGAGGGTAGCTATCAAGAATTGTTCGACAATATCCGATCCGTGGACCATCTTGGATTCACCGATCTGAAACCCTATAAGCAAAGGCTGGATGATATCTGGAAAAGATCAGATCTGCACGACTCAATCCGTGTTGCATCGGGCACCGTTCATGGAAATGCTTTGGTAATCTGTTGTATGGATTTTGAATTCATCGGTGGTTCGCTGGGCAGTGTGATGGGCGAAAAGATTGCACGCGCGGCAGATTATTGTCTGCAGCACCGCATTCCCATGCTGATGATTTGTAAATCGGGTGGTGCGCGTATGATGGAAAGCGCTTTTTCATTGATGCAGCTTGCGAAAGTTTCAGGTAAGCTCACCCAGCTTTCTGAAGCAAAGATTCCCTATATCACTTATCTCACCGATCCCACTTTTGGTGGCGTAACTGCTTCCTTCGGCATGCTGGGCGATTTGAATACGGCAGAGCCGGGTGCACTGATTGGATTTGCAGGCCCGCGCGTAATTAAAGAGACCATCAAGAAAGATTTGCCTGCCGGATTTCAGCGCAGCGAATTTTTGCTTGAACACGGATTCCTCGATCTGATCATAAACAGAAAAGAAGCCAAACAAAAATTCAGCGAACTGCTTGCTTTGTTGAAAAACTAAATTGAAGCGTTGATTGAACTCAAAAATCGTTCCGCATTTCACACTTACCACATTGAAGACACCTATGTGGCGGGCATGGTATTGGCCGGAACGGAAGTAAAATCAATCCGCGAAGGAAAAGTAAGCTTCGCCGATGCCTATTGTTTTTTTCTGAAAGGCGAATTATGGTTGAAGGGATTACACATTGCAGAATACCGACTTGGCACTTCTAATAACCACATGGCCGTTCACGATCGAAAACTGCTGCTGAACAGAAAGGAATTACGCAAGCTGGAAGCAAAAACAAGAGAAAAAGGATTTACAATTGTTCCACTGCGTATTTTCTTCAATGAAAAAAGCATTGCCAAGATGGAAATCGGTATTGGACGCGGAAAAAAACTGCACGACAAGCGCGAGACCATCAAAGCACGTGAAACAGATCGCGAAATCAAGCGTCATTTGAAATAAGCATCAGTCGAACAACTCCGGCTGGTCTTGCTTACTTTCCTTACTCTGCTCCCATTCCATTTCCATGCTCTTGGTATAGTCGGCCAGCTTGGCGCCCACTGCTTTCCAACCCATCACTTCCACCATTTTCGCTACTTTGAATTTCGCACTGCGAATTTGCTGTCCCTTACCGCTCTGCACGACCAAAATGGGTTCTGCAGCCGTTGAAACGGTTTCAACGTAGTTGCCGTTTCCTTCTTTGATGAAAAAGAATTTTGTTCCAAGCGTTGATGTTTCAATGCGGAAGCGCTTGATATTGAACTGTAACTTATCTTTTTCCAGATAAACAGCGGTGATGATTTTTTCGGCATCGAATTTTTCAATAAAAATCAGCTGCTCGGGATCAAACTTTTGTGTCAACTCCTGATCGGTTACTTCATAATTGCCATCACGATAAATCACCAGAATTTTATCCTCGGGCTGAAAAGTGCCGAGGTAAGATCCCTTCTCTTCTGTGTTGAGCCTACCAAATTGATCATCAAACCAAAGCTTGCGGCCACTGAGTGTACTGCGTCCTTTTTCTTTCAGCTTCACTGATTTGATGGGATACTTGGTAACCTGATTGCCCATGCTGCTGCGGCCTTTGATGTCGAGCGATTCAAAATAAAAATCAAATTCTTTGATGCGCGCACTGCAGCCTGGGCTCAGCAGCACTTTTACGGTTTCCGCTTCGCCGTTGGGATTGGCAGTAAAATAATGCACCTTGCTTTTATCGCTTCCGCGTGTGAGATCATATTCCTTATCGCGGGTAACACCGGTTACATTAAAGCGCTTGGCATAGCTGATGCCGGTAGCACCATCAGAATAAACCATATTATAGGTAGTACGCTCGTCGTTCTTCTGGAATACCGCTACATGTATTATGTCTTTACCGATATAACTTTTATCGCCCACTTTCACCACCTTCATGATACCGCGCTTGGTAAACACGATGATATCATCAAGATCAGAGCAATCAGCCACAAATTCATCTTTCTTCAAACTGGTGCCAACGAAGCCGTCTTCACGATTTACGTATAGCTTGGTATTGGCAATGGCTACCTGCTTTGCCTGAATGGATTCAAAAAGTTTGATTTCAGTTTTGCGCTCCCTGCCCTTTCCATATTTTTTTAGCAGCTGTTCGTAATATGCGATGGTATAATCGGTGAGGTTGGCCAAATCGTGCTTCACCTGCTTCATATCCTTTTCCAGCCCACGGATCTGCTCGTTCAGCTCATCTATATCGAGCTTGTAAATACGACGCACGGGTTTTTCAGTGAGCTTGATCAGGTCTTCTCGCAGAATCTCCCTGCGCAGTTGCTTTTTAAAAGGTACAAATGCTTTTTCGATGGCTTCTAAAACCTTTTCCCAGGTTTCATGCTTCTTTTCAAGCTCCTTGTAAATCTTCTCTTCAAAGAAAATCTTCTCTAAAGAAGTATAATGCCATTTGTCTTGCAACTCTGCCAATAAAATTTCGAGTTCTCTTCCCAGCAAGGTGCGTGTATGATCGGCGGAGAGTTGTAACAATTCCGTAACTCCCATGAAGCGTGGCTTCTGATCTACAATCACACAAGCATTGGGCGAAATGGATACCTCACAATCGGTGAATGCATAGAGCGCATCCATCGTAATATCCGGCGAAATACCTGCTGCAAGTTCTACATGTATCTCCACTTCCGCACCAGTATAGTCGGTTACTTTCTTTATTTTGATTTTACCCTGGTCGTTGGCTTTTACAATCGAGTCGACCAGCTGCTCCGTGGTAACGCTAAAAGGAACGCTGCGTATGACGAGTGTTTTTTTATCGAGCTCTTCAATGCTGGCACGTACGCGCACTTTACCGCCTCGCTTGCCATCGTTGTAATTGCTGGCATCCATGCTACCCCCGGTTTGAAAATCGGGAAGCAGTTCAAACTTTTTACCACGGAGATATTTGATTGTTGCCTCAATCAGCTCACAGAAATTATGGGGCAGAATTTTAGTGGCCAATCCTACTGCAATACCTTCTGCGCCCTGTGCAAGCAGCAATGGAAATTTTACGGGCAGGGTTACCGGTTCGTTTTTACGACCATCGTAGCTTAACTGCCATTCCGTTGTTTTGGCATTGAAAGCAACTTCCAATGCAAATTTGCTTAAGCGTGCTTCGATATAGCGAGGCGCAGCTGCATCCATTCCGGTGCGTACATCACCCCAGTTTCCCTGTGTTTCTATCAACAAGTCTTTTTGCCCCAAATTCACAATGGCATCACCAATACTGGCATCACCATGTGGGTGGTATTGCATCGACTGACCAATAATATTCGCAACTTTTCCAAAGCGCCCGTCGTCCATCTCTTTCATAGCATGCAGAATACGCCGCTGCACGGGCTTCAGCCCATCTTCTTCAGCAGGCACGGCACGCTCCAGAATTACATAGGAGGCATAATCGAGAAACCAGTTTTTATACTGTCCGTTTACGCCATGATCATGATCGAGTTGAGATGTATCTTTTGCTTTACTACTCATAATGTTTATTCGTTGGTATCCACTGCAGCAGCTGCGCCTTGTAGTTTCACTTCAAAATCTTTCATGCCTTTCAAAGCTCCCTGCACATCCAGCGATGCGTTTTGAATGATGCACTTCAAGCGCCACAATAAAAACAAATCGCCGGTTGATTCCGCATTTTTATGCTGAAACTGATGAATGATGCGTGCTGCCTTTTGCCAGTCGCCCGTTACATATTTTTTCAGATCCTTATCGTAAAAATCTGCTTCGTACTGCACCAGCTTCTTTCCTCCTTCCAATATACGCACCTGCTTTTCTTCATTGCAAAGGCGCATCCACTCATCGGGATCCACTTCAAACTCGCTGGGCGTAATAGGGCGCGCCAGCTTTTTTGCTTTTAGAAATTCCTTGGGCGGAATGGTGTGCAGCCAGTTAGGATAAAATAACTGTCCTTTTTCATTTAAGAAAGGAAGATTATTGAGATAGAGAATAAATACTTTGCATTGCAGATCTTTCAGCTGACTCATCAGCCAATAATAACCGCTTACATCGTGTTTATTTTGTGCTGCCCAAATCCAAAGTTCGGTTTCAGCATTTTCTGCAAGTTGCTGCTGAATGCTTTCTACTGTTGCTGCATCTTGCGCAGCAACCTGCTCACAATGGTCCTCATGGTCGCTGCCGGTGAGCACTTCCTTCCACCATGCAGTACGCGCTGCTGCTCCTTCCGGGGTGTATATATCTTTTACAGGACCTACTGCAAAATCATCGCGGATAAGATGGATCGCTCCCTCCAGCGAATCATCCAGTGCAATGGCCTGTTTGAGCACTTCCACATCTGCCTCATTGAAAACTACATGAATCATAATTGATATTTGGGTCTGATAATATAATAAACACAAGTGGTGACGAAATTACGCAGGTATGGAATTCCTTGAATGAATTTCCACTGTACGCGGGGCTTCCAGCCAAATTTCCACTGATAAATCGGGTTAACCATATAATGCCGCTGGTGCAACAGCTCATAGCCGGCTTGCTTGCAAATGCTTTCGAAGCGTTCGATGCTAATACCGGTTGAGCGAATTTCCATCATCTCCGCTACATTTTCACCAAAGGCATTTAAAATGCCTTTGTAAATAAAGCCAGGCAGCAGATGATAATAAGGCAAGCGCGACAACCATTTGTTTTTACAGATCTGCTGGTGCCCGCCAAAAGGCATTTGCCAGGGCGGGAAACCGAAATATACAATACCATTGTGCACCAGCAATTCTTTTAAACGACTGATCATAGCTGGCTGATCGTGAATATGTTCAATGACATCTTTCAGCACAATGATATCGAAGGGACCACCCAACTCTTCCGTTGATGTGGCGTAAATATCTTTTGCAACAAAACGAATCTGATCCTTTGTTAATTCTTCAGATAGCCATTCGCTGCCCCAGGTAATGCGCTGTGCATCCAACTCTACGCCCACACAGGTGCAGCCACGTTGCACAAATGCCTTCATCACCCCTCCTTCGCCGCAGCCAATTTCAAGTACACGCATACCCGGTGTAATGGAAACCCTTTCTTCAATAAAAGGAATTACATAGGCAGCAGCGTTGGCTGCCTGTATATCGAAATAATTTTTCCTGTCGCCGTGAAACGCAAACATATCAATCTGTTTCTACGATGTCGAGTTCAACACGAAGGTTATCGATGATAAAATCCTGACGTTGCGGTGTATTCTTGCCCATATAATACTCGAGCAGGTGCTGAATATGTGTTTCGGGCAAGAGCATCACCGGCTGCTTGCGCATATCTTCACCAATGAAGCGCGCAAATTCATCCGGACTGATTTCTCCCAATCCCTTGAAGCGGGTGATTTCGGGACGGCTGCCGAGTTTTTTCATCGCCGCCTGTTTTTCTGCTTCATCGTAGCAGTAAATGGTTTCTTGTTTATTTCTTACACGAAACAGTGGCGTTTCTAGTATATATACATGTCCATTCTTCACCAGATCGGGGAAAAACTGCAGAAAGAAGGTCATCATGAGCAAGCGGATATGCATACCATCCACATCGGCATCGGTAGCAATCACAATATTGTTATAGCGCAGTCCTTCATAATCATCTTCAATATTCAGGGCATGCTGCAGCAAGTTGAACTCTTCATTTTCATACACCACTTTTTTGGTTAATCCGTAACAGTTAAGTGGCTTTCCGCGCAAGCTGAATACTGCCTGCGTTTCCACATTGCGTGCTTTGGTAATGGAACCACTTGCACTATCCCCTTCGGTGATGAAGAGGGTGCTTTCCTTTGCCTTTTCAAGAATCAGATTTTTATCCTTGCCCGTAGGCTCGTCATTCAAATGATAGCGACAATCACGCAGCTTACGATTGTGGAGGTTGGCTTTTTTAGCGCGTTCATTGGCAAGCTTTTTAATGCCGGCCAGCTCTTTTCGCTCTCTTTCACTCTGCTCGATACGCTTTTTGAGTGCTTCCGCAACGGCCGGGTTGCGATGAAGATGCAGATCCAGATCGCGCGCAAGAAAATCACCTACAAAATTCTTCATGCTGGGACCGCCTTCAAACACATACTGAGAACCCAGCTTGGTTTTGGTTTGACTTTCAAATACCGGCTCCTGTACTCTTACGCTCACCGCAGCGCAAATGCTTGCGCGTATATCAGCTGCATCGTAATCTTTTTTATAAAAATCACGCACGGTTTTTACAAAAGCTTCGCGGAACGCTGCAAGATGCGTACCTCCCTGAGTAGTAAACTGTCCGTTTACGAATGAATAATACTCCTCGCCATATTGCCCCTCATGTGTAATAGCTACTTCAATATCTTCTCCTTTCAAATGAATAATGGGGTAGCGAATATCATCGGCATTGGTTTTACGCTCAAGCAAATCCAACAGACCGTTTTTCGAAACATATTTTTTTCCATTGAAGCTGATGACCAGCCCGGCATTCAAGTAGCAGTAATTCCAGAACTGATTATCTAAGTATTCATGTATATAATGGAAATTTCTGAAAACGCTGTCGTCCGGCACAAAAGTTACCAGCGTTCCGTTTGATTCGGAACTCTTGGCTTCTTTATGTTCCTTTATAAGAATCCCTTTTTCAAATTCAGCGGTTTTTTCCTTTCCCTCGCGATAGGCAGTTACCACAAAGCGATTGCTCAACGCATTCACCGCTTTGGTACCCACGCCGTTCAGGCCGACAGATTTCTGAAACGCACGAGAATCGTATTTGGCTCCGGTATTAATCTTGCTCACTACATCCACCAACTTACCCAGGGGAATACCTCGGCCATAGTCGCGCACCGTCACTACCCCTTTTTCAATGCTTACATCAATCTGCTTACCGTGCCCCATGGTATGCTCATCGATACAATTGTCCATCACCTCTTTCAGCAGCACATAAATACCATCATCGGGAGAGGAACCATCGCCCAGCTTACCGATGTACATACCCGGGCGTAAACGAATATGCTCCCGCCAATCGAGACTTTTAATACTGTCTTCCGTATAATCAAATAAATCCTGCTTCTTATCTGCCATGTAAAATCCTTGTGTATCGGGCAAATATAGCCAAACTGCGGCTGGGTTGAATTGCTGGTTTTTTACACATTGCTGTGAATAAAATTTTTCTGTAGGGAATGCCCTCTCGGCTTTGGCAGAAAGCGGATATTTGCTGATCTTACAGCAAAATTCCCCGAAACAACATTTTTTGCAACCGCCCGTAACCCATCTTCCCACGCTGAGCACCGAGGCCTCCTTGCGCGAAAAGGAACATGATGCTTTTGCCGTTTTTCTCAAAAACAGTAATGCGCAAGAAATCGATTCCGCTGTTCAACATCTTAATACATACTACGAGGCAGCTATCGACTGCACAGCTTGCGGAAACTGCTGCAGAAGTTTAATGATCAATGTAAGCACTGAAGAAGCAGATGCATTATCGGATCATTTAGCAATGCAACGGTCCGACTTCGACCAAACCTATCTTGAAAAAGGCATGGGCGACACCATGCTGATGAATACCATTCCCTGTCATTTCCTTACCGAAAATAGTTGCTCGGTATATGCACATCGCTTTGCCGGCTGCAAGGAATTTCCCGGGTTGCACCTGCCGGGCGTAAGCAACCGACTCTTCTCCATTTTTATGCACTATGGCCGCTGCCCCATTGTTTTCAATGTGCTGAATGCATTGAAAACAAAAACAGGATTTGTTTTTACTGACGGCAATACGGCCGACAACTAAGCACCGTCATTATAGTTCAACAAACCGAACATTACCTTGGCATCCTGCATGAGGCATTTTACTGTTTACATGCTGCCGCAAGGATGAATTTTCGCTTTTATGAAATACACTTACTATTTACTGTTTATGATGATCGCGCTGCTGATGGGATGCAATCCCACGCAACTTACCAGCACCTGGAAAGATGCCGCATTTGCCGTTCCCAACTACAGGCAAATTGCTGTGGCCGGTATTTTGCAGGGTGTAAACAAAAGATCGCTGCGGGAATTTATGGAGCGACATATGTCGGAAGACCTGAACAAAATGGGCTATCGCGCCAGCGCCATCAGCGAACTATACGGACCGCAGGCACTCAAAGGAATGAAAGAAGATGAGATGGTGATCATGCTGCGCGAAAAAGGATATGATGCAGTGATTACACTTGCCGTGATCGATATTGAACAGATGCAAGATTACATGCCGGGAAATTTCGGATACCAGCCCTACGCTTTTTATTATCAAAGGTTTGGATGGTATTATGGTTACTGGTTCGATCGGATATATATGCCGGGATACTATGTTACCAACACACGCTATTTGGTAGAAGCTAATTTGTATGATGTTGCAACGGATAAATTGATTTATTCTGCGCAATCGGAAACCTTCAATCCTTCCAGCATCGACAATTTAGGTCATAACATCAGCATCCGTATTTTGAATGACATGAAAACAAAAGGTGTATTACGCTGATGCTAGGCCTTTCCATGTGCCTGCATGGCTTTTACAAAATCGGCCACCAGCAAAGCGATCAGTTTTCCTGTTGTGTGGTTGGTACGACCATCGCTCAGCTCCGCAGCGCCTTCGCAAATATGCAGATAAGCCGGTTTGGCATAAGCAGCCATCATGTTTACATATTGTCGCGCATGCAGGGGTGAAAGTCCGGATGGCGTGATAGCAGAACTCAACACAAGCGATAGTGCATCCAGATCCAGTTCAATGCCCACAAAATTATCATCGGTGAAACCGGCGGCATGCGCAGCTGCCTGAATGAAATTTTGTTTTTCGTGAATAAAAATATCTTCGAACGTAATTAAATCAACAAAGGGATTATTGACAATATCGAGCCATACATTTTGCGGAAGGTAGCTTTCCTGCACACCCAGTACGCAATACTTTTGTAAATAGCCGTCTTCCTCCGCATAGCGAAACGCATTGCCGCTATGGCGCCCTTCCATGGCACGATAATCGGTATGGGCGTCGAGATTGATACAATTGATTTGTGGAATCGGGATAAGTCCGCCCTGATGCAAACCCTTTGCCGTTCCTTTAATGAGCGGATAAGCATTGTTATGACCGCCACCAATGGCAATAGGAATTTTTCCGGCAGCGACAATCATCTTTACCAATGTTTCAACTGCTGTATCAATGGTTTGAACAGCATGACGAAAAGCATCTGTTTTCTCATCCAGCGTAGCTGCATTTGCTTCCACCAGCTGATTCAATGTACTAAAATCAAAATGACCCAGCAGGAGTATTTCAGACCCATTAAAGAAATCGTTGCTTTGCATATTGAGGAAAGCTTGTAAAAATGCATCCCAAGCTGTTTGCGTACCCCCCATTCCATGATTGGCTTTTACGCCAATATCTTCCGGAATACCAAACACTACAAATTTTGCAGCTGCTTGTGCAAGATGGGTTTCACTCAACGCTTTAGCCACTTCCATCCGCTCACCGAGCTTCGTTTCAAAACGACGCAAACGGGTAAGCGCTACAACATCTTCTTTCTTGTAAGATTTGAAATATTGCATATCCGAATATACGCATTAAACCATTGCGCCACAATGAAGCACCCGGTCTACAATGGGCGAGCTGAATGCATAAGGAATATAGGCGAGTGAAGGGATAGGTTTTGTGATAATAAGATTGGCGCGCTTGCCTACCGCAATGCTGCCTACTTCTTTTTCGAGCTGCATGGCATAAGCACCATTGATGGTAGCCGCGTTGATGGCTTCTTCAGGAAGCATACGCATAGAAATACATCCCATGGAAACAACCGTATGCATATTACTGCCCGGTGATGAGCCGGGATTGAAATCGCTGGCCAGCGCGATGGCAGCACCTGCGTCGATCATTTTTCTTGCGGGCGGAAATGGCAATCTCAAAAAATAAGCAGCGGTAGGCAATAAAGTACCAATGGTGGATGCTTTTGCAAGACATTCGATATCATCATCGGTCATTATTTCAAGATGATCGACAGAAATAGCATTGAGCGCAACTGCTTTTTGAAGTCCGCCAATGCTGTTAAGCTGATTGACATGCAACTTGGGAACTAAGCCATATGCTGCAGCAGCTTTGCAAATGGTTTGGGTTTCTTCGGGAGAGAAAAATCCACTCTCGCAAAAAACATCCACATAGTCTGCCAGTTTTTCTTGCGCAATAGCCGGCAACATTTCTTCGATAATGCTGCGGATATAAGCATCATGATTATCGCGATAAGCCAAGGGATAAGCATGCGCACCCAGGAATGTTGCTTTGATGAGTAAGCCCGACTTCTGCTTAAGCTTACGTATTACGCGGAGCATTTTCAGTTCTCCTTCAACCGTAAGTCCGTAACCACTTTTTATTTCGATGGCCCCTGTGCCCTGCTGCATTGCTTGTTGCAAGCGCGGCCAGGCAAGGGCAAACAAAGCATCTTCGCTCATTTCATTCAGCTGTCGTGCTGAATTTAAAATACCCCCACCCTTGGCAGCGATCTCAGCATAGGAACGTCCGTGTAGCTTATCTACAAATTCATCTTCTCTGCTACGAGGGAATACAAGATGAGTGTGGCTATCACACCATGCAGGCAACACAAACTGTCCTTGCAAATCGATTTGTGTTTCAACACCCAGATACTGCGCAGGCAGGGAAGACATCGCACCGTATGCAGCAATCTGCGCTCCTTCTATCAGCAGATAAGCATCCGTAATGGTTTGCAATTCCGACAATTCGGAACCACGCAGTAATTTGTTTTGGGTTGTAATTCCTGCAAGACAAGCGATATTTTTCAGCAGCAAGGCCATGCTGTAAATGTAAGGATTTCTGCTTGCTCAGTTATGAAGTGATAAAGCCGGTACAGCAAGTGAATTATTGAAAATAGTGCAGATCTTCTTCATGCCAGCTTACATGAACAGATGCGCCAACAGACCAGTTTGCATGAATCGTTTTTACACGCAGCATCTTACCATGAGCAACTAGCCCAATCAAAAAATGATCTCCGCAAAAATCAACGCTTTCAATGGTGGCATTGGCTTCGTTATCTGGCGTTGATGAAATAACTATCTTTTCCGGACGAATCATGGCGATACGGTCATCAGGAACTATGATTGAATTAAAATCGCCCAATAAACCCGCGGCATAAGCATTGATAGGATGATGATACAGCTGAACAGGTGTACCCTGCTGTAAAAATGTTCCTTGCTGCATGATATACATGGTATCGGCCCAGGAAAGCACATCTGCCGCATCATGCGAAACCCAGATAAAACTTTTGTCTTGCTGCGCACGAAGATCCTTGAGCACTTGCTTGATCATTTGCCGGTGTAGGAAATCAAGATTGGAAAAGGGCTCATCGAGCAGTATCAGCCGCGGTGATTTCACAAGCTGCTGTGCAAGCGCAATGCGTTGGCGTTCACCCCCCGATAATGCATCTGTGCGACGCTGCAGCAAATGCTCAATCCGACAAATTTGATACAGATCATTCGCCGCTTGTTCGCTACACTTGCGGTGCATATCGAGCACCTCATACACTTTATAATGGTTGAGCAATTCGAAATGCTGACTCAGATAGCCAATGTCTTTGTGCCCCGGTATCAACTGATACAGCGGACCAAGCACAGGGGCTCCATTAAGCAAGATCTCCCCTTCATCGGGTTGCAGCAGTCCTGCAATCATTTTAAGCAGCGATGTTTTTCCCGAACCAGTTTCGCCCACAATAGCAATGTTTTCACCATGCCCCTGGGTAAAGTTGACCGCATGAACGGAAGGATTGCCGTCACGATACTTTGAAAGATTTGAAACGGCTAAGAGCGACATAATTGAATAGAAAATAATTCAAAAGAAAGCAATCTGCTTTCAAAGCAAACTAAAACAGAGATCGCTAAAGGAAACTTATTCAAAAATCTCCTTCAACTTTTTCTCCAGTGCGTCGCCGCGTAAATTCCTGGCGATCACCACACCCTTATCATTTAAAAGCACATTAAAAGGAATGCCTTGCACACCATAATCGCGTGCAGCCGCATTTTGCCAACCCTTCATATCGCCGGCCTGCGGCCAAGTGTAACGATCTTCCACAATGGCTTTAATCCATTTTTTCCGATCCTGATCGAGAGAAACGCTGAATATGGTGAAGCCTTTAGAAGCATAGTTTTGATAAGCTTTTACCAGGTTGGGGCTTTCAGCACGACAAGGACCGCACCAGCTGGCCCAGAAATCGAGTAGTACATATTTGCCCCTTAATGAAGAGAGGGCGATTTGAGCTCCTGTTGTGTCAGGCTGTGAGAAATCATACGCCAACGCTCCCAACATCGACCTCTTTCCCATTTCTATTTGCTCAGCAATCTCTTTTCCGGTTTTACTATCCTTGATATCCGATTGCAAAAGTGCAAACAAAGGCTCTGCCTTGGCAGCATCAAGGGAAAAACCAAGCGCTTCTTTCACCATATGCAGCGAAACGGGAGATGCCGGACTTTTTTGAACAAAGGCTTTTTGCTCAAGATAATAGAGCTCTGTAAGCTGATTATAGAGCTCCAGTATTTTCGCCATGGCTGCATCGTTGTTTTCTGTACGATACTGTGTGTATTTTTTATTGAGCTCGAGTTCAATATTTTTTAACGATGCCGTTGCACGCTGGTAGCTTGCCATATCCTTTACGGGCTTGCTGCCGGTAACATCTGCGGCGAGCAAAGTGGTTTTGGTCATTACCAAAATGCGGCCGGTATCGATAAACAAGCTGAGCATGTTCTGAAACATCTCTTCCTGCGACTGGCTATCCTGTTTTTCTTTTTGAATCATCAGCGTGGCAGCAGCCGGCGCTTCGAGGGTACCGCGCAGGGTAAACTTTCCGTTAACCACCGGAGCTTCTTCTGCTGTTGCACCATTGTTCCAAATCAATACAGCTTTTCTCTTGTCGGAACTATTGGGAATACTGCCTTCGAGTACAAAAGGACGTTCTTGTCCAACAGTTATAACTGCCGACAATATCCACAACGTTGTAGAAAGAATATATTTCACCATAAAAATTTATTTCAAAATTTCAGCCAGCTTTTGCTGCAGATCTTCCCCACGCAGATTTTTTCCAATAATTTTTCCCTGGGGATCAAGTAAAATGTTTTGGGGGATGGATCTGATGCGATACTGAAGTGCTACTTCATTGCTCCAGAATTTTAAATCACTTACATGTGTCCAGGTAAGTCGATCGTCTTTGATCGCTTTCATCCATGGCTCTTTCGTTCTGTCGAGCGAAACACCGAGCACCGTAAAGTTTTTTGATTTGTACTTCTGGTAAGCCGCCACCACATTCGGATTTTCAACCCTGCATGGTCCACACCAGCTGGCCCAAAAATCAACCAACACATATTTTCCGCGAAAAGACCGCAAGCTTACCATTTTACCCGATGTATCGGCCTGTGAAAAATCAGGTGCATTGGTACCAACTGCACCGATATTGTTTTCATCAATCAGCTGCTGTACCTGTCTGCCGTAATAACTCGTGCGAGCAGTGGTTTCCAATGTTTCAAAACGAGCCTGCAGCACTTCGGGCTGCTGGAAAAAATTATAGATAATGAGCAGCAACAGCGGACTAACAGCAGATGATTTGTGTGCGGCAACAAATGCATCGGTATTTTGGTTGAGCCCATCAATTACTCCACGTGCCACATTCATTACTGAATCGCGATTACCTGCATATTGTTGATTTCCCAAAATTTTTCCCAGCTGATCGAGCTGTGCAAAGTAGGGATTGAAAACCTGCTGAAAACGCGTGAAATCTTCCTGCACCGCAGTACCCTGAATGGTTGCATTTGCGAGCGCATCTATATTCCCTTCAATCTGCCAATTACCGGGCGACAAAAAAATACCGATTTTCTGTGTGGCATCACCGATCTGCAATTGATGCAGCGCAACTTCTGTTACATTGCCTTTCAGCTCAAAGCGCTGGTTTTGTATCCGCGCCTTCGCAATGGGCGTTTCAGATGAAAGCTCACCGAAGAGCTGCACTTCCGTATTGTCTTTCGCACCGGTAATAATTCCCTTGATGGTAAACGGTGCTTGCGCATGGATTTGAAGGGTTAGCAGCAGCGCAAAAAAAGTCAGAAAATGTTTCATGCCTTAGAATGTCGGTCTTGTAAAATCTTTGTGACGTCCTGTAAAGTAACATCTTTTGCCCTTAACAAAAGCATAAAATGGAAAAGAAGATCGGCTGATTCATTCAGAAAACGCATTCTGTCATTGTCTTTTGCTTCTATAATCACCTCCGTTGCTTCCTCTCCTACTTTCTGCGCTATTTTATTAATGCCTTTTTCAAAAAGTCCGGCTACATACGACTGCTCATCTGAGGAACTCCGACGGAGATCAATGATTTCTTCCAAGTATTGAAGAAAATTAGCTGTATGGTTTTTTTCATTCCAGCAAGTATCTGCACCGGTGTGACATACCGGACCGGTAGGATGGGCTTTGATGAGCAAGGTATCAGCATCACAATCGTTAAGCACTTGTTTCACTTGCAGAAAATGACCACTTTCTTCACCCTTTGTCCAGAGTCGCTGTTTGGTGCGACTGAAAAAAGTGACTTTACCTGTTTCCATGGTTTGCCGGAAAGCAGCATCATTCATAAAGCCCAGCATGAGCACTTTACCGGTATCGGCATCTTGCACAATGGCGGGCACCAGGCCGTCTTGATATTTTTGATAGTCGGGTTGAATACTCATAGTCTAACCGGTATTTGATGTTCCTGCAAATATCCTTTTAATTCGGCTATGCCGATTTCGCGAAAGTGAAAGATACTGGCTGCAAGGGCCGCATCGGCATGACCTTGATGAAAAACATCTACAAAATGCTGCATGGTGCCACCGCCGCCGCTTGCAATCACCGGCACGGGCAAGGCATCGCTGAGCCGGCGGGTAATATCGATGGCAAATCCTGCTTTGGTGCCGTCGTGGTTCATGGATGTCAGCAGTATCTCCCCTGCACCAAGCTCCACGGCCTGCTTTGCCCAATCGATACAGCGTGTATCGGTTTTGGTTCTGCCACCATTGAGATAAACATACCAATCTCCATCTGTTTCCTGCTTGGTATCAATGGCCAGCACCACACACTGGCTTCCAAACTCCCTTTCAAGCGATTGAATCAAAGATGGATTTTTGAATGCCGCCGTGTTCACAGAAATTTTATCTGCACCATGCTGCAGTAATCGCTGCACATCTTCTACGGAGGCAATACCTCCGCCTACAGTGAAGGGAATATTGATATGCAGCGCAATATCATTTACAAGCTGATAAAGTGTACTGCGCTTTTCAATAGTGGCAGTAATATCAAGAAATACCAGCTCATCGGCACCTTCCGCTGCATAAAGCATGGCAAGCTCCACGGGATCGCCTGCATCGCGGAGATTCGTAAAATGCGTACCCTTTACGGTGCGACCATCTTTGATATCCAAACAGGGTATAATGCGCTTCGTTAGCATGATGCGATCAATCTTTTAAGTTCCGACACAGGAATCCGTCCTTCATAAATGGCTTTGCCAATGATAACACCGCTGCAACCCAACTGCCTTAACGCTTCCAAATCGGCAATAGAGGCAACACCACCGCTGGCAATGAAAAACAGATTGGGTGTTCGTTCTAGTATGTTTTTGTACAAAGCAAATGAGGGGCCTTCGAGTTTACCATCCATCGCAACATCGGTACAAAAGACATTTGTAATGCCTTTTGAAAAATAATGCGCGATAAAGTCATATACGCTCCACTCGGTAGATTCTAGCCAACCGCTTACCACAATTTTCTCCTCCTTCACATCGGCTCCGAGTAAAAATTTTGCTGCGCCATATTTTTCTATCCAGCTGCAAAACAATGCAGGATCTTTTACCGCAATACTGCCAAGTGTTGCCAGGATGGCACCGGATTCAAAAACTATTTTTAGATCTTGCTCTGTTTTGATGCCACCGCCAAAATCAACTTGCAGCGTTGTTTTTCCTGCAATGGCTTCCAGCACTTTCCAGTTCTTCACTGCGCCTGCTTTGGCTCCGTCTAAATCCACCAAATGCAAGCGCTGCAATCCCGCATCTTCAAATGCCTTAGCCACTTCAAGCGGATCTTCATTATAAATTTTCATCTGCGCATAATCCCCTTGCGTTAAGCGTACACATTTTCCCTGAATGATATCTATGGCAGGAATGATTTGCATATTGATTGCTATCTGATTAAATATTCTCTATAAAATTTTTAAGTATTCTTTCCCCTACTGCAGCGCTTTTTTCAGGATGAAACTGAACGCCATAAAAATTATCGCGATTCAATGCTGCACTATAAGGCTGGAGATACTCGGTGGTGGCGATGGTAAACGCACTCGTTTCAGCATAATACCCATGCACATAATATACAAAGCTTTGCTCCGAAACACCTTCAAACAATGGTGAACGCAAATCGTATATCGTATTCCATCCCATCTGTGGCACTTTATGTACATTATCGGGAGATGCAAATTTTTTAACCTGCACATCAAAAACACCCAGACATTCGGTGTTGTTTTCTTCACTGTGCTTGCACATAAGCTGCATGCCCAAACAAATTCCCAACACAGGCTGCTGCAGTGATAGCAACACTTGATCTAGTCCTTGCGTACGTAAATATTTCATTGCACTGCTTGCTTCACCCACTCCGGGAAAAATGATTTTATCCGCTGCATGCAGTATTGCGGGATCGTCGGTGACAATACTTTGTACACCAATGCGCTCCAAAGCATACTGCACCGATTTGATGTTTCCTGCATTATATTTTAGAATGGCAATATTCATGGTTGATCAATCCTTAAAAAGCAATTTTATACATTACGCATTTGCTGCATGAATTGTTTGGTAGCAGACGAAACATCGCTGTTATTGAGCAAGGTTCTGATATATGCCGAACCCACAATTGCACCACGAACATCCTGACAAACCGCTGCAAAATGAGCACCGCTGCTGATGCCAAAGCCCACCATCAGTGGATTGGAAAGCTTCATTGCACTGAGGCGGCGAAGGTATGCATTTACATGCGACATGTTATTTTCACTACCGGTTGTAGCAGAAGAGGCAACAGCATAAAGAAAACCGCTGCTCAGTCTATCCAGTTTTCTGATACGCGCTTCCGAAGTTTCCGGCGTTACTAAAAAAATAAAATCGAGTCCATGACGCCGCATGATTTCACCATACTGTGTTTCATAAGCATGATCAGGCAAGTCGGGCAGTATCAAACCATCCACACCCACTGCAGCGGCATCGCTGCAAAACTTTTCAAAACCATATTGCATAACCGGATTCATATACCCCATTAAAATAACGGGAATATGAATGTCTTTTCGCATGTCGCGCAGCTGATCAAACAAGAGCGACAAGTTCATGCCGTTATGCAAAGCAATCGTATTGCTTTCCTGAATAACAGGTCCATCTGCGAGGGGATCACTGTAAGGCATACCCAACTCTATAAGGTCTGCTCCGTTTTCCTGCAAAGCCTGCATTACCTTCAGCGTACTATTGAGCTGTGGAAAGCCGGCAGTACAATATATGCTTAGTATTTTTTCTTGCTTTTGAGCAAAAAGCGATTGAATTCTAGTCATTGAATTGCTTTTACATTGCTTATTAAGACGCAACATTCATGAACTGCATGTAGGTTGCAAGATCTTTATCTCCTCTCCCACTCAAACATACTACTACCTGATCCTTGGGCTGCAACTGCAATTGATCCAACACTGCAAACGCATGTGCCGTTTCAAGTGCAGGAATGATGCCTTCCAATTTACTAAGCTCAAAGGCAGCTTGAAGTGCTTCGCTGTCGGTAGCACTTACAAACTTCGCCCTGCCACTTTCATACAAATGGGCGTGAAGCGGACCAATACCGGGATAATCCAATCCTGCTGAAATGCTATGCGGTTCTACTACCTGTCCATCATCTGTTTGCATTAGCAAACTCATGCTTCCATGTAAAACACCCGGCTTACCTAATTGCGTAGTAGCGGCACTCATGCCGGTAGTAATCCCTTCACCTGCTGCCTCTACTGCAACCAGCTGCACCGACTGTTCATCAAGGAAATGATAAAAAGCACCGGCGGCATTGCTTCCTCCGCCCACGCATGCTACCACATGCGTAGGCAAATCGTTACCTGTTTCTTCCAAGATCTGATTCCGTATCTCTTCACTGATCACACTTTGGAAAGTGGCTACCATATCGG
>CAZDGV010000019.1:0-2167 GCA_964505195.1 uncultured Chitinophagaceae bacterium
TGTGCGTGTCTACCAGTTGAAGCATGCGGCAAGGTAAAGTTTTTTTTCGCAGGCAACACAGCAACCGACCCTCTGGATGTCATAGCCGGCTCATGATCTTTCTTTCATTGGGTTTGTCGGCATAGGCCCTCGAAACCATACCCGCCGCAGGCTGAGAGAGAGGGTTTAATTTTTTTTAAAAATTCATTTGGCAAGCACTTGCATTTTTAAAAATCGCATTATAACTTTATACCAGTTTTCATAGGGTACGGATTAAAAACGGGCCAGGGTTTCTACCCAGGCCCTTTGTTTTTGTACAAAAATCATTACTGAATCGCTTCAAAGCGATACCCTTTTTCAGAAAAATAGGATAGGGTTTGCTTGAGGGCGAACTCCATGTGCGGAAACGCTTTTTCACTATCGTGAAAAACAATCACTGAGCCGTTCTTTGCATGGCGTTGCACATGCTGAAAACATTTTTCGGGAGAAATTGCTGTATCAAAATCTGCACTGAGCACATCCCAAAGGATCAAACGGTATGGCCTTGGCGCTTTGCGCAACAAATGTGCCTGAAAGGGTCGTATGCGCCCATAAGGCGGACGAAATAAATCGGAATCAATCCACTGCGATGCCTTACGGATATCTTCCATATATGTTTTTGTGTCGGTCTTCCATCCGTTCAAATGAGTGAAACTGTGGTTACCCACCCGATGCCCTTCATCCAATATGCGACGGTAGGTTTCAGGATGCGCCTGCACGTTTTTGCCGATGCAAAAAAAGGTGGCTTTTGCATTATATTCCTTCAGTTTGTCCAACACCCCGTGGGTGATGGTAGGATGCGGACCATCATCGAAGGTTAGGAATAAAGTTTTACCTGCCTTGGGATAATTCCATTCGGCTTTTGCCGGATAGCAAAGTCGGAACCACCAGGGCGAGGTAACCAGATATTTCATGCGACCAATTTACATCAATCGCGGCGAAGCCCACAAGTTGCCGTTCTAGGTTATCTTTGCAGCATGAGTATTCGTGTTCGTTTTGCGCCCAGTCCCACCGGCGGGCTGCACCTGGGAGGTGTGAGAACGGTGTTGTTCAATTATCTTTTTGCCAAACATCATGGCGGGAAATTTATTCTGCGCATAGAAGATACCGACCAGAAACGCTATGTGCCTGGTGCGGAGGAATATATTTACGAATGTTTGAAATGGGCCGGACTGGAGCCCGATGAAAGTCCGATACACGGTGGTGATTATGGTCCGTATCGCCAAAGTGAGCGCAAGTCGATGTACCACGGCTATGCCGAGCAGCTGGTGAAAGACGGATACGCTTATTATGCTTTTGATACACCCGCGGAATTGGAAAAAATGCGCACGGATTATCGTACCGAAGAAAATCCCAATCCGCAATACGATCATCGCATACGCAAGAAAATGCGCAACAGCATCAGCTTAACCGATGCAGAAGTGCAGTCGTTGCTGCAGTCTAATACACCTTATGTAATCCGCATTAAAATGCCGGAAAATGAAGTGCTGCAATGCGATGATCTGATACGCGGTGAAATTCGTTTTGAAACCGGACTGGTGGATGATAAAGTTTTGCTGAAAGCCGATGGTATGCCTACTTATCATTTGGCGGTGGTAGTAGATGATTATCTCATGAAAATTACCCATGCTTTTCGCGGGGAGGAATGGTTGCCCAGTGCGCCGGTGCATATTTTACTATGGAAGTATCTTTTTGGCTGGGAGGCCATGCCCAAATGGGCCCATCTGCCGCTGATTCTTGGTCCGAACGGAAAACTAAGCAAGCGTGATGGTGCGAAATATGGCTTTCCCGTTTTTGCTATGAACTGGACCGATCCGCAAAGCGGCGAACTTACCGAAGGATTTCGCGAGAAAGGTTTTCTGCCCTCGGCATTTGTGAATATGCTTGCGATGCTGGGCTGGAACGACGGCACCGAGCAGGAGTTGTTTACGATGGAAGAGCTGATCGAAAAGTTTTCCATTGAACGCATTCATAATGGCGGTGCTCGCTTCGATTATGAAAAAGCAAAATGGTTCAACCAGGAATGGATCAAACGCCAGCCTGATGAAATGCTGGCAGATCAGCTTACAAACATGCTTGCACAAAAAAATCTGAATGCAAGTCCGGCCTACGTGCTGCGCGTAGTGCAGCTGGTAAAAGAACGCTGTGT
>CAZDGV010000019.1:2267-30674 GCA_964505195.1 uncultured Chitinophagaceae bacterium
ATGCAAGTCCGGCCTACGTGCTGCGCGTAGTGCAGCTGGTAAAAGAACGCTGTGTGTTGCTGAATGATTTATGGGAGCAGAGTCGGTTTTTCTTTGAAGCCCCGGCCCAGATTGATATTGCTGCGATCAGTGCAAAATGGAATGCAGATAAGCATGCTTTCTTTCAAGTATGGATGACAAGAATAAGCAGCTTGGATGATTGGTATCCCGGAGCATTGGAGGAAAGTTTCAAAGCTGTTGCTGCTGAAAAGAATATCAAGCCCGGCGAGTTGCAGTTGCCTTTGCGTATTATGCTGGTAGGTGGAAAATTCGGTCCTGCTGTTTTTGAAATTGCCGGACTCATCGGCGCTTCCGAAACCATTGCGCGTATTGAGTCGGCGCTCGGTAAATTGGCATCAGCCTAATAGCTGAATCTCTTTCATGAGCGCTTCCATCGCAGCACCGTTTTCTTCTTCAATGAATTGCAGGTCTTCTTCTTCTAATTTGAATAATCCTGCAGTATTCGCTTCTACATGCTCCTTGGTGCGAATGCCCGGAATAACAGTACTTACCGCATCATGGCTTAGGATATAACTCAATGCCAGCGCAGCTCTGCTGCAGCTATATTTTTCGCATAGCTTCCAAACAGCACTTAAATCATGCTCAGTTCGATCGATGATGGCAGGAGTTAGTCGGCCTTTGCGGTGATCGTTTTTGGGAAATTCGGTTTGCGTAGAAAATTTTCCGGTAAGCAAGCCAAATTGCAGCGGCATTCTTGCAATTACGCCATAACCTTTTTCCTGCATACTTGAAAGCAAGGGTAGTGCACGCTGATTGATCATGTTGAGCACTAGCTGAAAACCACTTCCCAGTTTTGCATCCATCAAAAATGTTGCTTCAGGGAAGGGGTCAAAAGTGTTGAGCGACAAACCCCAGTAGCGAATTTTGCCCTCTGATTGTAGCTGTTGCATGGCCTCGATGCATTCACCGTTTTGAAGGTGTTGCAAACGCGCTGTATGCAGTTGAAGATAGTCGATCGTATCGCGCTTAAGACGCTGCAAACTTTTTTCGCAGGCTTCAATTAAATATGCTTTGGAATAATCAGTAGTAAACTGTTCGTTGCGGGCAACATTGCCGCATTTGGTGGCAATCACCACATCGCTTCTGTTACCCAGTACTTCGCCAATCAGTTTTTCCGAATGCCCCAGTCCGTAAATATCTGCGGTATCAAAAAAATTAATCCCTGCATCCATTGCAGCATGAATGGCTATGCGGGAGCTTTCATCGTCGGCATCGCCCCAACCAATGGCGGTACTCCCCACCATAGCGCCGCCTCCAATGGCCCAGGCGCCAAAACCAATTTCGCTTACCCTTAAACTTGTATTGCCAAAGTTTCGTTGGTTCATACTGTAATTTACAGAAACGCTTGCGCAAACTAATGTATTTTTGAGGCCTTATTGCGATGCCTTATGTCAGCAAATAAAAACAGTAGGCCTATACGGGTATTGGTAGCCAAAGTAGGGCTAGATGGCCACGACCGTGGTGCTAAAATCATTGCCACTGCCCTCCGCGATGCAGGCATGGAAGTGATTTATACCGGTTTGCGTCAAACGCCTGAAATGGTGGTAAACGCTGCCTTGCAGGAAGATGTGGATGCCATCGGTATCAGCATTTTATCGGGCGCCCATATGACGGTATTCCCCAAAGTGATGGACCTGATGAAAGCCAAGGGCATGAACGATGTATTGCTCACGGGTGGAGGCATTATTCCCGAAGCAGATATGCAGCAGCTTACCGATATGGGCGTAGGCAGGTTATTTCATCCGGGCACACCCACGCGAGAAATTGCAGCTTATATAGAAGATTGGGTTAAAAATCATCGCGACTTTTAATGTAATCGCTTTTTTCTTTTTTAATAATAGAATTGCTATGTCATATCAAACCATTCTCACTTCACTAGAAGACGGAATTTTTACCATTACCATTCATCGTCCCGATAAACTGAACGCACTTAATAAAACCGTCATGCAGGAAATTGATGCGGCAATGGATGAAGTGTATTCCAATGCAGCTATCAAGGCCGTACTGTTTACGGGTAGCGGTGAAAAATCATTTGTTGCGGGTGCTGATATTTCAGAATTCCTAAATCTCGGCCGAGAAGAAGGGATGCTGCTTGCACAACGCGGTCACGATATTTTCAATAAAATAGAGCAGTGCCCCAAGCCCATAGTAGCAGCAGTAAACGGCTTTGCACTGGGTGGTGGTTGTGAACTGGCAATGAGTTGTCATTTCCGACTGGCATCTGCCAATGCACGTTTTGGTCAGCCCGAAGTGAACCTAGGTTTGATTCCGGGCTACGGTGGCACGCAGCGATTGGTGCAGTTAATCGGAAAGGGTAAGGCGATGGAGTTGCTAATGAGTGCCGCAATGATTGACGCGCAGGAAGCATTGCGCTTGGGGCTGGTAAACTATGTTACGACCGCTGAAGAACTGCTTCCGCAAACAAAACAGCTTTTGCAAACCATTCTTAGCAAAGGTCCGCATGCGATTGCCAAAGTAATACAATCTGTGAATGCCTATTATCAGGAAGGGGAGGATGGCTTTGCATCTGAAGTAAAAAATTTTGGTGCTTGCTTTGGTACCGATGAAATGAAAGAGGGGGTTGCTGCATTTCTAGAAAAACGAAAGCCATCTTTTCAAGGTTAATCTGATGAATAAAATAACACGATACGCACTTGGCTTTTTGTTTTTGCTTCTTGTTCAGGCTTCGTATGGTCAAACAATTCAAAATTTTACTATTCAGCCCGGTGAAAATGCACTTTCCGTGATTCCGCCTGCTGAACGAATGGCTTTTCCGGTATTTCAGCGAGGCACGATCTTTTTTAACAACGGCAGCAAATCAGGCGCTTTATTGAACTATTCATATTTCACCCAGGAACTTCTTTTTATCAATGCCGGTGGCGATACACTTGCATTGTCAAATGCCAAAGAGGTAAAGATGGTACAAGCACCCGGTGCTCAGCTCTTTCAAGCGGGAGGGCGCTTTGTAAAAAAAGATACTGCCGTGGGTAATTATACCTTGGCGATAGGCTATGCTTTTTCTACCGCCGATCGACGTAAAGTGGGCGCTTTTGGCACTACTACTGATGGGGGTACGGATAGTTTTATCGCACTGGATGCAGCCAATATCAGCATTGTCGATATGACATCTCAGGTACAGCTGATATTATCGCGCAAGCCGTATTACTTTATCGGGGATGCTGCACTCAATTTTGTGGCCGCAGCTAAAAAACCCATTCTCTCTCTTTTTCCCGGTAGGCAGGCAGCAATCAATCGCTATATTCAGGAAAAACAAGTGAATTTTTCTTCGCGGGAAGATTTGGTCGCTCTTTTGCAATATCTGCAGCAGTAGCGGACTTTAATTTGCTGCAGACAATGAATGATTACCTTTGCGGCGCAGTTTTATACTAAAATCATCCATATGAAATACAGAATTGAAAAAGACACAATGGGCGAAGTGCAGGTGCCTGCAGATGCCTATTATGGCGCACAAACGCAGCGCAGCATCGACAATTTCAAGATTGCACAGGATATCAATCGGATGCCGCTGGAAATTATCCGTGCATTTGCCTATTTAAAAAAGGCAGCTGCTATTACCAACTGTGAAGCCGGTGTACTGCCGAAGGACAAAAGCGATTTGATCGGAAAAGTATGTGATGAAATACTGGCAGGGAAGCTGGATAATTATTTTCCGCTGGTTGTTTGGCAAACCGGCAGTGGTACACAAAGCAATATGAATGTGAATGAAGTGATTGCGTATCGCGGACATGTACTGCAGGGCGGCGACCTAAACGATAAAGAAAAATTCCTGCATCCAAATGATGATGTAAACAAATCACAGTCATCCAACGATACATTCCCCACTGCCATGCATATTGCTGCATATAAATTGCTGGTAGAAAAAACCATTCCGGGTATTGAACAGCTGCGCGATACTTTATTGGCGAAAAGCAAGCAGTTTATGCATGTGGTGAAAATAGGGCGTACGCATTTCATGGATGCAACGCCTCTCACACTCGGGCAGGAATTCAGCGGTTATGTATCGCAGCTCAATCATGGTTTAAAAGCCATTCAAAACAGTCTTGCACACTTAAGCGAATTAGCTTTAGGTGGAACAGCTGTAGGAACAGGTATCAATACGCCCGAAGGTTATGCAGAAAATGTAGCCAAACATATTGCTGCGCTTACGGGCTTACCTTTTGTTACGGCTGAAAACAAGTTTGAAGCACTCGCTGCGCATGATGCCATTGTAGAAGCACATGGCGCCCTCAAAACCATGGCAGTGAGTTTGATGAAGATTGCCAACGATATTCGCATGCTTTCCAGCGGTCCACGCAGCGGCATTGGTGAAATATTTATTCCCGATAATGAACCGGGATCATCTATCATGCCGGGCAAAGTAAATCCTACGCAGTGTGAAGCACTCACCATGATTGCGGCACAGGTATTAGGTAATGATGTTGCGATTAACATTGGTGGTGCTACGGGTCATTTTGAGCTGAATGTTTTTAAGCCGGTGATGATTTACAATTTCCTGCACAGTGCGCGACTCATTGCGGATGGTTGCGTAAGCTTCAATGAAAAATGTGCACTGGGTATTGAGCCCATCGAGGCGAATATTCAAAAACATGTTGAAAATTCGCTCATGCTGGTAACTGCGCTCAATACCAAAATCGGTTATTACAAAGCCGCTGAAATTGCGCAAAAAGCACATAAAGAAGGCACAACCTTAAAAGAGATGGCAGTTAAGCTGGGTTATGTAACACCCGAAGAATTTGATGCGTGGGTGGTACCCTCCGCTATGGTTGGTAAAATTTAATCTAAGGCGAATAATCTACTGAACCCCGACGCTGTTCGGGGTTTTTTATTTGCAGCTGTAGGAGAACTTCGTCTTTCCGAAAAGAATACCTGTGCCTTCCTGATAGTCACCATCGGCAATCAGCTCAAGCACATAGCCATCTCTAGAAAATTTGTAGTTGCGATAGGTGGTGGTTAGTGTTTCATCCAGCACATTATTGTCGTAGTACCGGGTGGTCATTTTTGTCAGCACATTTTTAGAAGGCGTACCAAGATTCAATGCCATGATGTAGGGTGCCGTAAGTGAACCATCGGGCAATACATATAAAAAGTTGCGAACGGTTTGCGCAGTATTGTATTCTAAATCAGCCTCGGAAAGCTTGCTTTCAAAACCGGGAAGTACAATTTCAAATTTCGACTGGGTAAGATTTCCCGCAGTATAGGTGTAGGTAGATCTGAATACAGGAACGGGGACACCTTTGATGAAATAATCTTTTTTGATCAGGTTGCCTTCAGGGTTATAGCTAAAAAGCACTTCCAGCGTATCCGACTGGGGATCTTCCGGATCCTGGGGTCCTATGAATTTGGTAACGCGACCGGTGGTGGCGTTACGAACAAAATACCTGCCGTCGCCAACCAGCATGGTATCGCCACGGTAAGTGAAGCCGGCATTAAACAGTGCTGTGTTGGAAGTGCTATCGAAAATGAATGTGCCGGTTGCCACTTGAGCAGGATTGAAAAAAGTGGTATGACTGGCTATTCCAAAACCAGTTGCGGTATCCAGCGAGGCGATCGCCGATATTCTGCAATCGTTTCCTAAATAAACCGGATTGGCTTCACCGGTTTCAAAACTTTTTTCCTTGGTGCATGATGCCAGCACGAAGGCAAACAAAAGTATTGCAGCGTATCGGATGTTATTCATCATGTTGCATTATTGTTATAGTACCTGCGATTGATCTGTTACAGGACTGTTGGTTTCTACAGTTGCCGGCGGAGGATTTTCTTCTTCCTCTTTAAAGAAACGCTTCTGAAACAATAAAATTGTGATAATGCCTATAGAAATCGAGGCATCGGCAATGTTAAAAATCGGCTGGAAGAAGGTAAACGGTTCGCCGCCGATAAAGGGCACCCAGTTGGGCAGGATTACATTTTCAATGATGGGAAAGTAGAGCATGTCCACCACATGTCCGTGCATGAAAGCGGCATAGCCCTTTTCTGGAAACATGGTAGCAAGCGGGCCACCAATTTCACTGGCGGTAAAAATCATGCCATAAAACATGCTGTCGATCAAGTTGCCCACCGCTCCAGCATAAATGAGGCCGGCGCAAATGATAAAGCCTGTATGATATTTTCGGTCGATGATGCGTTTGATATAGAAGGTTCCGAAAAAGACCGCTACCAAACGAAATAAGGTAAGTGCCAGCTTGCCCCATTCGCCGCCTATCTTCCAGCCATAGGCCATGCCTTCGTTTTCAATAAAATATAGTCTGAACCATGTTCCCAGCATCATTCTCTCTTCGTGGTAGTATAAAGTGGTCTTTATCCAAATCTTTAATGCCTGGTCGGCCAGCAGAATCACTAATATCAGTAATACAAGATTTCTGTACTTCACTTTCAGTTATTTGAACAGGAACAAAGATAAGGATTGGCCTGCATCAGGTGCAGAACGGGCGGAGCATTACCCTTATTCTTCGTAGTAAACGCGCTTCACGCGCTGACTAATGCCGGTCATTATTTCGTAGGCAATGGTATTATGCCAGGCCGCCAGCTGTGTTATGGGAAGTGCTTTTCCAAATACCAGTACTTCATCGCCTTCTATCGCTTCAATGCCCGTAATGTCCAGCATCGTCATATCCATGCATATTTTGCCAATAGTAGGAGCCGGCTTTCCTTTTATGAGCATATAAGCGTTACCGTTACCCATGCTGCGTGGATAGCCATCGGCATAACCAATGCGTACGGTAGCGATGGTGGTGGGCTTTTCAATTTTTCCGCTTCGGTTGTAACCTACCGTATCTCCGCGGTTCAGATGTTTGATTTGTGCGATGGTGGTCTTAAGACTTAAAGCAGGTTCAAGCTTCAGCGAAGCATGCGCAGCGCCAGTAATACCATACATGCCAATGCCCAGTCGCACCATTTCGTATTGCAGCTGTGGATGGCGCATAATACCCGAAGTATTGCTGAGATGTCTTAAAAAAGCTTGTCCTGTTTTTTCTTTCAAAATTTGGCAGCAGGTTTCAAATTGCATGCGCTGCTGTTCTGTGAATACATCTTCGGAAGCATCTTCTGCGGCTACCAGGTGACTGAAAACCGAACGCACCAAAAAACGCTTGCTTTGCATGAGCATCGTGCAGAGTGATTCTATTTCATTGGACAAAAATCCAAGGCGGTGCATGCCCGTATCCACTTTTATGTGTACAGGGTATTCAGAAATGCCTTCTTGTTCAAGAAAGCGATCAAAGGTTTTGAAAGTATGAAAGGAAAAGATTTCAGGTTCCAGTTGGTGTGCCACCAGCAAGGGATAAGCACTTGGCTCGGGATTCATTACCATAATAGGTAGGGTAATGCCTGCGCGTCGTAAAGTAACACCTTCATCCGTAAAAGCTACTGCTAAATAAGCAGCACCATGGTATTGTGCCAGTGCAGCAATTTCATGCGCACCACTTCCATACGAAAATGCTTTTACCATTACCATCAGCTTTGTATCGGGCGACAAGATTTGTCGGTAAGCACGCAAATTGGAAGCAACGGCGGTAAGATTAATTTCTAATCTTGTTTGGTGTGCCTGCTCTTCCAGCAAAGGCAATATGCGCTCCAGTTCAAAAATGCGGGACCCTTTCACGAGAATAGCTTCTTGACTAAATTCAATGCCTTCCCACGCCTGTATAAGTGCGTCGGTAGATGTATAATGCAAATGTGTGATGCCTGCTGCAAGGAATTGTGGAAGATAATTACCCGTTTTTTCACCCACGCTGATTACGCGCTGCACTTTGTGTAGCTGTGTGAGTGTTGCCATGGTTTGGTACAGATGAGCTTCTTCAGCTGCCGCACATTGAAAATCGGAGGTGATCAAGGTTTTCTTTGCATGCTGCGATTGTTGCTCCAGCATATTCATGGCAATGGCAAGACTGCTCAGATCCGCGCTGTAGCTGTCGTTTACAATGGTCGTATGATGTTTTCCTCTTTTCACTTCCAGTCGTAAGCTGATGGCTTTGAGCTGGCGAAATTTTTGCTGCAGCAGTTCGCCGGGTATGTTAAGATGCAGGCATACTGCCACACAAGTGATGGCATTGTTCACCGATGCATCGTCGGTAAATGGAATGGAAATGAGCAGCGGGGATGATGCGTATTCGATTGCAATCAGCGTTTGGTCTGTTTGCTTTTCAACAGAACAAATGCGTACCGAAGCGTTTTCATCACTTCCGAACGTGAAAAGATTTTTTTTCTTCAAGTCTTCCAGTCCGGCATTCTTTAATATGTCTGCATCTAATATCACCGTATCTGCAACTTGCAGTAACATCGATTTTTCTCTGCATTTTTCGCTACGGCTTGCAAAGCCCTCGTCATGTGCATCGCCAATGTTGGTGAGTACAGCAATGGTAGGGCGAATCATTTTCGCAAGATTTTCCATCTCACCAATGGTGGATATGCCTGCTTCAAAAATGCCTAGAGTATGTCGGTGGTCCATTTCCCATAAGCTGAGTGGTACACCAATTTGTGAGTTATAGCTTTTAGGGCTGCGAACAATCTCGTAGTGATCACTAAGCAACTGATAAAGCCATTCTTTCACAATAGTTTTTCCGTTGCTTCCGGTTATGCCGATTACAGGAAAATGAAACTGACTGCGATGATATGCAGCAAGCTTTTGCAAAGCGAGCGTGGTGTTCTTTACGAGTAAGAAATTTGCATCCTTGTATGGCGATATTCCCACCACCTGATGGTGAACAATGAAATGACGAACGCCTTTTTGATAGCATTGATCAATATAGGCATGTCCGTCTTTTCGATCGGTTTGAAGCGCAAAGAATAGCGTTCCGCTGCTGATATGAATGGCGCGACTATCAGTAGCAAGATGTGTAATGCGATCGTCTTTTATGAACTGCAGCCAGCTGCCCTCAGTGATCGCTTTAATTTCCTGTATGGTATAGGACGCAGGCATGTGTTATTCGATCCTATCTTTTGGTACGCCTTTTTTATCGTGGTAGATTGAGTATAAAATAGATCCGCCGATACAGCTTACAATCACAAAAAGGGAGATCAGCACCTGCTGGTTTTTATCGATAAAAGTGCTCACCAGTTCTTCCAGTAACATTTTCAAACCAATGAAAACCAGCACAATTGCAATGCCTTGTTGGAGGTAGTCGAACTTGCTCACCGCTCCGCGTAATAAGAAGAAAAGTGAACGCAAGCCGAGTACGGCAAAAATATTCGATGTATAAATTACCAGTTCATTGCGGGTAATACCCATCACGGCAGGAATAGAATCTACCGCAAATACAATATCCGTAGTTGCCAGCATTACCACTACCACAAACAGCGATGTGTAAAGTGGTTTGCCATCTCTGCGAATGCGGTATTTGCCTTCGCCGTCTTCCATGGTGATGGGAAGGTAGCGTTTAAGGAATTTATATACGCCGCTATCCTGCGGATCGAATTCTTCATCCTGGGTGGCAGAAAACATTTTCATGCCTGTGTAAATCAGGAAGGCGCCAAATAGGTATAGCAGCCAGTGAAAACGGTTAACGAGTTCAACGCCGAGGGTAATAAAGATGATGCGGAAAATGATTGCCATGAGAATGCCGATCAGTAAAACACGCGGAATAAAGGTTTCTTTTACCTTGAAATAGCTGAATATGAGTACAAATACAAAAATGTTATCGATACTCAAGCTCCACTCCATCAGGTATCCGCTAATGTATTCAAGGGCGGTTTTTTGACCCTCTTCATACCACATGAATCCGCCAAAACCCAATGCCAGCGTAACCCAAAATAAAGTTTGAAACAATGCTTTGCGTATCGTAATTCCGGTAGATTTTTTACTCATGAGTCCGAGATCGAAGATCAATGCGAGTACTAAAACAATTCCAAAAGCCAGGTAAGTGATTTGCGTATGTGTCATGATGAATTAGAACAACTGAAATGTATTCAGTGATTAAAAATTATTTTTTTACTGCTGTTTTTGTATAGCTCCGGGTACGCCAGAACCTGTATGCCAGTCCTGCCAGTACGATCAGTAAGATGGGCATGCCGATATTCAGCATCTGCCAGTATAGTCGTTCTGCTTCCACAGTTTCTGCGTTCAGCAACTGCAGAGATATTTCCTTGTTGCGCAGCATTACCAGTGCCGGATTTCCGATCATGTACTGCAAAGCATTTAATAAAAACGTTCGGTTTGCAAAGCTGCGCTCCAAAACGCGACTGTATCCCATGGCAAAGGGTTCCTGTCTGCTAAACTCGTTGAGCACCATATCGCCATCGGCAACAACCAGCATGCTGTTGGGTTCACTTTGGGTAATGAAACTTCCGTAAGCTTGTGTGAAATATACTTTCATTTCATTGGAAGCTCTGTTGGCGTACAATGAATTGAATTTGCCTTCAAGCAGCACTGCTACTGGCAGATTTGTTTTATTGTATAGTTGAGGGTTTTCAATGGTTTTTAGTTCATCCAAGCTAATGATGGCAGGGGTGCTGAGTGTTTTTGCATTTTCACTGCTTGCAAGCAATACAAATTTTTGAATTCCTTTTGCAGCTACCGTATCAAGTGTATTGGTAAAACGGGTGAGTACCGGTTCAAGATTTTTTGAAACAGGATGTTGATTTTGTGCCTGCAGCAAGGGATAATAATTAAAGGGAACATCAGCCAGTTGCGGTTGGTCGCCTGCCATGCCCACAACCAGCTTGCTCATATCACATTGTATGTCTTGCAGTAAATCGCGTTGAATACGTACGCCATATCGAAAAAGCAGATCGTCAAGATTAAGATTCCGATCATATGCAAGCGTTTGGCGGGTAAAAGCAAGGCTGTCTCGCTCTGCGTAGAGCATATCTAAAAACCAAAGAATTTTTCCTCCCTGCATTACGTATTGATCCAGCTTCATTCTTACCGAATCGCTGAATGGTATGGAAGGTTTTACTACCATGATGGCAGCAAAGGAGGAGGGTATGGCATTTACTTCGGAGGGATTGAGTATGCTTAGGTCATAATCTGGCGCCAGACTTTGCACCAAATCGAAGGTTTCAGGTCCGGTAGGTTCGCCATTGCCGGTAAGGTAGGCGATCATGGGTTTTTTTTCCTGCTGCAGTTTATAAATAGCATCGGCCAATTTAAATTCAAGCAGGGCAGCGGCGTTGTTGATGCTTTTCGCTTCATCCAGTTGCAGGCGACCGCTCAGCGGATCACGTGTGTACGCCGTTTTGCCACTCAGCAGATCGATGGAGATAGTACGACTTCCTTTTTTTACAATTGCAGCGGGATATACAATTTGTTCTGCGCTTTCTCCTGCTTTCTGTTGTACCTGCAAAGTGTAGGGCTGAATGCCCATGGCTTTAAGGCTATCAAAAAGTAATGCCTGTGCAGAATCGCTGAGGCCTTCGCCCGGTTTAATGAAGCGAATGGTCATTTTGTTGCCTGCATGTTCACGCATTTCATCTAGCACGTATTGCGTGTTTTTTTGCAGTTGACGAAAAACGGCAGGAAAATTGCCTTTCATTAAAACATCAATAGTAATCGTGCTGTCGAGATTTTGCAGCATTGTTTTTGTGTCGGCAGAAAGGGTGTAGCGTTGATCATCAGTGAGATCTATTCTAATATTTACCCACTCCGCGCCGATATTCATCGCTATTACACCTGCGAGTACAAACCACCATTTATATTTCAGAAGCATTTGTTTCATATAGCGCGCAACTCCATGCAGGTTCTAGTTTTTTAGTTCTTTTTTTCTATTCTTACAGTGGTAGTATAGAGCATTAGAAAAATGAGTGTAATAAAGTAAATAATATCTCTGCTATCAATTACTCCTCTGGCAATACTTCGATAATGCGCAGCTATACCCGGCATTTCAAGGTAATAATCTGCTCCACCTCGAAATGCAGGTAAGGAAGCGATTGCTTCAAAGCCGGCATACATGGTAAGACATGCTAAAAGTGAAATCAAAAATGCAGCTACAGCATTACGGGTAAAGCTGCTACAGCAAATGCTGAGTGCAGCAAAGCATCCCGCTAAAAGAAAAAGTCCGCCATAAGCACAGAGTAATGTGCCGATATCAAGCGCAGTTCCCGCCGCTTTCAATTGATCGATGGTGAAAATATAGAGCATGGTTGGCAGCAAGGAAATCGTGATTACGCCCATGGCTGCCAAAAATTTTCCTCCTACCAGTCGGAATGCAGGAATGGGTTTGGTCCGTAAAATTTCCATGGTACCATTTCGGTATTCATCCGGAATCAGGCGCATGGTAATGGCAGGTATTAGAAATAGTAAGATATAGGGCGCAAGTGTAAAAAAAGATTCCAGCGAAGCGTATCCAAAATCGAGGATATTAAAACTTGAAAATACAAAAAGAAAGAGGCCGTTTAAACCCAGGAAAAGGATAATCGCCAGGTAGCCGGTCAAGCTGCTGAAATACTGAATCCATTCTTTTTTACAAATCGCCCACATGTTGCAAAATTAAAGGTTTAAGGCTAGGGAAAGCAAAGTGTTTGGCTGGCATTCACTGTGTTTGCGCCGCTATTTAACAATTGATTTGCTGGTGCAGATGTATTTCTACGGATGTATATAAATCCTGATGTGTTTATCTCTTAAAAAAATAATTGCAAGAAAGTTTTTTCTTGTAATACGTTTTTCACCAATCTGCGCTATATCAAAAGTTCTTTTTAAGAGGCGTGGTTATGTAGAAGTCTGCTCCACAAAAAATCCAATATCTGTATAGTGTGATGTTGTAACTAAATAAACTGAAAAGATGCACCTCGACGCAGATCGGTTTTTGTATATTTTGGAAAGGCCATTTGGCTTGCTGTATTTGTTTTTCACCTGCAGTACAGGTTATTTATCTGCCCTTCCGATCAATCATACAGCAACTAGTCAACCCACCCATTTTTTCAGAACTGCACAAAGCGGAAGTTGGCACTCGGTTTCTACTTGGGTTTCTTCTCCCAACAATGGAGCCACACCCTGGGTGCCTTCAACGATCGTGCCCGATGAACGCGCAGCCGGCATCGTTATTCTCGGTAATCATTCAGTAGCTGTTACTTCAAGTTGTATTGTCGGTAATCTTAGCATCGAACAGAACGGTGTTTTAGAGATTCTTGCAGGGAATTTTCGTGTTCACAACGGAGAAGCGGAATATGATCTTGTGGTGCAGGGTCGATTAGTCGTGAGCGAAAGTGGAACTTTTACAGCCACAGGTGCTGGCATTCGCTTTACAGCCAGTTCGCGGTATGTTCATGGTGTTGATGGTAAGCAAATACCTATTGCCAATTGGGCGTCCGGATCTGTATGTGAAGTAAAAGGTATGATTCAGCTTTCCCCGGAGGGCATCGGGCAAAGTTTTAGCAACATCATCTGGAATTGCTCCGGCCAGGTAGAGCCGTTTTTTGTCAACAATCAGGCTTTCGCTGTAAACGACACATTGATCGTTGCATCTACTGGTACCACGAGTTTCATTTTTGCGGGTGTTACAACAGAAGATTATTTGTATCGGATTTCTAATATTCAGCTTCGACAAGGCAGATTGCAGCTTTCGCATCGCACCGCAGTAAATGATGGTAAAGTAACGCTTTCTGTTTCCGGATCCATCCATATTGCAAATGATGCGAACGCGCGATTTGTATTTGCTGATGGAACAGCATCGCCGGATGTCTTTGGCTATGTTGCAGAAGTATTGCTTGAGGGTAATTTGCTTGTAGAGGGTTCCGCTGCAAGTTTTCATTCCGCTTCATCTTTATCTCTAGCGCAGGGAAGGGTTGTTTTCAAAGGATCGCATCAACAAATTCATATTGCAGGTGGCGGTACTACTACGCGGGGTAAAGTTGATTTTCTTATCGAGGCCAACACTACTGTACAGTTAATGAATTCGCTTCATCTTTTTGGGAATACCAAGTTGGAAATAATCGGCACGCTTGATAACAACGGAGAAAATCAAATCATTAGTGGAGGAGGTAGTCCTTCGCCTTCGGTCATCATACATGGTAAATTCATTACCCGCGATGAACAGGGCTTTACCGGAACCAACGCAGCCATTCCTGGCATCGTGCCGAGTTTATCATCGGGTTGCACGATAGAGTACGGCAGATTAGGCAATCAGCTTGTTCAGGCAAGAAGCGATTACACGCATCTTGTGTTTAGTAGCAGTGGCATTAAAACATTGGTGAATACATGTGTTCCTGCCGGGCAGGTACGCATTACCCATCAGGCTGTATTCGATCAGCAAAATATCAGCTTTGGAAATGAACAAACTCAAATGCGCATGGATGGGGGAAGGTGGCGCATGGCAGGCACCGGTACGAAGCCGGATATACGGGGCGGCTTTGATTTATCGGGTGGGGTAATCGAATTTGCCAATCGTGCTTCCACGCCACAAACGATACGCGGACAAACCGCTGCAGGCAGCACCATACTATATTATGCAATTGAAATCAGTGGTAACAATGTACAAAACAGCAACACCAATATTACGCTTGCATCGGGCGGAACATTTAGCATTCTTGATCAGGGTGTTTACAGAAGCACTAATAATTCCATTGTTGGTCCACAGGGAGTGCAGGAATTTGTAATGATGGGTGGCAGCACATTTATTTGTCAAACCATCGACGGCTTTTATGGTGCCGCAAGCTTCCCTAGTCCGCCCTCGCTACGCAATGATATAGAAAAGGTGGTGTTGCATCCGGGGAGTACGATTGTGTTTGGGCGACAGGGCAATCAAAATATCCGTGCCATTGCAACACAGCCCATTACTGATTTTGAAAATATAAAAATCTCCGGTGGCGGATTAAAAACGCTTCAATCAACTCTTACCATCAAAGGGGTGCTTACCCTGCGCAATGGCATGCTTCAAAGCAGCTCGAACAACCTACTCACTCTCGATGACAATGCTACTTGCCCTTCCGGAGGTTCTGCTCAGTCTTTTGTACTGGGTCCGCTTTGTAAAAAAGGAGATGCACCCTTTTCATTTCCTGTGGGAACGATAGTAGGCACTACGAATCATTATCGTCCTATCTCTATTTCCAATATCACGAAGCCTTCAAGCTTTACCGCTGCCTTTTTCAGATCCAGTGCTGCCGACTGGTCTATTAGTGCAAGTGGACTTCAATCGGTGAGCAATTGTGAATACTGGGAATTGCAACAGTCCGGCAATGCAAAAGCCAGCGTTACCATTATTTGGAATGAGCAGAGTCCGTGCAATGTGCCCGAGGCCTATGTTACTCAACCTGCTTCAACAGTGGTAGCGCAATTTGCCCAGGATAGCTGGAGCAGCTTTAGTGGAAGTGGAATAGGACAGTCATCGCCGGGCGAAGGTTGGGTTACTAGCGATCAGCTTACCTATTTTCACCGCTTTGCTTTGGGCAGCACTTCAGTTGGACAATTGGTGCTTCCAATCCTTAGCAATCGATTAGCAGTTGAAGAAAGGGAGCGGGGTATTTTTTTGCATTGGGAGCTTGGGGCAAGCGCTGCAATCAGTTCAATTTATTTGGAGCATAGTTCTGATGGGCTGCATTTTTCGACTATCGCATTTCTTCCTATGGTAAATGGCTCCTTAGGTCGATCCAATCATTATTTCCATGAAAAGCCAATTGTGGGGTGGAATTATTACCGACTCAGAGCCATATTGAAAAACGGCGAAGCATATTTTCTGAGGTATCCCCCATCCTTTTTCAAAAGCATTTTGGCCAAATTCGCGTTTATCCCAATCCGGCAACCGAAAAAATCTTTGTCTATTTGAAAGATCCAGGCAGCGTTCAAGACATTCAGGTTGTCAATATAACCGGCTTTCTGCTTCGACGGGTTACTCCTACAGGTAGCACAACGGCTATTACTGTTTCAGACTTGGGTACCGGACTTTATTACTTACGCTTTATAGGAAGTGATTTTGTATCCATCGCCTCATTTGTGAAATGGTAGTGAACCTAAACCAACTGCAAAGAAAATCCCCTCTCAGGAGGGGATTTTTGATTTTAAAACGTTGATTATTAATTTATTGCATTACACTGCAAAGCTTTCCCCACAACCGCAGGTACGGCTAGCGTTGGGGTTATTGAAATAGAACCCTTTTCCGTTTAACCCATCGCTGAAGTCGAGGGTAGTATTGCAGAGGTATAAAAAGCTTTTCAGGTCGGTTACCACTTTTACGCCATTGTCTTCAAATACCTGATCGTTCGGCTGCTGCTCATTGTCGAAGTCGAGTTTATAGCTTAATCCGGAACATCCTCCTCCCACCACCGAAACACGCAAAAAATACGAGGCATCGCTACCGATCTGCGCTTTTTGAACGAGGTCGGTCACTTTTTCTTTGGCTTTATCACTTACGTAAATCATGGTTCTTTTTTTTAGTCGAAGCAAAAATAATACCAGCACTTGGAGCTGACGATCTGTCTTATTAACGCTTTACCGCGTTGTTAGGTTTTGTAAAATTATAAAATCCCCACAACTATCATGCTGCGACCAGTATAGGTTTGTGCGTAGTGGTCTGCTTTTGGCAAAAAGAAGCAGGATAACTGCTTTCTTTGCAATTGAAACCTACGCTTATGAAAAAGATAGAGCATATCGGTATCGCCGTGAAAGATTTTTCCGTTTCGGTGCCGTTATTCGAAAAGTTGCTGAATACGCCCTGCTATAAAACCGAGTTGGTTGAAACAGAGCAGGTGCGTACTGCATTTTTTCAAAAAGGCGAAACCAAGATTGAGTTATTGGAAAGCACAACACCTGATGGCGTGATTGCAAAATTTATTGAGAAGAAAGGAGAGGGCATGCATCATATTGCTTTTGAAGTTGCAGATATTGAAGCAGAAATCGCCCGATTGAAAGAGCAGGGATTTGTTTTGCTGCAAGATGCGCCGCGCAAGGGTGCCGACAATAAATGGGTGGCATTTTTACACCCTAAAAGTACAGGCGGAGTGCTGATTGAACTTTGTCAGGAGCGGGCTTCGTAAAACTAAACCCAGATTTTCTTTTGGGTTTACTCCGCCAGCATTTTCTCCATCTGCATACTGCGTGAACCTTTGATGAGTATGTGGCAACCGCTTACAGGATGTGTTTTAAACCAAGATGCCGCTGCATGGACGTCTTTGAAATAAAAATAATCATGATTTGTTTTTTCAAAGGCCTCTCCAACCAATAGCACCTTTTTCCATGGGTATGCTTTTAGCAACTGAACCAGTTGTTGGTGTTCCTTTACTGTTTCTTCGCCTAACTCAGCCATGGCGCCCAACATGAGTATTTTATTTTCAGTCGCAAGTCGAGCAAAATTTTCAATAGCTTCTTTCATGCTGCTGGGATTGGCATTATAAGCATCTAGGATAATTGTATTGCCGTCTTTTTCCAGCAGTTGCGAACGGCTGTTAGAAGGTACATATGCTTCAATAGCGTCTTTTATTTTTTGTGGCGGCACACCAAAATATTTGCCCACGGACACTGCTGCCAGTACATTGGGTAAATTGTAAGTGCCAACCAGTTGAGTATGGATGGTTCCAATTTCAGCATCTTTGTTCAGTTGAAGCGAAAGAAAAGGTTCGCTTGCAATTAATGTTCCCTGTGTTGCGGCTGCATTGCCGGTGCCATAGTCGATCCTGTTTTTGATTCCAATGCTCATCTCCATCAAATAGTCGTAATCGGTATTTATGAAAATTGCACCGTCATGCGCTTTGATAAAATCGAAGAGTTCGCCCTTCCCTTTTTTCACACCTTCTATGCCACCAAATCCCTCCAAATGCGCTTTACCAACATTGGTAATGAGTCCGTGTGTAGGTAAAGTATAGCTACAATATCCTGCAATTTCTTGCTGATGGTTGGCGCCCATTTCTACCACTGCTAATTCAGCGTCGGGTTTTATTTTGAGCAGCGTCAGCGGAATGCCAATATGGTTATTCAGATTCCCTTCTGTGGTATAGGTTTTAAAATGAGCAGAAAGCACTACGTGTATCAACTCTTTGGTGGTGGTTTTTCCATTGCTGCCGGTAATAGCTAGTAAAGGAATCTTGAACTGCATTCTGTGATGCTTGGCTAGCATTTGAAGTGCATCCAGCGTATTATCTACGCGAATGATCCGCTGATCTTCCGGGTCAACATCCTCATCCACCACCGCAAATGCAGCTCCTGCATCGAGGGCTTGCTTTGCAAATTGATTTCCGTTGAAATTTTCGCCCTTAAGGGCAAAGAACAGATCGCCCGGTTTAAGTTTCCGGGTATCGGTTTGCACAGAGGGATGTTGCAGAAAAACTTGATATAACTCCGTTATTTGCATACGTAAAGGTACTCCGATGTATTGAATTCCATTTGGCGCTCAGGCAAATTCGTGAATGGGCCGACCAAATTCAAGTATGGCAAGCACTTTGCATCATTTGCTCATAATTCTTTATTTGTGGATTCTCTATATATTTGCACCAATAAATCAATTTTATGAAAAAAATTATTCTGCTTATTGCTTTGATCATTAACTGTCAAGTGATGTTTGCCCAGAATGCAGTGGATAGCAAACCTATTATCTTCGTTAAAGCCGGTGCCGGTTTCGGCAGTGGTTTGGCTTCGCTTCCTACACCTTTGACTGAAGACGGGCAACGCCAATATTATTCGAGCCTTAGAACCGGTCTCAATCTTAATTTCCAAATGGGTTTTCATCTCTCTGAAAAAAGTTCATTGGGTTTAGTGTACAATCTTTTATCGTCTTCAGCGAATGAGTTTGTTGCTCCTGAAACATGGGTTGGCGATGAGAGAATTAATTATGTTGGGTTGACCTATCAGCATTATGTTCCTGTAGGAAATAAGCGTGATGTAAATTTTATAGCAAAAGCAGGCCCCGGCGTAATTATATATCGTCGTACCAATAGCATCGTTTCAGCCAGCGGCACTTCAACCAATGATGCAAGCCGTAATGCGCTTGGCTTTTACACCGCTGCTGGTGCTGATTTTAAAATCAGCAAGAGCTTTCGTTTTGAATTGACCTTAGATGGAAATTGGGGACGTGTTGACAGAGCCGGCGTAGTAAAAGATGCAGATATGCTGAGCATCAACGGCGGTTTTGTTTTACAGATTCGCTAATCTTTATTTCCACTTCGAAATACATTTTGTACATAAAAAAACCCGCCAGATGGCGGGTTTTTTTTATGCTGCTTAATTTCTTTTTCGATTGTTCTGTTTGCGTGTAGGAAACCAATTGCCGGTTTTGTATCCGTTGCCTTCCTGACTTCCGTAGCGTGTCATTGCGCAGCGAAATCCGATCATCGCGCTCGACTGATCTTCTTCCAGATATCTTCTGCTGCTCGGACTTAACCAGTATGCGCGGTCGTTCCAGCTTCCGCCTTTGTACACTCTGCTTTTATCGCTGATAAGTGTAGTAATGCCGTAGCCATATTGTACCCCACTCAGTGAGTCACCGTCGAGGTAATCTACTGCATAGCTTTTTTGATAGTTGCGTCTGTTTTTCAGTTCTTCTTCCGTTTCATCACGATATATGATGCGGCCCATGGCATCTCGTTCAGGTTTACCGGTGCTCATATCAATACGCTGAAACTTGTTGCCGCGATAGAAGTTGAAATCATCACCATCGGTTGATGAAAGCGGACGATACACATCTGCAACCCACTCGCTTACGTTGCCTGCCATATTAAATAAACCGAACCCGTTGGGCAAGTAGGCCTTTACCGGACCGGGAATAACAGAGCGGTCGTTCAAACCTCCGGCTACACCCATGTTATCGCCTGCACCTCTTTTGAAGTTGGAAAGAAACTGTCCCTGCGATGCAGTTACCTTATTGTCGCGCAAACCGTTTACGTTCTGCGACCAGGGATATACCTGCTTGTTGGCAATGGATTCTTCGCCACGACGTTTTTCGGTACGGCGCGGATTGGGATTTTGTGCCAAATAACCGTATGCGGCATATTCCCATTCTGCTTCGGTAGGCAAACGATACTCGGGCAACAACAAACCCTCTTCCATATTGATATTGGTAGGAATTTGCTTGGTAACAGGGTCTCTGTATGCCTTAATGTTTTTACCGGGTGTTGCCTGGTATTCGCCCAGCAGATACGCTTTGGTATTGAAATTGTCTTGTCCGCCTCCCTGCAGTGATTTCTGCATTTCAGCTTTTTTGTTGGTGATACCTTTTTCCCAAAGGATACCTTCGTTTACACGATCGGATCTCCAAAGGCAAAAATCATAAGCCTGTTTCCAGCTCACACCTACCACGGGGTAATAGTTGTACGACGGGTGACGGAAATAATAATCTACATAGGGCTCATTGTAGGAAAGCTCGCTTCGCCAAACCAGCGTATCGGGTAAAGCGCGGTTTGATATAGCGGTATCCTGAAACACGCGATCGAGCCAAAAAAGGTACTCTCTATAATGCACATTGGCTACTTCCGTTTCGTCCATATAGAAAGAAGGCACGGTGATACGGCGGGGAATATTGTTCCAGTCGCGCATTACATCCTCCTGCGTGGCGCCCATGGCGAAAGTTCCACCCTGAACGAATACCAGTCCTGGACCGGTCTTCTGAAATTGTTCTTTAGAAACCCGAAAACCACTGCCTTTGGGATCGTTATAGGTCCAGCCCGTAACGGTTGATTTTTCAGGTTGCTTTTTGAAAATATTTCCGTTTTTGCAGGAGCTGAGCAGCAATGAAACTGCAATCAGTACAACCCCTAGTTTCGGGGCACAGAAATGGTTCTTCATCTTTTCGCTTTGTTGATTTAACGACGCTCTAATAAAAATATTGTCCTAAAACCCGCCAGCAGGGGGTTGCAGACAAATACAAACTTAGCTCTTTTATCACTGATAATGAAAGCCTTCGTGTTTTTCCTGATAAATTTGTGAAGGTATTACATGAAGTATTTCGCTTATATCGTCCTCTGCTGTTTAATGCATTTGTCTGCCACAGGCCAGCGCAATTATCGTGCGGCTTCGGTATTGGCCACTGGCAGTTGGTATGCGATAGCCATAAAGCAGGAAGGGATGTATCGTGTGGATGTACCCCTGCTCAACTCGCTGGGAATCAATACAAGCGATCTGAGCTCGTCAAGTATAAGGTTGTTTGGCAATGGCGGTGGTATGTTGCCGGAAGACAATCGCATTCCAAGGGCTGATGACTTGGTTGAAAATGCCATTTTTGTTTCGGATGGAGGCGATGGTCGGTTTAACGGCAATGATTTTTTTCTTTTTTATGCTCCGGGTCCTGATCGCTGGGAAAAAGATTCGCTACAAAAAAGCTTTCGTCATCAAAAAAACCGCTATGCCGATAAATCTATTTATTACATCTCTATAGGCGGTACAGGGCTGAGGGTGGCTGGCCTACAAGCGACCTTGCCTAGCAATCAAACCGTAAATAGTTTTACCGATCGCTACTTTCATGAACTCGATTCTATCAATTTTTTAAAAAGCGGCAAACAATGGTATGGTGAAGAATTTACCAATGCCCCGGGGCGTTCGCTTTCTCGCAGTTTTAGTATTGCTGTACCGAATCTTATTGTTGGAAACAGTATGCGGTTGGTATCGAGTGTGGCATCCCGCAGTGTAGGTGCAGGCAGCCGGTTTGAAATTGCTGTTAACGGAACAAACGTCTTGCAGCAATCGGTACCGCCGGTAAGTACCGGTACGTACGATTTGGTTGCATTTCCTGCAGAGCAGTCTGCGGTTTTTCCGATTGGTCAGTCTGCCTTAACGATACGATACAACTATGTACCGGGTTCGCTGAATGCTCAGGGATGGCTGAATTGGTTTGAAATATTTCCTAAACGACAGTTGAGTTTGGCGGGTGCTGATCCGCTTTTCTTTCGCGACTGGGAGTCGGTGGCACCCAACGCTGTAGCTGAGTTTCGTATTGCCGGCGGCAGTAACGCCACCCAAGTGTGGGATATCACGGATCCGCAGCGTCCGGTGGCAATGCAGGGAAATCTTTCCGGTAACGAATACCGTTTCAGTCAGCCTGCAACACAGCTGCGTGAGTATGTGGCTTTTAACGGAAGCGGCTTGCTGCGTCCTGAGGTGGTGGGTGCAGTGGCAAATCAAAATTTGCATGCCCTTCCGCCGGCACAGTATCTGGTGGTTACACATCCCTCCTTATTGGCTGAAGCGAACCGCTTGGCTGCGCATCACAGAAGTATTTCCGGACTTTCCGTACATGTGGTAACCACCACTCAAATTTATCATGAGTTTGCTTCGGGCAGCCCCGATCCCGCCGCCATTCGTGATTTTGTAAAAATGTTTTACGATAGAGCGGCTTCTGATTCGGCAAGGCGCCCACGTTATTTGTTACTTTTTGGAGATGCTTCTTTTGATGATCGTGATCGTATTTCAGGTAATACCAATCTTGTTCCAAGCTACCAAAGTGATGAGTCGCTTGATCCCCTTGGCACTTATGTTTCAGATGATTTTTTTGGATTTCTCGACGATCATGAGTTTATCGGAAGAAATTTTCCGGTCAACCTGCTCGATATCGGTATAGGCCGCATACCCGCCCGCAATATTGCTGATGCGAAAGCGGTGGTTGATAAAATCATACGTTATAGTCAGCCTGAAAGTTTAGGACCCTGGCGCAACGATATTACGTTAGTGGCAGATGATGAAGACAATAATCTGCACTTGGAAGATGCTGAATTTCACGCGGATGTTATCAGAAGAAATCCGTTATTCAACGTCACTAAAATTTATACCGATGCTTATCCGCAAATCAGTACCAGCGGCGGAAGCCGGTCGCCTGCCGTTAACCAGGCCATCAACAGTAAAATATTTTCAGGGAATTTGATTTGGAATTACAGCGGACATGGCGGCTCTCGCAGACTTGCTGAAGAAGTGTTGCTGGATCAGGACATTGTGCAATCATGGAGCAATGCCAACCGTTTGCCGCTTTTTATCACTGCCACCTGCGATTTTGCACCTTTCGACGATCCGCAGCAGTTTTCACTAGGTGAGAATTTACTCCTGCGTGAACGCACTGGAGCCATCGCGTTAATGACCACAACCCGGGTGGTATTTGCTTTCAGCAATCGTGTCATCAACAATCAGTATTTCCAGGTGGCGCTTCGGGTCGACAGCAATGGTGTTTATCCATCGTTGGGCGATGCGGTACGCACAACCAAAAACGAAACCTATTCTTTTTTCGGCGACATCATCAACAATCGCAAGTTTACACTGCTCGGTGACCCTGCTTTGCGACTTGGATTTCCCAGGCATCGCATGCGCCTGTTGAGCATCAATGATCGTTCGCCGGGTTTAGATACATTGCGTGCACTAAACCGATACACAGTGAGCGGCGAAGTGATAGATGCATTGGGTAACCGGCGCAGTGATTTTAATGGTCATGTATATCCATTGATTTTCGATAAGCCGCAGGAGCTCAAAACACTTGGTAATGATGCAGGTAGCAGACCTGTTGCTTTTTTTACAACGCAAAATGTGCTGTTTCGCGGAAAGGCGCGGGTGGTTAACGGTATGTTCAACTATAGTTTTGTTGTACCCAAAGACATCAACTATCGGTTTGGAAATGGGCGTTTCAGTCATTATGCGGAAAATGGCCAAACCGATGCCAATCATGCTGCAGAAAATATTGTGATCGGCGGTGCAGGCAACGAGCAGATCAACGACCGCACCGGACCGCAGATCAGGGCTTTTCTGAACGATGAACAGTTTGTGAATACGGGCATCACCAATCGTCAGCCGGTGCTGATACTGAAACTATTCGACTCCAGCGGCATCAACACTGTGGGTACCGGCATTGGACACGATCTCACGGCGGTGTTGAACAACGACAACAATCAATTTTTTGTATTGAACGATTATTATGAAGCCGAAACCAACAGCTTTCAGCGTGGCCAAGTGCGTTTTCAGCTTCCCAAGCTACCCGAAGGAAATCATTCGCTGCGTATTAAAGCATGGGATGTCGTGAATAACTCCTCGGAGTACACCCTGGAGTTTACTGTGGTAAACGAGGAAAAGCTCAAGATTGATCGCGTGTACAATTATCCCAATCCTTTCACCACACAAACTGCATTTTGGTTTGAACATAATCGGCCCGGCAATACGCTCCAGGTAAACATTCGCATTTTTACTGTAACAGGAAAATTGGTGAAATCGATTGCTCGCACAATAAATACCATCGGCACGCGTTCAAATGACATCACCTGGGACGGTAAAGATGAATATCAGCAACGCCTGGGAAGGGGTGTTTACATGTACAGCCTGGAAGTAAAAGACGCACAGGGGCAGAAGCAATCGGTATTTCAAAAGTTAGTGATACTCTGAGTGTTACATATAAGGGCATATTTGAAAACACGTATTTTTACACCAAAACTGACCGGAATGAAGAGGGTTTACGCACAATGTCTTCTATTATCACTGCTTGCTTTTCAAACAACCACTTCAGCACAAACCACCAACAACATTAATGTTGTTACCGCTGCGGTTCCTATGCTGCGCATTTCACCAGAGGCACGTGCGGGCGGTATGGGAGATCTCGGCATCGCCACACTTCCCGATGCGAACGCATCTTTCTGGAATCAGGCCAAAATTCCTTTTGCTAAACAGAAATCAGCGCTGGCGCTCAATTATACACCCTGGCTGCGTGATATTGGTTTAACCGATGTATTTATTGCCACAGTTGCAGGATATCATCAGCTGGATGATAACCAGGCGCTTTCGGCATCACTTCGCTATTTTAACTTAGGTACCATACAGTTTACCGATTTCGCAGGTAATGACCTTCAGCGCTTCAATCCCCGCGAGTACGGCATTGATATTGGCTATACCCGTAAGTTGGGCGATAAACTGGGAATGGGCATTGCCTTGCGTTATATTTATTCCAATCTTGCCAATGGTAATACCAACGGTGTAGTTTATAAACCCGGCACTGCTGTAGCTGGCGATGTTTCACTTTATTACAATGGACTTACCAACGAAGGCAGCGGATTAACCGCAGGATTGGTATTGAGTAATTTGGGTTCAAAAATTTCTTACACGCAGGATGCGATCAATAAAGATTATCTGCCTGCCAACCTAGGCATGGGTGTTATGTATCATAAGCAGCTGGATGAAACCAGTAAAATCAGTTTTGGGATGGATATCAATAAACTGATGGTACCCACACCGCCCACAGATCGTACCCCTGAAAACCTCCAGGCTTATCGCAATCAAAGTGTTATCAGCAGCTGGTTTAAATCCTTTGGCGATGCACCCGGCGGCTTTGGAGAGGAGTTGCGCGAATTTCAGGTGTCGGTTGGTGCAGAATACAATTACAACGATCAGTTTTTTGCGCGCGCGGGATATTTTTATGAAGACAGAACCAAGGGCAACCGCCGTTTCTTCAGCGTGGGTGCCGGATTCAAGTATAATTTTGCTGGATTTAACTTTTCCTATCTGGTGCCCAGCGGACAGGGTATCAATCGCAATCCCCTCAGTAATACCACCCGATTTAGTGTGTATTTCGATTTGGGCGATACCAAGTAAGCCAAACCGGTTGCACAAAAGATTTTGCTGAAAGCGAGGGTAACTTACCTTCGCTTTTTCTATATCTATGGGACTACGAATTGGACAGGGAATTGATTTTCATCAGCTCGTAACTGGGCGCAAGCTCTTCATCGGGGGGGTAGAGTTGCCTCATCACAAAGGGGCACTGGGGCACAGCGATGCCGATGTGTTATTGCATGCCATTTGCGATGCCCTGCTGGGAGCTGCTGCACTGGGCGATATCGGGAAACACTTTCCGGATACTTCGGAAGCATTTAAAAACATCGACAGCAAAATACTACTGCAGCAGAGCTACGATAAAATCAAGGTGCTCGGGTATCGTGTAATAAATATTGACAGCACCATCTGTTTGCAGGAGCCCAAAATCAAAGCCCATGTTCCGCAGATGCAAGAGATCATTGCATCTATTCTGGAATTAAATATCGAAGATGTTTCCATCAAAGCCACTACTACTGAACACATGGGTTTTGTGGGCAGAGAGGAAGGTTTGGTAGCATATGCAGTGGCGCTGATTGAAAAATAAAAAAGATGCTGAAAGTTCATATTGTCAATCATTCCGATCATCCGCTGCCGGCCTATGCCACAACCGGTGCTTCTGGAATGGATCTCCGTGCTTTTCTTTCCGCACCGGTTCAGCTAAAGCCGCTTGAAAGGCAACTTATCCCTACGGGACTTTTTATTCAGCTGCCTGAGGGATATGAGGCACAGGTTCGTCCCCGCAGTGGCATGGCTTTGAAACAAGGCATCACCTGTTTGAATACACCTGGCACCATCGATGCAGATTATCGTGGTGAAATCAAAATCATTCTTATAAATCTAAGTAACGAAGTTCAGGAGATTTGCTCCGGCGATCGCATTGCCCAGCTTGTCATTCAGCAGGTTTCAAAAGTATCATGGCAGCTTGTGGATGCGCTGGATACAACGGAACGCGATGCAGGAGGCTTCGGACATACCGGTAAGCAATAAACATGAAAAGCTCATTCCTCTTTTATTTTTTGATGGCAGCATTTACGCTGCTCCTTGTTTCCTGTCGCTCTACCAAAAAAATTCAGGAAGCCATTGTGAGAAAGGATACCGCTGCGGTAGTTATTAAAATGCCCACGCGTGAAGATACCGCAAAGCTCGTGTCCGGACTGCTGGAAAATGTTAACAAGCAACACATAGCATACCAGACTTTTTCTGCAAAAATTAAAGTCAACTATACAAACAGCAAAGGCAAGCAGCCTGATTTTCTTGCGAATCTTCGCATGAAGAAAGACAGCATTATATGGGTATCGCTCAGCAACGATCTGGGTATTGAAGGTATTCGTATCATGATATTGCGCGACTCGGTACATATGCTCGATAAACTGGCTAATACCTATGAGGTGCGCCCTCTATCTTATATTAAGGAAATCAGCCAGATTCCCTTTACCATGCAGGAAATACAGGAGTTGTTGGTGGGTAATCCCGTTTTCTTCCGTTCCGACAGCATCACTTCCTACTCTCAGAACAGCAGCGGCTACACACTGCTTAGTGTAGATACGCTTTTTAAAAATTTACTCACGATCAACAATGCTTTTCTCATTGAAAAGAGCAAGCTCGACGATCAGCATCCTGCACTGAACCGCACCTGTGACCTGTTGTTTTCAGATTTTGAAAACAAAACCGGACTCTGGTTTTCCACCTCCCGTGAAATCAATATTCTGCAGGAAAGCAGATTGGAAGTGCAATTAAAATTTAAGGATTATCGCTTTCAGGAACCACTCACCTATCCATTTGCGATTCCTAAAAAAATCAAAAGAAAGTTGAACACTGCAATACAATGATGTGTTCAGCGTTCAAAGAAGCGATCGTTTCCCCGTATTTTTGTGAAAATCTCTGCCAATGATGATGCGTTTCTGTTTTTTGCTTCTTACTGTTTTGTTTTGCAGTGTTCAAGCGCATGCGCAAAACAACGAACGCGAAACCCTGGAGAAGCGTAAACAGGAAACCCAACGCGAAATTGATGCCCTTAACCGTCAGTATGAAGATCTCAAGAAGAACAAAAAGCAGAGTTTGGGTCAGTTGGCTTTAATCCAGAATAAAATCAAACTGCGGAATAGGCTGATTAGTAATATCAATGATCAGGTGCGCATGATTGACGGAAACATCAATGACTCCTACCGAGAAATCCGGAGGTTGCAAAAGGATTTGGATACCCTGCGTATGCAGTATTCAAAAAATGTGGTATACGCTTACAAAAATCGGAGCAACTATGATTTTCTGAATTTTATTTTTTCCGCTTCCAGTTTTAACGATGCGCTGCGGCGTGTAAATTACCTGAAGGCCTATCGCAATTACAGAACACAGCAAATGGATGTAATTGCCAAAACAGAGGCATTGTATAAGCAGAAAATTGAAGATCTTACCAATAGTCGCAAAGAAAAACAGGTAGTGCTGCAAGATCAAACCAAGGAAATGTCGAAGTTGGTAGATGATAAAAAGGAGCAGGATGCGGTGGTGAACAATCTCAAGAAAAGAGAAAAGGAAATCAACAGCATGCTTACTGCCAAGCGCAAGCAAGCCAGTGCGCTGGAAGCTTCCATTAAAGCGGTGGTGCGAAGAGAAATTGAGGCAGCTAAGAAAGAAGCTGAACGCAGGGCAAAAGAAGAAAAAGATAGACTTGCAAAAGAAGCTGTAAAGCCCACTCCTGCCGAAACAGCATCATCAGGCGCAAGTGCTGCAAGTGCTGCACCTGCCGCATCAAAGCCTGCAGCAGTAGTGAAAAAAACAGAGAGCTATTTAGAATACAATAAAGCAGATCTGGCCTTAGGAACCAGTTTTGAAGCCAGCAGAGGAAGGCTCCCTTTTCCTGTTGACAACGGCTATGTGGCCATCGCTTTCGGTCCTTATACCATTCCCGGAACCAACTTAAAAGGCAATCAGGA
>CAZDGV010000020.1:0-29832 GCA_964505195.1 uncultured Chitinophagaceae bacterium
GTAGAGGAAGTATTGGGATTGATCTTGAGTGTTCCGCTGCCATCGCCCTTACACTGATTGGCATCACTTACTCTTACACTATATGTGCCGGCTACCGAAGCTGTGAAGCTTGCTACATTACCCGGATTGGGAACGCCCATGGGAACAGTCCACTGATACTGATAAGGCGGTTTACCCCCACTGGCATCAGCAGTAATGGTTGCTGATTTTCCTTCGCATATCACCGGACTATTTACCAATACTGTTGGGGGTTCAAGAAACGAAAATTGAAACAAGACAAAATCTTTCAGCTCACTTGTAAAAGAAGATGAACTGCGACTTTTAACATTCAATGTACTACTGATGTTACATTCTGTCGTTTGAATAATTCCCAATGCGGTAAGGTTGATGGCTCCTTCCACAAACTGCAGTGCTGCAGAAACATCTGAAGGATCTCCCGCACCGGTAAATCCAGCACCGGGAGCTACGTGAGGCTCGTCACTCAGGTTGGTGGTTTCATAAATGGTTACTCCGTCCACTGCCGGCGTGCTGGGTGCAGACCAAACAGCAGCGGCAGTCCAGGTACGTAATTCAACTCTTGGTCGCTTACCGCCTTGCTCATAATCTACGATGATTAGTAGATCACCCACGGTTCTGCCACCTATAGCACCTTTACCGGTTAGCTTATTGCCATCTAAAACCACTCCGGCTTGATTGTATTCCAGGTCAAGGTAGGAGTTACCATTGACGGAACGTGTTTCGATGCCATAAAACAACCACACATCACCATTAGGCGCTGTGCGGGTATGTACGAATACATTGGTGATGTCGTTTTTCTGCGGACCGCTTCCGATACCAACTCCCCACTTTGATGTAGCAGCGCTGATATCATCGTCGTTTTTATTGCTGCCTGCAAAAGTGGAAAGATCCACTTTACCTGCTGCCCAAATTTCATCGACAATCCATTGCGCATTCGTAAGGGTGTTTTTACCGGGTATATAACGCGTTCCGTTCCATAACAACACGCCATTGATGCCTCCCCAATCCTGTCCGGGTAAAATCTCCTGCCCGTTGTAGGGAGAGGTTGCGGGGATACCCAATTGCTGTGAAAGGAAATTCGCATCTACCTGAAACCCGGCCGGCGTTCCTCCCGTTCCGCCGAACTGATTGGGCGCCTGGGCTAATACCAGTACGCTCCATAACATGCCAATAATGAACATGCATGAGCGCAAGTACATGTAACCCGTCTCCCATCGCTTTTCCTTTCGTAAGAAAGGTTGTAGAAAATTGTACTGCATAATACATTTGTTTTTTGTGAACAATGATTTGTTTTTCCGGAAGAATGGTTCAAAGGAGTGATTTTACAACTGACCTTGGATGCTTAATCGCCCTACTAAATCATGTGCAGCAGCATTTGCTTACTACCACAAGCTGCAGGTGCAAGGAAACAGCGGAAGCAAATCCTACAATAAAGAATGCTCCAACATCTTAGGTTTTTTCGAATGGGATAAGGGCGTGATAAATTGAAAGCACGTAGGTGTACATTTTACACTACTGCTACACGTGATCTACAAGCACGATGTATTGAGCTTTCGATTGTTTTCAAGGGGGAGACAGAAGAACGGAAAAAGCCATTCAAAGGATGAAAGTATACGGGTACAAGGTACTATCAGGGAAGGGCACTTTGCAAGTGTTTTGTGAAAGTTTTTTTTGAAACCGACTTGAAATCATCCAACAATTCTCAAGCAATCAAAAAGCCCCCTCAAAGAGGGGGCTTTTCATATAATCTGACCTAAGCTTATTAAGAAGCTTTGCCTTTTACTTTTGCAATCACTTCTTCCGCAATATTATTCGGTGCGGGAGAATAATGGCTGAACTCCATGCTGGAAGTTGCACGACCGGATGACAATGAACGGAGCTGGGTAACATAACCGAACATTTCGCTCAGCGGAACTTTTGCTCTGATCACCTGTGCATTACCCTTGGTGTCCATTCCTTCCAGAATACCACGACGGCGGTTCAAGTCACCGGTAACATCTCCCATGTACTGATCGGGTGTTACTACTTCCAATTTCATGATGGGCTCAAGCAATACCGGCTTGGCTTTGCGACCTGCTTCACGGAAGCCGGATTTCGCGCAAAGTTCAAACGACATTGAATCAGAATCCACATCGTGGTAGCTACCATCAAATACACGGATCTTCATATGCTCAACGGGATAGTTGGCCAACACCCCATTGTGCATGGCTTGCTCAAATCCTTTCTGAATGGCAGGTACAAATTCGCGGGGGATAGAACCTCCGAAAATATCATTTACAAACTGCATAGATTTTCCGGGGTTTTCCTTGAGCCACTCTTCATCGGCAGGACCGATTTCGAAAATGATATCAGCGAATTTACCGCGACCACCCGACTGCTTTTTCAGCACTTCGCGGTGTTCGATGGTAGACAGGAATGCTTCTTTGTACGCAACCTGCGGTGCACCCTGATTCACTTCTACCTTGAATTCGCGACGCATACGGTCAACGATGATTTCAAGGTGCAGCTCACCCATACCACGCAGAATGGTTTGTCCGGTTTCTTCATCGGTATTTACGCGCAGCGTAGGATCTTCTTCCACCAGCTTGGCAATGGCCATACTCATCTTATCTACATCGGCCTGTGCCTTAGGTTCAACTGCAATAGCAATTACCGGCTCGGGAATAAACATGTTCTCGAGTACGATAGGATGATTTTCATCGCAAAGGGTATCACCGGTTTTGATTTCCTTGAAACCAACAGCTGCAGCAATATCACCCGCTTCAATAAAATCGATGGGGTTTTGCTTGTTGGCAAACATTTTCATGATACGGCTGATACGCTCGTTTTTACCGCTGCGCATATTCTTTACATAAGAGCCCGCATCAAGGTGACCACTGTAACAACGGAAAAACGCAAGACGACCCACAAAAGGATCGGTCATGATTTTAAAAGCAAGCGCAGCGAAAGGTTCTTTCGCATCGGGCTTACGCGTAATTTCTTCACCGTTATCTGGATTAATACCTTTGATGGCTTCGATATCTACAGGTGAAGGAAGGTAGCGACATACAGCATCCAGTGCAGTTTGTACTCCTTTGTTTTTGAAAGAAGAACCGCACATCATCGGAACGATGCTCAGATCAATAGTAGCTTTACGGATGGCTTCGTGAATTTCATCTTCAGAAATGCTGTCGGGGTTTTCAAAAAACTTCTCCATCAGCGTATCATCGTATTCTGCAACAGCTTCAACCAGCTGTGCACGCCATTCATTGGCTTCTGCCACCATATCTTCTGGAACAGGAATTTCATCGAAGGTCATTCCTTCGGTTTCCATATGCCAGATGATGCCTTTCATTTTAATCAAATCTACCACACCTTTGAAATTATCTTCCGCGCCAATAGGCAGCTGCAACGGTACCGCCTTTGAGCCGAGCATTTCGCGCACCTGCTTCACTACATTCAGGAAGTCGGCACCGGCACGGTCCATTTTGTTTACAAAACCGATACGGGGTACATTGTAACGGTTGGCTTGGCGCCATACAGTTTCACTCTGCGGTTCAACACCGTCCACTGCGCTGAAAAGGGCAATCAAACCATCCAGTACACGCATGGAACGCTCTACCTCAACGGTAAAGTCAACGTGACCGGGCGTATCGATGATATTGAAATAATAATTTTTGGTGTCAGCTGTAGGCTTTCCCAGTACGGTAGGGAAATTCCACTGACAACTTACCGCTGCAGAAGTAATGGTAATACCACGCTCCTTTTCCTGCTCCATCCAGTCGGTAGTAGCCGCTCCTTCGTGCACTTCACCAATACGGTGAATCATTCCTGTATAACGGAGAATACGCTCCGTTGTGGTGGTTTTACCGGCATCAATATGCGCCGCAATACCAAAGTTTCTCTGAAATTTTAAGTCTCCCATGACTGATTAATTTGTGCGTTTGTTAGGTAAATTTTTATGTTTCGATTTTGAAATAGAATGTGTTTTGATCTATATCCCCTTCGGGGTGAAGTACGGATACCAGCAATCGATTTAAAGTGTAGCCCTTAGTACAGGCTGCTTTGCTGGTATGAATTGATTGCGACTCTCATATATCGCCAAATGAGAAGGAACCCCTAATACCCCCTGTGAAACGCCCATCCGGCACCCTCTTTTGGCGGCGCAAAAGTATGCCTTTTTATGCAGTAATCTTGGTTTTTTGTGGAAGGAAATGTTTTGTGGAAAAAAAATCCCCCGAAGTTCGGGGGATGGACAAATAAGAATGATTTGCTTATCTGAAATGCGCAAAAGCCTTGTTGGCTTCAGCCATACGATGGGTATCTTCTTTCTTTTTGAATGCAGCACCTTCACCCTTGCTCGCTGCTACGATTTCATTCGCCAGCTTGTCGGCCATGCTACGTCCGTTTCTTTCGCGGCTGTAGCGGATAAGCCACTTCATGCTCAGCGAAACTTTACGCTCGGGACGAACTTCTGAAGGAATCTGGAAAGTTGCTCCACCAATACGACGGCTGCGTACTTCCACGGCAGGCGTTACATTTGAGAGTGCTTTCTTCCAAATTTCATAACCGTTTTCGCCGGTGTTCTTCGACACTTTTTCAATAGCGTCGTAAAAAATGGTGTAGGCAGTGCTCTTCTTTCCTTGCCACATCAAGTTATTGATAAAACGGGTTACCTGCACATCATTGTAGCGAGGGTCTGGTGCAAGGGCAATCTTTTTAGGTTTCGTCTTCCTCATTGATTGAATGATTTATACTTCAAATTATTTTTTAGCTTTTTCTTTCTTGGTGCCGTACTTAGAGCGACTCTTCTTACGATCTTTCACACCGGCAGTATCCAAGCTACCGCGCACGATATGATAACGAACACCCGGCAAATCCTTCACACGACCACCGCGAACCAAAACAATTGAGTGTTCCTGCAGGTTATGACCTTCACCTGGGATATAGGCAATCACCTCTACCTTGTTGGTGAGACGCACTTTTGCCACTTTACGAAGGGCAGAATTGGGCTTCTTTGGAGTGGTAGTATATACACGCGTACATACTCCGCGACGGAAAGGGCAGCTATCGAGCGCACGTGACTTGCTCTTGGCCCTGATGATTTCACGACCTTTTCTTACTAATTGCTGAATTGTAGGCATTCGTAACCTTTTAATTTTTGGACGGCAAAGGTAAGTGACTCTCTCTGATTAACAAAAAACTTTCCGCTGTTTTCTCCACAATTCCTTGATTAAACTTGGAGCAAGTTGCCAGTTTGGGAAAACAGGCAAAGCTTTGAAAAGCAACTTAAAGCAAAATGCCTGGGGGAAATGCGCCATAAAAAACGGTCGAAAAACGGCTTTTGTAGCATCTCCATTCGAAAACTACCTCTTCTGCTTCCCTATTACACCTTCAGCATCCAGCCATGGGTATCGGCTTCCTTGCCATAGCGGATAGCATTGAGGCGTTGTTTTACAGCAGGAGCTGTACGCCATTTTTCTACTTCAAAATTCATCACAAAGTCCTTGTATCTCAACTCTTTAATTAAGGAAACAGTGGCGGCGGTGCCGGTCCCGAATACTTCTAAAAGCATTCCGGCCCGATATGCATCGATCAGATCGTTTACGCTGAGCTGTCGCTCTTCTACTTCAAAACCCATCTCCTGCAGCAAAGCCATCACACTCATGCGGGTAACGCCGGCCAAAATGGTGCCCTCGCCCAAATCGGGCGTAATGGCTTTATTGCCGATAATAAAGAACACATTCATGGTACCGCATTCCTGCACGTATTTATGCTCGTAGGCATCAGTCCATAGCACCTGGTCGTAACCCAGCTTTTTTGCCTGCGCGGTAGGATACATACTTGCACCATAGTTTCCTGCTGCCTTAGCATAACCTACACCTCCCGGAACGGCACGTACATATTTTTCTTCTACGTAAATGCGCATAGGTGCACTGTAGTAAGGACCTGTGGGACTGAGAATGATCATAAACTTATAGGAGTCGGATGGCTTCACACCAATCACCTCATCGGTAGCAAACATAAACGGACGGATATACAGCGAGTGGTCGGGCTGATTGGGAATCCAATCCTGATCCATCGCCACCAGCTGCTTCATGCCCTCCATAAAAATCTCTTCGGGAACGGCAGGCATTTGCATGCGTTCTGCTGAAATATTGAAGCGGTGGAAATTGTCGAGTGGACGAAAAACAAATGCTTCTCCTTCGTTGTTTTTATATGCTTTGATACCTTCAAAAATCGACTGGCCATAGTGAATCGCCGCATTGGAAGGCGCGAGTTGCAATGGCTGATAAGGACGAATTACCACATTTTTCCAGACACCATCTTCATAATCTGCCTCTAACATGTGATCAGTAAAATACTTTCCGAAGGGGATGTTTTCCAGGTTGATGTCTTTCAGTTTGCTGGATGTCGCTTTCGTAATTTGGATATCCATGGCTGCAATCATATCGTTAAATTTGTGGCAAAGAAACAAAAATTTCAGCAGTGGCTCATACCCTGCCCATCACCCGGTCATGACTTTACAGAAACTTGACATTCCGAAGCAAAGTATACAGGCATTGTATGGTCATAATTTAGTGCGCATAAAAAATGATTCCGAGGCAAAGCCAGCGCCTACAGAAAAAGCAAGCAAATCGACGAAGAAAGGCGCTGAAAAGAAAGCAAGCGTCCCTGCATCAGCAGCTCCATTTTTGGGCGAGAACAAACAACATGTTCTCTGGATTGTGAATGACGACCTGAACGATTATGCTGACGAAGCCGGCATGGCGCTGCTCAAAAGTATCCTACAGGCATGCGGATGGAAAATGGATGATGTGGCGGTAATCAATTTGCATAATCAGTCCTTAAGTTTTGAAAGCGTAAAAACACAATTCCAACCCAAATACATCATTGCGCTGGGAAGTGCCTATGGATTTTTCCCCGCCAATTTGCCGCTCTATGCACAAATGCAATTTGATGACATATTCGTTATTACCGGTGCATCCTTGCAAACCATGCAAAATGAAAAAGAGGCAAAGGCAAAACTCTGGAACCTGCTTAAACCCATGTTTGGAAAATGAAGCAGCGACTCATTTTTGCTACCAATAACCGACATAAAGTCGATGAAATACAAAAGGCATTGCCTGCAGCATTTGAAATCACTACCTTACGTGAAGCAGGCATTGAAATAGACATTCCTGAACCCTATGAAACGCTGGAAGAAAATGCAGCAACCAAGGCGGAAACGATCTTTCAATTAACGCAGCAGGATTGCTTTTCGGAAGATACCGGACTGGAAGTTTATGCGCTCAACGGTGCCCCGGGTGTAAGAAGCGCCCGATTTGCCGGGGAGCATGCGAATTTTGAAGATAATAATCAACTGCTGCTGGATCTTATGAAAGACCACGACGACAGGCGTGCAAGATTTCGTACGGTGATTCACCTGATACAACATGGTGAAGCGCATCGTTTTGAAGGTATTTGCAATGGCAGGATCGCTGCAGCAGCTTCGGGAACAAAAGGTTTTGGATACGACCCGCTGTTTATTCCAGAGGGCAGTAACCGCTGCTTCGCTGAAATGAGCCTGGATGAAAAAAATGTATTTAGCCATCGGCGCAAAGCCCTCGATGCCATGCTGCAGTTTTTGCGCGAAACACATGAAACAAAAAAGTAGATGGGTGCAAAAAGCACAATGGAAGAACACGATCTGATTCAGGGATGCAAGGTGCAGGACCGACGCAGTCAGGCAGCGCTCTACCATATGTATGCTCCTAAACTATATACTGTTTGCTTGCGTTACATGGGCACAGAAGCCGATGCACAGGATGTACTGCAGGAAGCGTTTATAAAAATTTTCAGAGCGCTTCCCGCTTTTCGGGGAGATGGATCTTTTGAGGGCTGGATGCGCCGCATTGTGGTGAATACTGCCATTGAGCAGATCAGAAAAAAACATTTGCTCACCACATTCATTGCGGAACACCAGGAAGAAAACCTTGAAAGCGAAACGGCTTCTGCCATCGACCAGCTCAGCGAACAGGAACTGCTGCGCATGATTCAATCCCTCCCTCCCGGCTATCGTTCAGTATTTAACCTGTATGTTGTGGAAGGGTACGCCCACAAAGAAATTGCATCGATGCTGGAGATAACAGAAGGCACCAGCAAATCGCAGCTGGCCAGAGCCCGTGCGATGCTGCAAGAAAAAATCAAATCCCTATCTCTGCCATGAGTGCTTTTGAAAAAATAAAGAGCCTGGAAATCGCACCGCCGGAAGTAGTCTGGAGCAACATTGCAGCTGTGCTCGAAAAAACGGAAACAGAGCAAATGCTTGCACAGAAACTCAACCAAATTACCAGCACCCCACCCCCAGCCCTTTGGAGCGACATCGAAAGCAATTTAAATGCAACTGAGCGAAACAGATTGTACCGCATTATCCCCGCACACCCTTTTCGTTTTGCAGCAGCAGTGATCGTTTTAATTCTGCTAAGTACCGCGGGTTATTTTTTAATCAACCAATTCAACAATGCCGAATCGCAGCAAGTGCAACGATTAGCGAACACAGCGCTTTCGAAAGACAGATATCATAAAGTTGTAGACCCCCAGGGCGAAATCATTCATGTATCCGATAAAATTTTTCAGCTGGATTGCATTCGTGAAAAAAAAGTATCAGACACGATCAATGTATTGAAGCGCTTACAAAATGGCGCATGTTTCAGCAACATCACAACCATTCAAACAGAACTCTCCTATGCCACCATGCTAAATAGTCCGGGCGGTATTTTAGAATTAGTGCAAATCATACAAACAGAAAAATAAAGGCATCTTATGGAAACGCAGAGCATCATTTTACCCAAGTATTTCAATTTCACTTTCAACATTCCCATACGCATTACCGATGTAAACTACAGCAATCATGTGGGCAACGATTCCATCCTTTCCATTATTCATGAAGCACGAATGCTCTTTTTGGCACAATACGGATACTCCGAATTGAGTTTTGAATCAACAGCACTCATCATGCGCAGCGTTGCTATTGAATACAAGGCGGAACTTTTTTATGGCGACCAACTTGAAGTATCGGTAACAGCAAGGAATTTCAGCAAGCTGAAATTTGAAATTGTGTATAAGCTGGAAAAATGTGTCGGCGAAAAAAGAATCCTTGCTGCCAAAGCCAGTACTGTAATGGCTTGCTTTGATTACCATGCCAGAAAGCTTGCGCATATGCCCGATGAAGCCATGGCGAAGATGTCGGGGGAAAACGTTTAACTATTCCAAATTTTCCAGCTCTCCTCTGCCTGCAGCTGCAGCATGGCTAAACCATTTACCACCGTTGCACCTTGCAGGATGCCTGCTTTCATGAAAGCAGTTTCAGCGGGATTGTAAACAAGATCGTATAATAGATGAGACGTATTGAGCAGCTCGTAGGGTAATGCAGGTTTTTCATCAATATTCGGAAACATGCCCAACGGAGTTGTGTTGATGATAAGTGTATGCGATGCAAGTAGGGATGCGCTGATATCAGCATACTGAAGCGCACCTTCCTTTTGCTGTGATGAAACAAATCGATAATTGATATTGAGTTGTTGCAATGCATATGCTACTGCCTTTGCTGCTCCGCCCGTACCAAGAATCAAAGCATTGCAATGATGAGCAAGTAAATGCGGGCGGAGACTTTCTCTGAACCCGACCACATCGGTATTATACCCTTTGAGTAAACCATCTACAATATGGATGCAATTACAGGCGCCTACTGCTTCTACCACTGCATCACGTGCGTGTAAAAACGGCAATACACGTTCCTTGTAGGGAATGGTTACGTTTAACCCACAAAGTTCCGGCTGTTCGTGCAGCAGTGAAGGAAGCATTTCAATCGATGCCAGCGGAAATGATTGGTACAAGGCATCGGTCATGCCTTCTTTTTCAAACTTGGCTTTAAAAAATGAAGCCGAAAAGGAATGCGTTAACGGATATCCGATGAGTCCGTAAACACGCATTATCCATTTTCATTTTGCAGGAACATGTGGAAGGTATCGCCACGTAAACCGATGCGCATGGCTTCCAGCGGAATCACTTCCGTGGGAGCAATATTGCCCAGGTTTACATTGCAACCGATCAGCTCAATAAAATAAAGTTGCTGTGCTTTTTGCGGGGCTTCCCAAATGATTTTCTCTTCAGGTATCTGTGTGAGGATTTCCTGTACCAGCCCCTCGCGGACTTCACCGCTACCGCGATAAATACCCACATTACCGGCCTCACGTGCTTCGGCAATTACATAGCTGGAACCCGCAGAGAGTTCTGCACGCATCAGTTCAATCCATTTGTAAGGCGGAATAATATGTGCTGCATCTTTACTTCCTACCTCGCTCAGCACCGTACCATGCTTGGTTAGCTTTTCAATGTAACCGCATTTTTCAGCATGGGGTATGGTGATTGAGCCATCGCTCACTTCCATATACTCAATGCCATAATCTTTACATACCGAAATATAGTCTTCAAACTGATTTCGGATAAGAAAGGCTTCAAAAAGCGTACCTCCAAAATAAACGGGGATATCCTGGCTGCGATAGATCTCAATTTTTTCACGCAGATTGGGAGTTACAAATGAAGTACCAAAGCCCAGTTTCACAATATCGACATGGGGTTTGGCAATGCTTAAAAAGTTTTTTGCTTCCTCACAGCTAAGGCCTTTATCCATCACCATGGTGATTCCTGCACCGCGGGGCTTTTGATGACGCTGTGGAATTTGGGTAAGATTAAAATTCATCTGCGATTGATTTGCTGTGCAAAAATAGCATTCCCGTTCTATCGGGACAAAACCTATATCTGTAATCTGCGAAGTATCAGAAACGGCGTGAACGCTTATGCCGTGCAAGAATATCCACTACCTGCGGATGGCGAAGAATGCCAGGGTGGATTTGGATGAGATTTTTAACCAGCTTGGGCGCTTTTTCCATTCCTTTTTCAAGCTGATTGATGGCTTCTTTGACTTTTCCCATAGAAAAATAAATCGCTGAGCGATAGAAAATAAAAATGGGCTTACCACCGGTTTGTTCAAATGCCTTTGCTGCAAAATGCTCCGCCTCCTCCAGCATGTCGGCACGCAGAAGACAGTTTAAGAGTGCCGTCCAACCTTTTACATTTTTGGGGCGCATCCGCAACACCTGGGCATAATACTCCACCGCCTCCTTGTAGCGATTGGTCTCCATCATGCAAATACCCATTGCGTGGTTGAAATCGGGCTGCAGCCGATGAATTTTGAGTGCCTGCTGCAACTGTTTGATCGCCTGTTCGTATTGCTTTTCGTTGATGTAGGTGGTGGCTACTTTATAATGCAGTTTGGCATCACCCGGATTCATATGCGATGCCTTACGATAATGAAATCTTGCCTGCGCAAACTGCCCCATGCGATCATAACAATAACCAATGGCTTCGTGAATGACTTCTTCCGGCCTGCTTAATTCCAGGACTTTCTCGAGCATTTCAATCGCATCTTTATAGCGACGCAAACGGATATAGGCATCGCCCATATTACGGTATGCGTAATCGAATTTTTCATCGATGGCCACCGCATACATATATGCATCGATGGCTTTTTCATGCAGTTTTAAACCCTGATAGGCAGCGCCTAGATTAAACCATGCCAGCTCTGAATAAGGAAAGGCGTTGATGATTTGCTGGTGCACCCGAATCGACTCTTCATTGCGACCGGTAAAATCGGTCCAGAAACAAATTTTATACAATGCCTCTTCATTGAGTGGATCTTCCTCCAAAATCAGTTTTAAACAATCAAATACCTTATCGAATGCCTCATAATCATCATATACATCCGCCAGTTCAAATAAGAGTTCCAAGCGGTCTTCGCCCTCAAATTGCTGCACTGCTTCTTCCAGGAGCATTACGGCATTTTCCTGCTGATCCAAGGCCAGGAATGCATCGGTTTTTAAGATGTATAAATGAATATCGTTGCTGTCCAGCAACGCAGCATGCTCCAAGGTTTCGAGGGCTTCCGAGTAACGGCGACTAACCAATAGCAGATCGGCCTTTTTGAGCATAAGGGCAGAGGAATAAGGAAATATGCCCACTGCCAGCTCAGCGGCCTGTAGGGCATCGCTCAACTTATCCTGATCATCAAAATAATCGATCAGTTGCTCAAAACTTTCTTCTTCAAGGAAACTCTTTGATTTTCCGGATTTTAGGTCTTCATAGCGACGCAGCAGCTCCTGTATCTCTTCCCGGTTCGACCGGTAATTGCTTTTACTCATTGCTTTCGGGGTTATTGTAAGATAATTCCCTTTTCAAAAAAACCACCCCAGTATGTAACATTTAGTTATCAACATACGTTAATAAATAGGAAAATGGATAAGCGGCACTTTTAACGAAATGGGTTGCTTACCTTTACAACTCACAACCAAACCTTTTCGCTATGAACAGGTTCTTATCATTTGGTGCTCTGATCGTTTTTACCATTTTTGTTTTCGGCGCTGCTTATGCTTCGTCGGTGAATAATGATGGAAGACTAAGAAAACAAAGTGCTCAGTCTAGCACAATACTTGGTGCTAAATTCAAAACCTATTTTCCGCTATCTTTCTCCAACGGTTACCGACTCAAAGGAAGTTTACATTTTACTACTACGAACCATCAAAGTATGGTGATGCACCATAATGTGATGCGTTTTGAGAAAGGAAATACTTTATACGTACTTCCTTATCGTCAGAAACAGGCACATGCGAAAATAAAAATTGGGGTACATCCCTGATCTAATATACAGACATCTTTAGTTGCGCTGCATCTTCTTTACTTCTTCATAACTCATTTCACGATACCCGCTTTTGGGTACATCAAAATTGGCAGCAGGCACAGTTACAGCTGAAATCTTTTCGGCAACATAGGTTACTTTAATTTTACCCAACTGCGATTCAAATTCAAGCGGCACGCCGGGCAAATTCACAAATTCGGCAGCATAGTTTTTGTTGGGAATGATGAGATCGGGTGTAAACCATACCCGAAAGCTTGTTCCGTCTTTTAAAGCAGCAATCGCCAGGCGACAATTATAGCCGGCTATTTTCTTGCGGTCGCTCTGCAGATCAAATCGCATTTCGGCAAACTTGCGATTGCGGTCTTTGTAATCGGCCGCAGCCATGCGTATCAAAATCTTCTGTCCTCCATATTCATTCAGCAACACTGCATTGCCACTGCGCGCATCATGTATAATGGTTGAACTTCCCAGCAAGCTTTTGGTATCGGTTCGTGTTTGTGCTCCTTTAATTGACAGCAACTGATAAGCGCCGTCCAGCATATCAATCATAGCGGGCGCATCACTGCCGGAGCTAATTTCAATGCGGTAGCGGATTGTGCCCTCTGCAAACTGCTGCTGCGCAGCAACCAGTAGAAACATGAAACAAAACCCACATGAGCCAATGAATCTTTTGAGCATAAAAAAGGGATTTCTCCACTAAGTTAATGAATGGAATGCAGCAAAGGATTCAACTACTTTCCTTTTTGGGTTTTCTTCTGCAGATCCTGCACACGCTGATTGCTTGACTGCATCTGCTCCAAACGCTCCTGCCATTTCGATTTGGTAACCGGCTTTTTCTTGTTTTCCTGAATTTGTGCATGAATCTTTTTCTCGTCAATGATGAGCTTCTGGATGATCAACTGTAAGCCAAGTGTTACAAGGTTTGAAACGGTATAATACCAGGTAAGCGCTGAAGGCAAACTGTTGAAGATAAAGAGCAGCATCAGCGGGAAGAAATAAATCATGTACTTATACACCGGATTATCCTGAGTAGGCGTCATCTGCATATTGTACACCGAAATCAAAAAGCTGGTGGCAGTTGCCGTGATGGTAAATAAGCTTACATGCGATCCGTAAAAAGGAATTTCGAAGGGAAGCTGCGCTATACTGTCGTATGCAGATAAATCATGCGCCCATAAAAAGCTTTCACCTCGCAAACCAATACTGGCATTAAAGAAACTATACAAGGCAAAGAATATAGGAATTTGCAGCAATGCAGGAATACAGCCGCCAAGCGGATTTACTCCTGCCTGACGAAACAGTTTCATCTGTTCCATACTCATGGCCTGCTGATCGCTTCCAAACTTTTTCTTTAATTCTTCAATTTCCGGACGAAGCATTTTCATCTTCGCACCGCTGAGATAACTTGAATATGTAAGCGGTGAAATAATTAAACGAATGAAAAAAGTAAGCAGCAGAATTACAATACCCAAGCTGCCTACATACTTCGAGAAAAAGTCGAACACCGGCATCACGATATACCGGTTGATATACTTTACAAATGCAAAAATGCCATAACCCAACTGCACATGTGAGGCAAGCAGATTATCGTATTTGCTGAGAATATGGTAATCGTTCGGACCAAAATACAACTGCATGGGAACCGTTGCCGATGAAAGACCTTTCAATTCAAAGCGTAGCTGGCTTTTCACATCCATCACATAGCGATTCGCCGTATCGTCTTCCGCGGGAACCGTCCAGCTGGAAGCCGCATATGAAAAATTATTTTTCGCCAGCATGGTGGTATTAAAAAACTGTTGTTTTACACCCACCCATTTTGTTTTGTCACCCAGCTTTTCTGAACCACCGGTACCTGCTTGCGTAAAATCGTAGGCATTGTTTTCATTCCATGCCAGATTGCTTTGTCCTTTTTCATATTTCAGATCACCCTCCTGCTGGTTTGCAAGAATATTCCACTGAATATTTAAGATGCCTTGTGTAAACAAACGATCCGTGCCATTGAGCTTCAAATTCCAGTCCATCAAATATTCATCATCACGGATGGTAAATTCATGTACGATATTCGTGCCATTTGCCTGCACTAAACTGTAACGCACCAATTGCACATCGCCATTGCGCGTAATTTCGGGCGTACCGAAACTTAGGTTTTCGGTAGAGGCAGCTGCATTATTGCCAATATTAATATCATAAACCAGTAAATGCTGTGGCCCTCCTAATACAACTGAACTGCCATCCCAACGACGATAATCTTTCAGCTCTACCGAACGCGGATAAGCACCTTTGTTGGTAAAGGTTACTTTCATGCGCTTGTTTTCAACCACTGTGAGTTGTTCAGGCGCTAAAACAGACTGTACGCCAGCCAACGTATCAGCGTTTTGAACCGTATCTGCACTAATTGTGGGAAGCAATGCCGCAGCGCTATCCTGCAAACGCTGTTTGGCTTTTTTTACAGCAGCAATTGAATCGGCCTCTTTTTGCTTTTGCTTGGCAAATTCTGCACGCTGACGCTCCGAAATAAACATAAAACCGAAAAGCAGCAGCATTAACAAAACAAAACCGATGATCGTATTGCGGTCAAAATTCATAATTCGTAATTAAGGGAGCAAAGGTAGGTAATTTGGCTTCAGTGATGCAGCTGCGCGGCCCAATGCATTCCTGCACCTGCAGAAGGTGAAGCTTACATGATTTCGCTTTCAACCGCAGCATTGCCAACTTTATGATGCTTGGAAGCATAACTCTTGGCTGCAGCGATAAAGTGAACGAAAATAGGCTGCGGATTTTCCACAGTGCTCTTCAGTTCCGGATGAAACTGTACGCCGATAAAGAAGGGATGCTGTGGCACTTCCATAATTTCTACCAGTCCGCTTGCAGGATTCTTTCCGCTGGCAAGCATGCCGGCTTTTTCAAAATCGGCCAGGTAGCGGTTGTTGAATTCGTAACGGTGACGATGACGCTCACTGATATGAGTACTTCCATAAATGCGATGCGCCAAGGTACCTGTTTTGATATCGCAGGGATAAGCGCCCAAACGCATCGTGCCACCCATGGCTGTGATTTGCTTTTGAGCTTCCATCAAATCAATTACAGGATGTGTGGTTTCATTATTCATTTCAAAGGAATGCGCATCTTTCCATCCCAGCACATTGCGCGCAAATTCCACTACCGCCATTTGCATGCCCAAACAAATTCCAAAGAAAGGCAGTCCGTTTTCACGTGCATGCCGAATAGCAACTACCTTCCCTTCAATGCCCCGATTGCCAAACCCCGGCGCTACCAGCAAACCATCGAGCTCGGAAAGTTTCTCGGCAACATTTTCGTCATTGATATATTCACTGTGAATATTTACCACATTCACTTTGCACTCATTCATGGCACCTGCGTGTACAAATGCTTCTAAAATGGATTTGTAAGCATCCTGCAGCTCTATGTATTTTCCAATCAACCCAATATTGACCTGGGTTTTGGGATTTTTCAGTTTGTCAATAAATATTTTCCATTTTGCCAATTCGGGCTCGGGGAAGATGGTTACGTTGAGCTTTTTAAGACAAATTTCATCCAGCTTTTCCTTCATCATCATCAATGGCACTTCATATATGGTGCTGGCATCAGAAGCTTCAATTACTGCCTCCTGCTTTACATTACAAAAGAGTGCAATTTTTCTGCGCAGCTCGGAACTAAGCGGCTTTTCTGTTCTGCAAACAATGATATCGGGATGTACGCCTTCCTGACTCAGCAACTTTACGCTGTGTTGTGTAGGTTTGGTTTTGAGTTCCTTGGCCGCTTTCAAATATGGTATGAGGGTAAGATGCACAACCAGGCAATCTTCCTCTGGTAATTCCCATTGAATTTGACGCACTGCTTCCACAAAAGGTAAGGACTCAATATCGCCTACTGTACCGCCAATTTCAGTGATTACAATATCATACTGTCCGTCGTTTCCCAACAGCAACATGCGGCGCTTGATTTCATCAGTGATGTGCGGAATTACCTGCACGGTTTTTCCCAAATAAGCACCTTCGCGCTCTTTGTTGATGACGGTTTGATAAATACGGCCGGTAGTAACATTGTTGGCCTGAGAGGTATAGAGATTTAAAAAGCGCTCGTAATGCCCAAGATCCAGATCCGTTTCTGCACCATCTTCCGTTACATAACATTCCCCATGCTCATAGGGATTGAGGGTGCCGGGATCCACATTAATGTAGGGGTCGAATTTCTGAATGGTTACTTTAAAACCGCGTGCCTGCAAAAGCTTAGCGAGCGAAGCAGAAATAATGCCCTTGCCTAATGATGAGGTCACACCCCCCGTAACAAAAATGTATTTGGCCATAAACGAAAATTATGTGCGACCTGCTTAAATCAATGGGAAAATTGCGGAGGTCATGCAAACCTACAACGAATTTTCTGACATTAAAAAAATATGAAAAAAGGGTGTGGAAAACCGCTGAAAATTATTTTTTGGAAGTCCGGAAAACACTGAAAAACAATGCAGAAACCATTGCTTTGCGCTGACAACAAATTGATTATAAATAAGCATGGGGCATCAGGTAATGCCGCACATAATCGGCCACGCCGTCTTCTAGCGAATAAAAGGGCTGATCATAACCCGCAGCATGGAGTTTACGCATATCTGCTTCGGTATAGTATTGGTAGCTATCGCGAATATCTTCGGGCATATCGATGAATTCAATTTCGGGCCTGCGGTGCATGGCAGCAAAAGTGGCGTTGGTTAAATCGAGAAAACTGCGTGCCTTGCCCGTACCTAAGTTGTAAATAGCAGATACTGGTCTTTGCTGCATCAGCCAATAGCAAACACGAAGCACATCTTTTACATACACAAAATCGCGCAGTTGCTGTCCATCCTTAAAATCGGGGCGATGTGAACGGAACAGTTTCATTTTGCCGCTTTCCTGAATTTGATGGTAGGCATGTAATATCACACTGGCCATTCTTGCTTTGTGGTATTCATTCGGACCATACACATTAAAAAATTTCAGTCCGGCCCAGAACGGAGGATGCACATTTTCATGCAGCACCCATTTGTCGAATTCATTTTTAGAAACACCGTAGGGATTAAGCGGCTTCAGATGGTGAATGCGCTCATGCACATCGCTGTAGCCCAGTGACCCATCGCCATAGGTAGCCGCCGAAGATGCATATACCAGCGGAATATTTTGGACCGTACAATAATTCCAGATCTGTTTTGAATAGTCAACATTCAAATGCTGATGTACTGCATAGTTGAATTCTGTGGTATCGGTACGGGCGCCGAGGTGAAATACAAAATCGATATGCGGATTGTGCTGTTCCAGCCAGGTGAAAAAATGTTCACGATCGATCGCTTCCAGATATTTTTTCCCTTGCAGATTGGGCGCTTTTTCAGCATCGGTAAAATCATCTACTAATATTAGATTATGATAACCCTTGCTGTTTAAAAATCCTACCAAAGCGCTGCCTATAAAACCGGCAGCACCAGTTACCACAATCATTTCACTGTATTGATTCATACTTAAACGGCACTTAAAGCGTGTTCACTTTGATGTTGCGCCAGTATTTTTTCGATGGCCGTATCGTAGCGTTCTTTCCATTGTTCAATGCTACCCCATTGTTCTTTGTCCACTTCAATACTTCCATCCGCTGTTACCTGACCCAAGTGTTCATAGGGGTGATTTTGCATGGCTTTTTTGAATGCTTCCAGTTGTGCAGGATGTACACTTACTACTACCCTGCTTTGCGCTTCGCCCATCCAGTAAGCATCTTTGCGCAGCGATGGTATTGCCTGCGCTACCTGAAAGCCAAGGTTGCGGGTGAAAGCACTTTCAAGAAGTGTAACAATCAATCCGCCTTCACTTACATCATGTGCCGATGCAATGCAACGCAGCTGAATCAGCTCAGCCAGTTTTTGCTGCATTGTATATTCTATATCCAAATCGAATTGCGGTGCCGGACTAAAATCAACACCCCGCAAATGATGCAGGTATTCAGAACAAGCAATATCATTGCTACTTGTGCCGAGCATGAAAATATGATCGCCTCCTGCTTTGAAATCCAGCGTCATTTTATCTGCAATATCTTCCAGCAGTCCAACCATACCAATAGTAGGTGTTGGATACACCGCACCATCTGGATGCTGATTGTAAAAGCTCACATTGCCGCCGGTAACTGGTGTGTTGAATTTGCGACATGCTTCGCCCATACCCTGTATGGCGTGTACAAACTGATGATATACTTCGGGATTGTAAGGATTACCGAAATTGAGACAGTTGGTTACACCAAGCGGAAGTCCGCCACTGCAAACAATATTGCGGGCCGCTTCGCTCACGGCAATCATGGCTCCTTTGTAAGGATCGGCAAAAACATATCTGCTGTTGCAGTCGGTTGTAACAGCCAATCCTTTCTTGGTGCCTTTCACTAACACAACGGGCGCATCGGAAGGATGATTGGTATGTGTGTTACCTGTACCCACCATACTGTCGTACTGCCGATACACCCAGCGCTTGCTGGCAATATTGGGCAAAGCAATCAATGCTTCAGCATAACTGCGAACAGTATCGGGAGCAGCAATGCTTTGCGGATCAAAAGCATTGATTTTTTCGAAATAGGCAGGTGTGCTGTATGCACGCTCGTATTGTGGTGCACCACCACCCAGCACCAACGACTCGGCCGGAATTTCAGCTTCCAAATTTCCATGCATGTAAAAGCGCAGGATGCCATCGTCGGTTACTTCTCCAATTTCACTGCAGGGCAAATCCCATTTTTCAAAAACGTTTTGAACGAGTTGCTCTTTCCCTTTCTCCACCACCATGAGCATGCGTTCCTGACTTTCACTCAGCAGCAGCTCCCAGGTTTTCATTCCTTTTTGGCGCGTAGGCACTTTATCCAGATCAATGCGCATACCTACTTCTCCCTTGGCGCTCATTTCGGCGGTAGAGCAAATGATACCTGCCGCACCCATGTCTTGCATGCCCACAACCGCACCGGTTTGTATTACTTCCAAACAGGCTTCCAATAATTTTTTCTCCTGAAATGGATCACCTACCTGCACTGCAGGAAGCTCTTCTGCACTTTCCTCGGTAATATTGGCACTAGCGAAAGACGCACCACCGATGCCATCCTTACCCGTTGCACTGCCAACAAAGAAAACCGGATTACCCGTTCCTTTGGCAGTGGCAGATACGGTTTCGCCATTGCGCACTATACCAACGCTCATGGCATTGACGAGCGGATTGGTATGATAGCATGCTTCAAAATAAATTTCACCGCCAACAGTTGGCACACCAAAGCAGTTGCCATAATGACCAATACCATGCACCACACCACTTAATAGGTGTTGTGTTTTCGCCTCCTGAATATTTCCGAAACGCAGCGAATTGAGCGCAGCGATAGGACGCGCACCCATGGTGAATATATCGCGATGAATTCCCCCCACTCCTGTTGCCGCTCCCTGAAAGGGCTCGATAGCAGAAGGATGGTTATGACTTTCGATTTTAAACACCACTCCCAGTCCATCGCCAATATCCATGAGGCCTGCGTTCTCTTCCCCTGCTTTTACCAGCATGCGTCCACCTTCACGGGGCAAGGTTTTGAGCCATTTGATTGAATTCTTATAACTGCAGTGTTCACTCCACATGCCGCTGAACGCACACAATTCATTGAAGTTGGGCGTGCGTCCCAGTTTTTGCTGGATGAGTTCAAATTCTTCTGCTGTAAGTCGTAATTGCTCGGCTGTTTTAACTGTTATTTCCATAATGGGTGATGTGGTGCCAAAATTACAAACTGAAAAATTGGCGAACCCTGATTGCGATAATTATTTTCATCATTGATTTTGCTTGCTCCGATATAAACCAAATATCAGTAATCCTATTTCAAATTTTACAGCACTATAAACTCCTAAAAGAGGCATTCAAGTCATGAATTAATACAGCATGACATTTCAAAAGCAATTGTATAACCGTTGGAAGAATTGCAAAAGTGAAGAAAATTGATATCATATTAATTTTATTTATATGTATTATATTTTTCGAAACCCTCAAACTATTTTGGTAAATCATGCGCTTTTATGCACATTTTATTAATAAAATAGCTTTAAAAAGAGTAGTAAAATGAATTATTTCATGGTTTTTTAGCAGATTTTAAATTTCTTTGCTCACTTAAAGCAATCACCATGTCAACCCTCCGTTTCAAAGCCATCGAAAACTTAAATCGCAGAGAAGCGCTTAACCTGAGTGCTTCCTCCAAAATCACCGCCATTTTTGGAGAGAACGTTTTTACACTTGCTACAGCGCGTTCTTTTTTAAGTGATGAGGCATACAAAAGCATCCTCGCATCAATTAAAGGCAATAAAAAAATCGATCGCTCTGTCGCCAATCAAATTGCGGCCGGTATGCGTCAATGGGCCGAAAGCAAGGGTGTTACCCATTTCACGCACTGGTTTCAGCCACTGACAGGAACCACTGCGGAAAAACATGATTCCTTCTTTACATTAAAAAGCGATGGCACTCCCATTGAAGAATTTGAAGGTGCTGCATTGATTCAACAGGAACCCGATGCATCTTCTTTTCCAAGCGGTGGTATCCGAGCAACTTTCGAAGCACGCGGCTATACTGCATGGGACCCCTCTTCGCCTGCGTTTATCATGGACATCGGCAATGGTAAAACACTTTGCATTCCTACCATTTTCGTTTCTTATACAGGTGAAACGCTCGATTACAAAGCTCCGCTCCTCAAATCACTGGAAACGCTCAACAAAGCAGCAGTAGATGTAGCACACTATTTTGACCGCAACGTAACCAAAGTAACCGCCACCCTGGGATGGGAGCAGGAATATTTTGTAATTGATGAAGCACTTGCAACGGCCCGTCCGGATATCATGCTTACCGGAAGAACAGTTTTCGGACATGCGCCTGCGAAAGGACAACAACTGGAAGATCACTATTTCGGTTCCATACCGGAAAGAGTATATGCGTTCATGCGCGACTTTGAAGAAGAATCCTACCGCCTGGGCATTCCTTTGCGTACGCGCCACAACGAAGTGGCACCTGCGCAGTTTGAATGTGCGCCCATTTTTGAAGAAGTGAGTGTGGCGGTTGATCATAATACTTTGCTGATGGATGTAATGGATCGTGTAGCACGCCGGCACAAGTTGCGGGTACTGCTGCACGAAAAACCATTTGCAGGCATCAACGGAAGTGGCAAGCATAACAACTGGAGCATGGCAACCGATACCGGCGTAAATCTGCTGGCACCCGGTAAAACGCCTAAGACCAACCTGATGTTCCTCACATTCTTCGTGAATACCATCAAGGCCGTTGACGACTACGCCGATCTGCTGCGCGCTTCCATCGCATCGGCTGGCAACGACCATCGCCTTGGCGCTAACGAAGCACCGCCGGCCATCATCTCTGTATTCATCGGCCAGTACCTCTCACGCGTTTTAAAAGACATCAAAGAACGCGTGCGTGAAAAATTTGACGAGCAGGATGAAGCCATTCTAAAACTCGATCTGCACCGCAGCATTCCTGAGCTGCTGCTCGACAATACCGATCGCAACCGCACTTCTCCCTTTGCCTTTACCGGAAACAAGTTTGAGTTCCGCGCGGTGGGTTCTTCTGCCAACTGCGCCAATGCAATGACGGTACTCAACACCATTATGGCGGAAACACTCAAAAAGTTTAAGCAGGAAGTAGATGCGCTGATTGAAAAAGGAGAGAAAAAAGAAGTAGCCGTGATGCAAGTGATTCGCGAATACATTGTATCCTCTGAAAAAGTACTGTTTGAAGGAGATGGCTATAGCGATGAGTGGGCTGAGGAAGCAGCGCGCCGCGGATTGCCCAATGTAAAAACAACTCCACTCGCATTGGATGCAATGGTGACAGATAAAGCGAAAAAACTTTTCGAACACAACGAAGTACTTACCCATGTTGAGTTGGAAGCACGCCATGAAATTGAACTGGAGAAATACATCAAAAAAGTACAGATCGAAGCGCGCATCATGGGCGAACTCTGCACCAGCCATGTGCTGCCCGCCGCAATCAAATACCAAAACATCCTGATCAGCAATATCAAAGGATTAAAAGACATTGGTATTAAAGAAGACGGCTACGCAAATCAGCTGCAGATTCTCGAAAAAATTTCTCTCCACATTAACCAAGTGAGTGATTTGGTTGAGAAAATGATTGAAGCACGTAAAGTATGCAATGTATTGAATGATACACGCGAAAAAGCGATTGCATACCAGTCGAAAGTAAAAGATGTATTCTTCGATGACATTCGATATCATGTTGATAAGCTGGAACTGCTGGTAGACGACAGTAGCTGGATGCTTCCCAAATACCGCGAACTGCTCTTCTTGCGCTAATTACGACCATCCTATATGCAAGAGCCCCCGGCCTGCCGGGGGTTCTTTTTATTTCAACACATTGAAAATTTATTTCAACTTGAAGGTTTCCAAAAACTTCGTAGTGAAATTTCCCTGACGGAATTGCTCGTCTTTCATGAGCTGCTGATGAAAAGGAATGGTTGTTTTTACCCCTTCAATCACATATTCGCTCAGTGCACGACTCATGGTATCAATGGCTTCTTCGCGGGTACGCGCCACAGCAATAATTTTTCCAATCATCGAATCATAATAAGGCGGAATTACATAGCCCGCATATACATGTGAGTCTATTCTAATACCATGTCCACCGGGCTGATGCAGAATGGTAATTTTTCCGGGAGATGGCCTGAAATCATTGTATGGATCTTCCGCATTGATACGACATTCGATGGCATGCATCTGGGGAATATAATCGGCACCGCTAATGGGTTCACCGGCGGCAATCAGAATTTGTTCTTTGATCAAATCAAAATTGGTTACTTCTTCCGTTACGCAATGCTCTACCTGAATACGCGTATTCATTTCCATGAAGTAGAAATTGCGGTGTTTGTCTACCAAAAACTCAATGGTACCTACACTTTCATAGCCAATCGCCGAAGCAGCACGTTTAGCCGCATCGCCCATGGCTTGTCGCAATTCATCAGTCATAAAAGGCGATGGAGATTCTTCTACCAATTTCTGATGGCGACGCTGAATAGAACAATCGCGTTCGCTCAGGTGACAAACTTTTCCGTAGCGGTCGCCGGCAACCTGTATCTCTATATGTCGGGGTTCTTCTACGAATTTCTCCATATATACCCCATCATTCTTAAACGCAGCAAGCGCTTCTGCCTTCGCGGTATCGTAAGCCCTTTCAATTTCTTCTTCGTTCCATACCACACGCATACCCTTACCGCCGCCACCGGCCGTCGCTTTTAAAATAACAGGATAGCCGATTTCCTTTGCGGTTGCTTTGGCATGCTCTGAACTTTCTAATAAACCTCCACTACCAGGAACAACCGGAACGCCGGCCTGAATCATGGTTTCCTTTGCGGTGATCTTATCACCCATCTTTCTAATTTGATCGGGCGTGGGACCAATGAATTTAATGCCACTCTGTTCGCATATTTCTGCGAAGCGTGCGTTCTCCGCCAAAAATCCATAGCCGGGATGAATGGCATCGGCATTGGTAATTTCCGCTGCGGCAATCAAGTTGGGAATATTCAGATAGGAATCGCTGCTGGAAGGCTTGCCGATACAAACCGCTTCATCAGCAAATTTTACATGCAGACTGTCTTTATCTGCCGTTGAATATACCGCCACGGTGCGGATACCCATTTCGCGACAGGTGCGGATAATGCGCAATGCAATTTCTCCGCGGTTGGCAATCAATATCTTTTTAAACATGAGATGATTTTGATGATCGTGAAATGACCAATTGGTCAAAGCAATGCAGATCGCATTCCTTAGCTGGGGTCAACCAGGAACAGGGGCTGATCATACTCAACCGGTGAGCTGTCTTCAACCAATACCTTAACAATACGACCCTTTACTTCACTTTCAATTTCATTGAAAAGCTTCATGGCTTCGATAATACATACCACTTTGCCTACGCTAACTTCATCGCCCACTTCCACAAAATTGGGCTTGTCGGGTGATGGACGGCGGTAGAAGGTTCCGATCATGGGGCTTTTTACCGTAATGTAATTTCCGGCGCCTGCATCAGCAGCGGGAGCAGCAGCAGGAGCAGCAGGTGCTGCAACGGCAGCCGGAGCGGGAGCAGCCATTACCGGCGCATGCGCAGCCATGGGTGCAGCAGCAATCATTTGGTGCACGGTTTCGGCCTCCTGCTTGATGGTTATTTTAAAGTCTTTTTGCTCAATCGTTACTTCACTGAGATTGGATTTGTTGACCATTTTAATCAACTCCTGAATTTGTTTGAAGTCCATACGTAAGCTGGTTTGTTGTTTTGAGCGGCTAAGATAGGTAAATAGAATACAACGCTTCGATTATTTTCTCCCGATTTTCCCCATTTTTTGAGCTTTTTTACCCCAAAATGGCGTGTTTTTAAGCAAAAAAGGCCAGATTTTGTAAAATCCGGCCTTTTTCAAATATGCTTGTAAGCTTATTCTTTCACGCGCTCTACATACTCCCCTGTTTTGGTATTTACGCGGATGGTTTCGCCCTCATTCACGAAGAGGGGCACCATCACGGTGGCACCGGTTTCAACGGTAGCGGGCTTTAAAGTACGGGTTGCAGTATCGCCTTTAACACCGGGTTCGCTGTAGGTAATTTTTACCACGATCTTATCAGGAAGCTCCACGCTCATGGGGGCGTCAGTTTCGGTATTGATCAACACCGAACAAATTTGCCCATCGGAAAGAAACTGAGGCGCATCTACCAATGCTTCCTCTACGGCAATTTGCTCGAATGTTTCATTGTCCATGAAATTATAGCCAGTATCGTCTTTATATAAATACTGAAAATCTTTGCGCTCTACCCGAATCGGATACACATTATCACCGCTGTTCCAGGTGTGTTCAATGGTACGGTTATTATCTACCCCCTTCAACTTTGCCCATACTTTGGCTGCAGCACGGGCTGTTTTGTTTTCCCCGAACTCTACCACTTTGTACAAACTGCCATCCAGCTTGAGGATGAGTCCGCGACTGATATCTGATGTTGTTGCCATAAAATTGTATTAAGGAGGCGCAAAGGTAAGGCAAGATCGCCGTTTTCACCAAAACCGATCGGGTACGGCCTGCTCCACAAAAGATTATGATATTAACTTGCACCTATGAAACACTGGTTCACAATATGGTTCTTTTTGCATGGCTTATTTCCGGTGATGGCAAGCGACAGCATTCCTACCAGACTCGCCAATGAAAAAATGCCGGCATTTATGCTGCTGCAGGCCGACTCAACCTATTTTTTTCAGAAAGACCTCAGCCCCAAAAAACATACCGTAATCATGCTATTCAGCCCCGACTGCGATCATTGTCAATCCCAAACCAGGGCTCTGACCGATAGCATGTCGCTTTTTAGCAACACGCAGTTTGTGATGTCAACCACCCTGCCTTTTGACAAACTGAAAGACTTTTACCGTGCTTTTCAGCTGGAAAGGCATAAAAAGCAACTTAAAGTAGGAAGAGATGTGCTGTTCTTTTTCTCGAAGTATTTCCAAAACCATTTCCTGCCTTTTATTGCGGTGTACGACCCCAGGCAGCATCTGAAAGCTGTGTATGAAGGAAATGTATCAATGAGGGAGCTGTTGCGCGTAACGAATTAACAGATGATATAGGTTGCTTGCATAATTGCCCCTTACCTTTGCATCGCAAATTTTTTATTCAAACAATAAAGTGATTGTTCCATGAAAATTACCGTAGTAGGTGCCGGAGCCGTAGGTGCAACCTGTGCCGACAATATTGCCCGCAAAGAATTGGCTGAAGAACTCGTTTTACTCGACATCAAAGAAGGACTTGCCGAAGGAAAAGCGCAAGACATGATGCAAACCGCTACCCTGCTTGGTTTTGACACCAAGATTACAGGCAGCACCAACGATTACAGCAAAACTGCCGGCAGCGATGTGGTAGTAATCACTTCGGGCATTCCCCGCAAACCCGGCATGACCAGAGAGGAACTGATCGGCACCAATGCCGGCATTGTACGTGGCGTGTGTGAAAATATTTTGAAGCACTCTCCTGATGCCATCATTATCATCATCAGCAACCCCATGGATACCATGACTTATTTGGCCCTTACCGCAACCGGCTTGCCGAAGCAGCGCATCATTGGTATGGGAGGTACACTCGACAGTGCACGCTTTAAGTATCAGCTAAGCCAGCACCTGGGTTGCAGTCCTGCCGATTTAAATGCGCTGGTGGTGGGTGGCCATGGTGACACTACGATGATTCCGCTGATTCGCTTTGCAACATGGAATAGTATTCCAGTAACACAATATCTGAGCAGCGAACAACAGCAACAAATTGTAAATGACACCATGGTGGGTGGCGCAACGCTAACCAAGCTGATCGGCACTTCTGCATGGTATGCACCCGGTGCTGCCGGCGCGGCATTGGTAGAATCTATTGTAAGAGATGAGAAAAAACTCTTCACCTGCTGCGTATCGCTGAATGGTGAATACGGACAAAATGATATTTGCTTAGGCGTACCGGTAACCATTGGTCGCAACGGCTGGGAAAAAATTCTGGACTTCGATTTGAATGCAGAAGAACAAGCAGCATTCCAAAAAAGTGCAGACGCAGTTAGAAGCATGAACGAAGTGCTCAAAACTTTGTAAAAAAGTTTCATCGATTTTTTAAATGAGCTGCATTGCAGCTCATTTTTTTTGCCATTAAAATCATGTTGCACCTAAGCGAAGAAATTTGATAACAATATCGCGCACTAATCGATCAACTCCATCGCAGCAGCAGCAATGGCTTGCATATCTAACAACTGCATGCATTTGAAGTGCCCTTTGGGGCATTTTTTATGCCCGATTTTACTGCAGGGACGACAGGACAAATCTTCTATCTGAAAAATCCGATGCGCAACCGTGTTACGACCATAGTAAGGCGTCATACCAAATGCTGGCACTGTATTGCCCCAAACACTAATGATCTTCTTTTTAAAGGCAGCGGCAATATGCATTAGTCCGGTATCGTGTGTAATCACCACCTTAGCACGACGAACCAGATCAGCCGATTCATTGAGCGAAAATTTTCCTGCTGCATTGTATATTTTTATAGGATCAACCGCTGCAATCGCATCGCCCATGGCGCGATCTTCTTTTCCGCCAAGTAGTATCAGCGGATGAGGAATCAAAGCGCAAAGCTGCTGTAATTTTACAAGCGGTAATTGCTTGGTGGCATGTGCTGCGCCGATCACCACCGCAATATAGCCCGACAACTGCGCTACGGGCAGATCAGCCGGTTGCACATGATGCGCATCACTGATAAAATAATCCAATCCGCGTCCGTCGTTCACCACACCCAAAGGAGCTGCCGCTGCCAAATACCGATCTACAATATGCAAATCGGGCAAATGATTGATTTTAAAAGCTGTCAACAACCACTTCTCCCAATTCAATTTATGAAAATCGGAATGGGAAATATTTCCCAAAGCATTTTTAATGCGAAAGCTGCGAAGGTTATGATGCAGATCGATGATGAAATCATATTGTTCATCACGCAGCTGATGCATCAACAGTTCCCAGCTATGCTGGAGATAATAACGCTTGTGTATGTACGGATTATTTTCAAGCACGGCATGAAACGCATACTTGCTGAGAAAATGTATTTCAGCTCCCGGTACTTGATCATGAATACAGCGTATTACAGGTGTGGTAAGTACGATATCGCCGATGGAGGAAAAGCGGATGATCAAAATCTTCTTACGAGGCACAAACGTCGTAGAATCAGAAGAGGGATGCAGGGCAGGCCTTTTTTCAGATGTTGAAAGTTGCGACATCAGGGAAACATTTCTTCACCTTCAATATAGTTCAGATCCTTATGAAAGGTTTCTTCCGTGAAATAAGCCGCTACCAGCGTAATACTCATCACAATGATGCCGGTAATAATGCCGCTTGTAATTAGCGAATAGCCCATACCCTGCTGTAGTACGCCAACGAATAACAAATTCATTAAAGGCAATGCGCCCCGTACCATATTGGGAATGGTTGTTGCTGCTGTTGCACGCAGGTTGGTGCCAAACTGCTCTGCGCCCATCGTTACAAAAATGGCCCAGAAGCCGGTCCCAAAGCCCAGCATGGCACAGAAGAGATACATCGATTGATCACTGTTGTTGAGCGGACTGTAAAACAGTATTCCGGATAGTATGGTGAATGCGTAAAAAATATAAAGTGCTTTTTTTCTGCTTTTGAAATACTGACTCACCAAACCAATGAGAATATCTCCTATCGCAATAGCAGCATAGGCAAACATGATAGCCCTTCCGCTGTCGATTTGATTGTCGCCGTAAATTTCCTTTGCAAAACGATTGCTTAAATTCACCAATATGCCAATAACATACCAAGTAGGCAGCCCAATGAGAATTGCCAGTACATACTTTCGAAATCGATTTCCATTATTGAAAAACATTAGGATATTGCCCCGACTGACGTTTGCTTTTTTTACCTGCTCGAACATGCCGCTTTCTGCAACACTGATGCGCAGCAGCAGCAGTCCGATGCCTAAGCCACCGCCGATTTTATAACAAAGTCGCCAATCGTTGGTGTACATAAAAGTGAAATAGGCAAAAACCGCTCCAAACAAACCCACCCCTGCTACCAACGAAGTGCCGATACCTCTTTTATTCTTTGGAAGCAGCTCGCTCACCAGGGTAATGCCTGCACCCAACTCACCCGCTAAACCAATACCGGCAACAAAACGCGCCCATGCATATTGATCGACCGTTTGAACAAAGCCCGTAATAAAATTTGCAACAGAATAAAGTAAAATGGATCCGAACAAAACACTCAGTCTTCCTTTTTTATCGCCCAGCGTTCCCCATAAAATTCCGCCAATTAGTAAACCAACCATTTGCCAGTTAATGATGCGTGTGCTTGCTTCAATAGCCCTTACTTTATCGGTAAGATCAACGCCTACCCCTGCCAAACTTGGTTCGCGTACAATGGTAAAAAGCAACAGATCGTATATATCAACAAAATAACCCAGCGCCGCAACGATTACAGGCACAGAAATAATAGAGGTACTGGACGACTTCTGCATAAATCAGTTTTGATTTG
>CAZDGV010000021.1:0-13543 GCA_964505195.1 uncultured Chitinophagaceae bacterium
GTGTATTTCCCCAAAAGAAAGAAGCGTGCTGAGCGCAAAAGGTGGGAGGAATGATTGCTGTCTATTTCATTACTATTACGGTTGTTTGAGTATTTATTTTCTGCTAATAACCGCTTTACTTTCTGAGTTCGGCATAAATCTTTTTATAAGTTGGCACGTCTAGATGGTATTTCTGCCCCTCATTAATTACATATCCGGTCAATGTTTCTAGTTCAGTATTCAGTTTCTTGGCTTGAAAGTCGAAATGCATTGAAGATGTTGTTTCAAAAGGCAATGATTCTAAAATGGCTAAGGTTTTTTGGGTTATATCATTTGAAATGGTAATCTGTTTAGCGTTTGCCAGTTGTTTCACTTCTTCAATCAATGCAGTTAAGGTTGAAAAATATTCGTTGTTGCCCATCAGTTCGCCGATACACTTATCAAAATAACAGGTTGCTGAAGCGGTGGGGGATAGGAAAATAAATTTTTCCCAAATGACTGTCGAAATATTTTCAGATCGATACGCTTCAATGTTGGCTTCTTTGAATAAGCTTTCAATTAAACACAATGAATCGTTTTTGAAATTGTCAAGACCGAAATAAAGTTTTTGGATGTTCCCACTGTTTTCAATTACACCATACTGTCTTAGTCGCGAAACGATGTAAACGCAGCCATCTAAAACCATATTATTAGAAAGAAGTAGCTTTATCCGTTCTTTACTATCTACGCCATTCAATAAGGGAAGAATAATGGTGTCTTTATTAATGCAAGGTTTTAATTGCTGCACGATAGACTCAAGATCGTAGCTTTTTGTGGCGATAATTAAAAAGTTGGCAATACCAATTGTAGAGGGGTTATCTGTTGTCAAATTTGCTTTGGCAGTGAATGCATCATCTCCTTTGATTACTTTGAGCCCATTTATTTGAATCTCTTTAAGGTGTTCGCCACGGGCAACAAAAATAATTTCAACATTTTCGTTGTCGAAAAAATGTTTCGCCAATAAACCCCCAAAGTAGCCACCAACGCCACCGATACCTGCTATTACAATTTTTGTTTTTTTCATTGGTTTTGGGCTTAGTTAATTATTATGAAACTGTTGCCTGCGTACATGCCTTATTTCTTGGATAAAACTTGCTAAAAATTTGATCAATTTTGATTGATTCTAGTGTTTCAAAAAACCTGACTGTCAGATTAAATACGTGCTATTACTTACTGCTTTGTCCTAGCCAAAGCCTGGCACAATACCCCTATTAGCACTAGTAAATATTTTCCTGAACGAATTAAGAATTTGACTATTCTTTTCTTGTTTCTATGCAGCGTTTCCTTCTATCGGTTTGATATTATTAAACTCTTGCTCTTTTTGATTTCTCTCTTCTTCTAAATCGTAATCATCTTGCAGTCCCAACCAAAACTTGGCGCTTGTTCCGAAAAATTTAGCAAAACGAATAGCGGTATCAGCGGTTATCCTCCGATTACCCTTGATAATTTCAGAAATGCGGGTTTGAGGAAGAAAAGTTTCCTTAGCCAAACGATAAGCAGATATTTCCATAGGGTTTAAGAATTCTTCCACCAGAATTTCACCCGGATGAATATTTTTCAACTTTTCCATATCTGTTCTATTAATGATAATCTACAATACTTATTTCGTATGCATCATTATTGATCCATTGAAAGATAATTCTCCATTGATTGTTTATTCGAATACTATAGTATCCCTGTAGATTACCTTTCAATTTTTCCAATCTGTTAGCGGGAGGAATACGAAGATCATCAACATCTTGAGCGTTATTGATCATTCTTAATTTTCTGCGCGCTACATCTTGAATTTCGTTTGGCAGTTTTTTCGACCGAATTCCATTCCAAATATTTTCGGTTTCTCTGTCGCCAAAACGTTTAATCATTAATCCTGCTTTACGTTACTAACGCCAAAAGTAAGTATTTATTTTTTCTAAACCAAGTTCTTCAACTAGTCTCTCTGGGATGGGGGTGGATCTTGCGAACGAATGAGGCTTTGTGTCAGGTTGTGGCATTAGAATTATTTCCAGCTATTTAGTAGAGGATAAAAAAACTGCTCGCACATCCAGTGCTCCAAAACTATTCTAAACAAAAAAGCTGTTGCAAATGCAACAGCTTTCAAAGTAGATATATCAACAATTATTTTTTAATCACTTCGGCCATGGTTTTGCCAATATCGGCCGGACTGGCCACTACGTGAATTCCACATTCTGCCATGATTTTCATTTTCGCTTCAGCAGTATCTTCTGCACCGCCAATAATGGCACCGGCATGTCCCATTCTGCGTCCGGGAGGTGCGGTTTGTCCGGCAATAAATCCTACTACGGGCTTTTTGGCATTTTCCTTATACCAACGAGCTGCTTCTGCTTCCATGCCGCCGCCAATTTCTCCAATCATTACCACGCCGTCGGTTTCGGGGTCGTTCATGAACAGCTCCAAAGCTTCACGGGTGGTGGTGCCAATAATCGGGTCACCGCCAATACCCACTGCTGTACTAACGCCCAGTCCTGCTTTCGCTACCTGATCGGAAGCTTCATAGGTGAGGGTGCCCGACTTGGATACAATACCAATCCTTCCTTTTTTGAAAACAAAGCCCGGCATAATACCCACTTTACATTCATCGGCGGTGATTACGCCCGGACAGTTTGGTCCGATCAGTCTTGTGTTGGTGCCCAGCAAATAATGCTTGGCTTTTACCATGTCTTGCACGGGAATGCCTTCTGTAATACATACCACCAACTCGATGCCTGCATTGGTTGCTTCCATGATAGCATCGGCTGCAAAAGCAGGCGGAACAAAAATGATGGATACGTTGGCTCCGGTTGCTTTCACGGCATCTGCAACGGTATTAAAAACAGGTCGGTCGAGATGCGTAGTGCCTCCTTTTCCGGGGGTAACACCACCTACAACCTGTGTTCCGTATTCTATCATTTGCGTGGCATGAAATGTGCCTTCTGTACCGGTAAATCCCTGTACGATAATTTTCGACTGACTATTCACCAAAATGCTCATAAATCGGGCTTTTAAAGTTGGGCAAAATTAGGGGAACTAAGCCAAACCCGACTGTTGTTGAAGCAATTTTAACGGATGAAATGTATCGGCCGTTGCCGTACAGAAGATGAACTGATTTTAGGGCCTTCCTCTTGCAGACTGAAGTTTCTGTTTGCTGCGTGTATAGCCCCAGGTTAGGGAGCCCCAATAGCTCTGCCACTGTGCTTTTGGATCGTTTTCAAGTCTTTTCATGGCAACACAGCTCACCATCCATTCGCCCTCCGGCTTTATTTGAAAGGAGAGCTTGCCCTCCGCATCTGTAAGTTGATTGCTAACGGTAAGTTTTCCTCCAACACGATGCCAAATACGCATCATTTTACCTGCAAGGGGTTGGCCATTGAAGAACACTTGCACCGGCATGCTGCCGGTTTGCGTAAATCGGTAAGGGTGAGTGAGGGGCACGATATCCAGTATGAGTTCAGTACGTTGCAGAATTTGATCGGTATATTTTGTGCCAATTTGCAAGATGGTTTTTACTGTACGCTGGTAGTACTCCTTTCCGATGCTGTCGGTTTCATTGTTTTGTGTTCTAAAATCAATCGTTTCTCTAATGCCATCTTCTTCGAGATATGCATTAAATGCTTTCGCATCCATGGTAATAAAACGATTGGCATTGTTGAAGCTGATCATGGCAGTGCCTTCTTCAAATATTTTGAATTGAAGGGAATCGCCGGGCGCATCGCTCAGCTGATCAATGAGATTGTCGGTAGTTTCTGCAAAATGAAGTTTGAGTTGACGCAGATCTTCCCGTGTGCCGTTCCAGTTTTCACCACGAAAACCTTCGCCTACCCTTAAACGAATATTGATTTCTTCTCCTCTTTGAAAAATAAAATGCTGGGGCTCTAACCAAAACTCATGTGAAAATAGGGACGCTGTTACAGTAAGCAGCAGGGTGAGCAGCATCTGTTTTTTCCAATTCATATGAAGAATGATTGAAGGGGTTATTTCAGTAGCTCATCCATATTGCGCTCGTTATCCATCTTTCCACGTAGCTCCAGCATGCGCATATCTTTGGCGTCGCGTAAGAAATCGGATGCGAAAATAAAATCGTTCAAATTTTTATTCTTACTGAAGATGATGTCTTTATTGGATCCTTCCCATTCTTTCTTTCCTTCAAACATAAAAAGAATCTTATCTCCAATTTCCATTACACTATTCATATCGTGTGTATTCACGATGGTGGTCATATTGTACTCGGTAGTAATTTCTCTGATAAGCTGATCAATTACAAGAGATGTTTTAGGATCCAAACCTGAATTGGGCTCATCGCAAAAAAGATATTTCGGGTTGAGTACAATTGCTCGTGCAATGCCCACACGTTTCTTCATTCCTCCACTAATTTCAGCGGGGAACTTTTTATTTACACCAGTCAGTCTAACTTTTTCTAATACTTCGTTTACTCTTTCCTGTTTTTCCTTGAAGCTTTTTTTGGTAAACATGTTTAGCGGGAACATCACATTCTGCTCCACCGTCATGGAGTCGAACAGGGCAGAGCCCTGAAAAAGCATACCGATCTGCTGTCGGATTTCTTTTCTTGCTTCCTCATTCATGTCAATGAAATCATTCTCATTGTAAAGGATTGCGCCGATATCGGGCTGCAGTAGTCCGACAATGCATTTCATGAGTACGGTTTTGCCGCTGCCGCTCGCACCGATAATCAAATTGCATCTGCCTGCTTCAAAACTAGCAGAAACTCCTTCGATTACTTTTTTGTCGCCGAAGCCCTTGTGAATATTTTTGATTTCAATCATGAAATTTCTGTTTCCTGCTATAGCAAAATAGCCGCCAGTGCATAATCGGCAAGTAAAATCAAAATACAGCTGATAATAACCGATGTGGTACTCGCTCTTCCAATTTCAAGTGATCCGCCTTTTACATAGTAGCCAAAATAAGCCGGCACCGATGAAATGATAAATGCATAAGTGTAGGCCTTGCTCATAGCAAAGAATACATTGTAGGGAATAAATTCTTCCAGCAGTCCGGCGTTGTATATATTCGGTGCAAGAATGCCTGATAGTTCACCTGCTACCTTGCCACCCCAAATGCCCAATACTGCTGCAACAATTACAAGAAAGGGAACAACAATTAAAGCAGCCACAATTTTTGGGAGAATGAGATAGGTTTTGGTGTTGATACCCATGATTTCAAGTGCATCGATCTGTTCGCTGATGCGCATATTGCCCAGCTCTGATGCGATGCGTGAACCCACTACCCCTGCCAGTACCACGCAAATAAGGGTAGGTGCCAGCTCGAGAATAATGTTATCGCGGACAATTACTGCAATCGTTGTTTTAGGAATCAGCGGTGTTACCAACTGATAGGCAGTTTGTACGGTGGTTACTGCGCCGAGAAAGATGGATATGATTACTACAATACCGAGCGACCGAATACCAATTTCATTGCACTGGTGCATCAGCTCCTTCCAGTATAGCCGCATGTTTTCCGGCTTGCTGAACATATCGCGCAGCATGAGCAAATACTTGCCAAAATGATTAAAGAAGTGCATACTTGAAAATAGCTTTCAAATCCTTGCTTGAAAATAATCAAAATATTCCATCAGCAGCATGATTCAAATATCATGCGAGGTTTTCCGAAAACGCTTCCACCACTTCGATTTGCTTACAGCCTCTTTGGTGTTATTCTTTCCCTTCATCTGCGCATCAACCACTGCAATCAGTGTCATATTGAAGATGGAACGAACGGAGCTGCCCAGCTGCAGTACGTGTACCGGCTTTTTCAAGCCCAGCAGTACCGGCCCTATCGCATCGGCTTCGCCTACTTCCTGTAAAAGATTGTAGGAAATATTGCTGGCGGAAAGATTTGGGAAGATGAGCACATTCGGATCACCGTGCACCAACTCGCTAAACGGATAATTATCTTTCAAAATTTCTTTGTTGAAGGCCACAATCGGTTGTATTTCTCCTTCACAGATTAAATTCGGCATGCGTTCTTTTACAATTTCCCTCGCTTTTGCCATCGTTTTTGCTTCGGGCGATTGGCTGCTGCCGAAATTGGAATAACTGAGCATGGCAATACGCGGCGTGATACCAAAAGATCTCACTTCTTTTGCTACCATGATGGCAATATCTGCAAGCTCGTCGGCGGTTGGATTAAAATTCACCGTGGCATCAGCCAAAAACAGCGGTCCGCGTTTCGTAAGCATGATATACATGCCGGCAATTTTCTTCACCGATTCCTCTTTACCAATAATTTCCAATGCGGGCTTGATGGTATCTGCATACTTCCTGCTCAATCCCGAAATCATGGCATCGGCTTCGCCTGTTTCTACCAACATGGATCCAAAATGCGTACGTTCTTTCATGGCTTTGATTGCCTCGTACTGATTGAGTCCTCTGCGCTGTCTTTTTTCAAAGAACTGTTGCCCAAATGCAGTACGCTGCGCTTCCATGGCATCTTCTTTGGGATCAATTACCGGAATGCCGTCTAGTTCAATGGCATTACTTTCTGCCATTTCCTGAATGCGTTTTTTATCGCCTAATAAAATGGGATATGCAACGCCTTCTTCAAAAGCCATTTGTGCTGCCTTGAGAATTTTTACATTCTCCGCATCTGCAAATACTACCCGCTTGGGATCTTTTCTTGCTTTGTTTCCGATGGCACGCATCAGCTGATTGTCGAGCCCCAGGCGTTTGTTTAGTTCAATTTCATATTGATCCCAGTTGCTGATGGCATATTTTGCAACACCGCTTTCCATCGCTGCTTTGGCAACGGCCGGACTAACCGTTGCAAGCAATCGTGGATCAAGTGGTTTGGGAATGATATAGTTCGGTCCGAAGCAAATATTGGTTTCATTGTAAGCCATATTTACAATATCGGGCACGGGCTTTTTCGCCAACTCTGCTAATGCCTTTACGGCAGCCAGTTTCATGGCTTCATTGATTTGTGTTGCTCTTACATCCAGCGCTCCGCGGAAGATATAAGGAAAGCCGAGCACGTTGTTCACCTGGTTGGGATAATCGCTTCTACCGGTAGCCATGATCACATCTTTTCGCGCTTCCACGGCATCGTCCCAACTGATTTCCGGATCGGGGTTGGCCATGGCAAATACGATCGGATTTTTAGCCATGCTTTTCACCATCTGCTTGCTAAGTATTCCTCCTTTGCTAAGTCCGATAAACACATCAGCGCCTTTCATGGCTTCTTCGAGGCTCATGTCTTTATGCTTGCTTGCAAAGGCTTGTTTCTGCTCATCAAGGTCGGTGCGTTTGTCATGAATCAGCCCCTTGCTGTCGAAGATCATGAAGTTTTCTTTCCGAGCGCCCAGCGATACATAGAGTTTGATACATGCAATGGCTGCAGCTCCTGCACCATTTACCACATATCTTACTTTTTCGATTTTCTTTTTTTGTAGTTCTAATGCGTTCAACAATGCAGCGGCGCTGATGATGGCCGTACCATGCTGGTCGTCGTGCATCAGCGGAATTTTCATTTCCTGCTTAAGCTTCTGTTCAATATAAAAGCATTCAGGTGCTTTGATGTCTTCCAGATTAATGCCTCCAAAAGTGGGTTCTAACGCTTTTACAATCTGACAGAATTTTTCGGGATCTTTTTCATTGATTTCAATATCGTACACATCAATGTCGGCGAAAATTTTGAATAGTACACCTTTGCCTTCCATCACGGGTTTGCCTGCTTCCGGACCAATATCTCCCAGTCCTAATACCGCTGTTCCGTTGGAGATGACTGCCACGAGATTTCCTTTGGCAGTGTATTTGTAAACATCTTCGGGGTTGGCATGTATTTCCTTACAGGGTTCTGCAACGCCGGGGGAATATGCCAGTGAAAGATCTCTTTGTGTTTTCGCTTCTTTGGTGGGGATTACTTCAATTTTTCCGGGCCGGCCTTTGGCATGATACTCCAATGCCTGCTGCCTACGCAATTCATTTTTATTCATACTTGTTGTTGTAGTTACAATAGATAGAACGATGTTCTATGGGGGTGCAAGGTACAAAAACCAAGGAAAGCACCTCTTCAGGTGATTGGCTTCATTATTTTGCCATGGCGCCGAGCCATGCCATCATGCCCATACCGATTTCAATGGCATCTTCATCGATGTTGAAACGTGCGGTATGTACTCCATGAACAATGCCCTTTGCTTCATTCATTACGCCCAGTCGGAAAAAGCAACCGGGTATTTGTTGTGAGTAGTAACCGAAATCTTCCGCACCCATCCGTAGTTCTGTTTCTTCAATTTGTGCAGCACTCAAAAAATCAGCAGCAAGTGTGGTAGCGGTTTCGTGTAATGCTGTATCATTGAAAACAGTGGGATAGCCAACATCAATTTTTAGTTCTACCGATCCGCCCATACTTTCGGCAAGGGAGGTCGCTGTTTTTTGAATAAGCTCATGTGCTTTGAAGCGCCACTGCTCATCCATGGCACGAAATGTACCCATCAGAGTGACTGTGTCGGGTATAATATTCGTAGTTGTTCCTCCATGTATAGAAGTAATCGACAATACCGATGGGTTGTGCGGATTGCAGTTGCGACTGATCACCTGCTGCAATGCGACAATCAGGTGTGAAGCAATCAGTATGGGATCCACTGCCAAATGCGGGGCAGCGGCATGTCCGCCTTTTCCTTTTACAGTGATATACAGTTCATCGGCACTTGCCATCACTTTTCCTGCACGAAAACTCAGCATTCCGGTTGCCAGTCCCGGATGCACGTGTAGTCCAAAAATGCCTTGTGGCTTGGGGCTTTCCAGTACGCCTTCTTTAATCATGATGCTTGCACCTCCGGGATTCTTTTCTTCACCGGGTTGAAATATCAGCTTTACTGTTCCTTCCCAGTGATCCTTGTATTCATTCAAAATTTTTGCAGCACCCAATAAGCAGGTGGTATGTACATCATGACCGCAGGCATGCATAATGCCGGGGTTTTTTGATGCATAGGGCACTTCATTCTCTTCGTTGATAGGAAGCGCATCCATATCGGCCCGCAGTGCGATGATTTTGGAGGACGGATTTTTACCTTCAATGATACCTGTTACACCTGTGCCCGCTAATGTGGTATAAGAAATGCCCCATTGCTTTAGTTTTTCCTGCACATAGGCTGATGTTTCAAACTCCTGATAGCTGAGTTCAGGATGTGCATGTAGGTGTCTGCGCACTGAAATGAATTCATCTTTGTAATTACGCGCTGCAGTTTGTATGGTCTCTTTCAGCATAGTAAATAAATGTACGGTTATTCGGCGGATGAACGGAGCTGCTCAAGGCCAAAGGGGTTACTGTTTTTTTTCTTCTTTTTCAGCCGGCTTTACTTCCACATCTGCAGGAATGATAAATACGCCGGTGGGAAATAGTTTCATCAGTTCTTTGCGCAGTGCATCTGCTTCTGTACGTTGTGTGAAGTTTCCGATACGCAGTTTGAAATAGGGCGACTGATACAGCAGATAGGTTTTGTGTTCGGGGTAAAGGGCCAGCAATTTTGATTTTGCATTCAGCACATCGTTCCTACTCGTGGTATTTAAAACCTGCACACGAAAGCCCCTTACCGGTTTACGCGCATCGGCTGCCTTTTTGTTGATCTCTGCTTTTTTTGCTTCAAGCAATGACAGGCGTATGTCTTTTTCAACGATCACTCCATTGTGCAACGTGTCTTCTATCCGCTGCGCAAATGCAGCGAAACAGCAAAACATCATTCCCAATAGTAAAGCGGTACGCATAGTTAGAAAACTTTTTCTCCTGCTTCCTGAACGATCTGAACACCCGCACTGCATCCAAGTCTGTCTGCACCTGCTGCGATCAGCTCTTTTGCAAAATCGAAGCTGCGGATGCCTCCGGAAGCTTTGATTTTTACCGATGCAGGCAAATGTTTACGCATCAGCTGTACCGCATGTACGCTGGCGCTTTTTTCTGCAAAGCCGGTAGAGGTCTTTACAAAATCAACACCCAGCTTAGCGCAGATTGCACAGCATTGTATGATTTGTGCATCGCTCAGGATGCCCGATTCAATAATTACTTTGAGCACAGCGCCTTCACGGTGTACCAAATGTTCAATGGCAGCAATTTCTTTTTCTACAAAGCCCCAGTCTTCATTCAAAATAGCATAAATGGGCGCTACCATGTCAATTTCGTCTGCCTTTTTCATAAGGCACTGTTTTGTTTCCTCTGCTTTTGCTTCCAGTGTGGTGTAGCCAAAAGGGAAACCTACCACTGTTGCAATCTTCACTTCCTTTTTCTGAATTCTTTTGCGCGCCGCATCGATATAGGAAGGGGGTACGCAAATCGCTGCGAAACCATGTTCGTCTGCTTCAATACACAGCTGCTCAATTTCTCTTAGCTGTGTTGTTTGCTTTAAAAGTGTATGATCTATATAGGAGGCAATGTTCACGGCTTTCGATTTATGTGTTTTGAATAGGTGCTTGGGTACTTGTTACGGCTCAGAGGTCTTTCCCGTGACAGTTTTTAAACTTTTTTCCGCTTCCGCACGGGCATGCATCGTTACGACCGATTTTCGGACCCACTTTTACGGGCTCCTGCCTTTCCTGAGAAGCAGAAGGATCGTAATATTCGGGGCCGGCCTCTGTTTCGCCGGGTTGCGCTGCAGCCAGCGTTTCCTTGCGCTGCTTCATGCGACTCATATCTGTTTTCTGCTGACGGCCTTCTTTAATTTGTGCCGGTCCCTGTTCTTCTACAGGGAGTGCAGCATGACTCAGAAATGAAACGATGTTTTTATTGATTTCATTGTTCAGCTGCGTGAATAAGTTGAAGGCTTCTACTTTATATATTACCAGCGGATCTTTTTGCTCATAGGTTGCGTTTTGCACCGATGTACGCAAATCGTCCATGGCACGTAAATGATCTTTCCATGCTTCATCAATAAAAGAAAGGGTTACGGAACGCTCCATGGCATTTACCAACTCTCCACCGCGGGTGTCGAGTGTTTTTTGTAAAGGAGTGAGCACCTGTAAACCTCTTTTCCCGTCGCTGAAGGGCACAAATACATTTTCAATTTGGTGCCCCTGTGTTTGCCTAATATTCTGAAACACGGGCATGGCCTGCTGCTTAATGAAATCGCATTTGCGGATATAATGCTCGCGGGCCTCTGCGTAGAGGGTTTCAACCAATTTCAACTCATCTGTTTTGCTCAGCGCTTCTTCGGTTATGCTGGTGTCGATGCCGAAGTGAATGATGGCCGACATTTTCAGTCCTTCCAAATCGTTTTGCTCGCGGAACGCAGCGATGATGCTTTCTGCTACATTGTAAAATGCATTGTCCACATCCAGTGCCAAACGCTCCCCACTAAGTGCATGGTTACGGCGTGTGTAAATGGCACTACGTTGCTTGTTCATCACATCATCATACTCCAGCAAACGCTTACGAATGCCGAAGTTGTTCTCTTCTACTTTTTTCTGGGCGCGTTCAATCGACTTAGTGATCATGCTATGCTGAATCACTTCACCCTCTTTGTATCCCAGTCGGTCCATCATGCCCGCAATGCGGTCACTGCCAAACATGCGCATGAGGTCGTCTTCCAGCGATACGTAAAACTGTGAAGAGCCTGGATCGCCCTGGCGTCCTGCACGCCCCCGCAGCTGACGGTCAACGCGTCGGCTATCGTGCCTTTCGGTACCTAATATGGCAAGCCCACCTGCTTCTTTTACGCCGGGCCCTAACTTGATATCGGTACCACGACCGGCCATATTGGTGGCAATGGTAATATTGCCTGCAATACCCGCTTCTGCTACTACCTGTGCCTCACGTGCGTGTTGTTTTGCGTTGAGTACGTTGTGCGGAATCTTTTTCACCTGCAGCATTTTGCTGAGTAGCTCGCTCACTTCTACTGAAGTGGTACCTACCAGCACCGGACGACCGGCTGCACGGAGTGTTTCAATTTCATCGATGACGGCCTTGTATTTTTCACGCTTGGTTTTAAACACCAAATCTTCTCTGTCGTCGCGCACCATCGACAAATTAGTGGGGATGGTTACTACATCTAATTTGTAGATGTCCCAGAACTCACCTGCTTCTGTTTCTGCGGTACCCGTCATGCCACCCAGCTTATGATACATGCGGAAATAATTCTGCAGTGTAATGGTGGCATAGGTTTGCGTAGCCGCTTCAATTTTTACATTTTCTTTTGCTTCAATGGCCTGGTGAAGTCCGTCGCTGTAGCGGCGGCCTTCCAGAATACGACCGGTTTGCTCATCTACAATTTTCACCTGTCCGTCGAGCACCACATATTCCACATCTTTTTCAAACATGGTATATGCTTTCAGCAATTGCTGCACCGTGTGTATGCGCTCGGATTTCACAGCGTACTCGCTGAGTACTCCTTCTTTGCGTTGTAATTTCTCCTCAGTAGGGATGCTGGCTCTATCTACTTCCGACAATGCCGTGCTGATATCAGGAAGCACAAAGAAGTTGGGATCTTCATTTTCTTTGGTGATGGTGCCAAGTCCTTTATCAGTGAGGTCTACCGTTTTCGTTTTTTCTTCAATGTAGAAAAGCAAACCCTCATCAACTTTGGGCATTTCTTTTTGCTGGTCGGCCAGGTAATAATTCTCTGCTTTCTGCAATTTTACTTTTATACCGGGTTCGCTCAGGTATTTAATGAGCGGACCGTATTTGGGCAATCCGCGGTAGGCACGCATCAAAGCAAGTCCACCGCTTTTCGGATCGTCATCGCCTTCGGCAATCAGTTTTTTTGCTTCGTTCAGGTATTGGGTAACGAGTTTTTTCTGTGCTTCTACCAGTTTTTCAATGCGCGGCTTGGTATTTTGAAACTGCTGCTCATTTGAATCGCGACCAATCGGTCCGGCAATAATCAGCGGCGTACGGGCTTCGTCAATTAAAATGGAGTCCACTTCATCCACCATGGCAAAATGCAGTTTTCGCTGCACTTTTTCGCTACTGCTCAGTACCATGTTATCGCGCAGATAATCGAAGCCGAATTCATTGTTGGTGCCATAAGTAATATCAGCCAGGTAGGCTTTCCGTCTTTCTTCACTGTTTGGCTGATGTTTGTCGATGCAGTCAACCGTTAACCCGAGAAATTCAAAAATCGGTCCGTTCCATTCACTATCGCGCCGCGCTAAGTAGTCGTTTACGGTTACCAGATGTACGCCTTCGCCTGCCAGGGCATTGAGGTATGCAGGTAAGGTAGAAACGAGGGTTTTTCCTTCACCGGTTGCCATTTCGGCAATCTTACCCTGATGTAGTACGCTTCCTCCAATCAGCTGCACATTGTAGTGTACCATGTTCCAGCTAACCTGATTGCCGGCGGCGATCCAGCTATTTTGAAAATATACTTTATCACCTTCGATCCGCATGTGCGGACGTTTCACCACCAGGTCGCGGTCGAGCTCGGTAGCGGTGGCTTCCAGCGTTTGCTGGGTAGAAAAGCGGCGTGCAGTTTCTTTCACAACGGCAAATGCTTCAGGATGAATCTCGGCAAGAATTACCTCAATTTTTTGATCACGCTCTTTGCGCAGCTGATCAATTTGATGATAGAGTGCATCGCGCTCATGCACCT
>CAZDGV010000021.1:13643-27823 GCA_964505195.1 uncultured Chitinophagaceae bacterium
CGCTCTTTGCGCAGCTGATCAATTTGATGATAGAGTGCATCGCGCTCATGCACCTGTTCGGCAGGCAATGCCTCGGCTTGTTGGGAGAGGGCACTGATTTCGCCGTCTATTTCGCTCAGGTGTGATTGAATGCGATTGCGAAATTCCTGCGTTTTCTGACGCAGTGCATCGTTGGAAAGGGTTTGAAATGCCTCAAAAAACTCATTGGTCTGTGCTACCACATGCTGTAGTTTCTGCACATCCTTTTCACTTTTGCTGCCTCCGAATAATTTCGACAAAAAACCGATCATAATATGCTAAGCTTGTAATGTTAATGCGATGTTTCCGCCAATGCCGGGTGGCTTTGGCAGGGGCACAAAGGTAATGAATCTCCCTCGTTGCCGGGGCTTTCGTTCACACGCCTGCCTTGGCCTGTCTTCCTTAGAACTTGCCGCTCATCCTCTCTATGGCACAGCCTGTTAAACTTTAACAGCTGCCTATCTGTCAAATGCCGACTTTTGCGTGTCTTTTATTGAAAATTAACCCACACTACATGCATTTTTTCAGAAAGCTTTTATTGTTTGTTTTGGTTACGCTAACGGCGATGTCCTTTGGATATGCGCAAGGCACTTTATCAGGTAAAGTATTGGATTCTACCGGAAAGAAGCCGGTGGAAAAAGCCACGGTAAGTTTAGTTGAAAAATCAAATCCCAAGGATACGCTCCGCACATCTTCCAACAGCAAAGGCGAATTTGTATTTGCAAAAATACCCGGATCGGGGTATAAGATTATTATATCCGTAATTGGTTATAAACCCTACAGCAAAGACTTTTTCTCACCCTCAGCCGGCGTTACGCAAATTGATTTAGGTGATTTTGTATTGCTGGAAGCATATAAGGAGATGGGAGAAATTGTAATTGAAGCGCCCGCCATTCAGATGAAGGAAGATACCGTGGAATACCGCGCCTCGGCTTTTGCCGTAAAGCCCAATGCAAGCACGGAAGACCTGCTGAAAAAAATGCCGGGATTGCAGGTGGACCGCGACGGAAATATTACCGCACAGGGTAAACAGGTAACGCGTATTAAAGTAAACGGAAAAGACTTTTTCACCGGTGATCCCAGAACAGCGAGCAAAGAAATTCCTGCTGAGATGATCGATAAAGTGCAGGTGGTGGATGACTATGGTGATCAGTCGGCCATTTCGGGTGTGCGCGACGGAGAACCCGAGAAAGTGATCAACTTGCAATTAAAGAAAGACAAAACCGAGGGGTATATAGCAAGGGGTACCGCAGGATACGGAACTGCAGAGCGTTATCAGGCAAACGGCACCGTGCAGTTGTTCAGTAACAAGCAACAGCTGAGCATTATCGGAAATTCTAATAATATTAATACTTCAACTTTCAACGCACAGGATGGCGGCGGTTTTGGCGGCGGTGGCGGCGGCATGCAAATGTCTTTCAATGGTGGCGGTGGTGGCGGCAGTCGTGGAGGAATGGGTTTTAGTGCGGGCATGGGCAACCTTTTTGGTGGAGGTGGTGGCGGACAAAACCAAAATGGTATTACTGTGAACAACTCTATTGGGTTGAATTACCGCAACGATTTTGGCGCTCGTAATTCTTTCTACGGCAGCTACACTTATACGCACCGCAGCACAGATTTGCAACAGTTGACTTCGCAGCAAAGCTTGTTTAATACGGCCACTTTCACCAACAATACCAACCAGCAATCTTTAAATAAGCAGGGAACGCACCGTGCCTTTGCCAATTTAGAATGGTATATCGATTCATTTAATTACATCAAGATCAGTCCGAATGTTTCCATTCAGGAAACGAACAATCAGTTGATCAACAACTTTGATTTTTTCAGAACCGCCACGGTAAAATCGCAGGCCGGTTCCAACAGCGACACAACAGTAGGGGATCGTCCGAATATCCGTACGAACGTGTTGTATAATCTTCGATTCAAAAAAAGAGGAAGAAACTTTTCGCTAAATACAGATCTGTCATACAATGAAAATGTTTCAGAACAAATGCGTGCCAACAACACGCAGTTCTTTCTTTCAAACGGCGCACCTGGTTTTCTTTTGAATCAGTTGCAACGCATTAACCAGGACAACCAGGGTTATAATATCAATGCAAGAGCGGTATATACTGAACCGATTGCCAAAGATCGATTTCTCGACTTCAGCTATAATTTCAACCATAACTACTCAAAGAACGACCGTCAGACGTTTCAAAAAGATTTAAACACCGGTCTGTTCAATTTCATCGCACCGCTTAGCAATGCCTTTGAGAACAACTTTGATTTCAATCGCTTTGGAACCAGTTTGCGTACGGTGAAGAAGAAATACAATTACACTTTAGGTGTTTTAATGCAGCCGGTAACTTTGAAAGGATACAGTATTACCAAAGACAGTGCATACCAGCCCATCAAAAACTTTAACTGGTTTCCGGTTGCAAGGTTTACTTACAACTTCACCCGTACCAAAACCTTTACGTTCAATTACAACGGAAGTGCACAGCAGCCCTCTTTCAATCAGCTGCAGCCGGTTCGCGATATTACCAACCCGCAGTTTCAGAACGAGGGTAACCCCCGCTTGCAGCCGGCGGTGAATCATAACCTGAATTTCAATTTCAACAATTTTAATTTCAGTACAGGAAGGGTGTTTTTGATGAACTTGTCGCTCTTGACTACCAACAATCAGATCGTCAATAACAATATTTCACTGAAAGATGCAAACGGTCAGCCTACCGGTGCACAGCTTACGCGCCCCGAAAACGTTGATGGCTTTTACAATGTAAATGCTTTTTATACGTACTCGCGTCCCTGGCAAAACAGAAAATATGTGCTGAGTGTATTGGGGACGGTGAATTATAATAATAATATCAACTTGGTGGATTCCATTCGCAATATTGGAAAGAACTGGCTTGTTTCGCAGGGATTAAATTTTGATTTAAATCTGAAAGAATGGCTCGAGCTTAGTCTCGGCGGCCGTTATAACTTGAATGCTGCCAGCTTTAGTTTGCCGGGCTTTCAAAGCCAGCGTCAGCAAACCTGGACATTAAGTAGTGATGCCCGCATCGATATCCCCGGCGGATGGATTATGCGCTGGGATTTTGATTACTTCATTAACCGCGGACTTGCGCAAGGGATTGGGAGGAATATTGCCTTGCTGAATGCTTCAATGGAAAAGGAAATCTTCAAAAAGAAAAATGGTGTGATTCGTGTGAATGCTTTTGATATTCTTAAGCAGAATGTGAGCATCAACCGCAGCGTAAACGGCAATTTCATTACCGATACCCGCGTAAATCGCCTTACCCAGTATTTCATGCTGAGCTTTACCTACCGACTCAGCAAATTCAAGGGGGCAGCGCCACAGCAAAACAATATGCGTATGCAACGGAGTGGTATGATGAATTTTTAAAAATGAACTTTCTACATCCAAAGGCCCGAAAGGGCCTTTGCTTTTCCACAAAATAGCCGGCTGGCGTTAAATTTCGGCCCGTTTCCTTTACCTTTGCCGCCGTTAAAAGCAACTACGCCGGATACAAACCAGAGAAGCAGCGGCAAGGCAAGAATTTGATTATAATAAGCTGTTTTTCAATGTTTTAATGTCAGGCGCACCGCAAAAGAAAACATCATGCCCGGTCAATTAAAAGAGGTACGTAACAGAATCAAATCGGTACAGAGCACCCAGCAGATTACCAAAGCCATGAAAATGGTGAGTGCAGCCAAGCTGCGCAAAGCGCAGGATGCCATTGTGCAGATGCGCCCCTATGCACAGAAACTGCAGGATACCCTCAGCAATATTGTTAGCAATAGTGATGGAGACATGAGCGTGCTGAAGCTTGCTGCTGCCAGAGAGGTGAAGAAAGTATTGGTGTTGGTGGTTACCAGCGACCGCGGACTTTGCGGGGCTTACAATACCAACCTCATTAAACTTACCCGTCAGCTCATTCAAGAGCAATACAGCAAGCAGATGGAGCAGGGTAATGTTCAAATTTGGGGGATCGGTAAAAAAGGAACAGAATATTTTCAACGCTACGGATACAATACCTCAGACCGCTACCGCGATCTGTTTTTGAATCTTCGCTTTGAGCAAGTGCAGGAAGCTGCTGCTGCTGCCATGCAGGCATTTGTAAATGGTGATGCTGATGTAGTGGAGTTAGTGTATAGCGAATTTAAAAATGCCGCAACACAACGCTTCAAGGTAGAACGTTTTCTTCCCATTCCTAAAGTGGAAGCAACGCAGCAGTCGTCCAAAAAATCAGATTTTATTTTTGAACCAGGTAAAGAAACCTTGATTTCGGAACTGATGCCTAAAATTTTAAATACGCAGTTGTACAAAGCCGTACTCGATGCACAAGCAAGTGAGCATGGTGCGCGTATGACGGCTATGGACAAAGCTTCTGAAAATGCACAGGAGCTCCTGCGTTCGTTGCGCATCAGCTATAACCGTGCCCGCCAGGCTGCCATTACCACCGAGCTTACTGAAATTGTGAGTGGTGCTGCAGCGCTGAACGGATAGTTTAAATAACACTCATCACCCTTTGAAACAAACGGATGGAATTATCCCTCATCATACCGCATATTGAAGCACTGATTTTTTCAAGCGATCGTCCGCTTACAACGCTTGAGCTGACCGACCTGGTGAATAATGCATTGGGTTTTATTGAAGATCGTGCAACCCTCGATCAAACAGAAGCGGCAATAGAAGCTATCAAAGAAAAATATGCTGCTGAGTTTTATCCCTTTGAAGTGAGAGAGAGCGGCGGAGGGTACCAGTTCCTTACCAAAAAAGATTATTACAAAACCGTTGCGCAAATCAACGGCGATAAATTTCTGAAGCGTCTTAGCACGGCCGCACTTGAAACATTGGCCATCATCGCTTACAAGCAACCCATTACCAAAGGTGAAGTTGAAAGTATTCGCGGAGTGAGTTGCGATTACACTGTTCAAAAGCTGCTCGAAAAAGAACTCATCATTATTACCGGACGCAATGAAAAATTGCCCGGTCATCCGCTGGTGTATGCCACTTCGCGTTCTTTCATGGATTATTTCGGCATCAACAGCTCCGATGAGCTTCCCAAAATTAAAGAGGTAATGTCGGCTGATTTGGTGAATCCTACGGGAGTGCTTTCCGACACCCTGCATGTTGCAGGAGAGGAAGATGAGTTGCTGGAGCCCGATAGCCTCGTGGTAACGCCCGACGGATCATTGGTTGAGCAAGCAGAGGAAAGCACAGCAAGCGATTCGCCCTCCGATGCACAAAGCGATGATGCTCCCGAAGGCGGCGAACCTGATGCTGATAGCGAGGAGTTGTCGTAATCACATTCTATCTGTTGTATCATTTCGTAGCGCACCCTTTTACAAAGGACTGCAGTCGTTTTCCTGATTTCATTTATTTTCGTGGGTAATATGTCAACATCCCTCAGCAGAGAACAGCTCATTGCCATTGCACAGCAGTTTGGAACGCCGGTATATGTGTATCATGCAGAAAAAATTGAAGCACAGTATGCCAAGCTTACCGATGCTTTTCGTGATTGCAAAGCACGCTTTTTTTATGCCTGTAAGTCGCTCACCAACATCAACATACTCAAACATATTCATGCATTGGGTTGCGGGCTCGACTGTGTAAGCATCAACGAAGTAAAGCTGGGTTTGAAAGCGGGCTTTCGGCCGCAACAGATTCTTTTTACGCCTAACTGTGTAGATTTTGAAGAAATACTCCAGGCACGTGAGTTGGGCGTAATGATCAACATCGATAATATTTCTATACTAGAGCAATTCGGTAATCGCTTCGGCAGCAGTTATCCCGTGGTTATTCGTTTGAATCCGCATATTATGGCGGGAGGAAATTTTAAAATTTCAACAGGGCATGTCGATAGCAAATTCGGAATTTCCATCCATCAGCTCCGCCATATTGAACGCGTAGTAAAAACGACCGGCATCAAAGTGTCGGGCTTGCATATGCATACCGGCAGCGAAATAAAAGATGTAGGTGTGTTTTTGGAAGGACTGGATGTGATGTTCAGTTGTGCTGCCAATTTTCCCGACTTGCAGTTCATTGATTTGGGCAGTGGTTTTAAAGTGCCTTATCAGCCTGGTGATCCTGAAACCGATTTAACAAAACTGGGCGAGGGCGTTTCAAAAGCATTTGCAACCTATAAGGCACAAACAGGGCGCGATTTGGAAGTGTGGTTTGAGCCGGGAAAATTTTTAGTGAGCCAAAGCGGCTACTTTATTGTAAAAGCCAATGTTATCAAACAAACACCCGCAACGGTATTTGTGGGTGTGAACAGCGGATTCAATCATCTTATCCGTCCTATGTTTTACGAGGCGTATCATCATATCGAAAATATTTCCAATCCTGCTGGTCCGGAAAGAATTTATACGGTGGTGGGCAATATCTGCGAAACCGACACCTTTGCATGGGATCGTAAACTCACAGAAGTGCGTGAAGGCGATCTGCTGGTATTTTACAATGCAGGAGCTTATGGCTTTGAAATGAGTAGCAATTTCAATTCACGACTCAAACCTGCAGAAGTACTGGTAAAAGACGGGAAATATCATCTCATCCGTCAGCGCGATGTGTTTGAAGATCTCTTACGCAATCAAATCGAAGTGTTGTAACCATTCAGCATTGCTCCTTGTTTTGAAAGCAGTTTAAAATTGTGGCTCAGTCATAGATTTTGTAAATTGAGTGCTCAAGCACCATCTATATGCAAGATTATACCGGTAATCCCAACGCTTCAATGTTTATCAGCACTATGCAAAGTGCTTTTAAAAGCAGGATGTTCATGCTGTTCCGACTGCCGGCTGCTTTTTTTTCCGGTGTGGCGGTAAAATCTTTAAGCGAGGAGCAAGCCGTTGTAACAGTTCCTTATCAGTGGTTTTCAAAGAATCCATTCCGCTCTACCTACTTTGCCTGTTTGGCAATGGCCGCTGAAATGAGCACCGGATTACTGGCTATGATGCAGATATATCGCCGTAAGCCGCCTGTATCGATGCTGGTAGTAAAGTTGGAGGCAACCTATCATAAAAAAGCAACCGATATCACAGCTTTCACCTGCACCGACGGCGAAGCCTTCAGAAAAACAGTGAACGATTGTATAGCAGACGGTCAACCCCGAACCCTCACCGCAGTTTCGGTGGGTTTAAGTCAGCAAGGAGAAGCCGTTGCGTCTTTTTCCTTTACCTGGTCGTTCAAAGCAAAGCGCTGAAGCAGCAACTAGTCCGTGCCAGCTATTTTTTCCTACCCGATGATGCTATCACGATTTGAAAAATAACCAATGTAAAAACATTCGCATGAAAATTTCTTTTCACGGAGCTGCAAGATGTGTTACCGGATCAAAACATATTGTTACGCTTAAAAGCGGGAAAAAAATACTGCTCGATGCCGGCATGTTTCAGGGCATGGGCGATGAAACCAGCATGCTCAACCGCAGCTTTGGTTTCGATCCTTCCGAAATAACCTATATGGTGCTGAGTCATGCTCATATCGATCACAGCGGACTCATTCCTAAATTGGTGAAAGAAGGATTCAAAGGGCCAATTTATTGCACACCTGCAACCAAAGAGCTTACGGCAGTATTATTGGAAGACAGTGCTGAAATTCAGCAGGATGATGTGAAGTATGAAAACAAGCGACGCGCATTACAGGGCTTGCCATATTTAAAGCCTTTATATACCGTAGAAGAAGCGCAGTATTGCTTGCAGCAATTTGTAACGGTTCAATACGGCGTATGGACAAACATCGATGCGGATATATCATTACTGTTTACCGATGCCGGTCATATCATCGGCAGTGCCTGTGTGCATTTGAAAGTAAAAGATGATGATCAGGAACAGTGCATCAGTTTTTCCGGCGATTTGGGGCGCTATCGCGATGTGATTTTAAAATCGCCTGAAGTATTTCCACAAGCAGATTATATCATTTTAGAATCTACTTATGGAAATAGTCTGCACGACATGAAACAATCCACTCCCGATCAACTGCTTGCGTGGATTGAAAAAGCTTGTGTTCAGAAAAAAGGTAAACTCATTATACCTGCATTTAGTGTTGGGCGTACGCAGGAAATACTTTTTGATCTGAATCAGCTGGAGTTGGAAAGGCGCCTCCCGGAGGTGAATTATTTTGTTGATAGCCCGCTGAGTACCCGGGCCACGCAAATTGTAAAAAAATATCCTGCCTATTTCAACAAGCGCATTCAACGGATTCTCGAAACCGATACGGATCCTTTTTCATTTAAAGGGTTGCATTTTATCAAAACCATTGAGGAATCGAAGCTGCTCAATTTCAGCGATGAGCCATGTGTTATCATTAGCGCAAGCGGTATGGCGGATGCGGGCAGAGTAAAACATCATATCAGTAACAATATTGAAAACAGCCGCAATACCATTCTCTTCACCGGCTATTGCGAGCCCCGCTCGATGGGCGGTCGCCTGCTTGCCGGCAGTAAAGAAGTGCGGATCTATGGCGTTTCACACGAAGTGCATGCTGAAATAGGACAAATCCGCAGCATGAGTGCGCACGGCGATTACGATGATCTTTGTCAGTGGCTCGCTTGCCAGGATCCGCAACAGGTAAAGCGTTTATTCCTCGTGCATGGTGAATACGACGTGCAGGAAGCATTCAAGGAACGACTGATGCGTAAGGGCTTTAAAGATGTGGAAGTGCCCGAAATGCATCATCAAGTCGGATTAGGCTAAGGCCCAATGGCTAAAACAGGTATTATGCTTTCAAAGCAGCTCTAACCTTAGGTGCGATTTTGGTGCCGTAAATTTCAATTGACTTCATCAGCGCAAGGTGGGGTGGTCCACCCACATCCATGTGAGCGGCAAAGCGGGTAAGTCCGAACATCTCATGCATCATAAGAATTTTATCAATCGCTTCATTTGCATCACCGATAATGAGTGCGCCATTTTTGCTTCTTCCAAAATCATACTGATTGCGTTGATAAGGCGGCCATCCGCGAGTGCTACCCACGCGATCTATTTGAGCTGCATAATGCGGGTAGTAGCTTTCAGCAGTTTGTTTGCTGTCTTCTCCAAAAAAGCAATGCATGTGCACGCCCGTTTGCATTGTTTTGGAATCATGACCGTACTGTAAATAGGCTTTTTCGTAATAGGCGAATAAGGGTTTGAAATGCGAAGGGTCGCCGCCAATAATGGCGAAGATGATGGGCAGCCCATGTTTTGCTGCACGTATCACTGATGCAGGCGTTCCGCCAACCGCCACCCAAATATTTAAATGATTATTAGTAGCTCTGGGAAGAATGGGTTGCTCTTCCAGCGCAGCTCGGTGCTTTCCTTTCCAGGTGATGGTTTCATTACGATTCAGCTGCAGCAGCAGATCCAGTTTTTCTTCAAAAAGCGTTTCATAATCGTTCAGATTATAGCCATATAAGGGAAAGGATTCGATAAAACTGCCACGACCTGCAGTGATTTCAGCCCTGCCATGCGACAACAAATCGATGGTGGCATACTGCTGGTAAACTCGCACAGGATCACTAGAGCTTAAAACGGTAACGGCACTACCTAAGCGAATATTTTTGGTAATGGTGGCAGCAGCGGCTAGGATAATTTCCGGTGTTGAAACCGCATAATCGGGTCGGTGGTGTTCGCCGATGCCAAAGAAATCTAGTCCCAACTCATCCATGAGTTTAATTTCTTCCATCAGCTCCTGCAGCCTTTGTGCTGTAGGTTGCGGCTTTCCGCTCGCATCATAGTGGTTATCTCCAAACATGCCGACGCCTAATTCCATTTCGCTTGCTTTTGAAAGCAAAGATAAGTTGAACTGCATCGGCGCAGCAGCCTAATCGCAAGGGCATTGCGATGGATGGGTTAAAGAAATCCTGGGAAACCTTTACAGTGCAATGCTGCGTTCGGTCATCAGTTTGCGCAAGTTAATGAGTCCGTAGCGCATGCGTCCCAAGGCGGTGTTGATGCTGCATTGTGTGTGCGCTGCAATTTCCTTGAAGCTTAAATCAGCATAGTGTCTCAGTATGATGACTTCACGCTGTTCTTCCGGCAGCATATCCAGCATGCGCTGTACGCGCTCGTGGCTTTGGCGTTTCATCATTTTTTCTTCTGCTGTTTCTTCATTGAAGTTGAGCGCTTCGAAAATATCCTGCTGGTCGCCGGTTTTAATGGTTGGACTGCGTTTTACGCGGCGAAAATGATCGATGCAGAGGTTATGGGCGATGCGCATGGCCCAGGGCAGGAATTTACCTTCATCGGTATATCTACCTGATCGCAGGGTGTCAATCACGCGCATAAAAACATCCTGAAACAAATCTTCGGCTAAATACCTGTCTTTTACCATTAAGTAAATGGAGGTGTATAGCTTGTCTTTATGCCGCATAACCAAGGCTTCCATGGCCTGGCCTTCTCCTTGGGTAAAGCGTTGGATCAATTCCTGATCTGTGTAATGCTGAAATGAACGCATAACCTTCTACGTTTGGTGAATCAATAAATAACGGTAAGCTCAGTTACCGTATAGTTTGCGTAGAAGTGTTACGATAGGCGGTTCTTTTTGATTTGAGGAAAGTAAAATTAACGGAATTTATCAAAAAAGCAAACATTCGGAATAAATTAACGTAATATATGCAATTCGGCAGGCTGACTGTTTCGCCTTGAAAAAGTTAGTTTTGCCCCCCATTATATGGATAAGGTTTCCCCATCGCCAGCAAAAAAAACCGGTCAGACTGACCGTTTTTCCGACATCGTCGTAAAAGGCGCCCGTGTACACAATCTTAAAAATATTACGGTAAGCTTTCCAAGGAATCGGCTCATCGTGGTTACCGGCGTTTCGGGTTCGGGAAAATCTTCGCTTACCATCGATACGCTGTATGCAGAAGGTCAGCGCCGCTATGCAGAAAGCCTCAGCGCCTATGCCCGTCAGTTTCTCAACCGCATGAACAAACCCGATGTGGATTATATCCACGGACTTTGTCCTGCTATTGCCATCGAACAAAAAGTAATTACTCGCACGCCCCGATCTACAGTGGGCAGCATGACAGAAATTTATGATTATCTGAGGCTGCTCTTTGCGCGTGTAGGTAAGACCATCTCGCCGATTTCCGGTAAGGAAGTGAAGAAGCAGGATGTGGGAGATGTGATTGAAGCGATCCGTGGATTGCAGGAGGGTAGTCGCATTTTACTGCTAGTGCCTTTTCGGCAAAGTGGAAAGCGGGAAATGAAAGAAGAGCTTTCCATTTTATTGCAAAAGGGCTTCACGCGTATTTACGAACCAGCCGATAAGGCAAACGGTCGCCTGGTGCAAATCGAAGATCTGCTGTCAGGTGAGGAAAAGGCGGGAAAGAAATGGTTTGTGCTGGTGGATCGTTTCGTGGCGCGTGCAATGGATGAAGCCGAATGGCATCGTGTTGCCGACTCGGTGAACACTGCTTTTTACGAAGGCGAGGGCGAATTGATGCTGGAGGTAGATGGAAAAAAAATGATTCATTTTTCCAATCGCTTTGAAGCCGATGGTATGCGCTTTGAAGAGCCCGTGCCCAATCTGTTTTCATTTAATAATCCTTTTGGCGCCTGTCCGGTTTGCGAAGGATTCAGTCAGGTGTTAGGTATCGACGAAGACCTGGTGATTCCCGATAAAAGTTTAAGTGTTTACGAAGGCGCCGTTGCTCCTTGGAAAGGTGAGAAGCTGGGCTGGTGGCGCGAGCAGTTCGTAAAGCAGGGTAATAAAGCAGGCTTTCCGATACACAAAGCAGTGGCCGATCTCAGCGCAAAAGAATATCGTCAGCTTTGGGCCGGCATCGGCAATGCACTCGGCATTGATGCATTTTTCAAAGAGGTTGAACAAAATCTTTACAAAGTGCAGTACCGCGTTTTGCTTTCCCGCTATCGAGGAAGAACCACCTGCACCGCTTGTGAAGGATTTCGTCTTCGCAAGGAAGCCTTGTATATAAAAGTAAACGGCAAGCATATCGGCGAGTTATGCAATATGCCCGTAGTGGATTTGAAAGCATGGTTTGATAAGCTGTCGCTTTCCGAATACGATCAGCAGGTAGCAAAGCGCATCCTGCTGGAAATTCATAATCGTATCAACACCTTGCTGCAAGTGGGCTTGGGTTATCTTACTTTAAGTCGCTTAGCCAATACCCTGAGCGGCGGTGAAAGTCAGCGCATACAACTCACGCGCTCATTGGGCAGCAATCTTACCAATTCATTGTACATACTCGATGAACCTTCTATTGGCTTGCATCCGCGCGATACGGCCAACCTCATCAAAGTACTCAAGCATCTGCGCGATCTGGGCAATACAGTTGTAGTAGTGGAGCACGACGAAATGATGATGCGCGAAGCAGATCATATCATTGATATGGGTCCGTTGGCAAGTCACCTCGGCGGTGAAGTAGTTGCTGCGGGTAGTTACAAAGAAATTATAAAGGATAAGCAAAGTTTAACCGGAAAGTATTTGAACGGAACCTTGCAGGTAATTGATTTTGGAAAGCCGCGTAAGTGGACGCGCAGTATTATACTGGAGGGCTGCCGACAAAACAATCTCCGCAACATCGATGTAGAGTTTCCGCTCAATGTGCTATGCGTTGTGAGCGGTGTGAGCGGAAGTGGAAAAACTACACTGGTGCGACAAATTCTTCATCCTGCGCTTCAGCGCCTGCGCGGCGATTTTTCGCTGCGGCCGGGAACACACAAGGCCCTGCGGGGCGATGTGGATTGTATTGCACAGGTAGAGTTGATCGATCAGAACCCAATCGGCAAATCAAGCAGAAGCAATCCTGTTACTTATGTTAAAGCATACGATGAGATTCGCGATTTGTTTTCAAAGCAAGCGCTGAGCAAAATACGCGGCTATCTGCCTAAGCATTTTTCTTTTAACGTAGATGGCGGTCGCTGTGATGCTTGTAAAGGTGAAGGTGAACAACTGGTAGAAATGCAGTTTCTCGCCGACGTACATCTCACCTGCGAAGTGTGCAATGGCAAACGCTTCAAAGAGGAAGTGCTGGAAGTGCAATACAACGGAAAAAACATTTACGATGTACTGTGCATGAGCGTTGATCAGGCAATGGATTTTTTCAGTGGCGAAAAAGATCTGGTGACACGATTAAAACCGTTACATGATGTAGGGCTGGGTTATGTGCAATTGGGACAAAGTAGCGATACGCTCAGTGGTGGTGAAGCACAACGCGTAAAGCTTGCCAGCTTTTTAGGACGGGGAAGTGCACATGGACAAATCCTATTCATTTTTGATGAGCCTACCACCGGCTTACACTTTCATGATATATCCAAACTGCTACAAAGTTTTCATGCATTGGTGGAGAAAGGACATTCCGTATTGGTAATTGAACACAATACGGATGTGATTCGTAGGGCCGACTGGGTAATCGATTTGGGTCCGGAAGCAGGTGAGGGCGGAGGAAAACTTGTTTTCGCCGGCACGCCTGCGCAGCTTTCAAAAGCAAGCAAAAGCATTACCGGTGCTTATCTTTCTATCTAAGCAATCAGCGTAAGCGGTTCATGTCTTTCACCAGCTGCTCATCGCGGTAAATACCGCGGATAGCAAGCAATAAGAAAACAGGAATTGCAAAATATACTACCGACAAGAGATGCAAACCTCCCTCTGAAAATTGTGCTGTTTGCGTGTAAATAAAAATGAGGTGTGCAGCACACATCAACACCGCGGCCACTCCCAATTTCATTTGCAGTTTACGGTTACGAAATAAAAAAATGCTTACAAAGCATATCAAAGCAATGCCAATTGCCAGCGCGAGTAATAAAAAGTGACTCAGGCTATTCAAAGGTCCAAAGCGTTGGTCGGTGAACATGCCTGTATAAAATGGAAGCTTCAGTGTACCCAGTGCCGCAATACCTGCAAGCAGCAACCAAAGCGTTTGTATGCGTTGAATCATAAAATAACCATTAACCTAATTCAGGATACAGCGGAAACTGCTCCATAAATACATTTACTTCTTTTCCGATTTTTTGAATGGTATCTTCTTCATCGGCATGCATGAGTACGCGATCGATGGCATCAACAATAAATTCCATATGATCCTCACGCAAACCACGTGTGGTAATGGCCGGAACTCCTACGCGAATGCCCGATGTTACAAAAGCACTTTTATCATCAAAGGGAACCATGTTCTTGTTCAATGTGATATGTGCTTTGCCTAGCACCTGCTCTGCTTTTTTTCCGCTGATGTTTTTATTGCGCA
>CAZDGV010000022.1:0-13650 GCA_964505195.1 uncultured Chitinophagaceae bacterium
AAGTTAGTGTATTTAAAAAATCACGGTATTGTCCTTGTGAGAGTTCATATTTCATGCAGTAAAAGGTTCTAAAACCCTTTGGGAAATCAGCACTAAGGGTTCCTGCAGCGCCGATAGTACTGGTGCCAGAAGTACTGGTACCCCATAAATTTCCAGCGGTTTGTCCAATTGTAATTGCATTTTCGGAAGTGATTTGCAAAGGAATAGGTGCTCCGCTAATCCAAGAACCATTTGTAAAACTACCTCCTTCCATTCCGCTACTTCCAAGGAAAAAAGCGGACTGAGTTACCCGCACCATTTCAATGGCAAATACCTGCACATTAATGAGGGCATCGTCACGCACACCATTGCGACCATAATTCCAGCGCAACTGCGTATTGGTGTAATTGATATCCCCGTTGCGATTATTGTTGCTGTGTATAAAAACACCGAGTGCGGGATTTGTGGTAGCATTAAAGTTGGTTCCGGGCGTTTGCAAGCCGGCTTCAATGGTGCCTGCGGTTGCAGTGTGTCCGTCATTGTTCAGCCAGGCATGCTCCCAAATACGGGTGCAGGTAATGGTGGCATTACTAAGTGTAGTGCTGGGGGCAGCACTCACCACAAATTGCGTGGCATTGGCTATGCTGCTTATCACAGTATTGCTTGCAAAAGCGCCTGTGCCGGATATAACCCGTACAGGCATCCCTACGCGCAAGTTGGCAGTGGTGCTAACGGTAATCGTGGTGCCACTACTGGTTACATTATTCAATACCGGATCAGAGGCGCCCACTTGAAATTTTACAAACACCCATGCAGCATCCCAGTTGGCTGGACCCACACTCAAACGCCAGCTGTTTTTCCAGCTGAGATTAAATTGTACTTGTGTGAAATTGGCAACATTATTCGTGCCGGCAGAAGTATTGCGTGAGGTAAGTGTTACGTTTGTTACCTGAATATCGTTTGACAACACAGGCAGAACTCTCAGGCAGAGCCAGCCCAGAAGTATGGCTTTAGGAATATGAATTTTTATCATGGCGGGGCACGGATGTTTCAAAAACTTGTTAGCGGTACGGTTATAGAATGCGTAAAAGCAACAGACTGTATAAGTATATTTACTTCGCGGCTACTGTAAATGTACTAATGGATATATAAAAATGCAAGTACTTATACTTATATTTTAATTCAATAAATGAATACATTTATATACAAGCTTTAAAGTATTTTATTTCTTGTGCGGTAGGTTGCCTCAATACTTCGGCTGATTTTGATTTTGGACGGTTTTTCATGTATTCAAAACAGTTCTATTTATGCTTCAACAGTTCTGCTGGGTGCGGCCGATGCAATAAATTTTATCTTTAGCCTTTATTCTATATAAACCCCTGCTTATCAGAAAGCTGCTGATTGTCCTGGTTCTGCTTTGCGATGCCCTGCACCTGCAGGGACAACAGCCCGCGCCGCTTTCTAATTGGCGTACGCGTATCATTCCTGCAAAAGGAATGGTCCAGCTCGATACCCTTAGCATCATCCCGCAATCGGTCCGCATGCCTGGCGTGAACCCTGCTGCTTACCGCATAGATGAAATCAATGCCCGCCTTACCTGGCTGCAGCCGCTGCCCACTGATTCGGTGAACGTAATCTACCGTGTATTCTCTTTTCGGCTCAATCGGCCGGTATCGGGTTTTTCCTACGACAGCATCAAAAACAATTTCATCACAAAGCCCATCGGGGGCAATCGCTTTGGGGATGCTAACCCAATTGGCTTCGATTTTGGACAGGTAAACTATGCGGGCAGCTTCGGAAGGGGCATTGCATTTGGTAACAACCAAGATGCCGTACTCAACTCATCACTTAACCTGCAAATCAATGGTATGATTGGCGACAGCATGATGCTGGCGGCTGCCATTACCGACAACAATATTCCCATACAAGCGGAAGGCAATACCCAACAGCTCAATGAATTCGACCGCGTGTGGATTCAACTCAAAAAACGCGGCTGGGAACTCAACCTGGGCGATATTGATATCCGACGCACCGATGCCTATTTCCTGAGTTTTTTCAAACGCCTTCAGGGTATATCCTATCTGCAGGAAAACAAATTAGGCGGTACTGCCAAAAATCAGCTGCTGGTGAGTGGTGCGGTGGCTAAAGGAAAATTTACCCGCAATGTGTTTCAGGGGCTGGAAGGCAATCAGGGTCCTTACCGACTGCAGGGTGCCAATGGCGAACAATTCTTTATTGTACTTGCCGGTACCGAAAGGGTTTTTATTGACGGCGAACCGATGGTGCGCGGGGAAGACCGCGATTATGTCATCAATTACAACACGGCAGAAATCACTTTCACACCCCGGCGCATGATCAACAAAGACCGAAGGATTCAAGTGGAATTTGAATATGCAGATCGCAATTTTCTCAATGCACAAATTTTTGCAGGCAATGAATTGCAAGTAAACGAGCGATTACGTTTGCGCGTGAATGCTTTCTCCAATGCAGATTCCCGCAATACGGCGATCAATCAGGTACTGGATCCGAAACAAAAACAATTTCTCGCCGATATCGGTGATGGTATTGCCAATGCTTTTTATCCCACTGCCGTTCGCGATAGTTTTGCAGCGAACAAAATACTTTATCGCCTCACTGATTCTACTACCAATGGCATTCGCTATGATTCTGTTTTTGTATTCAGTACCGATGCTGCGCTAGCGCTTTACAGCGTGGCTTTTACCGATGTAGGTGTAGGCAACGGTGATTACCTTGCCGAAGCTGCAGGTGCCAATGGTCGCACTTTTCGATGGGTGGCACCGGTGAACGGTATTCGTCAGGGGCGCTTCGCACCGGTTACGCAGCTGGTGGCGCCACGCACGCAGCAAATGGTTTCGATTGGTGCCGATCATCAGCTTTCGCAAAACACAAAACTCAGTACTGAAATTGCTGTGAGTCGCTTTGATGTAAATACGCTCTCGTCGCGTGATAAAGGCAACGATGCAGGCTGGGCAGGACGATTACAACTGACACATGAGGATGCCATCGGGCCGAAGCAAAAGAATGCTTATCGCTACCGGGGTAATCTGTCGGTGGAATACGTAGCTGATCGCTTCCGCGCACTCGAACGCTTAAGGCCTGTTGAATTTACCCGTGAATGGGGCTTGCCCATTTTTCTGCAGCAGGAACGCGAAATCATTGCACAGGGTGGGGTGGAGCTCATCAGTCCCACGCAAAATAAAATCGGGTACGATTTACAGCATTACCGCCGCGGCACCCTCTTCAGCGGTATGCGCCATCGTTTTCAGCAAACCCTGCAGCATCGTGGCTGGCAGTGGAATGCATTGGTGAACTATGCGGGGATCGACAGCGGCCTCAACCGGGGATTTTTTCTTCGTCCGCAGTTTGATTTGAAGAAGCGCCTCGAAAAGCTCGGCAAGATGGAGCTGGGTGCACAGTATTATCTTGAAAACAATCGTCAACGGTATCGCCTTACCGATACACTTACCCGCATGAGCTTTGAATGGGATACCTGGACGCTCTACCTGCGTTCGCCCGAAGCGGCCAACCGCTGGGGTTTGAATTTCTTCACGCGGCGCGATAAACTTCCCTTCGGAAAAAACATGGAGCAGACCGATCGCAGCTTTAACTACAATGCCTATTTCGAATGGATGTCGAATGAAAAGCATCAGCTGCGGATCAATGCCACATTGCGCAATCTGCAAGTTTATAACACGCAGCTCAGTGGATTACAGCCCGAAAAAACCTTGCTGGGCCGTGCCGAATACAATATCAGCGAATGGAAGGGCATGCTGGTGGGAAGCTTGCTTTACGAAACAGGTGCAGGCCAGGAACAGCGCAGGGATTTTTCTTTTTTGGAAGTGCCCGCCGGGCAGGGTGAGTTTACCTGGCGCGACTACAACAATGACGGCATACCGCAGCTCAATGAATTTGAAATTGCACAGTTTCGCGATCAGGCACGCTATATCCGCATTTTTACACCTACGCTTGATTTTATCCGAGCGGGTTATGCGCAATTCAATTATAGCATACAGCTGAATCCGCGCAATCTTATCCAGTCGAGCGACGCCTCTACCTTTGCTAAATTTTTGGCAAGGTTTTCGGCACAGTCGGGCTTGCAGATCAATAAAAAAGAAACGGCAGGAAAGGGATTGCTAACGCAACCCTTCTCGCGGCCGGCTTCTGATACCGGCTTGATTTTGCTTAATGCCGTTTTCAACAACACGCTCTTTTACAACCGCACCAGTACCGTTTGGGGTTTTGATCTTACGCATCTTGCCAGCACCAATCGTTCTATTTTAACTTACGGACTGGAAACGCGTAGTCTGCGTGATCTCAGCCATCGACTGCGCTGGAACATCAACAAGCATTTTTTATCGCAGCTGCAAACCAAGTGGGTTCGTAATGCGCTCACCACGCCTGGCTTCGCCAATCGGAATTTTGAATTGCAGCAATGGTCGCTTGAACCCAATCTGAGTTATCAGGAGGGCACGAAGTATCGCTTATCGCTCGCCTATAAGTATGAAGAAAAACAAAACCTGCAGGGCGAGGGTGAAAGCGCACTCAATCATGCCCTCACCGCCGAAGGGCGCTACAACGTACTCAGCAGCAGCACCGTGAATGCACGGTTTCAATTAAATAGCATTCGCTTCACTGGCGGTTCACTGAACAGCACTGTCGCCTATATCATGCTCGATGCTTTGCTTCCCGGCACCAACTATTTGTGGAATATAGATGTGACGCGCCGACTTTCCGGCAATATTGAACTGAGTTTTCAGTATGATGGCCGCAAGCCGGGTAGCGGCAGAACCATCCACACCGGCAGGGCATCGCTCAGGGCTTTATTTTAAAATGCACTGAATTATTTCAAGGTCTTCTCTACTTCGCCAATTCGAAATCCGTTGTGATATACTTCGATGATGTACAAGCCCGGCGAAAAACGTTTGCCAGGCTTCCAGTCGCTTTGCACCTGCATGGTTTCTCCCGCTTTGAATGCAACGGTTTGTTTTTGTGTATAAAGTCGTTCCCCTTCGCGGCGTGTGGTGAAGCGGCCGCTGCCGAGGGTTTCGTCTGTAACTACCTGTCCGAAAGGATCGGTTACAATGATATACACATCTTGATTACCTCCTTCATTCACGCGATTATACACATCAAAGCTGCAGCGCAGCAGCGTGGTTCTTCTCGCGTTACCGGTTTCCTTTTCTTTGCCGCTGGCTTTTTCATGCAAGGCCGTCAACTGAATATTGTTGGCGACCAGCGTGGAAGCGATATCGAGTTTTTCTTCTGCCCGCTGCTGTGCATTGCGTGTTACTTCATATCGTTCCTGCAGCATTGCCTTTTGTGCGGCGATGGTTTCTTTTTCGCTTGTTAGCGCGGTGTTTTGAATACGCAGTGTCATAATGCTATCCACATAACCATTGATGGTTTCATTCAGTGCACTGATGAGCCGCTTTGCTTCTGCAAGTTCTTCCGCACTCGCTTTTTCTTTACTGAGCAAGGTGTTGATGCGCTGTTTCATGTTTTCAATTTCACGGTTGCGAATTCGCACCATGCTGTCCATACCGGTGTTCATCACCGTTAGCTCATCGATCCGCTGCAGGGTTTGGCGGTAATCGCCCTCCAGTGCTGCCTTACTTGAATCGGAAAGGAGCAGTTGTGTTTGCAGGCGATCGGTTTCTTTTCTGCTCCGTGCATCATTGGTGAAAAAATAAATCCAGCTGCCCGCCAGTATTACCAGCAGTAAGATGGGTAGCCATTTTTTTTGTTTGCTTTCAGGCTGATTTTGGCTTGCTCCTGAAAATTCACTTGCTTTTTGCATGATATTATAATAGGTTTAATGGCTAAATTTAGCGCATGACCCCCCAGTATTTACATGACGCCGGTCAACTCATGGTGATCGACATTGAAACCGTACCGCAGTATTCCCATTTTGCATCGGTACCACCTGATTGGCAGCAACTGTGGACGGAAAAAATTTCCAAGCTCCTGCCTGAGGGCATGGAGGCAGCAGATGTGTATGATGCGAGAGCAGGCATTTTGGCTGAGTTTGGGAGAATTGTTTGCATCAGCACAGGCATTTTTTACAACGATAAGGCAGGGAGAACTTGCTTTCGGATTAAATCCTTTTACAACGAAGATGAACAAACCTTGCTGTCGGAATTTGTTGCAGCAGCTGGCGCCTATGTGCAACAACACCGGCAGGTTTCTTTTGCAGGGCATAATATCCGCGAATTTGATATTCCATACATCTGTCGCCGTATGCTCATGAATGGGATGGCTTTACCCGCATTTTTAGATTTTACGGGAAAGAAACCGTGGGAAGTGAAGATGGTGGACACCCTGCAGATGTGGAAGTTTGGCGATTACAAGCATTACACTTCGCTGCGCTTACTCACGGCCTGTTTGAATGTTCCATCACCGAAAAACGAGCTCGACGGCAGCAAAGTGCGGGAAGTGTATTATGTCGAAAAGAATTTACCTTCTATCGTTTCGTATTGTCAGGGTGATGTGGTGGCCGTTGCCAATTTGATTCAGCGCATGCAAAATTTGCCCGTCTTGCCCGATGCGAATATTTTTGTCGCTCAATAACCCGCATGTCAGCCACCAAAATTTTGTCGGAATGGAAGAAGCAGCAATTCAAACCTGTGTATTGGCTGGAAGGGGAGGAAGCGTATTACATTGATTTGCTGGTAAATTATGCAGAACATCATTTGCTCAGTGAAGCCGATGCCGGATTTAATCTTACCCTGTTTTACGGAAAAGATGCTTCATGGGCGGATGTTGTCAATGCCTGCAGGCGGTACCCCATGTTTGCAGAACGCCAGGTGGTGATACTGAAAGAAGCGCAGCAAATGCGAGAGCTCGACAAACTCGAATCCTACATTGCACAGCCACAGCCCACCACCGTTTTTATTGTTGCCCATAAGGAGAAAAAACTCGACGGCAGAAGCAGTATGGCAAAGCTGCTCAAAAAAAATGCGGAAGTGTTTTTGAGTGAAAAGCTGTACGATAATAAAGTGCCCGCATGGATACAGGAGCTGGCGGAAGAAAAAGGATATCAAATCAATCAGAAAGCGGTACAGCTGCTCGCCGACCATATCGGAAATGATCTGAGTCGCATTGCCAACGAGCTGGAAAAGTTGATGGTGAATGTGCCGGAGAAATCTACCATCACCGAAGCCCAAATTGAAACATATGTAGGCATTAGTAAGGAGTACAATGTATTTGAACTGCAAGCGGCCATTGGCAGAAAAGATCTTCCTAAAGCGATTCAGATCATACAGTATTTCGAAGGCAATCCCAAAGCCGCACCCATACAGCTGGTACTACCCTCGCTCTATAGTTTTTTCTCTAAAACCTATATGCTTTTTGGTTTGCAGGGCGATGATAAAACTTTGGCGGCCCAGATGGGCATCCATCCTTTTTTCCTGAAAGATTATCGCCAGGCGGCAAGCATCTACGGTTTTCCCGGCATTGAAACGGCCATTTTGCTTTTGCAGTCTTATAATCTCCGCGCCGTGGGAGTAAACGATGCCGGCACACCCGATGCAGCCTTGCTGAAGGAGATGCTTTGTAAGCTCATGGCCTGATCTGCATCACCCTTTTTGCGCTTAACTTTGCACAAATTTTTTCGATGGCATTGATGAAATCCATATCCGGCATCCGGGGCACCATGGGCGGCAAGTCCGGTGAGAATTTAACACCTCTTGATGTGGTAAAATTTACCGCTGCCTTTGCTACCATGCTGCAGGAGAAAAGCGGTAGTAAAACCATTGTTGTGGGGCGCGACGGACGCATTAGCGGCGAAATGGTGCGTGCGCTGGTGGTATATACCCTTACAGGTATGGGCTGGGAAGTAGTGGACTTAGGCTTGAGCACTACGCCAACGGTAGAGATGGCCGTGAAAGCAAACAAAGCACGTGGTGGTATTATTCTCACTGCCAGTCATAATCCAAAACAATGGAACGCCCTGAAATTGCTGAATGCCGAGGGAGAATTTATCAGTGCCGAAGATGGTCGCAAAGTGCTTGCACTGGCAGCCGCGGAAGATTTCAGTTTTGCAGGAGTTGATGAATTAGGATCCATTACCGACGCAGGCGCAGCTGCATTGCAGCAGCATGTAGACGCATGCGTACAGTATCCGCTTACCGATGGCAAGGCGATCGCCGGTGCGGGATTCCGCGTAGTGGTAGATGCCATCAACAGTTCAGGTGCCATGGCCATGCCGGCTTTGTTGCGTGCCTTGGGCGTTAACGATATTATTATACTGAACGAAGCCATGCATGGCGATTTTGCGCATAATCCGGAGCCCTTGCCTGAAAATCTGAAGCAGTTGTGTGATGCGGTGGTAAAGCATCAGGCACATTTGGGTATTGCCGTGGATCCGGATGTGGACCGACTCTGTTTTGTAAATGAAGATGGCACATTGTTCGGAGAAGAATATACGCTGGTGGCAGTAGCCGATTATGTGCTTTCGCAGCGCAAAGGCAATACCGTTTCCAATCTTTCTTCTACGCGCGCGCTGGCTGATGTTACTGCAAAGCATGGTGGAACCTATTATGCAAGTGCGGTGGGAGAGGTGAATGTGGTAGAAAAAATGAAAGCTGTCAATGCGGTGATTGGTGGTGAGGGCAATGGCGGCATTATTGTGCCCGACCTACATTACGGTCGCGATGCTCTTATAGGCACAGCCCTATTCCTTTCGCATCTGGCGCGTTCCGGAAAAAGCATGACGCAACTGCGAAGTGGCTATCCCGACTATCACATGAGCAAGAAGAAGCTTGATCTTTTACCCGGCACGCCGGTAGCTTCACTGTTGCAAAAGATTGCTGCAAAATATGCTGATCTGCAACCCAACCTGGAAGATGGTGTACGCATTTCCTGGCCGGAAGGATGGGTGCATTTGCGTGCCAGCAATACAGAGCCCATCATTCGCATTTATTCCGAAGCGGCTACACCGAAAGAAGCCGATGCGCTCGCCGATCGGATTATTCATGAACTCACTGCTTTATCATAGATTGCGCTCACTTGCCAAAATACGAAAACATGCCTGCCCGCATTTACTTAGATAACGCTGCTACCACGCCGATGGATCCGCTGGTGGTAGAAACCATGATGCCTTACCTGCAACAGCATTTCGGTAATCCTTCCTCCATCTATTCCTATGGAAGAGAAACCCGTATGGCCATTGAGCAGGCACGTAAAACCGTGGCGGGTATTTTGCATGCACAGCCGGCTGAAATCTTTTTTACATCGGGTGGAACAGAAAGCTCTAACACCATACTCATGTCGGCCGTACGCGATCTGGGATGTCAGCGCATCATCACTTCACCGCTGGAGCATCATGCAACGCTTCATACGGTAGAGCATTTAAAGCAACGCGGTGAAGTGGAAATCGATTATGTAGCGGTATTGTCAAACGGGCATATTTGTTTGGAAAGTTTGGCTTCCCTGCTGGCAGCATCGGATAAAAAAACCATTGTTTCACTCATGCATGCCAATAATGAAATTGGAAACATCACCGATTTGCATGCAGTGGGTTCGCTCTGCAAAGCGCATCATGCGTTGTTTCATTCCGATACGGTGCAAACGGTTGGTCATTTTGCATTCGATTTACAACAAACGCCGGTCGATTTTATCACAGGTGCGGCGCATAAGTTTCATGGTCCAAAAGGAGCAGGGTTGCTTTATATCAACCAACAGGTGCAAATCAAACCTTATATACACGGGGGCGGACAGGAACGCAATATGCGTGCAGGCACTGAAAACGTAGCAGCGATTGTTGGCTTTGCCAAAGCATTGGAAATTGCTACTCAAAACATGGAAAAAGAAGCCACCTATGTAGGCGGACTGAAACAATACATGATCGATCAGTTGCGGAAGCATTTGCCGGCTGTTGACTTCAACGGTGACCCTGAAGGCCAGAGCAATTATACCGTGCTCAATGTGGCTTTTCCCAAAACCGAAAAAGCGGAGATGCTCTTATTCAATCTAGATATGCACCATATTTGTGCATCGGGCGGCAGTGCCTGCTCCAGCGGTGCCAATATTGGTTCGCATGTAATTCGTGCCATCGGTAAGAATGTGGATCAGGTACCCGTTCGCTTTTCTTTCTCTAAATACAATACCCGCGGGGAAATTGATGCTGTGGTGGCACAATTGCAACATCTCATCTGATTGCATTATTTTTAAACTTCATACTAACAGCTCGTGTATAAACTAGCTGTTGCTTTTAAACGATCCCTATGACCCGTTATTCTTTTTTTGCTGTAAGCCTTGCATCGCTGCTTTTACTCGCTTCCTGTAAGCTCATGCCAAAGCAGGAGCAAGCAGCTACCTCCACCACCGCTTATCCTTCATGGATTGCACAGTCGAATATTTACGAAGTAAACCTGCGTCAATACACGCCGGAAGGCAGTTTTAAAGCATTTGAAGCGTCGTTACCCCGATTAAAAGAAATGGGCGTTGATATTTTGTGGTTCATGCCCATCACACCCATCAGCGTAACCGATCGCAAGGGAGTACTGGGCAGTTATTATGCCGTTGCAGATTACACTGCGGTGAATCCGGAGTTTGGAACAATGGACGACTGGAAAGCGCTGGTGAAAAAAGCGCATGAATTGGGAATGAAAGTGATTACCGATTGGGTAGCGAATCATACCGGTGCCGATCATCGTTGGCTGCAACAGCAACCTGATTTTTATTTGAAAGGAGCAGACGGAAAACCGCGTTATGCTTTCGATTGGAGCGATACACGTGAATTAGATTTTTGGAATCCTTTGTTGCACGATAGCATGATTCATGCCATGGAGTTTTGGGTAAAAGAAACGGGGATTGATGGTTTTCGTTGCGATGTGGCAGCAGAAGTTCCCCGTAGCTTTTGGGAAAAAGCCATACGCAGATTGAAAAACAGCAAGCCGGATATTTTTATGCTGGCAGAAGCCGATGTAGCTTGGATACATGATGCGGGCTTTCATGCTACCTATGGCTGGGATGCCTTCTCCAAAATGAAACAGGTTGCGCGCGGTGAAAGTTCTGCACGGGTGCTGGATACGGTATTGAGGCATATGGAGGAAAGTTATCCTTCCAATGCCATCAAAATGTATTTCACCAGCAACCACGATGAAAACAGCTGGAACAAAGCAGATTATGCCACTATGCCCGGTGCAGTGCATGCGCCCTTTGCTGTGCTCACACAAACCTGGAAAAATGCATTGCCACTCATTTACAGCGGACAAGAAGAGCCTTTCCTGGATTCACTCTCATTCTTTTACAAAGACACCATTCGTTTTGAAAAATATCAGCGTGCGCCGTTTTATCAAACCCTGTTACGCTTACGCAAGGTCAATCCTGCTTTGGCAGTGGATGCAGCCTACCGCAAAATTCGCAGCAACCGCGACGATGCTATTTATGCATTTATGCGCAGCAAAGGGAAAAGTAAAGTATTGGTGGTGCTGAACATGAGTGGTGCGGTGCAGGATTTTCAACTTCAAGATGCGGCGGTCAATGGAAAATATACCAATGTATTTGGCGGCGCACAGGAAAAAATTGATACTGCTTTTAGTATGCAGCTACCTGCATGGGGTTATTTTGTGTGCGAGCAGCGTTGATGCAAACCCTTTTTTAATGGCTTTGAAAGCTAAGGGCACGGATCAGTGCTTCCGGCAAATGCGGCATTTGTTTGCGCTGAATTAAAAAGGTGGACAGTGCTGCCAGATCTCTGAAAACATAGTTTTGCTGAACGGCACCTTCCAAGTAGCCCGCTCCGGTGGTATTGCCTGTGCCAACACGCATGCCAATCATTCTACGCACCATTACATAATGCTTGTGGCGCCAGCCCGCCAGCCAGTGATCAATTTCTACCAATGCATCGAGCACCTGATAGGAAGTTTGAAATACCGGAAAATCTCGGTAAAGGTGAATGAAGAGCGCAGCACGCATGGCTTTGGGAGAAAGTGTGAATTGCTTTGTATCATCCAGAAGGAAAATTGCATCGAAATCATCTTTCTTTCCTGCTTCCCGTTCGGTTAAACTTTTTCCATACAAATGGCGGTAGTCGTTCCAAAAGGGGTGCGCATGATGCTTTTCCGCGGCAATGGGCTGATAGTCCTTCCAGTAGGCATGATCAAAGAAAGGCATGCGCTCCAGCCAGCGGTTGATGAGCTCTAATATGGTTGCTTTGGTTTCAGTACCACTGATGCGGTTGAAATCGTTTTGCGTAAATCCGCCGTCGTTGGTTCTTTTGTAATAGTCTTGCTGATGTCGGTTTTCCATTTTCAGTCCGAGCATTGCTTCAATCAAACGGAACTGTGTGCTCTGAAAGCCGGAAGCGGGTGTGAGCAGGTTGCGGAATGCAAGAAAATCCAGCGGGGTCATCGTATCCAGTACAGTGATCTGCTGGTTAAGCAGTTCTAAAATTTTCACTACTCTGCGCAGGCGATGACGGCAAAGGTTCAAGGCCTCACTGTTGTCGTCAATTTTATCTTGCAGCAACACCTGCTGTACGTATTCCAGTTCAAACAATATTTGTTTAAACCATAGCTCGTAGGCCTGATGTATAATTACGAAAAGCATTTCGTCATGCGCAGGTTCGTGACCGTTGCTGAAACTTACAGGTTGCTGACTATTGAGAATTTTGTCTAGCTGCAGATAGTCTGAATAGTAGAGAGATGCGTCGGAGTTCATATGGAATCGCTTGATCGGCGGAAAGGTAAATCAAAGCGCTGAAATTTGCATCAGTAGATTTTGCGCAGCCGGTTGTTTTCATCCCAAACCTGTCCCGGTGTTATATTGAATTCCTTTTTAAAAGCTTTGGTAAAATTAGAAGCATTGTCGTAGCCAACATCATTGGCTACCTGCTTTACCGGAATGCCCTGACGAAGCATTTCAGCTGCTTTTTCGAGACGTTGTTTATTATAGAATTGAAAAATACCATATCCGTACACTTCTTTAAAGCGTTGCTTCAGTCTTGTGCTGCTCATGAATGCAATGCGGGCAAGTTTAGCGATGGAAGGGTAGGGTTCCGACTGTTCATTACTGAGCAGTTGCTCTACTTTCCTTAAGTTTTCGAGATCTTCCGCACGGCGCTTGATGGCATAGGGGCTATTTTCTTTTTGGTAGAAATAGGTTTGAAACAGATAGTCGAGCAGAATCAGCACTTTGGTTTTAATGCCTTCTTGATCAAAGTATCCTTCAAACACTTCTTTCATGGTTTTCTTAATTTCCTCATTCATGCGAAATAAGTCCACCTTCGAAAGCGTTTCATCCATTACATCATGAATCAGCATCTGCTCTTTTTTGTGCTGATGCGATTTGAACCATTGGGGTGAAAGATAAAATCCTAGTCTGCGTAAATGACTTCCTCCTGAATAAGTGAATTCTATATCATTTTTACTGGATGATATGTAAACATTGTTTCGTTCTTTCTTGTGTTCGACGATTACATGGTTTTCATTTCTTATTTCGAATGCGCGGGAGATATTTACCTGATTGAAAAAGATAATGAGTCCGTTTTGGTAATTGGTTTTTCGATGAAAAGTTAGATCCTCAAATGTTTTGATATCAATGGCAACAAATGAAATGGAATCGTCGATGCTGTCGGCATAAATCCATCCTTCCCCGCGCTGATCATTCAGTTGCGCTTTTTTATTGTTAATGGGAATACCTAGGTAG
>CAZDGV010000022.1:13750-19739 GCA_964505195.1 uncultured Chitinophagaceae bacterium
CCCGCGCTGATCATTCAGTTGCGCTTTTTTATTGTTAATGGGAATACCTAGGTAGTCGGCAAATGATTTTTGCCATACCACGAAATTGGTTTGTCGGAAACTAAATCGCATCAAGGGTCGAAATCGGCGCTAAAACTAGTAAAAACAGAACTTCAGCGAATTTTATTTTTAATTTCCTGAAGCTTCAATAGCGCCTCTACCGGCGTAAGTCGGTTAATATCAATGTTTGAGAGCAGGTTTCTGATTTCGTCGAATGTTTGTGTATGTATGTCAAAAATGTTCAATTGCACCTTTTGGCTGCTTGCATTTTGGAGTACTTCATACGTATCACCCTTGGCGCGCTGTGCTTCCAATTGCTGCAGTAATTCATTTGCTCTTGTAATCAAGCTTTGCGGCATCCCTGCCATTTTCGCTACGTGAATTCCAAAGCTGTGAGTGCTTCCACCGGATGCCATTTTGCGCAGGAAGATGATTTTGTTGCCAACTTCTTTGTTGGTGACGTGATAATTTTTTACGCGCGGCAATTTGTTTTCCAGTTCGTTCAATTCATGATAATGGGTAGCAAAAAATGTTTTGGGCCGCTGGGCTGATGCATGTAAGTGTTCCACAATGCTCCATGCAATGGAAATACCATCGTAGGTGCTGGTGCCTCTGCCAATTTCATCTAATAAAATCAAACTTCGGTCGGAGAGGTTGTTGATGATGCTTGCCGTTTCATTCATTTCAACCATGAAGGTCGATTCTCCGCCGCTCAGATTATCGCTTGCGCCCACCCTTGTGAAAATTTTATCGGTCAGCGGAATTGCTGCTTCACTTGCCGGTACAAAACTTCCCATATGTGCCATCAGGGTAATGAGTGCAGTTTGTCGGAGTAGTGCACTTTTTCCGCTCATATTTGGTCCGGTAAGAATGATGATTTGCTGTGTTTCGTTGTCCAGCATCAGATCATTTTCAATATAGGATTCACCGGGTGGGAGTTGTTGTTCAATGACAGGGTGGCGTGCATCTTTCAGCGTCAATGTATTGCCGTCGTGCAGCGTGGGTCGCGTATAACGCAGCTGCACTGCATTGTCGGCAAAGCATGCAAGGCAGTCGATAATGGCAAGGGTTTGTCCGTTGCTTTGAATGGGGGCGATGTATTCCTGCAACGAAAGCAGTATGTGTTCAAACAATTCCGTTTCTAGTTTGACCATTTTTTCTTCCGCACCCATGATCTTCTCTTCATATTCTTTCAGCTCGGGTGTTATATAGCGTTCTGCATTGGTGAGGGTTTGTTTGCGGATCCAGTTATCCGGCACTTTGCTGCGGTGCACATGGGTTACTTCAAGGTAGTAGCCAAACACATTGTTGAATCCAATCTTCAGAGAAGGGATGCCTGTGTTTTCACTTTCACGCTGCTGTATTGCAAGTAGGTATTCTTTACTGTGGTGCACCAAGCGCCGGAGTTCGTCGAGCGTTTCGTTTACACCATCTTTTATCACGTTGCCTTTGGAAGCAAGCGCAGGTGGATTTTCAATCAGCGTATCCAGAATGGTGTCCGCCATCGCCATGCAGGGGTTCAGTACATCGCTGAGTCTTTTTAAAAGCGGGTTATTGCTTTCTGCTGTCCATACTTTTATTTTTTCAACCTGCTTAAGTCCTTTCGCCAAATGCTGCACTTCACGCGGATTGATTTTCTTCAAAGGCAGTTTAGAAACAAGTCGCTCTACATCGCCACAGCTTTTGATCCATTGCTGCAGTTGTTTGCGTGCTTCGCCCACTTCAATCAGTGCTGTAACGGCGTTGAGTCGTTCATTGATGCGCTCTACATCTTTCAGCGGCAGTACCATCCAGCGGCGCAGCAGTCGGGCGCCCATGGGGGAAACGGTGCGATCCATAACCCTAATGAGCGTGTTGCTTTCTTCACTGCCGCCATGCAGCAATTCCAAATTGCGAATAGTGAATCGATCCATCCACAAATAATCCGCTTCATCCAGTCGGTGTAGGGTAGTGATATGTCCTAAATGCGGGTGTTCAGTTTCACGGAGATAGTGCAGAACAGCGCCGGCAGCCGTGATACCCAGGGGCATATTTTCAACGCCGAAGCCTTTGAGCGAATGGGTTTGAAAATGTTTTAGTAAACTTTCTTTTGCAAAGGCAGCATCAAAAATCCATGCTTCGAGGTGGTAGGTATAAAAGCGATTGCCGAACTGCTCTTTAAATGTTTTCTGATAATTGCGCTGAAAGATGATTTCAGCCGGTTTTAAACTTTGCAGCAGCTTATCGGCGTAATCTTTATTGCCTTCTGCAATCAGAAATTCACCCGTGCTGATATCGAGCAGCGCAATGCCATAGGCATCGTTTTCGCAATGCAGGGCGCACAAAAAATTATTGTGGTTATGTTCAAGTAGTTTATCACTGGTGGCAATACCCGGTGTCATCATTTCTGTAACACCTCGTTTTACAATGCCTTTTGCCTGTTTGGGATCTTCCAGTTGATCACAAACCGCCACGCGATAACCGGCTTTTACCAGTTTGTGTAAATAGGTATCCAGCGCATGGTGGGGAAAGCCCGCCAGCTCAGAAGCTGCAGCTGCACCATTGTTACGTTTGGTAAGTGTAATGCCCAGTACCCTTGCGGCAATGATTGCATCTTCTCCGAAGGTTTCGTAAAAATCGCCCACGCGAAACAACAGGATCGCATCCGGATACTTTGCTTTGATCGACCGGTGTTGCTGCATGAGGGGCGTATCGCTGCTCGCTTTTGCCATGGGTACTTTTGCTTGGGATTGCAGCAAAAATAAGGAAGCCCCTTTTGTTTCAGCTCATCGTTTGAAAGGGATATTTCTGAGTAAGCGGCCAATCAGCCCAGTTTGTTTTGGATGATGCCGGAAAGTTGCTGGGCACTCATCACTCCCGATTGGCGCCAAAGCATTTGTCCCTTGCGGTAGAGCATGAGGGTAGGTACACCACTTACCTGATAGGCAGCGGCAGCCTGTGGATTTTTATCTACGTCCACTTTAATAATGCGAAGTGCATCGCCGTGTATTTTTTTCAGTTTCTCCAGTTCGGGCGCCAGCATTTTGCAGGGGCCGCACCATTCGGCAGAAAAATCTACTAGCACCGGCACTTCATCGTTGAGTAACGTTTGAAAATTCGACATATCGTTGAAAATGTTTTAAAATGTGTTTGTATGCTCTAGATGGATCAATCTAGTTTTTGCAGGTTTTCACGCCCAGTAAAGCGTATAACGGACAAAAGCGAAAGAGGGCAGTGGCGAGTAGTATCACCCCGGCACCCAAAACGACCCATCCCAGCGTTCCGGTAATAGTTTTTGTAAAGAAAAGCACAGCACTAATCAGGGCCACTACAATGCGAAAAAGGCGATCCTGGTTTCCGATGTTCTTATTCATGTTAGATCCGTTTCAAGTAAACAATGATCGACTTCCGGGTTCAATTTTAGCCTGTAAATGGGTATAAATAACCCTTCCGTTCGAGGTTTTGCGCCACAAAATTATACCTTGCCCAGCCCTGATTGGGTGATCTTGGTCACCCTGCAAAGCCCATATCTAGGTTCGGCACTACCGGTCGGGGTAAAACCGTCAGAAAATAAGGGGATTATTTCGCTATGTAGCTGAATTTTCCTACTTTTGCCCTCCAAATTTTGACGATTATGGCAAGAGTATGTCAGGTTACAGGAAAAGTGCCGGTTACAGGTCACCATGTTTCTCACTCAAACATTAAGACCAAGCGCCGCTTTTTGCCCAATTTGCAAACCAAGCGTTTCTTTCTCGCTGAGGAAGATAAGTGGGTTACGCTGAAAGTTTCTACTGAAGCAATCCGTACCATTAACAAGCGTGGTTTGTACAATGTGGTGAAAGAGCTGAGAGCAAGAGGCGAAAAGATCTAACAATTACATTTAAAAATTATTCACCATGGCAAAGAAAGGAAACAGGGTGCAGGTAATTCTGGAGTGCACAGAGCACAAAACATCCGGCATGTCGGGCACCAGCCGTTATATCTCTACCAAAAACAAGAAGAACACCCCTGAGCGTTTGGAATTGAAAAAATACAATCCCATTCTCAAGAAGTACACTGTTCACAAAGAAATTAAGTAATACACTGAAAATATTTTGTTATGGCTAAGCAAGCAAAAACAGCGATCAAGACCAAAGACCAAAAGGCAGCCGCCGAAGCGAAGAACTGGAGCAAAGTGATTAAGGCGGTGCGCAGTCCCAAAACCGGTGCCTATACTTTTAAAGAAGCCATTGTGCACAAGGATAAGGTGAAAGATTATTTGGCGCAGAAGTAAAATGCTATTTTAAATGATTTTAAAAGCTGTTCTCCTCCGGGCGAACGGCTTTTATTGTTTTCAACCCCCGGCACATGGAGCATTCCTTTGTGATTAGCAAGGCAGGTACCGAAGCAGCACAGTGTATTTGTACACTTGCGCATGAAACTTTTCGGGAAACGTATGGACCGGTTGCACCTGCTGCCAATTTAGAAAAATACATTGCTGCAAATTTTAACGAAGCGCGTATTACACAGGAGCTGCAAGATCCAGGTCACTCATATTATATTGCCTATGTGGCAGATCAACCGGTGGGATTCACCAAAATCACGCATCATCAGTCGGCCAAAGGCATGATAAGTGAACATGGCATTAAACTGGATCGTATTTATGTGGTGAAGGCATATCAGGGACTTTCCATTGGCACCGAGCTAATGAAGAAAGTGTGTGGTGTTGCCAGGGAAGCGCATGCCGATTATATTTGGCTGATGGTGTGGCAGAAAAACGAACGCGCCATTCAGTTTTATCAGAAGGCGGGTTTTGTAATTTATGAAACAGACGCCTTTCATTTTGGCGATGAAGTGCATCAGGATTTTCTGATGAAGCTAGATCTTTATTACGCAAAGTAATTCTCATTGATACACTATGGGCTTATTTGACAAACTATTCGGGAAGAAAGAAAAGGAAGCACTGGATGCCGGATTACAGCAAACCAAAGAAGGTTTCTTGTCGCGCATCGCACGGGCTGTTGCCGGCAAAAGTACAGTAGATGACGAAGTGCTCGATCAGCTAGAAGCGGCGCTGGTGGGTGCTGATGTAGGCATTGATACCACGGTAAAAATTATTGAGCGCATTGAACAGCGCGTTGCACGCGATAAATACATCGGCAGCTCTGAACTGAATCGTTTGCTGCACGAAGAAATTGCCGAGCTGCTGGTAGATGCTCCGGAAGATTCCCTTTATCAGGGATTTGATTTGCCGGCAAACAAAAAGCCATTTGTAATGCTGGTAGTAGGAGTGAATGGCGTAGGCAAAACCACCACCATCGGAAAGTTGGCGCATCATTTTAAAGCAGCTGGCAAATCGGTAATGCTGGGTGCAGCCGATACCTTCCGCGCAGCGGCAGTAGATCAGCTTACCATTTGGAGTGAACGCACCGGCGTACCCATTGTGAAAAAGGAAATGGGCAGTGATCCCGCTTCAGTTGCTTTTGATGCGGTAAAAAGTGCCGTTGCGAAAGATGTGGATTTGCTCATTATTGATACGGCAGGGCGACTGCATACCAAAACGCATTTGATGGAAGAGCTAAGTAAAATCAAAAGGGTCATCCAAAAAGTGATCCCTGATGCACCCCATGAAGTGATGCTGGTGCTGGATGGCTCAACCGGACAAAACGCGCTGGAGCAGGCAAAGCATTTTACAGCAGCCACCGATGTAACGGGTATGGTGGTAACCAAGCTCGACGGCACTGCCAAAGGGGGCGTGCTCTTGGCCATTGCGCATCAGTTCCGAATTCCGGTAAAATTTATAGGTGTGGGTGAGCGGATGGAGGATCTGCTGGTGTTCAACAAAAAGGCTTTTGTGGAGAGCTTGTTTCAGGCGCCTTCTTAAATCTAGATATTATATAGTAGCATGAAAAAAGTCCCGACTTGCGTCAGGACTTTTGTTCTTTTAGGGTTCGTGAGAACCTTATTTCTTCTTAGCAGCTTTCTTAGCAGC
>CAZDGV010000022.1:19839-26586 GCA_964505195.1 uncultured Chitinophagaceae bacterium
CAGCTTTCTTCTTAGGAGCAGCTTTCTTAGCAGCCTTCTTCTTAGGAGCAGCTTTTTTAGCAGCTTTCTTTTTAGGGGCAGCTTTCTTAGCAGCTTTCTTAGGAGCAGCTTTTTTAGCAGCTTTCTTTTTTGCAGTTGCCATTTTTTTTGAATTTAATGGTTAGTGAATAGAATTTAACGGCATAAAAATAGATTATTTTTTGATTCCAAAAAATATTTTTATGCGGTAGCTTCTACCGGGGCAACTGAAACGAAAGTTCTGTTTTCTTTTCCTTTTTTGAATTCTACCATTCCATCAGTAAGTGCAAACAGTGTGAAGTCTCTTCCAACACCTACATTTTTACCGGGATGATATTGTGTACCACGCTGACGAACAATGATATTTCCCGCAACAGCAGGCTGTCCGCCATAAATTTTTACACCTAATCTTTTGCTTTGGGAATCGCGACCGTTCTTAACGCTGCCTTCCCCTTTCTTGTGTGCCATGATGAAAAAAATTTCTAGATAATGAATGGGTTGAAGTCCTGCTTATGCGATGGATTCAATTTTAATTTGCGTGTAAAGTGTACGATGACCTCTTTTTTTACGAAAGCCTTTACGGCGTTTCATTTTAAAAGCAATTACGGTCTCGCCTTTTTTCTCACCCAAAATTTCAGCTTTCACTTTCGCATTGGGCGTAAGAGAGAGGTTGCCGTTGTTTTCTACCAGCAACACTTCTGAAAATTCCACTTTATCACCGGCGTTCCCTGCAATATGGGGAACGAATAGACTTTGTCCTTCCTGCACTTTAAATTGCTGACCGGCTATTTTTACAACTGCTAACATAGTATTCAATTATAGGGGTGCAAAGGTATGGATTCCGCACGGAAATTCATCACAACCCGCTAAAAATATTTGCTTACCCGCCTCAGCGGAAAAGGGCTGAAAACAAGATTATCAACATTTTATCAGTATCCCTTCCAAAACCAGCGTTTTTTGAAGTAGGTTTGCCCTCCTTACTTTACAGGCGTATGAAGTTTAAGTCCATCCTGGCGAAGCCCTTTGCGGGATATGTTTACAAGCAAATACGCCGTGGTATGCAAACGGCGCTCGACGACCAGTCGCAAATCCTCAAATCCCTCCTCAAAACCGGCTCAAAAACTGTTTTTGGCAAGGATCATCGCCTCGAGCAGGTGCAGGACTATGCTGCTTTTCGGGAGGCGGTGCCGCTGCGCGATTATGAGGGCCTCCAGGGTTATATCAATCAAATTAAGGCAGGTAAGCACAATGTATTATGGAAGGGCTTGCCCATCTATTTTGCAAAAACCAGTGGTACCACCAGCGGGGCAAAATACATCCCCATTACCCGGGAATCGATTCCCAATCATATCAACACCGCACGCAATGCGCTGCTTTACTATATGGCCAGCAGTGGCAATTCGGCTTTTGCCGATGGAAAAATGATTTTCCTTTCTGGCTCGCCTGAACTGGAAAGGGTAGGCGGTATACCCACCGGTCGCTTAAGCGGTATTGTAAACCATCATGTGCCGGGTTATCTGCGTCGCAATCAGCTTCCTTCCTTTGAAACCAATTGTATAGATGCATGGGAGGAAAAGCTCGATAAAATTGTTGCTGAAACCATCCGGGAAAATATGACGCTCATATCGGGCATTCCACCCTGGATGCAGATGTATTTCGACCGGTTACAGCAGCAAAGCGGTAAAACCATCACCGAGCTGTTCCCCGAGCTTTCTGTTATCGTTCACGGGGGAGTGAACTTTCAGCCCTATAAATCGCGCTTGTTCGAAAGTCTTGGAAAGCCCGTCCACGCGATTGAAACCTTTCCTGCATCAGAAGGATTTTTTGCCTTTCAGGATGCGGCTGAGGAAGATGGACTACTACTTAATACCAACTCAGGCATCTTTTTTGAATTTGTTCCCGCATCAGAAATTTTTGATGCTAATCCCACCCGGCTTCGTTTGCATGAAGTGGAGCTGGGTGTGAATTATGCCCTGATCATCAACAGCAATGCCGGCCTGTGGGGATATAATATAGGAGATACGGTAAGGTTTGTTTCCTTGCAGCCCTACCGCATTGTGGTAACAGGACGCATCAAGCATTTTATTTCAGCTTTTGGCGAACATGTTATTGGTGAGGAAGTGGAGTGGAGTTTGCTGCAGGCGGCAGAAGCCATGAAACTCAAGATCACCGAATTTACCGTTGCGCCGCTGATCAGTCAGCAGGAAGGTGCCAGTCGCCACGAATGGTTCATTGAATTTGAAACAAAGCCAGCATCAATACAGGCACTGGAGGCAGCAGTAGATGCCAATTTGCGCAAAAAGAATATTTACTATAACGATCTGATCACCGGGAACATATTACAGCCGCTGCGCATTACGCCGGTACGGAAAAACGGTTTCATCGATTTTATGCGTGCGGAAGGCAAGCTGGGCGGACAAAACAAAGTTCCCAGGCTGAGCAACGACAGAAAAATTGCAGATGCATTGCAACCTTTTCTCTTAAAAGATTAGATTTGAATTTCCCAGACAAGCAATCATGAAAAAACGCATCGCCCTTTTTGGATCTACCGGCTCTATCGGCACGCAGGCATTGGATGTTATTGCCGCTAATCCCGATTTGTTTGAAGTAGAAATCCTCACTGCACATACCAACGAAAACCTGCTCATCGAGCAGGCCCTGCGCTTTCAGCCCAATGCTGTGGTAATTGTGGATGAAAAAAAATATCCGCAGGTGAAGTCAGCGCTTTCGGCAACGCATGTAAAAGTATTTACCGGCGAAAATTCATTGGAGGAAGTAGCCGCATTTGATACCTACGATATGATGCTTGCGGCCATTGTAGGCTTTGCGGGTTTGCGCCCTACACTCAAAGCCATCGAGCATGGCAAAGTGGTTGCACTGGCCAACAAAGAAACGCTGGTAGTAGCAGGTGATATCGTAATGCAGAAAGCGGTAGAAAAGCGTGTGCCTATTATTCCGGTAGATAGCGAGCATTCTGCCATATTTCAGTGTTTGGTGGGAGAGGCACGCAACCCCATCGAAAAAATAATTCTCACCGCCAGCGGTGGACCTTTTCGTGGACGCAAACCAAATTTTTTGGTCAACGTAAAACGCGATCATGCCCTGCAGCATCCCAACTGGAGCATGGGTGCAAAAATTACCATCGACTCGGCCACGCTCATGAACAAGGGTTTGGAAATGATTGAAGCACGCTGGCTGTTCAATTTGGCGCCCGATCAAATACAGGTAATCGTACACCCGCAAAGCATCATCCACAGTATGGTGCAGTTTCAGGATGGAAGCATCAAAGCACAAATGGGTTTGCCCGATATGAAATTACCCATTCAGTATGCGATGGCATTTCCACAACGCATCACCAACAACTTTCCGCGCTACGATTTTAAATCGGTGCATACCCTCAACTTCGAAGAACCTGATTTGAAAACATTCCGCAATCTGGCACTTGCCATCGATGCAATGCATAAAGGAGGCAATATGCCTTGTGTGCTCAACGCTGCCAACGAAATTGCCGTTTGGGCATTCTTGCGCAATCGCATTGGCTTTTTAGATATGACGGATGTAATTGAAAAAACGATGCAGCAGGTGCCCTTTATTGAAACGCCTTCGCTGCAAGACTATTTTGACAGCGATGCTGAGGCACGTAATTTTGCAGCTTCATTTATTCAGCTTTAATACCGGCATTCAAACGGATCATACGTACATATGAATTTACTCGCAATACCATGGGCAGAAATCGGCATCAAAGCCGGTCAGTTGCTTTTGTCTCTTTCGATTCTCGTTATTTTTCATGAGTTCGGACATTATATTACTGCACGCTGGTTTCGCTGTCGCGTAGAAAAATTTTATCTCTTTTTCGATCCCTGGTTTTCTTTATTCAAAAAGAAAGTAGGGGATACAGAATACGGTGTGGGCTGGCTTCCACTGGGCGGCTATGTTAAAATTGCCGGCATGATGGATGAGAGCATGGATAAAGACGCACTCAAGCAAGCGCCCCAGCCATGGGAGTTCCGAAGCAAACCCGCCTGGCAACGACTCATCATTATGATTGGCGGTGTAACGGTGAATGTATTATTGGCATTCATTATTTACGCAATGATTTTATTCGTGTGGGGAGAGAAGCGCACGCCCATGCAGGGACTTACCAACGGCATCTGGATTACCGACAGCTTAATGTATCAGGCAGGATTGCGCAATGGTGATCACATAATTTCTGTAAATGGTGAAGCTGTTCCTTATTTTGAAAAACTGAACGCTGCAGTGCTGGTAAGTAATCAAATTATCGTAAAGCGCAATGGTGCAGAACAGAAAGTTGTAATGCCCGTTAACTTGATAGAGCAACTCGTTGAAAGCAAGCGAAGGAGAGGACTGTTGCTGATGCCTAGGGTTCCGAGTTATGTAGGTGCATACAGTAAGAAAGATAGCAGTCTTGGTAAAAAAGCCGGACTGCAGGAAATGGATAAAATTGTTGCCATCAATGGCGTACCCGTTGCATATTACGATGAAATATTTCCGCTATTGCAGGCAAGAAAAAATGATACGGCACAATTAACGGTATTGCGTGGTAATGCAAATATTCAAATTATTACCCCCGTAGATGCACAGGGCAAAGTTGGCATTCCGCTGCTGAGCGATGAACAGTATGCGGCAATGGGTGCTTACCGCCTCGAAACGCACAAGTATGGTTTCTTTTCAGCATTGCCTGCAGGTGTTGCCAAAGCAGTAGAAAAGCTGGTGTTTTATATTGATCAGTTTAAGATGATCCTGAATCCTGAAACTGGCGCCTATAAAGGTGTGGGTGGTTTTAAATCGATGGGGTCTATTTTTCCTGCTGTTTGGGATTGGGAAGCATTTTGGAACATCACGGCATTCTTCAGCATTGTACTTGCTTTTATGAACCTGCTGCCCATACCGGCTTTGGATGGCGGACATGTTATATTCACATTGGTAGAAATGATTACCGGACGCAAGCCCAGCGAAAAATTCCTGGAATATGCACAGGTGGTAGGTATGGTGTTGCTATTTGGCCTGATGATATATGCCAACGCGAATGATTTGTTTGGCTGGAATCGCTGATGCATTTCGATATCGTTTTATCTGTTGTGACTGATAAGGATTTGTGAAGCTTTATCCGATAATGCAACGCTTTCTGTGCTTTCTCGTCTTTAAAGTGTAATTTTGTCGTTGCTTTTTTCCGGGGCTGCCTGGTTTTGACAGCATAGATCTTTGAAAGTGTAAGCATGTCGTGCGTTGTGCAATTAGCACGTAAATATCATTGCTCAAAACTCAAATGGCAATACACAGTATGCCATGGCTGCCTAATCAGTGATTGGACAGTCATTCGGGCCGCCGAACAGGTTGATCTGTTACCATGTTCCGCCGCCGACTCAAAAACAAAACAGGTTGCTGCTGCTGAAGGCTGTGACAGCAGCTTAAGACTCATTCAGCTACGCCGCTCATTGGTTTGTTCCGTTCCTGTGAGTGGCCGACAAGCAATTCGGAAATAAACATGTAGAAAGCTTTGGAAGGATATGTTTGGACGCGGGTTCGATTCCCGCCAGCTCCACTTTTACCCCTATTAAGTGATTACGGCGGCTCCTTGCAGAGCCGCTTTTTTTATGTCTGCATTTTCTTTGATGCTGATCGATAAAGTGGTTGACAAATTTTGATCGTTGCCTGCTTTTTACTTTAAAACAAGATGTTGATGCTCCTCCGCGTTATAAGTATGTTTCCATCTGCGATGGCTCCATAAATAATTATCAGGTCGCTGCTCAACACAGGATTCTGTAAAACGAATCAGTGATTTTGTGATAAAGCCCTGCTCGGTTTCCCTGGGTTTGTCTGTAAGTAAACGCAGTTCAATTTGATAAAAGCCTCGTTTTACTTTATAAATATTGGCAAGAACCACAGCGGTGTCCATCGACTTTGCCAACTCTTCGGGTCCCTTTACAAAAGGGGCCATTCTGCCAAAAAATAACGACCAGTGCGCTTTCATTGGATTTACGGGTCGCTGGTCTGCAATAATGCCCATAAGAATTTGCGTATTGCTTAATGCCTGAATCTGGGCTTTGAATATACTCGTGGGCATGAGCTCGGTGCCAAACTTGCTGCGTAACTTAAAAATTAAGCGGTTGAAGGCTTTTTGATTAATGTGCCGGTATACTGCAATGCAGCGATAGGGTGCACTGGATGAAACTGCCAGGTTTAAAAATTCCCAGTTAAAAAAATGAGCAGTTAATATCTGAACACTTTTTCCCGATGCATGAAGTTCTTCCAGTAATGAAGTATTCATCACCGCTCTTCGCTGTAATTCAGTTTTAGGAATGGATATGAGTTTGATGATCTCAAAAAATACATCAATGAAATTTTTATAAAAAATTTTGGCGATTGCTTTCTGCTCGGCTGAAGTTTTTGTTGGAAATGCATACTTGATATTTTCTATTACTGTTTTTTTTCGGTATCGGATGATGTAATATCCCAATACATAAATAAAGTCGCTTAAAATATACAGGATGCGCCAAGGTAGTAGCGATAGCACAAACAAAATGCCATAGATGAAGTAGTACATAGGGGTTGAAAGCATAAAGATAATTTTGTTTGGAAAAAAAAACGAATGGGCTATGTAATACTTCGCCCATATTTTTTCTCGGCTTTTGTATGCACATTTTCTAAAGCCCGGCCGGAAGGGTCATCTTTGTTTTTAAATCCATCATTCCATTCAAGGGCAACCTG
>CAZDGV010000023.1:0-26150 GCA_964505195.1 uncultured Chitinophagaceae bacterium
GAAATGGGCAAAGGAGTGTATGGAATTGAAGCCGCTAGTAATACATATTTTAATAAAAAAGCTTCAAAGCTCACAAAAAATGAAGCAGCACAAATAGCTGCAGCGCTACCAAACCCAAAAAAGTATAGCGTTGTCCCGAAAAGCAGATATGTTGCAAGACGCTCGCAGTGGGTACTGCGTCAAATGCGGAATTTAGAAGGCGATGCAGAAATTCAAGCCATCATTGACTCGCGTAAATAAATGACTCAATTTTCAGCTCAGATGTTGCTCAATTGCACGTAAAGCACTGTTCAACCGATCTTCATTGGTTCCGCTCACTTCTGCCCAAGGCGTAGACTGATGAATTAACAAATCGCGATAATGATGATACAATTTTATACGTGTTGCTTCATCCGGATATTCACGGAGCTCGTCCTTCACCCAGGGCAAATCGGGCTTACAAAGCAGATAAAGATCATATTGCCGTTCCGTAATTTGATCGAGTATCCAGGTATGACATTTTCCGAAAACAAATTCACACCATACTTTCATTACATACATATCGGTATCAATGAAAAGATATTTGGGTGTTTCAGGATTGCTTTCAAGCAATTTTACAGTGTAGGCATCTTCCTGCGCAAGTTGTCCCTTTGCAATGGTCAATAGATCTTCAAAACGATAATCGGTACCATGCTCCAAAAGATAAGTGCGTGCATATTCCGGGCACCAAATGGTTTGAAAATGCGAAGCAAGTGCTGCACATAAACTGCTTTTGCCTGTACTTTCAGGACCAAGAATGACAATTTTTTTGAGGGTCTTCATTTACTCCTATTTGATCACATTAGTTTACTTGCTGCTCACTTAAGGCGCGGCGACGCCATTCAACCCATCCGGCAACAGCCATGCCTAACAAAATGATATAATACAAACTGGTAACCACATACCCTTTTGTAAAGTATAAAGGGATCGATGCGATATTGGTAGCGATCCACCATATCCAGCTTTCAACTTTTTTACGCGTCATCAGCCACATGCCTGTAAAAGCGGTAGCACTGGCAAAAGCATCTGCCCAGGGGATGGCTCCTGCTGCAAAACTTTGCTTCAAATACTGAAGAGAAAAAAAGATGGATATATAGATGAATGCGAAAAAAAGCAATTGCATGTTCCACCAGCGCTGGTCGGAAAATTTAATCAACAGTACATTTTGCTGCTGTTGATCCTTTCTTGTCCACATAAACCAGCCATATACATTCATGACAGTGTAATAGAAATTTACAGATGCTTCTCCCAGCAAATCAGCTTTAAAACTTAGCCAAACATAAATGATGGTATTGATAAGACCGATGGGATACACCAGAATATGTGCTTTTCTGCTGTACCACACGCTTAAAATACCCGAAAACACAGCGATGTATTCAAGCAAGGTGGTTGCCAGCAAGCCCTGCATGAAGCGATCTAAAATTTCTTCCATTATACAAATAAGTTATACACCGGAAATACAGAAAAGCGAATACGAAGATACATGCTTGATGTGGCATAAAAGTTAATGTTTCATGAATGAAGCTTTGCAATAAATGAAGGAATCGGGTTAATCGGTTTTTATTTATATTCATTCATAAATTCTCGGCATGAGTGAAATCAGCAATAAAACAGTACTCATAACAGGCGGAGCTTCCGGCATTGGCAAGCTGATGGGTGGTTTATGCTTGGAGGAAGGTGCCAAACGACTCATAATTTGGGATATTGACCGAAAGAAAACTGAAGAAACGATACATGAATTTGCTGAAAAAGGATACGAAGTACACAGTTATCATGTAGATGTAAGTAACACAGATGAAATTAAGATGGCTGCTAATGATATTATTGAAAAATGGGGCGGAGTGGATTTGCTATTCAATAATGCCGGTGTGGTAGTGGGAAAAGAGTTTCAGCATCACACCCATCACGATATCGACTTTACGATACGCATCAATACGGCAGCGCTCATGCATACTACCCTTGCATTTCTTCCTGCGATGATCAACAAAAAAGAGGGGCATATCATCAATATTGCTTCCGCAGCAGGGATGACTGCCAACCCGAAAATGGCAGTATATGTTGCCAGCAAATGGGCAGTGATTGGGTGGGGTGAAAGCCTTCGACTGGAGCTGGAAAACATTTCAGATCGACTGCATGTTACTACTGTTACGCCATTCTATATCAATACGGGCATGTTTGACGGTGTTCGCTCACCACTGGTACCCATATTAGATCAGCATGTGGCTGCCAAAAAAATTATCAAAGGAGTAAAACAAAATAAAATTTACGTACGCATGCCATGGATTGTATATGCGCTGCCTTTTTTTAAGGGCATTCTTCCACAACGCTGGCTCGATACAGTAGTTGGCAAATGGTTTGGGATATATAAAAGCATGCAGGAATTTAAAGGAAGAAAATAAATCAAATCATCAGCAATTGAAATAGCAAATTACTCGATATTCACAACATATATGAAAATAGCAGTTCTAGGAGCAGGCATGGTGGGAAGCACCATTGCAAAAGATTTGGCAGGCAGCTTTGAAGTAACCTGCTTCGACCTCAGTGAAGCAAATCTGTCCAAACTAGAGATGAATGCACATAAGATTGCTTTGCAAAAAATGGATCTCTCCGATTATTCACTTTATGCTCAAATGCTTGCACCCTTCAACATGGTAGTATTAGCCGTACCGGGCTTTATGGGCTATCGTGCGCTGGAGCAAGTAATCTTGACAGGTAAAAACGTAGTAGATATTTCTTTTTTTCCTGAAGATGCGCTTACGCTTCATCAGCTTGCTAAAGAAAAAGGTGTTACCGCCATTGTTGACTGCGGTGTTGCGCCGGGCATGAGCAATTTGATTATTGGCAGATATGATAAAATCATGAAGCTCGATGCATTTGAAATTTATGTGGGGGGATTGCCGCAAAATCCGAAACCGCCTTTCTTATATAAAGCACCCTTTTCACCCATTGATGTAATTGAAGAATATACGCGTCCTGCCAGACTAATGGAAAATGGTGAAGTGATTACAAAGCCCGCACTCACCGATCGTTCTCTGATGCATTTTGAAGGAGTAGGTACGCTGGAGGCCTTCAATACCGACGGGCTTCGCACACTGCTTTATACAATGCCGCATATCCCTAACCAAAAAGAGCAAACATTGCGCTATCCAGGCCATTTAGATCTGATCATTGCTTTGCAGCAATCCGGTTTTTTCAGCAATGAACCGATCGTGGTTGGCGAACAGAAAATCGTTCCATTAGAAGTCACTGCAAAACTGCTATTCGACCAATGGAAACTTGAACCGGGAGAACCGGAGTTGACAGTGATGCAGGTAACGATGCACGGAGAAGGGAAAACTATTCAATATCAGCTGCTGGACAAATACGATGCTGCAAGCGAAACATCTTCTATGTCGCGCAGTACCGGCTACACCTGCAGTGCAGCAGTGCATATGCTGGCAGAAGGGTTATTTACAGAAAAAGGCGTGTTCCCTCCCGAGCATATTGGCGCAAATGAAGTTTGTTTTGAACACATTTTAAAGTACTTGAAAACACGGAATGTGCAATGGATGAAAACAGCATTATAACATGTATGAGCAGATTTCAATAAAACAGACTTGCTTTACTTGAATTGGCATTTATAAAAATTAATAGTAACATTTGCAAGATGAATATGCAGGAAAACAATCATAGTTCAGCAGATCAGATGCTACAAAAAAATTATCCGCTGTTTGAAGCACAGCTGGTTACGGAAATAGAATCGAAAGGAGAATTTCGCAGTTTTGAGCCTAACGAAATACTCATGCGCAGAGGTCAATATATCCGTAGCACCATGCTGATTTTAAGCGGACTGATAAAAGTATATCGAGAAGATGAGGAAGGAAATGAGTTTTTGATGTATTACCTGAAACCCGGTGAAGCCTGCGCCCTTTCATTGGTTTGCGCTGCCAAGCATGAAGCCAGCCCAATCATGGCAAAAACCGTAACTGCAACAGAAGTACTGCTGGTTCCAATTGAGGTAATGAGCGAATGGATGGGAAAATATAAATCGTGGTACCAGTTTGTAATAGAAACCTACAGAAATCGTTTTGATGAACTCTTGGCAACCATTGACAGCATTGCATTCAGGAGCTTAGATGAACGATTAGAATTTTACCTCAATCGAGCAAAAGAAATACAAGGTGTAAAAATTATTGAACTGAGCCACCAGGAAATTGCACAGGAGCTCAATACTTCCAGGGAGGTGATTTCAAGACTGCTCAAAAAAATGGAACAACGCGGAAAAGTAAAGCTTTTCCGCAATGCGATAGAAATATGCTAGCATTTGCGTTCGTGTGACTTGCATCACAGCTTTAGTGTACTTTCATACTCAAATTTGCAGCCATGGAAATCATCGGCTATTTAGCATCTATACTTATAGGCATTTCATTAGGCCTGATTGGCGGAGGGGGCTCTATCCTTACCGTTCCCGTACTAGTCTATTTATTGGGCGTAAATCCCGCCCTTGCTACTGCCTATTCACTCTTTATTGTGGGCACCACTGCATTAGTCGGAGCAGTTCCAAAATACAAACAGGGTTTGATTAATTTAAAAACGGCCATCATCTTCGGAGCCCCGGCAATTGCTGCTGTATATGCAACCCGTAAATTCATCATACCGGCAATTCCCGATGAAGTATTTTATGTAGGCAGCTTCACGGTTACAAAATCCATTTTATTGATGTTGATTTTTGCAGTACTGATGGTGTCAGCCTCTTATTCCATGATCCGCGCAAAAAAAGGAGCGGAGCAGAACGATAGCCAAGAACAAAAGTTCAACTACCCCATGATTCTATTAGAAGGCGCAGTTGTGGGTATTTTAACCGGGTTAGTAGGTGCAGGTGGTGGCTTTTTGATTATCCCCGCACTTGTTATGCTGAGTAAGTTGCCAATGAAACAAGCAGTAGGCACATCTCTCTTAATTATTGCTGCAAAATCACTCATTGGATTTTTAGGTGACATTGGCAATACCAACATCAACTGGTATTTATTATTAAGCGTTACTTCACTCGCTGTTGCAGGAATTTTTGTTGGCAACTGGCTGAGTCACAGAATTTCAGGAGATAAACTCAAAGTTGGTTTCGGATGGTTTGTGCTTGTAATGGGCATTTATATTATTGTGAAGGAGATATTCTTTCAATGATTTTTTTAACAAAACTTATGCGGATACTTTATATACTCGTCTTCTTTTTTAGCATAACAAATTCATTAAATGCACAAATAAAGGATATTACTGCAGATGAAGCGATGCGCTATTTAAAAAAGAAAAAAATAATACTGCTTGATGTTAGAACTGAAGCAGAGGTAAAAGAATCGCACATACCTAAAAGCATTCACATAGATGTATTACAGGAAGATTCATTTCTTGAGCAAATAAAAAAACTTGACAAAAAATCAACCTATATCATTTACTGCAGATCCGGAAAACGCAGTGTTACCGCAGCTGAACGAATGCAACAAGAGGGATTTACCAATGTGCTGAATATGAAAGGAGGAATCCTTTCCTGGAATGGCCCGCTTGTAAAAAACAAACCATAGCAACATGAAAACGATAGAAGAACTTTTAAAAGAACCTGGCACTAGCATTATTGATGTACGAACCCAGGAAGAATTTGAGATGGAACATTATCCTGGAGCGGTACTGATTCCACTGCACACCATCCCCACGGCAGTGGAAGAAATAAAAGAAATGAAAAAGCCCCTTTTAATTTATTGTCGCAGTGGTAACCGCAGTGCGCAAGCTGTTGCTTTTCTTCGGCAGCATGGTGTGGAAGAAGTATATGATGGCGGGGGATTATTTGACTTATACGCAATTAAAAACAATTAAAATGCTTGGACGCTTATTAAAGCAACTCTTTGGTGCTAAGGAGAAAACAGACTACAAAGCCCTGTTGTCATCAGGTGCAATCATTATTGATGTGAGAACGCCGGGAGAATTTAAATCTGGTCATATAAAAGGAGCTATTAATATACCAGTGGACGACATAAGAAGTAAAGCCAATGATCTGAAGCAAAAGGGGAAAGTGGTAATCACTTGTTGTAGAAGCGGTGCCAGAAGTGGCATGGCTGCAGGCATACTCAATAAAAATGGCATTGAAGCATATAATGGCGGGCCCTGGAATGTTTTAAATCAAGAAATCAGCTAAAAATGCTTCAAAACTGGAATATCGTGCGACTATTACGCTTACTCATTGGCTTCGGTTTGCTCATACAGGGAATTATAGGTCAACATACTATTACGATTGCTATTGGTGGGTTGCTATTTTTGCAGGGAGTTCTGAATATGGGATGTTGTGGCCCCGTGTGCAATACAAATTCATTTCAAAACGCTGGAAAACAAGAACCAACTAACAAAGAAGCTATTGCTTTTGAAGAAATAAAGTAATATTAAAATGAGCACGACTACCAAAATCAAAACTATATTGAAATGGTATCTCCCCGGCGCCCTATTAGGCATGCTTGGAGGATATATCTACTGGTATAACTGGGGCTGCGATGGTACATGCCTTATTACTTCAAGCCCCTACCGTAGCATGATTTATTTTGGTGTGATGGGCATTTTATTAAACCAGATGTTCAAACCGAATTCTACTTCTTCAGATTTATTGCATCAAAGTGAAGAAAGGGACTGATAAAAATGTGTCAGCACCTTCGAACAATGATTCTGAATATCTATTCAGGATGAAATACATTTTTTGGTATAAGAAGTCTAGCTGAAAAGTCCATCTTCAATATATAAGTTTCCCAAATCATTGATGTATCTTGGTAATACCTTTCTTCTGTGCTTTTTATCACACAGTAAAGAAGAAGCGCCCTCTATTTTGCACCACATTAAAGTTTAATGATTATGAATTTGATTGAATTAATGAAACAACCCTGGCCTTGGTATGTGGCTGGGCCCCTGATTGGACTTACCGTTCCTATGTTGTTGCTGCTGGGCAACAAAACCTTTGGTATCTCGTCTTCCCTGCGACATGTATGTGCAGCCTGCGTGCCATCAAAAATTCCGTTTTTCAGTTACGATTGGAAAAAAGAGATTTGGAATCTATTTTTTGTAGGTGGGGTGCTCTTAGGCGGCATTATTGTTGCTGCATTTCTCAGCAGTCCTGACCCCATTACCGTTCACCCAAACCTACAAGCAGAGCTTGCACAATATGGTATTACCAACTTTAAAAACTTAGTACCCGTTGATGTTTTCAGTTGGCCTCAGCTGTTAACGGCACGCGGACTAATCATGATGATCGGCGGAGGCTTTTTAGTAGGATTTGGAACGCGTTATGCAGGCGGCTGTACCAGCGGCCATGCCATCATGGGACTTTCCAACTTACAATGGCCATCGCTGGTAGCAACCATTTGCTTCATGGCAGGAGGCTTTATTATGGCCAATCTTATTTTACCTTTTTTACTGAATCTTTAAAATACAAATTGTATGTCTGCAGATACTCAAAAAAATATACAAACCCTTCATACTGATTTTGAAGTGCGCTCGGAAAATGCAATGTGTGTTAACAACAGTGAGCTTGACCAACCTTTAACATACAATATTAAGTACGCCTTTGCAGGTATTCTTTTTGGCATTATTCTGGTGAAGGCGGAAGTAGTTTCCTGGTTTCGGATACAGGAAATGTTTCGCTTACAAAGCTTTCATATGTATGGTGTAATCGGGTCGGCTGTTGTGGTGGGTATGATCAGTGTGTGGATCATCAAAAAATTCAAGATCAAATCGATTGAGGGCGAGGAAATAAAAATTGAACCTAAGCAATTCAATAAAGGTCAAATTTATGGTGGCTTAATGTTTGGACTGGGCTGGGCTATAACAGGCGCTTGTCCCGGACCGCTTTTTGCACAAATCGGTACCGGAGCAACTGTGATCGTGGTTACCCTACTGAGCGCTATTGCAGGCACCTGGGTTTATGGTCGTTTTCGTGAAAAACTACCACACTAAAAATCAGTAAGTAAAGATGAAAAAATGGACGCTTATAACGCTGATTATTGCTCTGGGCTTCACATTCTCACAAACAGGATGCACCCACGAAGCAGATAATGCTGCAATAGCAGATTCCATTTTTTTAAATACGATTTGGACAGGAGCAGGACCAGGCCAAATACCATATTATTCCAGAAAAGACGGTCCTCTGATTTGGTATGGCCGTGAACTGATTGTCAATACAGCAAAATATCTTGGACCGGAGGGATCCGTTTTACACATCAGCAATGGTATGAATTGCCAAAACTGCCACCTTGAAGCTGGAACCAAACCATGGGGCAATAATTACGGAGCAGTTTATACTACTTACCCAAAATTCAGAGATCGCTCAGGGGGCATTGAAACGATTTATAAAAGAGTAAACGATTGCTTTGAACGCAGCTTAAATGGCAAAGCGTTGGATACAAATAGCCGGGAAATGCAGGCGATTTATGCATACATCAAATGGCTGGGTGAAGATCTTCCGAAAGGACAAAAACCAAAGGGCTCCGGAATTCAAGAGCTGCCCTATTTGGAAAGAGCGGCAAGTCCTGAACGCGGACAAACGGTTTATATTCAGAAATGTCAAAGTTGTCATGGTGTAAATGGTGAAGGGGTGAAAAATATGGATGGCAACATGTACCAATATCCGCCACTGTGGGGGCCGCATAGCTATAACAGCGGTGCCGGACTTTTCCGCCTTTCGCGTTTTGCAGGATATGTAAAAAATAATATGCCCCAGGGTGTCGATCACTTGAATCCGCAACTGAGTAATGAGGAAGCCTGGGATATAGCTGCTTTTGTAAACAGTCAGCCCCGACCAAGCAAAGACTTACAATTCGATTGGCCTGATATTTCAAAAAAGCCGGTAGATCATCCCTTCGGTCCTTATGTAGACCCCTATCCTGAAAGTCAGCATAAATATGGGCCATTCGGAGAGATCAAGGCATTTTATGAGGCAAGGAAAAAAGAAAAGTCGAAGTAGGACTTTAAGTGCGTTTTAAAACCATTAACCAAACAGCATGCCAGAAAAAACGAAACTCCATCAGCAGCACTGCAGCTGCGGCAGTTGCGATTCAACTGAAAAAACGAAAGCTCCCGCTCAGGCATCGAGAAGAGATTTTTTTAAATCTGCTTCACTCCTAACCGCCGGCGCAGTAATGCCCCCCTCGTTGGCGAATGCTGTGGCGGGTGATGCATATAACGACCGTTCGATTTTTTCTAACAGGGCTGTGCAAAATGGAAAAGCAAAAGTGATTACCCTTTTGCACACTTCTGATATTCATGCGCAACTTCATACACACGACGAATTCTTTTTTGAAAACGGAAATGTAGTGTATAAAAAAAGAGGGGGCTTTGCTGTGCTTAAGACAATGCTTCAGGAACTCAAATCGAAAAATCCTGACAATACATTGATCATTGATGGAGGCGACTGTTTTCAGGGTGGAGGTGTTGCTGCACTTACAGAAGGCAAAGGCATTGTTCCGCTTATTAATAATATTGGGTACGACTTAATTCTTCCCGGCAACTGGGAAGTGGTGTATGGCAAAGAAGCCATGTGGAAAGACTTAGGCGGATACAACAGCACAAAAATTTGTGCCAACATGTTCCATGATACAAAAGATGAGTTTAATAAAGAACTCATCTTCCCGCCATATTGGATGAAAATGCTCGGAGGAATAAAAATTGGTTTCATCGGATATAACGATCCGCTAACCCCCAAAAGACAATCTCCTGCGTATAGCTATGGCATAACATTTACGAAACCCGAACTCAACGTTGCCAAATACGTAAAGATTTTACGTGAATATGAACAATGCAGTATGGTATTCCTGGTTACCCACATGGGGCTTGCACAACAAGTAGACCTGGGAAACAAACCGGAGGTACAGGGTGTCGATTATATACTAGGTGCCGATACACACGAACGTGTACGCAAGCCTATTCAGGCAAAATACACCAAGGTAACAGAGCCCGGTGCTTTCGGATCCTTTGTAGCCAAGCTGGACATTGTAATTGAAGATGGAAAAATTAAAGACGAAAACTACTATCTGCTTGACGTAGATCCTGAAAAATATCCTGCCGATGAGGGGATGAGGAAATTGGTAGAAAAGGTGAGCGCGCCGTATGCAAATGAGCTCAATCGCGTCATCGGAAAAACGAAGACACCACTGGTACGTTATTATGTAATCGAAAATCCGATGGATAATATGATTACAGATGCACTGATGTGGTACTACAAAGACAAAAAAATAGATATTGTAGTAAGCAATGGCTTTAGATTTTGTCCGCCATTAGTGCCTGAAAAGGAAAAAGGCTACGCAGAAATTACCAATGACTATTTATGGAGTATGTTACCGGTAGACAGTGAAGTAAAGATGGGTGATGTTACCGGCAAACAATTGTGGGACTGGATGGAAAAAGAATTGCATAATGTATTTGCAAGCAACCCTGCACATCGCTTTGGAGGCTGGGTCGTTCGCTTTCAGGGTATGCAAATTAACTTTACCATGAACAATGATTTAGGGAAACGGATCAACTGGATAAAAGTAAATGGTGCACCTGTTGAACCAGACAAAATTTATACCATGCTGGCCTGTGAACGCGAAGGAGATCCCGACGATACACTTTGTAGAATGGAAAAAGTAAAAAACCCACGTAAACCGGGTGGAAGCTTGCACAATATTGTTCGAAGCTATTTGTCGGCGCATCCAATGGTTTCGCCAAAAATCGAACAGAGAGCAACTGCTACCGATGCACCTTCTACTCTTTTATCACAACTTGAAGGATACGACTATGAATTCATTTAAATTCTCTTTTAAGCCTATGTTAAGGCTTTTTATCTTCTTAGCACTTGGGATCATGACGAATGAGGCAAAATCGCAGCAGAAAATCGTTTGGGAAATTGCAAGTGGTGATACAAGTGTTCAGCGGATGCTCTACCGTCAAATCAATAATGTTCTCAATGCCGCACCTGACACAAAAATTGAATTAGTGTACCATGGACATGCAATTTATGCGCTGTTGCGCGATACAGGATTTTTCAAAACAGAAATGATGGAGGTTCAAAAAAGGGGTATAACGATGATAGCTTGTAATAATTCGTTACGGAACAGAGGAATTGATACTTCCAGACTAATCAAGAATATTTCAATTGTCCCCGTTGCGATTTTAGAAATCTCAAAAAAGCAATCGGAAGGATGGAGTTATATTAGGGCAGGCCATTAAAATAAGGTCTGGATTTACTTTTTACAGGCCCAAAATACATGCTGTTTCTCTATTATGATAATGCATATATACAATAAGGTTTTTTCAAGTTTTCAGCAAAAATTCAATGAGGAGTAAAAGTAAAATCGGCACAACTGTTCTATTCTTGATCATTGCAATAGTCACTTCTGGGCAAGAGCACCGACTTGAAAATGAATTCGAAAACAAGGCCGACAGTAATGTACGATCACTCAATCAGTTTTTTTCAAAAGGAAAGTTCTTTGGGCATACAAGAAGTTTTTTTATGTCAACCATTAACGAACATAAACTGAGCGATTATGCAGCATTGGGCTTTGGTGCAGGCATGGGTTATGAAAGTGCGCGCTTTAAAAATTTTCAATTTGCTATCAGTGGATTTTTTATCAATAATGTGGCCTCATCAGATCTCACAAAAAGAGATCCTCAAACAAACGCATTAAGCCGATATGAAATATCGCTGTTTGATGTTGAAAACCCTGCAAATAAAGGAGATCTGGACAGATTAGAAGAACTCTATCTACGTTATCACTTCAAGAAATCAAGTGTCACTTTTGGAAAGCAGTATTTAAATACTCCTTTCATCAATCAGCAAGATGGGCGCATGCGGCCTACCATGGAAAACGGGTGGTGGGTAGAAATCAATGAAATAAAAAAAGTAAAGATTAATGCCGGATGGATTACTTCTATCTCACCGCGCTCAACGGTAAACTGGTATAAAGTAGGTGAAAGCATTGGCTTATATGCTACCGGCGTAGATGAAGCGGGCAACCCCTCTGCATTTCGGGGAAATATTCACACCAAAGGAATTGCGATTGGAGCAATACAATGGTCTGCAGGAAAAAATCTGAAGCTCCAAGGCTGGAATTATTATATTGACAATATTTTTAATACCGCTTTCTTGCAGGGCGATTTATCAATACCGTTTAAAAACAAAAGCGAAAATAAATTCCTGCTCGGAATGCAATTTGCTACGCAACAACGAGTAGGCAACGGTGGAAATGCAGATGCTTCGAAGGCCTATTTGGCAGCGGGGCATCGTTCACGCATTTTTAGCAGTAGAACTGGTGCAGTAATCAGAAGCTGGGAGCTCACTGCGAATTATACGCGCATCGCATCGAGCGGAAGATTCCTCTTTCCCCGCGAATGGGGCCGTGAGCCTTTTTATACTTTTATGCTGCGAGAGCGTAATGAAGGGCTGGGAAATGTACATGCTTATGTACTGTTTGCAAAATATGAGCAACCAAAAAAAGACTGGTCAGTTACAACGGGTGCTGGTTACTACAATTTACCGCAGAGTAATGAATACAGATTGAATAAATACGGCATGCCTTCCTACTACCATCTGCTCATTGATTTTCGGTATCGCTTCAAAGGCTTTTTTAAAGGAACCTCCTTAAGAATGATTTACTTGTACAAAGGAAATATGGAAGAGGGACAAGCGAATAAAAAAGTAATGATCAACCGGGTAGATATGCATCATTTTAATCTCATCCTCGACTATTGGTTTAGAACAAACTGAATTTAAGCAATCCGGAAAGAGTTATAACATCTTTTGTCGAATAGACAGCAAAGCCCATTTGAGTTAAACGGTTAGATGCTGCACATCACCACAAAGGCTGATTCTTATCATTTTGTAATACTTGTCACAATGAGCATTTTTACGACTTAATACTTTGCTGTTTCAAATTATTATGAAATGAACGCTCATCATCAGATACTAATCATCGGCGGGGGTAATGCGGGAATATCCGTAGCTGCACAATTAAAAAGAGCAAACAAAAATTTAGAGATTGCCATTGTTGAGCCCAATGAAAAACATTATTACATGCCGGCATGGACCTTGGTAGGCGGTGGTGTTTTTAATATGAAAAACACCATTCGTGATGAACGTGAAGTCATGCCAAAGAATATTACCTGGATCAAAGAATATGTAAGCACATTTGAGCCGGATAAAAATACCGTAACACTAAACTCTGGCGGCAATTTAACCTATGATTTCCTCATTGTGGCTGCAGGCATACAAATGAACTGGGATAAGATTCCGGGGCTAACCGAAACGTTAGGCAAAAATGGAGTAACCTCCAATTATCATAAGGATCATGCAACTTATACATGGGAATGTCTTCAAAGTTTGCAGAAGGGCGATACAGCATTATTTACCGCTCCCACTACCCCTGTAAGATGCGGTGGAGCACCACAAAAGATCATGTACCTCGCAGGTGATTATTGTCGAAAAAATAAAATTGATGCACAGATAGAGTTTACATCAGGGGGGAGTGTAATTTTTGGAATAAAGAAATATGCCGATGAACTGATGAAGCTAGTGCACAAATACAATATTCAACTCAGCTTCAAACATGATTTAATTGCCATTGATGGTAATCAACGGATTGCTACATTTAAGGTAACAGCACCTGACGGCAGTACTACAGAGGTACAGAAAAAATTCAAGATGATTCATGTTGTACCGCCGCAAAGTGCCCCCGATTTTGTAAGTGCAAGTCCACTCGCTGATGCAAAAGGATGGATAGATGTAAACAAGTTTACCCTTCAACATATTCGTTATCCCAATGTATTTGGTTTGGGAGATGTTACCAATACGCCCAATGCAAAAACTGGTGCCGCCATTCGCAAACAGGCGCCCGTTGTGGTTAAAAACATGCTTGCATTGATGAGCGGAAAACCTTTGCCGGCTTCTTACAGCGGTTATGGCAGCTGCCCACTGGTTGCAGGTTATGGCAAACTGATTTTAGCAGAATTTGGCTACGATAATAAAATCATGGAAACCTTTCCGTTCGATCAAAGCAAACCACGCTGGAGTATGTACCTCTTAAAAAAATATGTATTACCCTGGTTATACTGGCACAAAATTTTGAAGGGACAGATGTAATTCTGGGATTCGATAGCGATTTTTAGACCTCATACAGCAGAATTATTGGCAAAACAACTGCCTTTTATCTGTGAGATTTTACATTTCATCGAAATTCATTTTACTAGAATCGTGCGTTTCTTTACTTTTTCTGTATGTCTTTGTTCATCCGCTCCCTTTATGAACATAGCCGCCGACGTGCGGAAACTGCGTTGTTACTGCGTTGCCTGCAGCCCTATATCAATCAGCATGAATGCAATTTCAACTTATCGGAAGAACTGCAGGGAATACTTTGGAGCTATTATCGCTTGCAAAAAAATTATCGGAAATCAGGATTTTGGAAGCAAGACCGGATGAATGTTTCAGAGAATGAACAATGTTTTTATAAGTTGATACAGCTTTATATCCGCTTGCAAAAACAAATAGATTTTCCGCTCACCAAAAAGGAACGGAATATGATGCGGGAAATCTTACAGCGTCACCAAGAACGCCCCATCTGCATTACGAAAGCAAATTTTGCAGAACGACGGATTTATAAGTAATATCCGTTCACTTATTTTTTTAAAAGTAGAAATAAATACTCGCCAAGCTTGGTGGCTAATCCAAGCAAAAAAGGATACAGCAATAATAGCCAGCCCCAATCTGCAATGCTTATTTTGCGCAGCCCTTTACTCCCTTCAGAATTTAGCAAACGCAAAAAATCGTACCAGGAGGTAAGACCGACTGCAGCGGAAATGATGTTTGCAAGAATAGCAACCATCAAAATCATCAGTCCAACCAGATAAAGCTTTAACATATCATTTGTTTTATTCACCTTGAAGATAGTTGATACCGGAGATAGCCATTAAGTTTTGTGGAATATTCTATGCAATAGCACCCTCGTATAGCGAATAAAGCCGCTATACAAATGCACGGCAATGTATCTTTGCTGCTGATATGCAAATAGAAAAATCATCTACCGATCAATTGGTTGCCCGCTGGCTACTGGCGGGTGTTTTTCTTATCATCGTTCAAATTCTGCTGGGGGGCATTACACGTCTTACTGGTTCGGGACTCTCCATTACCGAATGGGATGTGATAACGGGCACCCTTCCACCGCTTTCTGAACAGGCATGGACTGCGGCGTTTGACGAATACAAAACAACACCCCAGTATAAACTACTGAACAGTAGCTTCACGCTGGGCGATTTCAAGTTCATCTTCTTTTGGGAATGGTTTCACCGCTTCTGGGCAAGAATGATGGGTATGATTTTTCTAATCGGATTTATTTATTTTCTCAGTAAGGGATATTTCAGAAAGACGATGATCAAACCATTGATCGTTCTTTTTCTACTTGGAGGATTACAGGGTGCTGTCGGCTGGATTATGGTAGCAAGTGGCTTGGTCGGCGATGCGGTATATGTAAAACCAACGCGACTTGCACTGCATTTTATTTTAGCATTGGGATTACTCTGTTATACATTTTGGTTTGCACTCCAGCTACAGGTTAGCAAAAGCAGTATGACCGTAGCACCTAAGCTGCGCAAATTTACCTGGATTGTTTTAGCAATATTAATTGTACAGTTGCTCTTTGGTGCACTCATGGCAGGACATAAAGCTGCCACTGCAGCGCCTACCTGGCCTGACATTAACGGAGAAACGATTCCTGCAGCCATTTTCCGTGAAACACCATTGCTGATTAATTTTATTGAAAACAAAGTCACGATTCATTTTTTCCATCGTAACATCGGATACCTGCTGCTGATACTAATTATTGCCTGGTACTTTATCGCACTGCGCATGAAGGCAAGCAACTTGATCAATGCTACACGCAGTATACCTATGTTAATTGTATTGCTGCAGGTATTACTAGGTGTATTATCAGTGTTAACCAGTACAGAAATCGTGCCCAACCGCTGGGGTAATTTTGAATGGATGGCACAAATACATCAGCTGGTTGCCATGTTTTTATTGCTCAGTCTTGTGTGGTTTCTTTATCTCCTCCGAAATAAAGAATCGGATACACTTAAAGCGAATCCGGAAAATAAAAGCTAAAATAATAGCTGCTCTTTCGGAAGTATATTAAACGACTTCCGATGGTGTGTGGTAAGTCCGTACAAAGCAATGGCATCGCGGTGTGCTTTGGTACCATATCCTTTATTATTTAGCCAATCGTATTGCGGAAAAGATAGATGCAGTGATTGCATGTATTCATCTCGATAGGTTTTTGCAAGAATACTGGCTGCGGCAATAGAAGCATAAGTTGCATCACCCTTCACAATGCATCGATGTGGAATTCCCTGATAAGCATTAAATCTGTTGCCATCAATCAAAAGCAGCTTCGGACGCTTCTTGAGCTGATCGATGGCACGATGCATGGCAAGAAAAGATGCTTTTAAAATATTAATCTGGTCGATCTCTTCTACAGATACAATTCCAACTGCAAATGCAGTGGCCTTTTCTTTTATATAGTCTCGCAAAATCAGCCTGCTGGCAGGATCTACCTGTTTCGAATCATTTAGTAACGGATGATGAAAGCCCTTTGGCAAAATAACTGCTGCAGCAAAAACCGGACCGGCATAACAACCCCTACCGGCCTCATCACAGCCAGCTTCAGTTAAGCGGTTGGTAAAAGAATGCATTAAGGACATACCATTCAAAATTATATTAAAAGGAAATGACAATATTTGAAAGATGTATTTACTTGGGCATTTTTACATTCAACTGGATCATTGCAAGAAAATACGATTGCATTTTATTTCACCCTGCTGTTTTCACTCTTGCCCGAAGATGCTAACTTGCAGGCATGATGGATTATTTACAGGGACTAAATGAAAAACAGCGGGAAGCAGTTACACATATAAATGGCCCGCTGATGATTGTGGCCGGAGCTGGCAGCGGAAAAACACGGGTACTTACCACACGTATTGCTCATCTTTTGTCGAATGGAGTAGATGCTTTCAATATCCTTGCCCTCACTTTTACGAATAAGGCGGCAAAAGAAATGAAAGAGCGGGTGGAGCATATTTTAGGAAACAGAGAAGCGCGTAATTTATATATCGGTACTTTTCACAGTGTATTTGCACGCATCTTGCGTGGCGAGGCCGATAAACTGGGCTACCCAAATCATTTTACGATTTACGATACCGATGATGCAAAAAGTGTAATTAAGCAGGTAGTGCAGGAATTGAATCTGGACGACAAACATTATAAGCCCAACCAGGTGCTAAACCGGATCTCCGCTGCAAAAAATGCACTCGTAGGTCCCGATGAATATCGAAACGACTATCATATTCAACAGGAGGATACGCGTGCCAATCGGCCGGCCATTGCGCAGATTTACAGCGCCTATGTTAAGAAGTGTTTCAAAAACGGAGCTATGGACTTTGACGACTTGCTGTTCAAATTCTATGAACTACTCCGCAATTTTCCGGAATGCCTCAGTAAATACCAACGTAAGTTTAAATACATTTTGATAGATGAGTATCAGGATACCAACCCTGCCCAATATGAAGTAATCAAATTACTAGGGGCGATGAACGAAAATGTATGCGTGGTAGGTGATGATGCGCAAAGTATTTACAGCTTCCGCGGTGCCACCATTCAAAACATTCTTCAGTTTCAAACGGATTATCCCGATGCAAAAGTGGTAAAGCTTGAACAGAATTATCGCAGCACTTCAAACATTCTGCATGCAGCCAATGAAATCATAAAAAACAACAAAGGGCAGATTGAAAAAAATCTCTTCACCGAAAATGCAGCAGGTGAAAAAATAAAGCTGGTGCGCACTATGACGGATAATGATGAAGGTAAATTTGTTGCTGATACCATACAGGAACAAAAGCTCCGCAATCATTATCAGCATAAAGATTTTGCTATTCTCTACCGAACAAATGCACAAAGCCGTGCTTTCGAAGAAGCTTTGCGAAGAATGGGCATTCCCTATACCATTTACGGTGGCATCAGTTTTTACCAGCGTAAAGAAATTAAGGACATGGTAGCCTACCTGCGCTTGATTGTAAATCACAACGACGAAGAAGCTTTGAAGCGTATCATTAATTATCCTGTAAGAGGCATTGGAAAAACAACGATGGACAAAGCCATTCTTATTGCCAACGAACAGAATATTACTATGTGGGAAGTGCTGGTACGGGCTGAGCAGTTTGGCTTTAAAGCAAACACCCTCACGGCAATTGATACGTTTGTAACCATGATCAAAAGCTTTGCCAGCATGCTGCAGAATAAAAACGCTTATGAAGTAGCAGTGCACATTGGTAAACAAACCAATCTGGTGAAAGAGCTGTTCAACGATAAAAGTTCTGAAGGTGTACAGCGCTATGAAAACATTCAGGAATTGCTTAACTCCATTAAAGAGTGGGTAGAAAGCCCGGATAATGAAGATGGAGAAGTAGTAGACAAATCACTTGGTGCTTATTTGCAACAAATTACATTGCTCACCGATGCAGATGAAAAAGATCCCGATGCTGATACAGTAAAACTCATGACGATACATGCTGCAAAAGGACTGGAATTCAATTGCGTGTTTGCAGCCGGACTGGAAGAAATGCTTTTTCCAAATGCCATGAGCATTAACAGCAGAGAAGAACTGGAAGAAGAAAGGCGCCTCTTTTACGTGGTGATTACACGTGCGCGCTACAAGCTATGGATCACCTACGCCAACACCCGCTATAAATTTGGATCATTGGTACAGAACGAGCCAAGTCGTTTTATTGAAGAATTGCCTGAAGCACAAATCGATAAAAGCTATGCAGGTGGTGGCATTCGAAATCAGGGTACGCAGTGGAGTGGTGGTTCTGGGTTTGACCGCATGCGCGGTGGTTTCGGCAATAGCGGTAACAAAGCAGCAAAAGAAGCAGCATTCCGTTATGGTCCACCTCCCGCTAAAAAATCAGAAACACCCTCCTATATCCATCAGCGACCAACTGCGCCCAAGGTAGTAGAACATAAGCCGACAGAAGGTTTTATACCCAGCGATACCAGTAATTTACAACCCGGACAAAAAGTAGAACACCAGAAATTTGGTTTTGGTGAAGTGATTAAAATGGAAGGCGCTGCACATAACCCTATTGCAACCGTTCAGTTTGAACACAATGGCGAGAAAAAGATTATGCTGAACTATGCAAAACTGAGGATTATAGAATAAGCGCTTGCTTATAACCTATAAAGCCTTTTTCAATGCTTCTACTACCGCCTTGGTATTGCCAATAAATATTTTGCCATCTACCAAAGCGACGGGGCGCTTCAAAAAAGTATATTCTTCCAAGATTAAACGTCGATAATCTTTTTCCGTTAGCTGCTGTTCATGCAGTCCCATACTCCGAAACTTCATCGCTTTGCGGCTAAACAACGCTTCATAGCTCCCTGCCAACTGCTTCATTTCATCGAGCTGTGCAGGCGTAATGGGTTCGGATTTGATATCTTGTAAAACAGCACCCTTTTTAATAGCAGCGGTTTCCTGTAAAATGCGCTGATTGGTACTGCAAGTAGAGAGATGATATATTTTTTTCATGAATCTTGCTTTCGTGTAACTTTTTATCAATTTACGGTACTTATACAATCAAGAAAACCGGTTTGTTTGAAAGTAGTATTACAAAAAGAGTTTTTGGAGTTGATTCAACAGCACAAAGGGCTGATATATAAAGTATGTCATATATATGCCCACGATGAGGCGTCAAAACAAGATTTATTTCAGGAAATCGTAATTCAACTTTGGAAGTCTTTTGGAAGCTTTCGCGGGGAAGCAAAAATCAGCACCTGGATGTACCGCATTGCCCTGAATACTGCACTGACCGATCTGCGTAAACGAAAAACAAAAGTTGATCTTCATTATACAGATCAATCAAATTTAGATATTGAAGAAGTTGAATACGACAGCCAAAGAGATGAGGAAGAAAAATTACTCTATAGCGCCATCGCAAAACTTTCCCAAATTGAAAAAGCAGTAGTAATGATGTATCTGGAGGATAAATCCTATGAAGAAATGGAAGAAGTGTTGGGGATTAGTCAGGGTACACTAAGAGTAAAAATGAATCGGATTAAAGAAAAGCTACGTTTACTGGTTAAAACTGAAAGTCATGGAACTTGATCAACTTAAAATATTGTGGAAGCATGCAGATGAAAAGCTTCCAACGCTCAGCGATACAAATATTGAGGAAATACTCAGGCATCGTTCCCGGCGACCGATTGCACGCATGAAGCGCAATCTGAAACTGGAAATCGTTTTTTTAATCATGCTCTATATACCTCTTATCTGGTATTTTGCGATTGACTATAAGAAGTTTTATATCTATTATGATATCATTTTAATCGTTGCTGCCTTATCTTTTCTGATGTATGCACGCTACAAGTATAAGCTGCTAGATAAGATGGAGTGTGCTGCCTGTGAGGTAAAGAGTAATTTATCCGTTCGGGTTGATATGCTTGAAAAGCTCGTGAAGCTTTATTTTTATTGGGGCAATATATCTGCAGTGTTTGGGTACCTAATAAGTGCCGTGATTTCTTATGTTGGATTATTTAGCGAGCGCGGTGAAAAAATACCTGTGCCCGGAATACTTGAAATAACCATACTCGTTTCCATTGGAGCTGTTTTTGTTCTTTTTGCATATTTCGTAAATCGCTGGTATATCTTCAAACTTTATGGACAACATATTCAAAATTTAAAAACCTTACTTTATGAAATGGACGAAAACAAGGAGTAACATCAAGTATGCGCTACTGATCATTTTAAGTGTATTGGTAGTACCCTCATTTGCGCAAGCAGATAAAACACAATCCTTGCTATGGAAAATCAGCGGTAATGGACTAACACAGGATTCTTACTTGTATGGCACTATTCATATAATATGCAAGGAAGATTTTAGGCTAAGCGAAACCATAAAACAAAAGTTCGGTGCCAGTAAAGCAATTTATCTGGAGCTCGATATGGATGATCCGAAGTTTTCTTCAGAGATGATGCAACAAATGACCTTACCCAAAGGGCAAAATCTGAAAGGCATTTTTGGTGAAAGCAATTTTGCACTGGTTGATTCATTCATGAAAGTGGAAACAAAAACCAGTCTTGCAGCATTCAACAGTTTTAAGCCAATGATGGTGATGAGCCTGCTGTTTCAGCGCATGCTTCCGTGCAAAGAAATTGAGTCGTATGAAATGGCTTTTATTAAAATGGCCAAAGAACAGAAAAAGGAATTATCAGGACTTGAACTTGTGGCTGATCAAATGGCTGTGTTTGATGCTATTCCCGACTCGCTGGAAGTAAAGAGTTTGGTCGATATGGTGAAAGACTTTAAAAGGTATCAAAAAGATTTTTCGTCGATGATCGATATCTACAAATCACAGAACACGGAGGCCTTATATAATCTAATGGTTAATTCTCCCGATATGATGGGCAGCAAAGAACTGCTGCTCGATCAGCGCAATCGAAACTGGATTCCCTTGATGGAATCTGCAATGCGGAAACAAAGTAGCTTTTTTGCAGTAGGCGCAGGTCATCTTTCAGGTGAAGTGGGCGTGATTGAATTACTCCGCAAAAAAGGATATCAGGTAACAGCAGTTGCAAACTGATCTTCCGGCTAATACTATTAATTTATATGATCCTGGTGCAAGCAATCATCAAAAATGAAATACTTACGCCAGGATCTATGTTTAAAAACTATTGAGGCAGCTCACTGGCATTAACATATACATCCACTGCTTTCTTGCGGGTATCAATATCAATACGAACAGGACGCAATTCAGATACGCGCTTTTCCTGGCGCAGTGTAATGTCATACACTTTACGATCATACTTCATAACAGAGCCCGATATAGCATCAATTGCCCATCCGAGCAAAAACCCGAGGTTGATGATACTTACCACATTGAATTCTTTATCAAGCGTAAGCACCCTTGTTTCATAACCATCTAGTTTGAATTCAAGATCTGTATCATTGATGCTTCGCTTCATTCTTACAGAACAGGGTGTTTTGCAGAGTTCTACCCCGTCTTTATAGATTATGGCTCCCTGGGGGGTGCTATTGAATGAAATGGTATCTTTTGTTCCGGTAAGAATAGTAGCACAGCCGGTTAAAAAGAACGCAGAGAAGGCAATGAATGTGTAGCGTACATGTTTCATGATAAAACTGTTTTCAAGATGAAGAAGTTAGTATTTGAATTACCAAAAAGAAAAGCTTATTTCATAATAAGCCAAGGGTGCAAAGTAAAGTGAAGTGCTATAGTATGAATGCTGAGACGTGGTTTACAAGCGTTAATCTTTTGTAAATTCTAATTCATTGCTAACACTATTCATAACTAACGCATTAATCCAACAGCAAAAAAATGCCGCAGTATACAACTGCGGCACTGTATAACGAATCAACACAAATCAAGATTCAACAATAATATTACTCTTCTCTCCACCTTGCATGAGGGATACACTTCGACTAATAAACGCGCTAAGCTGCTCACCCTTTAAAAGTCCCTGCGAAAGCAAAGCCAGATCGGCGAGGTTGTGAACCAATTCCTGCGCCTGTTGCTGATTGGATTCACTTAGTATTTTTTGATAAATAGGATGGTTGCCGTTTACCGTAAGCTCCACTTCATCGGGCATGGAAGCATAAAAACTACCCATAGGTCCGCTCATATGCGCCATATCTTTCATGCGGCGCATCATTTCAGGACGCGTAGCTACTACGGGTGGTGTGTCAGTACTAAGTCCCTTCACCTCTACATTAATGCGCAAATCTGTCAACTCACGATTAAACATTTCCTTCAGTGCTTTCTCTTCTTTCTTTGAAAGCACAGATTTTGTGTCGTCTTGCTTATCAATCAAATTGTCGGTAATGTCTGCATCTACTCTTCGGAATACAACATTATCCCATTTCATTTCAATCTGATTAATAAACGCTGCATCCACCATGGTATCCATCTTCACTACTTTATACCCCCTGTCTTCTGCCGCTTTGATATAATGATGCTGCTGTACTGAATCAGTTGTATATAAGAGTACCAATTTGCCTTCTTTGTTCTTTTGTAGCGTTTCTGCAGCATTGCGGTACTCCTCCAGTGTGTAGAATGTTTCAGAAGCAGCGTCTTTCAAAATGTGAAACTTATTCGCCTTTTCAAGAAACTTGTCGTCGGTCATCATTCCGTACTTCACAAACAGCCCCAGACTATCCCATTTCTCTTCAAACGATTTTCTTTCGTTGCGGAATATCTCATCTAGCTTATCGGCTACTTTTTTGGTGATGTGCGCATTGATTTTTTTCACATTCGGGTCACCCTGTAAATAGCTGCGACTTACATTGAGCGGGATATCCGGACTGTCGATTACTCCATGCAATAGCATGAGAAACTCGGGTACAATATCTTTTACCTCATCGGTTACAAACACCTGATTGCAGTAAAGCTGAATCTTATCTTTCTGAATTTCGTAGCTCTGCTTTATTTTGGGGAAATAGAGTACGCCGGTAAGATTAAATGGATAGTCTACATTCAGATGAATCCAAAAAAGAGGTGCATCGCTGAAGGGATACAGCTCTTTGTAAAAATCCTGATAATCCTGCGTGGTAAGATCTGCAGGCTTTTTCACCCACAGGGGTTGAGTATTGTTGATTTGCTCTTCTTCAAAATAAATTGCCACGGGTAAGAAACGGCAGAAGCGTTTCAAAATGCCTTTTAAACGATCTGCTTCTAAAAATTCCTTGCTCTCCTCATCAACATACAACACCACATCGGTTCCTCTTTCAGTGCGAACAGTCGTTTCTTCAAGTTGGTAAGTCGGACTTCCATCGCATTCCCAGCGCATGGCCGGAGCATCTTTAAAACTCTTTGTAAACAACTCTACCTTACTGCTTACCATAAAGGCAGAATAAAAACCCAAACCGAATTTGCCGATAATGGCATTCTCTGTTTGACCCTTATACTTCTGTACAAACTCTTCTGCTCCTGAAAAAGCGACCTGGTTGATGTATTTCTCAACCTCTTCAGCCGTCATGCCCACTCCATTATCACTAATAGTAATGGTACCTTTTTCTTTATCAAGCTTCACAGTCACTTTCAGCTCCCCGATTTCACCCTGTGCTTCACCAAGCGATGCTAGGGTTTTCAATTTTTGACTGGCATCTACTGCGTTGCTTACCAGCTCACGCAAAAAGATTTCATGGTCGCTGTAAAGAAATTTCTTAATGATCGGGAAAATATTCTCCGTTTGTACACGAATGCTTCCGGTTTGCATAGTCAATCAGTTTGCCTGTGTTCAACAAAACAAATACCAGCCCTTACAGCAGTGACAGATTGTCAAAACAAGCTGCAGTAGATGCATAAATTGAGGCATGATTGGCAGAATCAGCATTCGATTTCTGGCTATCTTTAAATCGAATTAATGCACTGACGTCATGGATGAATTGCAGATCAAAAAACAATCTAAAGTATACGATGCCGTGATCGTGGGCTCCGGTGCCGGTGGCGGCATGGCGGCCTATGTGCTGGCAAAAGCAGGTTTAAAAGTATGCTTGCTTGAAGCCGGCGCTATGTACGATCCCCAAAAAAATATTACCCAGATGAAACAACCCTGGGACAGTCCCCGTCGTGGTGCAAGCACCCGATTTCGCCCTTTTGGTGATTTTGATGCCTGCTACTGGGGATGGGAAATCGACGGAGAACCTTATACCAAAACAGAAGGTACGCAGTGGGACTGGTGGCGGGCGCGCATGCTGGGCGGACGTACCAACCATTGGGGACGAATTTCACTGCGCTTCGGACCCAAAGATTTTAAACGGCGAAGCATTGACGGGCTGGGCGACGACTGGCCCATTGGCTATGAAGATGTTAAACCCTACTACGATAAAATTGACAAGCTGATTGGCATCTTCGGTACAAATGAAGGTTTGGAAAACGACCCCGACGGAATTTTTCTTCCGCCACCCAAACCACGCCTGCATGAGCTGATGATTCGAAAAGCAGCTACAGGCATTGGCGTACCGGTCATTCCTTCGCGCCTTTCCATCCTCACCAAGCAAATAGAATCGACCACACAACGCGGTGTATGTTTCTATTGCGGCCAATGCAATCGCAATTGCAGCATCGCAAAAGCCGATTTTTCTTCTACCAATGTGCTCATTTACCCCGCAATGGCTACCGGCAACGTAGAGGTGGTGGCGAACGCAATGGCGCGTGAAGTGCTTACCAATAAAGAGGGGCTTGCTACCGGCATTTCATACGTGAATAAAGAAGACATGCAGGAATATCAGGTACAGGGCCGCGTAGTAATTCTAGCTGCCAGTGCCTGCGAAAGCGCAAGACTGCTGTTAAACAGCAAATCGACGCGTCACCCGAACGGCTTGGCGAACAACAGCAATGTAGTGGGCAAATACCTGCACGATTCTACAGGAGCAGCGATGGGGGGCGTTTTGCCGCAACTTTTCGGACGCAAACGCTACAATGAAGATGGTGTTGGCGGAGCACATATCTATTCGCCCTGGTGGCTCGACAATAAAAAACTGGATTTCCCACGCGGTTATCATATTGAATACTGGGGAGGTATGGGCCAGCCTGCCTATGGGTTCGGGTTCGACATTCAAAATTTCAACGGTAAGTATGTAGTGAACGGAAAACAAAAAGAAGCCGGCGGCTATGGAGCATCCTTAAAGGAAGACCTTCGTTATTTCTGGGGCGCAGGTGTGGGTATGGCCGGAAGAGGTGAAGCGATTCCGCGGGAAGACAATTACTGTGAAATCGATCCGAACATGGTTGATAAATACGGCATCCCCGTATTACGCTTTAATGTGAAATGGAGCGACTACGAAATCAGTCAGGCAAAACATATGAAAGAAACCTTTCGTGAAATCATGCATGAAATGGGTGCCGTGATTACCTGGGGCAATGATGATGGACCGGAAAACAAATGGGGACTCTCTCGCCCGGGTGAAATTATTCATGAAGCCGGCACCGTACGCATGGGCAATGATGCAAAACGATCAGCACTCAACAAATGGAGCCAGGCGCATGATTGCAAAAATCTGTTTTGTGTGGATGGCGGACAATTTGTAAGTCAGGCAGA
>CAZDGV010000024.1:0-1140 GCA_964505195.1 uncultured Chitinophagaceae bacterium
CTTGCACAAAGCGCATTGAAAATATCATCTACCGATCCTTCGCCCTTTATTTCTTCCACCTTATCGAAATTCCGGTAGTAGTCGGCCACTACGGAAGTTTTATTTCTATATTCTACTATCCGGGCGCGGATAACTTCTTCATTGGTATCGTCGCTGCGGCCACTGGTAAGTCCGCGGTTGAGCAAACGCTTCACCAGCTCCTCTTCTCCTACTTGCAGAGAAAGCACCACATTGATTTCTGCATTTTTCAATTGGAGCAGTTTATCCAATGCTTCGGCCTGTGCCACGGTACGTGGAAAGCCGTCGAACAGAAAACCCTGCACATGGGGGTTTGCATCCACAGCCGAGCTGATCATACCAATTACCACTGCATCGGGCACCAGCTGACCCTTGTCCATCAACGATTTTGCCTCCAGTCCCAGCGGTGTTTGTGCAGCAATTTCACTGCGCAGCAAATCTCCGGTGCTGAGATGCTTCAATCCGTATTTTGCAATGAGTCGCTCGCTTTGCGTGCCTTTTCCGCTGCCGGGCGGACCAAAAAGAATCAAATTAAACATAGGGTCTGAATCTTAAAGAACTGTAAATATAGGCCTTGCCGCTCAATCTGCCACAATGGTATGTAGGGTTATACGCAAAAAAGAATGGCCGCTTCAAACTTTCAATCATGCAATTTGTTAGTTTGGCAATAGCCGGTAAATGCAACCGGTTTCGAAATTATAAAAGTAAAATGAAGGTCATCAACTCCATAGCGAGTGTCAGTTTAGCACTACTGCTGCAATATTGCGGCATGGCGCAAACGCAAAAAGAAAAAACCATGGAAAAGTCTGAAAACCCCGTTTATTCGCGCACCGATACAGGCAAAGTGAATTTGAGCGATGCGGAATGGAAGAAGATTCTCGGCCCTGAAAAATATTATATCGCCCGCCAAAAGGGGACGGAACGCCCCTGGACCAGCAAGTTTGAGCATTTTGATGAAGTTGGTACGTATTATTGTGCCGCCTGTGGCAATGCGCTGTTTCAAAGCGATACCAAATTCGACAGCGGTTGCGGTTGGCCAAGTTTTTACCAACCGATCAGCAAAGGCGCCATCATTTATACACCCGACAACAGCCATGGCATGGTGCGCACCGAAGTGCAGTG
>CAZDGV010000024.1:1240-8580 GCA_964505195.1 uncultured Chitinophagaceae bacterium
CTTCCGAAACGCATACACGCCAATATGTTCGTAATAAGTGGGTACAATCGTTTTTTCACGGTGATAAGGAATTACACTGCGTGAAAATAAAAGTGAATCGTTCCTATTCGATACAACCACTTTTACAATATTGGGATTTTCAATCTGCTTTGGATCGTCGATCACTTTCATTAAAGATGCCACCTGAACAGCAGCGCCGCTTTCGCCCTCAAATGCTTTCAGCAATTGCGCTAAGGATGCTTTATGGAGGAATGGCTCATCGCCCTGCACATTCAAAATGATATCAGCTTCCAGTCCCTGTGCTGCTTCTGCAATCCGATCTGTGCCGCTTTCGTGCAGGCCCTTACTCATCATTGCCACGCCACCATGCGAGGTGATTTCTTGATAAATTAAATCGTGGTCTGTTATCACCACTACATTATCAAAAAGTCCTGTCGCAACCGTATTTTCATAAGTATGGCGAATCACTGTTTTATCTCCCAGCAGCTGCATAAGCTTGGCAGGAAAACGCGTGGCAGCGTAGCGAGCAGGTATAAGGGCAATTTTTTTCATCTTTTGTAAATCATGCACGCCTGCAGGAAGAGCGTCATTGTTCGATCAATATGAACTTTCAACAAAAATAAAGAGGCTGCTTCAAAAGCAGCCTCAAGATTTATACGATTGTATAGAAATTAAGATTGTGCCTGATTCATTTCAAGCAGCACGGTGATTTCTACATCTTCTCCCACTACCAGTCCACCCGCTTCTACGGCACGGTTCCATTTCAGGTTATAGTCGAACCGATTGATGGTTCCCTTTGCTTTGAAACCTGCTTTGTTTCCGCGACCGGTTTTGATGATACCCCCGAAGCTCACATCAAATTTCACCTGCTTTGTTACATCGCGAATGGTAAGATTGCCAATCAGCTCATATTTATTACCACCCAGGGGCTTAAAACTTTTGCTTTCAAACTTCATCACAGGATACTGTTCTGCGTTGAAAAAATCATCGCCCTTTAAGTGCTTATCGCGCCCCTCATTATCGGTATTGATAGAATTTACATCTACCGTAAACTGTATTGCAGCATCACTCAAATCGGCTTTGGTATGCGTTACGCTTCCGTCGAATACTTTAAAATTGCCTTCGGTTTCGCTCACCACCATATGACTAACGGTAAACTTAACAGTAGAGTGCGCTTTATCGACAGTCCATTTGGTAGCACTCTGTACTGGTGCCGGAGCAGTTTTCGGCTTGGGAATAAAAGATGGGGTGGTTAGCATTAAGATCATAGATGCAAAGCCCAGAAAGATCGATTTCATTTGATTGATTTTAGAATGAAAAATTAAGGTTACCCAGCGAAGGCTAAAACAAACTTATATCAATCTGCCTTCCTTTGGTTACCGCCTGTAAAAAACATTTGGAAAGGGGGATTTGTTTTCAGAATTTCATTTTTTTAAACCATTGTATATGAGAAGATTTTTTCTATTCCTGTTTATGCTGCCCATGCTTGCAGCAGTAGCACAGGTGAAGCCCGAGCATTTTAAAAACATGAAAATCCGCAATATCGGTCCGGCAGGCATGAGCGGACGCGTAACAGCCATCGATGCGCTGTACAGCAACCCCGATATTATTTGGGTAGGCGGCGCGAGTGCCGGCATCTGGAAAACAGATAATGGCGGTGCCAACTGGAAACCACTTTTCGATGAACAACCCATCATCAACATCGGTGCGCTCAAAGTGCAGCAAAGCAATCCCGATATTATTTGGGCTGGCACCGGTGAAGGCAATCCCCGCAACTCGCTCAACCTGGGGGAAGGTATTTACAAAACCCTGGACGGCGGAAAAACATGGAAGCGCATGGGGCTTGAAAAAACCCGCAATATCCACCGCATTCTCATTGACCCCAATAACCCCAACATTGTATATGTAGCTGCTATTGGCAATCCTTATGGCATCCACTCCGAACGCGGCGTGTATAAAACCACCAACGGCGGTGAAAGCTGGGAGCGCATTCTTTATACCAACGATACTACCGGCTGCGCTGAGCTCGTAATGGACCCTTCTAACCCTAATAAGCTTATTGCCAATATGTGGCAACACCAGCGTAAGCCCTGGAACTTCAACAGCGGCGGCCCCGGCAGCGGAATTTATATTACCGTGGACGGCGGAAAAACATGGAAAAAACTGGGTAAGGAAGAAGGATTACCGGCAGATCCCATCGGCAGGTGCGGATTGGCATTTGCGCCTTCACAACCCAGTCGCGTTTACGCAAAGGTAGAAGCTACCAAAAATGGATTTTATAAGAGCGATGACGGAGGCTTCAGCTGGACGCTGGTAAACAGCAAACCCGAAGAAGTAACCGACCGCCCTTTTTACTACAATGAAATTTATGTGGATCCGGTAAATGAAAACCGCATCTACGATATCCACTCTACCGTTACTTTGAGTGAAGACGGGGGAAAATCATTTACCACGCTCATTCCCTATAACGGCATTCACCCCGATCACCATGCATGGTGGATTCACCCTACCAACCCCAATCTCATTATTGAAGGCAACGACGGCGGTATAGGCATCAGCAAAGACCGCGGTAAAACCTGGCGCTTTGATGAGCAGCTGCCCTTCGGACAGTTTTATCATATTAACGTTGACAATGAAATGCCCTACAATGTAATGGGAGGCATGCAAGACAACGGAAGCTGGCGCGGACCTGCCTATACCTGGATCAGTGGTGGTATTCGCAACTATTATTGGGAAAGCCTCTGGGGAGGCGACGGCTTTGATGTGATGCCCGATGCCACCGATGCCAATTGGGTATATGCCATGAGCCAAGGTGGTAATGTTGGTAGATACCAAGTTGCAAATGGTCAGCGTGAAATGATTCGTCCGCCTGCTCCGGATGCCAAAACCAAAATGCGTTTCAACTGGAACAGTGCCATTGCGCAGGATCCCTTTGATGCCAATACCATTTACTATGGCAGTCAGTTTGTAAACAAAAGCACCGACAAAGGCACCAGCTGGAGCATCATATCGCCCGACCTCACAACGAATAATCCTGAGCAGCAGAAAGAAGAAACCGGCGGACTAACACTTGACATCACCGGAGCGGAAAATCATAATACCATCATGGCCATCGCCCCCTCACCCAAAAAGCAAGGTGTGATATGGGTGGGTACCGATGATGGGAACGTTCAGCTTACGCAGGATGGTGGCAAAACATGGACAAACTTCCGCGGCAAGATCAACGGCATGAACACCGGTGCTTGGATTACACAGGTGCATGCAAGCAGATACAACGAAGCAGAAGCATTTGTGGTGGCCAACGATTACCGTCGCGGAGATTTCAGCATTACCATTTTCCGCACCCGTGATTATGGAAAAACCTGGGAGAACATGCTTGCCAACAAAGGACTTCGCGGTTATGCACTTTGCATGATACAAGATCCCGTTGAACCCAACTTGATTTTTGTTGGTACAGAACACGGACTATGGGTGAGCTTCGACAACGCAAAGAGCTTTGCGCAGTGGAAGAATGACTATCCTTCTGTTTCAACCTACGATATGGCGATTCAAGAGCGCGAAGCAGATTTGGCCATTGCAACTTTTGGGCGTGCTATTTGGGTATTGGATGATATCCGTCCACTTCGCGCAGCGGCGAAAAATAATGGCTCAGTGCCCACCAAAAAAATCACTGCCATCGAACCGCCCGAAGCCATCATGGCACAGTACCGCAATGCCCCGGGTTATGAATGGAGTACCTGGGGATTGTATGAAGGTGAAAACAGAAGACGCGGCGCAATGCTCTCGTATTTTGTTAAGCCAGAGGGAAGCACAAAAGCTGATAGCGCGACGGTAAGAATTTATGATGAACAGAACAATCAAATACGTACCCTGCGTACCAAAGCAGAAGAAGGTATGAACCGTTTCTGGTGGGGTTTTGAAACAAAGGGCACCCGACAGCCGGGGCAACCCAAGCCACGCCCCAATGCACCCGAACAAGGTGGCGGCATGCAGGTGTTTCCGGGTACGTATAAAGTGGTGATCAGTTTGGGCAAAGAAGCAGACTCCGTAATGCTTACTGTAAAAGACGATCCACGCATCAGCACTAAAAAAGAAGTGTATGAAGCAAAGAAAAAAATGCTGACACGCTTACAAAGCAGTGCAGATAAACTTACTGCTGCCATTGATCGCATTACCGATGCTGAAGAAACACTCACCAAGCTTGAAGCTACCCTTCGCGGTGCAGAAGGAAAAGATGCAGATACCTTACGCAAAGCTGCTACCAACCTGCGCACTGAAATCAAAAAATTGCGCGAACCCATTTTTGGTCGCAGTGCAGAAGGACGTCAAGGTATCACGCGTTTTGCTGATCGCACTACTACCACTGCGTTGCAAACAGCACGCATGGAAATTATGGGTAAGATCGCCGCTCCTACTTCGCAAACAGAGCGACTTGTGCAGGAAGCAGAAGGAGAAGTGGAAAATAGCGTTAAAACCATCGATGCGTTTTTTGCAGGACAGTGGGCTGAATTCAGAAAACTGGCAGAAGCGAATCCGGTGAAGCTGTTCAAGAACTAAACGCTTTAACTATTGAAACTTCAAAGGCCATCTTTTCAGATGGCCTTTTTTAATGCGCAAAAAAGGCGGCGCCATCGGCGCCGCCTTTCAATGATTCATTTTCATTTAGCTATGCAGATCAAACCTGTCGAGGTTCATTACCTTATTCCATGCAGCAACAAAATCGTGCACGAATTTAGTATGACCATCTGCACAGGCATACACTTCTGCAATAGCGCGCAGCTCTGTATTGCTTCCGAAGATCAGATCAGCACGGGTGCCAGTCCACTTGAGGTCGCCTGTATGACGATCGCGACCTTCAAACAAATCTTCCATTTCTGAAACAGGCTTCCAGGTGGTTCCCAGATCCAGCACATTTACAAAGAAATCGTTGCTCAACACGCCGGTACGCTTGGTAAACACACCATGCTTTGAACCATCCCAGTTGGCACCTAATACGCGCATACCACCTACCAGGGCGGTCATTTCAGGAGCCATTAAGCTCAGCAACTGAGCCTTATCAATCAGCATATCCTCTGCCATGGCAGCACAACGGTGTCCATTGGCGTAATTGCGGAAGCCATCTGCTTTGGGCTCCAGTACTGCAAAGCTCTCCACATCGGTTTGTTCCTGCGATGCATCGTTACGACCGGGCGTAAATGAAACACTCACTTTAACACCGGCATCATGCGCTGCTTTTTCAACCGCTGCAGTACCTGCCAGTACGATTAAGTCGGCAAGTGATACTTTTTTATTTCCTTTCTGTGCACTGTTGAATTCCTTTTGAATGCTTTCAAGCACACTCAACACTTTACTTAACTGTGCGGGATTGTTCGATTCCCAGAATTTTTGAGGTGCCAGGCGAATACGTGCACCGTTGGCTCCACCGCGCTTATCGCTGTTGCGATAAGTTGCTGCAGAAGCCCAGGCAGTTGTAACCAGCTCAGCAATGCTGAGTCCGCTAGCAAGTATTTTACCCTTGAGTGCGGCAACATCATCGTGATTAATTACTTCAAAATCAACTGCAGGAATAGGATCTTGCCAAATCAACGCTTCAGAAGGCACTTCTGCACCAAGATAGCGTGCGCGCGGTCCCATATCACGATGCGTGAGCTTAAACCAAGCGCGGGCAAAAGCATCTTCAAATGCAGCCGGATTTTCGTAAAAATGGCGGGATACTTTTTCATAAGCGGGGTCAAAGCGCAAAGACAAATCCGTTGTAAGCATAAAGGGTTTATGCAACTTTCCTGCCACATGCGCATCGGGGATGGTTGCTTCTGCATTCTTTGCTACCCACTGCTGTGCTCCGGCCGGACTCTTCGTAAGCTCCCACTCGTATTCAAAAAGATTTTTAAAATATTCATGTCCCCATTTTGCAGGCGTGCTGGTCCATGCACCTTCCAAACCGCTGGTAATAGTATCTTCTGCATTGCCCTTCCCAAAGGAATTGCTCCAGCCCATGCTCATTTCCTGCATGGCTGCACCAGCCGGTTCGCGACCAACATATTTGGTGGGGTCAGCAGCACCATGGGTTTTTCCGAAAGTGTGTCCGCCTGCAATCAATGCCACGGTTTCTTCATCGTTCATCGCCATGCGGGCAAAAGTTTCGCGAATATCGCGTGCAGCTGCAAGTGGATCGGGATTGCCGTTGGGACCTTCAGGGTTTACATAAATCAAACCCATCTGCACCGCACCGAGCGGATTTTCGAGCTCGCGGTTGCCGGTGTAGCGCTGATCTCCCAGCCACTCACTTTCAGAACCCCAGTAAATATCTTCTTCAGGCTCCCATACATCTTCACGACCACCTGCAAAACCAAAGGTTTTGAAGCCCATGCTTTCCAGCGCCACATTGCCGGCAAGAATCATCAGATCGGCCCAGCTTAAGCTTTTACCGTATTTCTGTTTAATCGGCCAAAGCAACAAGCGTGCCTTATCGAGATTGGCATTATCTGGCCAGCTGTTCAGGGGCGCAAAACGCTGTGTTCCAGCTCCGGCACCGCCTCTGCCGTCGGCAATGCGATACGTTCCGGCACTATGCCATGCCATACGAATCATAAAAGGCCCGTAATGACCATAATCGGCCGGCCACCAATCTTGTGATTGGGTCATCAATGCCTCTAAATCCTTTTTTACAGCTGCCAGGTCAAGCTTTTTAAACGCTTCTGCATAATTGAAATCAGGATCCATGGGATTGCTGCGCTCAGAGTGCTGGCGCAGAATGTGGAGCTTGATTTGGTTAGGCCACCAATCGCGGTTAGCAGGCCCGGAGCCCGCAGCGCCTTTTTTCATGCTTCCGTTGTGGAAGGGGCATTTGCTAATGTCGTTTACGTTGTACGAAACATTGCCTGATGATGTGTTTTTATCCATATAGCGCGTTTTTTATTCTTGTGGGGTGCAAAGATACAATCCTATTCAATGGTGGAGGATGATACAGGTCATTTTTTCTCTTTCACAGATGTAGGCTGATACTCTAATGGCAACAGCTTATCTATTTTTTCATAGCTCCAGTAGCCTTCCACTAGGAGCTCACGGGAAGGTTCAAAATGTCCGTTTGAAAAAAGTATCAGCGGTTCCGACACGCTGATTGATATAATACTGGTCTGGTCTAGCGGGATGCGATTTTTAGGAACAAAGCCCCCGCTGAAGAAATAGGCTTCTTCCTCTTTTTCGCGGGTGTAAGTGATATGCAGATAATGCTGAAAGTTGAACTTAACTTCACTGATATTACGCCTGTCTACAAAACTGTCGGTCTGTAAGACTTGTTGATACAGGATGTTGCAAACAGCATTACTGGCCGCCTCTTG
>CAZDGV010000024.1:8680-24024 GCA_964505195.1 uncultured Chitinophagaceae bacterium
TCTGTAAGACTTGTTGATACAGGATGTTGCAAACAGCATTACTGGCCGCCTCTTGCGATACGCCCAACACACGATAAAACATGGCCAGAATAGCATCTGGTGTTTTTCGCAGTTCAAGGACCTCTGTCATACCGTCCTCAGTCATTGAAAAACGCAACGACAAACGCAAGGGTTCGCTAGAACTTGTATCAGCCTCCCATTGCTGTATCCGCTGAAGCAACAAATTTGCTGCCAACTTAGGAAACTGGGGGGATAACTCATTACTGGTTTTGGCTGTGTTTTTTAATATCCGTTCCAGCAGTATTTCCCATTGGGGCGGATGGATGTAAAAGGAATCAGTGACGAAGTCATTAAACTTTTTCAGAGAATCTAAACGTATTTTACGCAAGGCTCTCACCTCAAAGCCTTCGGCGGCTGTAGTACCATGATATAGCGAACGTATGAAATGCTGTAATGAACCATTATAAGCACTTTCCCGATTAAGAAGCCATGTCTGCTTTTTTTTGACTGCAGCTTTTACAGTAATCATATCCCTAAACTGACTGCTTCCCTGTAACATAAGCTTTCGTTCATCATAGTTCAACTCAAATAATTCAAGCCAGTAGGTGATTTCATACCCCAGTGCATCATTGCGTATCTGCAAAGGTTTCTTTGCAGATACACGTAGGGTTCGGGTGTCTATATCCTCATAAAAAGACAATACCTGTGGGTTGAGAATACGACATTGAGCCGCAAAGGGAGAATAACCGATGAAGCTTTTCAGAAACTCTTTTCCATACCGCTCCCATCCGTCTTTCAAAGGGCGCTGTATTACAACTTCCTGTAACTCTTCCACTCTTTCTGCAAGAAAGATGCGGAATGCTTGCGGAGCGTCAGGTGTAACATCTGCCGTTTGGACACGATACCCTACTGCTGAAACAGTAAGTTTATATGGTGGTAAGGGAAAACCTGCCAGACTTAACTGGCCCTGCGCATCAGCCACTTTTCCGTAGGTAGTACCGCTGATATATACTGAGGCGCCCTCTACCGGCTTGCCTGTACGCTCATTAATTACCGTTACTATTGATTGTCCGGACGCATATTTTGCAGCTGCAACAACTAAAAAAAAGAAAATTGCATTGAAATACCTCATATGATATTTGCAGCGAGTTTTTATTGCGATGTAATTTAATGCTATCTGTCAGCCCGCAACTTCCGGATATGAAAATTTAACGTTTTACCTTAATCGAAACGACATACGGATACTATTCAGTTACTCCTGCTGAATCAATAATTTTGAGGCGATGCATCAATCTTCCCTCACCCCCGAACAAGCACTCCAAAAAATCAGGCATTACTGTGCCTACCAAGAGCGCTGTCACAGCGAAGTAAAAGAAAAGCTGTATGGTTATGGTCTGCATAAGGGAGCGGTAGAAAAAATCATCAGCAGTTTAATTGAGGACGACTATCTGAATGAGGAACGATTTGCAGCACAGTTTGCAGGCGGACGCTTTCGAATGAAAAAATGGGGCAAAGTGAAAATCAGATATGCATTAAGGCAAAAAAATGTAAGCGAATACTGTATAAAAAAGGGATTAAACGCCATCGACGAAGATGATTATCTGAATACGCTTGCGCAGTTGTTTGCCCAAAAACTCAAAGAGCTGAAAGGGCAGAAAAATCAATTCATCCGCAAAAGAAAAATACAGGACTACCTAATACAGAAAGGGTATGAAAGCGATTTGATTTATTCCTTGCTTCGAAAGTAGTCCAATGAGTAATGGGATTGAGCGAATTTGTACTTGATTTCAGAATACAAAGAATTTACCGCAGTGAAATCATGTAATTTTAGCACATGTTTCGCGCTTTGATGATGGTCGCCCTTTCTTGCCTGGGCTTATTCACACAAGCACAGGAAAAAGTATTCAGCAAAGAGCTGCTGTTGCTCACCGAAAATGATAACTATGATTTTGGAGGCATCGACCGATACTATTCCAACGGCTTGTTGCTTCAATACAATACACTCAGCAAAAAAACACCGCGTAACAAGTTTGTAAAAAGGATCCACAACTGGGAAGCCGGCATTAAAATTTATAACCCTTTTCGCAACAACCGCTCTCTGGCAGTTGTAACCGAAATGATGGATCGGCCCTATGCGGGGTGGACCTACCTCTCCTATGGAAAAACACAAATTGCCAAGAGCGGCAATGTGATGCAGTATCATATAACAGCCGGAATCATGGGGCCGGCATCCCAAGCACAGCAGGTGCAGGAAGCATGGCATCGTATGTGGGGGATTTATCGCCTTTACGGATGGGAATTACAAGTAAACAATGCCCTAGGTGTAAATTTGAATGCTGCCTACTTCCCGCAGATACATGCATCTCATTCACTTCGCTTTCGCATGAATGGCATACTGCAGGGTGGTGTGGGGAATACGTTTACCCATGCCGTCGTGGGCATGCTTTTTCAAACAGGAAAACTGCAACCCGCTCATCAAAGTGCATGGTGGGGTGCAGCGCTTGGCAAAAAAGAAAAAGCCTCTACAAAGCATGAATCCATTTTTTTCGCTGAGCCTTCCATCATGCTGCAGGCATATAATGCGACCATACAGGGCGGTATGTTTGTTAGCGATAAAGGAAAATTCATTACGCCCATTCGTGCACTAGTGGGACAATTGCGCACCGGCATGCTTCTTTCGGGTAATCGCACTTCATTTCGCTGGTATTATACATTTCGTACCAAAGAAGGGGCACGCATGCGAAGAGGTGAAGCGTGGGGAAGCATTGGCCTGAGTCATCGGTTTTAATAATTATCACGAACTTAGCCATATGTCACCGCTCCGTTTTACACTCATACAAACACATCTCTTCTGGGAAGACAAAGTTGCCAATCTACAAATGCTGGAGCAAAAACTACGCCAGTTGCCGGAAGATACACATGTTGTTATCCTCCCTGAAATGTTCAGTACCGGCTTCAGCATGCAACCCGAACTGCTTGCCGAAACAATGGAGAACACTACAATTACATGGATGAAAAATTTAGCTGCTGAATTGAAGATCATTTTAACAGGCAGCATTATGGTACGCGAAGAGGGAAATGAAGGTGCGAAATATTTCAACCGCTTGTTGTGGGTGCTTCCAAACGGACAGCTGGGGTATTACGACAAACGACATCTCTTCGCTTTTGGAGATGAAGACAAACACTATACGCCGGGCGATAAAAGATTTATCGCTTCTGTAAACGGATGGAAAATCAATTTGCAGATCTGTTATGATTTACGCTTCCCCGTTTGGGCACGTCAAAGCAATCCCGACACACCTGAATACGATGTGCTAATCTATATCGCCAACTGGCCTGAAAGAAGAGCGCATGCCTGGAAAACCTTACTCGCAGCCCGTGCCATCGAAAATCAATCCTATGTGATCGGGGTAAATCGTATTGGAGAGGATGGAAAGGGAATATATCATAGTGGTGACAGCATGATTGTAAATCCACTAGGAGAAGTATTATATCACAAAGCACATGAAGAGGATATCTTCACCATCGAGCTGCACCAACACGAACTGCAGCAGATTCGGCAAACGCTTCCCTTTCTAAGAGACGGAGATCATTTTCAGTTGCTTTCGTAGCGAATTACTATGCAACACTGCCCTACTTAGCAGAGGGGAAGGCATTCCACCCTTGTGCGGTAATATGATGTTTACTGCCACCGCGGGTAATAATCGTAGCACCTTCTTCCGGTTTGGTTATATAACCGATTACATTGACGCCTTCTACATCCTTGATTTTATCGTAGTCTTGCTGATCAATCGTAAACAGCAATTCGTAATCTTCTCCGCCGCTGAGAGCACAAGCTGTAGGATCTAATTCAAGCTTATAGGCAAACTGACGAGCATCGTCGTGCACCGGAATTTTTTCTTCATACAACACTACACCACAATTGCTTTGCTTGCATATATGAAGCAAATCGCTGCTCAGTCCGTCACTAATGTCCATCATGCTGGTGGGCACCAGTTTTTCTCTTTCAAAAAAAGCAATGATGTCCTTTCTTGCTTCCGGCTTCAGCAATCTGCCTACGATATACTCCTGGTTTTCCAAATCGGGCTGCACACCTTTTGTTTCAAGAAATACTTTCTTCTCACGCTCCAGCAACAACAGACCCAAATAAGCAGCACCGAGATAGCCACTCACACAAACCAAGTCGTTCTGTTTTGCAGTACTGCGTTTTACATATTTATCCGGCGCAACTTCTCCGATGGCTGTTACGCTAATAATAAATCCTTTTGCCGATGAAGTGGTATCACCGCCTACCAAATCCACACCATATGCATCGCAGGCAGCGTAAACGCCTTCATAAAAAGTTTCCACATCTTCTACGCTAAAACGATTACTGATGCCCAAGCTTAATACTAGCTGCGTAGGTGTGGCATTCATGGCATACAGATCACTTAGGTTTACCACAACACTTTTATAACCAAGGTGCTTCAAAGGCGTGTACATAAGATCAAAATGAACGCCCTCTATGAGCAAATCGGTTGTAACAACCGTTTGTCTACCATAATGATCCAGCACTGCCGCATCATCGCCTACACCCAGCACCGATGAAGCATTATGAAACTCTATATTTTTTGTGAGATGGTCGATCAAACCAAATTCACCCAGCGAGCTGATTTCTGTACGCTCATTCTCCATGTATATGCTATTTTAAAATGTATCCTGTTAACAAAAGAAAAGATTGTTTGTACCATGACGATTCAAATCGTCTCTTATCCTGCATAAAGTTCGTTGATTTCACTAGGATGCTGATGAATAAATATTTGCAGCAAAACAGTAAGCCGATTACGATGCCTTGCCTTCTATCCACCTCAACATCTCATCATGTATTTTTCCATTGGTAGCCAGCAAATGCGGCTGGTAGGGTGAATAATATGCTCCCGAAAAATCAGTGACCTTTCCTCCTGCTTCTTCTACCATCAAAAAGCCCGCAGCACTGTCCCATGCCTGCAGCTTATGCTCATAAAAACCATCAAACCTACCTGCAGCCACCCAGCACAAATCAATTGCGGCACTGCCAAGGCGGCGCACGGGAATGCCTTTTCGTATAAAGCGCTCAAATACCTGTAAGGGACCATTGGGCATATCGAGATAGGTATAAGGAAATCCGGTAACCAAGCAGCTCTTCACCACTTCGCTCTGATCACTTACATGGATGGGACGATCATTTAATGTAGCGCCGGCTCCCCTTTCTGCGAGATAGAATTCATTCATTAAGGGATTATACACTGCGCCGAATATCATCTTCCCGTTTTGCTCAACGGCAATACTCACGCAACAGAGGGGAATACCATTTGCAAAGTTCACGGTTCCATCGATGGGGTCGATGATCCATTTGTAATTTGAGTCCATCACCACTTCACCGGTTTCTTCGCTCAAAATGGCATGATCGGGATGATGACGCCGAATGACTTCAAAAATGGCTTTTTCAGATGCATGATCGGCTTCCGTAACCAGATTATTAATACCCTCTTTGTTGGAAATCGTAAAATCTTGCTCGAAATAACGCAACAATTCCGCTGCACCTGCGCGGGTTGCTTCAATAAGGGTTTGTTTGATCATCCGCAAATATAATGAAGCGCGTTCTTCCAACGAATCATTGAATGCTGCAGCTCATGTTGATTTATCCGCTTATTTTGAATTTAAGCGGTTAGCTTTGAAAACGCTTATATGGAACTGTCTGTCATCATTGTAAACTATAATGTAAAGTTTTTTCTGGAGCAATGCTTGCTTTCGGTGCAGAAAGCGATGCGAAGCATGTCAGGAGAAATTTTAGTGATAGACAATGCAAGCAAAGATGGCAGCCGGACATATTTACAAGATAAATTTCCCGATGTTCGTTTTTTCTGGAACGATGAGAATATAGGTTTTGCAAAAGCCAATAACCTTGCTTTGAAAGCAGCGCAAGGGAATTATATTCTTTTTCTCAATCCCGATACCATTGTGCCTGAAGATTGCTTTGAAAAATGCATTGCTTTTATGCAGCTGCATCCGGAAGCGGGCGCGCTGGGTGTACAAATGCTAGATGGCAGTGGACGGTTCCTTCCTGAAAGCAAGCGTGCTTTTCCTTCCTTGTTTCCTGCGCTTTTCCGGCTATCAGGCTTAAGCCGGCTCTTTCCGAAATCATCGCTATTGAACCGTTATCATTTAGGCCATCTCGATCAAAACAAAAATCATCCCGTAGATGTACTGGCCGGCGCCTTCATGCTTGCAAGAAAAGAAGTGCTGTCAAATACTGGAAGCTTTGATGAGCGGTTTTTTATGTACGCTGAGGATATTGATTTGAGTTACCGCATTCGAAAGGCAGGATATAAAAACTACTACTTCAGCGAATGCAGCATCATCCATTTCAAAGGAGAAAGCACGCACAAAGCCTCACTGAATTATGTGAAGATGTTTTATCATGCCATGAGTTTGTTTGTAGACAAACATTATACCGGAGTGCATGCAAAGGTCTTTCGCATTTTTATTCATACTGCCATTTGGATGCGTGCCATGCTTAGTATAGTAAAACGATTGATTCGCAGCGCTGCACTTCCTCTGCTGGATGCCGCACTCATTTTAGCATGCTTTGAAGCATCTAAAATCTTTTGGTCGAATAACGTACGAACAGATGTGCAATATTTAGATGCATTGCTTCGAAACAGCTTCATTTTCTTTACCATCCTTTTCCTCGGAACCGGCTATTTCAGCGGACTCTACGAAAGAAAAATCAAGCCGCGTAAGCTTTTCTATGCATTGCTTACCGCACTGATTACGCTAATGATTGCATACGGATTGCTGCCAGAGCAGCTACGTTTTTCGCGGGGCATGGTGGCGATGGGTGCATTGCTAAGCTTTGGCGCACTCAGCATCTGGCGGCAACTCTTGTTACAATTGCATGTGCTTGAAAAAGCAATTCCAAATGAGCAATTACAAACACTGGTTGTAGGCACAGAGGAGGATTTTCAAAAGATCAATCAACTACTTGAGACGCACCGAAACATAATTGTATTAAAAGGTTTTGTGAGTCCGTTTAACGAAAGTACCGCGATGGGTAATCTGCAACAGCTAGAAAGCATTCTGGCAGGTACGCCCATTCAGGCTGTGATCATTTGCGAGGGCGCTGCAATACGATTTGAAGAAAGCATTGCGCTGTTCAAACAACTGGGTCATCGCGTAAAGCTATTTATGCATGCTGCCAACAGCAATAGTATTGTAGGTAGTACGGAACGTAATGAAAGCGGTGAAGCAATTGTCGGACAAATGCCCTACCGACTGGCGGAAAGTGAACAGCAGCGAAGAAAACGTTTGCTGGACGTAGGTAGCGCACTGATATTGTTGATCAGTTTTCCAATACATTTTATCACTCATCCACAAGCAGCAACTATGTTAATGAATGCCCTACTGGTGTTGCTGAACCGCCGTACCTGGATCGGTTTCAAAACACAGGCAGCTCATCTGCCGGCACTCAAACCTTCCGTACTCAATGCCGCAGGCATGCCCCATCACAGTAATTCCCTACTCTACGATAGTCAGCTTCTTACAGATGAATGGTATGCCGAAACTTTTGACGTGGTGCAAGAATTAAAAATGCTTGTTAAAAGCTATAAAAAATTAGGGGCAAAACAGCATTGAGTGTTTACATTTGTCCTCACCACTATTATTGCTGATGTCACTCATTGAGTTTTCCTTACCCAAATCGCTGAGCCGCGCGCTCAACCTTCCCGTTAACTCACCCAAGCGTCAGCAAATTAAAACGCTGAAAAAGCTGCTGAAAAAAGCCAGACATACTGCTTTTGGACAGCAATTTCATTTTGATGAGATCCTGAACAGTCGCCATCCCGGAAAGAAATTTCAGGAGCTGGTACCTGTGTACGATTACAACCGTATTTATGCCGAGTGGTGGCATAAAACACTGGAAGGGCATTCCGATGTATGTTGGCCCGGACGCATTAAATTTTTCGCATTGAGCTCAGGCACCAGCGAAGCAGCCAGTAAGTATATTCCCATCACGAACGATCTAATGCGAGGCAACCGTATTGTAATGATCAAACACTTGCTTACGCTGCGCAATTACGACCAGCTGCCTGTGAAAAGTTTAGGCAAGGGCTGGCTCATGCTCGGCGGCAGTACCGACTTACAAAAGGGTCCGGGATATTATGCGGGCGACCTGAGTGGCATTACCGCCAAAAAAGTACCGTTCTGGTTTTCGCCTTTTTACAAACCTGGCAAGCAAATTGCCAAAACGCGCGACTGGAACAAAAAACTCGAATACATCGTAAATGAAGCCCCCAATTGGGATATTGGGTTTGTAGTAGGCGTACCGGCATGGATTCAGATGTGCATGGAAATGATTATTGAACGCTACCAACTCAAAAACATCCATGAGATTTGGCCCAACCTGGCATTTTTCGTTCACGGAGGTGTTTCCTTTGAACCATATAAGCATGGTTTTGAAAAACTCATCGGCAAACCGCTGATTTATATTGAAACCTATCTCGCATCAGAGGGATTCATCGCGTACCAGGACAAACAAAATGCAAGAGGCATGAAGCTGGTAACCAACGAGCACATCTTTCACGAGTTTGTTCCCTTTGATGAAAAGAATTTTGACCACGAAGGAAATATTCTGCCCAACGCTGAAGCACTCATGCTGCATGAAGTAGAAGAAGGGAAAGACTATGCACTGCTACTGAGTACTACGGCAGGCACCTGGCGTTACCTCATTGGCGATACAGTACGCTTCATTGATAAAAGCAATTGTGAAATCATCATCACCGGACGCACCAAGCATTTTCTGAGTTTGGTCGGCGAACATTTAAGCGTGGATAATATGAACAAAGCCATTCAACTGGCTAGTGAAGAGATGAATATTTCCATTCCCGAATTCACGGTGGTAGGCGAACCGCATGGTACTTTTTTTGCTCACCACTGGTATGTTGCCTGCGATGATCATGCCGATGCCAATGCGCTTCGAGAGAAAATTGACGAGCATCTGCAAATGCTAAACGACGATTATGCCACTGAAAGAACCAGCGCATTGAAAGAAGTATATCTCGATATACTTTCGGAAGCCACTTTTATGGAATTCATGCAACTGAAAGGCAAAATGGGCGGACAACATAAGTTTCCCCGTGTACTCAAGGGAAAAATGCTGGAAGACTGGAAGCTTTTCCTTTCAAATCATCAATGATGAGTTGTTGTATCAAGAATAAATTTTTGATATCAATCAAGTATCTAAGAGGGTGAGCTCATTTCCTTAACGGCACAATCCTTGTTTAAATAATATGCAGCGATACCGTAATCTAGTACTGAGCTTTTTTCTATTGCTCACTGTAAAAACTTACGCACAAGACGCTACCAGCTTCTTTTTTGCATCACAACATTGCAGAGATTCTGTAAAAGCAAAGCTCATTCATAATGTAAATAGTACTATTGAATTGCCACTTCGTAATGAGCATGCGGCATCATGGACAGGCGCCTGCTGGGCAATGGAACTGATGCTATATCGGCCTAATGGATTAAAGGAGAAGATCCCTTCACATTTATCGCAGCTACCTTCACTGGATGCAGCGTTGCAGCGGACTTATCTGGAACTGATATACACCTTGTATCCCAATGCATTTCAAAAGCATGTAAAACGCATCCTGAAACAAATAGAGAACGACAAAGTAAAAGCCATGGCATGGGAATATGTACTACGCAGCAGTAATACCATGCGCTGGAAAAAAGACAAATCGCTCAAAGCATCAAAATACTATCCCGCTTTTTCATATCAGCGAACATCCAACAGGAATAACCGACCTGAACTAACTGATTTTTGTGATAGCAGTTTTTTACCAGGTGAAGTAGTATTATGCAGCTTTCAGTATGCAAACAGAGATAAGCCTGGTTTTCTTATGATTCGTAATGCCGACGGAAGTTGGTTGAAAAACGATCGGGGTGAACCACTCAGATATCCTCAGCTAGCTCGGTCAATTACAAACCTACCTTTTTACCTCACAAACGGAAATACACCTCAGGGTTTGTATCGTATAACCGGTACTGCGGTTTCAGAAAATCTATGGATTGGACCCACAACCAATCTTCAAATGGTAATGCCCTTTGAATCGGCGTCAACTACTTTTTTTGGGAAAGACACCAACTACGCCTCCTTTTATAGAAATATACTTGGATCAAAACTTGCCAGATACGCTGGTTTGTTTGAAAGTTTTACAGCAGGCAATTTAGGGCGTACAGAAATTATTGCCCATGGAACCACCATCGATCCAATTTTTTATGCATCCGCCACTTATTATCCCAATACACCTTCACTCGGATGCCTTTGTAGTCCGGAATGGTGGAATGAAAATGGTATGCGCATTAAAAGTGTACAGCATGAATGGATGCAGGCATATCTGTCTCTTTCAACAAAACCGCGCTATCTCATCGTAGCTGAGGTGAACGATCCAGTCAAATTTTAGTTGGCGTCACTGCAACACACCCATAAAAAAATATTTGGACCCCTGAAAAAATCTATTAACTTTGTATTTCAAAGTACTTTTTAAATGAAAAAAGAACAAGACTATCGCCGCGATATTGCTGAGATCCGCACCTTGATGGAGCGATCGGCAAAATTTCTGGCCCTCTCCGGCTGGGCAGGCGTAATGGCCGGCATATATGCATTGATTGGCAGCTATGTCGCTTATCGCTTTCTGAATTTTAATCAAGTCGGATATGAATCCTTGCAGGAAACGGTGTCGCCTGATATGACCCGCTCGATTTTTATAATTGGCTTGTCGGTGCTGTTGCTAACCTTAGGCACCGGTTTTCTGCTCTCCTTCCGAAGGGCCCGCAAAATGCGTGAGCCCTTTTGGAATGGAGGCACAAGGCGCGTGATACAGCTCATGGGTATGCCCCTGCTAGCAGGGGGCTTTCTGCTGCTGCTGTTTTTATGGCAAGGCAGCTTGCATTTACTTGTACCGGTATCGCTGATTTTTTACGGACTGGCCATTTACAATGCCGGACATTTTAGCTACCGCGAATTGCAGTACCTAGGTATTACAGAAGTATTGTTGGGAATGATGGCAGCACTTCAGCCTGCATACGGACTGGCCATATGGGCAACAGGTTTCGGACTACTGCATATTGTTTATGGCATTTACATATATGTGAGGTACCAACAGTGAACACCATGATCACCGGATTTCATAAAGCATTTGAAAGTCGTATCCGGCTGGGTATCATGTCGGTACTCTCTGTAAATGAAGTACTGGATTTTAATGCCCTGAAAGAACTGCTGGAAACCACCGATGGGAATTTGGCAAGCCATCTCAAAGCGCTGGAAAAAGAAAACTTTGTGGCGGTGGAAAAAACCTTCGTTGGGCGTAAGCCGAACACACGTTACTATGTAACGAAATCGGGGAAAAAGGCATTCGCTGCACATCTCGATGCGCTGGAATCGCTGATTCAATCACAAAAGAAATCATAAACCCTTTTATTCATAAAAGGATATTTAAAAACTATTCGCTTTCTACTTGAAGGTGAGCCAAATAAGGAAAGATGAAAGAAAACTTACTTGCGCTGGTAGATGAGCCGACCTCACTCGAAGCGCTTTATCAAAAAAACAAAAACGCTTTTCGGAAAGCACTGGATGAAATGACAGAAGAAGAAACGTTACACCCAGTATTACGCGTTTGGAAGGCACGTTTAACATTTGGGAAAAAACCTGCGCAACCTGCAAACCGGAAGGAAATGCTATGGGTGGCGTTACTGGCACTGCTGGCAGGACTGATCGCGAAAATGCCGTATTTCATTGGCATAGAAGACGATTTATATTTCCAGCGCAATGTGGGTTTCATCCTATTCCCATCGTTGATTTTCTTTTTCGCCTGGAAAACAAAACTTACGAGCAAGTATTTACTTACATGTTCTGCCTTGCTGGCAGCTACGGCTGTTTTCATTAATCTATTACCCCACAACAACAGCGATACCTTAATCCTTGCCTGCATGCATTTACCGCTGTTGTTGTGGACCGTTACCGGATTTTCATACACAGGACGAGATATCAAAAACACCGAAATGAAAATTGGATTTTTGCGATACAACGGTGACTTATTGGTGATGAGTGCCGTGATCATGATTGCCGGCGCAATCCTTACGGGAATATCCATTGGACTATTTGAACTGATTGACTTGAACATTGCCGAATGGTACATGAAAAACATTGCCATTTGGGGAGCAGCAGCCGTTCCGGTAGTAGCAACTTATATGGTACAGCGCAATCCTCAGCTGGTGCAGCAGGTTTCGCCCATCATTGCAAGAATTTTTACACCCTTGGTACTGGTATTACTACTTGCCTACTTAGGCGCGATGGTATATACCGGAAAAGACCCCTACAACGACCGTGAATTTTTATTCATCTTCAACTTGCTGCTAATTGGTGTGATGGCCATTATTCTTTTTTCCGTAGCAGAAAGGGGGAAACAACATACGCGCAGTGTAGAATCTATTTTGCTTTTAGCACTCGCCATTGCTACCCTGTTTGTGAACGGCATTGCACTATCGGCCATTGTTTTTCGTATCAGCAGCTGGGGCATTACGCCCAACAGAATGGCTGTGCTGGGTAGCAACCTGCTCATGCTGATACATTTGCTGATTGTAAGTCACCGTCTTTTTCTTGGTTTACGCAACAAAAACAATGAGCAAAGCATTGAAGCAGGAATTGCTTCATTTTTACCTGTGTACAGCATCTGGACAGCAATTGTTGTATTCCTGTTTCCGCTGCTTTTTGCATTCAAGTAAGATTTTTCAAAAGGAATAAAAAAAGGCTTGCATTATCATGGTGCAAGCCTTTTTTAAAAACAGATTTAAATTAGAGTGGATATTTTCCTTCGCTGCGCATTTTTTGGAAAATACGACGGCGTGCTTCCTTACTGTTGAAAGCTTCCACTTTGGTAAAGCGACGTAATCCCAGCAGCATCATACGCTGCTCATCGCCTTCGGCAAAAGCATTCACCGCATCTTTTCCGTGCTTCAATATTGCATCGGCAGCATCGTACAGGTAAGTAAGTGCCATATCCAGTTCATTGCGTGCAGCTTCCTCCCCTTTCTGCTGCACCAGCTTCTCGGCACGGAGCAAAGCACTTTCGGCATGGAAAGCAAGTATGGCCATATCGGCAATATGCATGAGAATTTCTTGCTCATGTTCAATTTTCATCATCAGCTTTTGCACGGCAGCTCCGGCAGTGAGCATAATCGCTTTCTTGAACCCTGCTATGGCTTTTTTCTCCTTTGCAAAAGGTGCATCATCAGTATCGCCAAATTCCGGAATGCTCATGAGTTCTTTTTGTACGCCCATGGCTGCACCCATCAGGTCAAGACGCCCCTTCATAGCACGCTTGAGTACCATATCTACCGTAAGCAAACGATTGATTTCATTGGTTCCTTCGTAAATTCTGTTAATACGGCTATCGCGGTAAGCGCGACTCATATTGTATTCTGCACTAAAACCATTGCCGCCAAAAATCTGTACGCCTTCATCTACAACATAATCGAGCACTTCACTTCCATCTACTTTCAAAATGGCACATTCAATGGCATACTCTTCAGCAGCCCCCAGCAAAGCTTCATTAAAGGCTTTTCCTGATTCTAACAGCTCAACTTCTTTGTCATCAACCCACTTGCTGGTGCGATAAAGCGCAGATTCGCTCACCCAAATACGAATGGCCATTTGTGCAAGCTTTTGCTGAATGGCACCAAAATTGGCAATGGGCTGTTTGAATTGTTCACGCGTGAGTGCATATTCCAATGCACTGTTCAGTGCACGCTTAGAGCCGCCAATGGCAGCTGCACAAAGTTTGAGGCGACCGATGTTGAGAATATTAAAAGCGATCACATGACCTTTCCCAATTTCACCGAGCAGATTTTCAACCGGCACTTTGCAATCCTGAAAATAAAGCTGCACGGTAGAAGAACCTTTGATGCCCATTTTCTTCTCTTCCGGACCCTGTGAAAAACCTTCCGTGCCACGCTCAACGATAAAAGCCGTAAAATCCTTTCCGTCAATTTTCGCAAATACGGTGTACACATCTGCAAAACCACCATTGGTGATCCAGCATTTTTGTCCGTTGAGAATATAATGTTTTCCGTCTTCGCTCAAACGTGCAGTAGTTTTAGCGCTGAGTGCATCGCTTCCGCTATTGGGCTCGGTTAAACCATAGGCGCCTTTCCATTCGCCGCTGGCAAGCTTGGGAATATATTTGGCTTTTTGCTCAGGTGTACCAAAGTATAGAATAGGCAGTGTACCAATACCGGTATGTGCTGCAATGGCTACAGAAAAAGAATGTCCTCCACCGAGTGCTTCATTTACAATGGTGGAAGTGATAAAATCTTTTCCGAGTCCGCCGTATTCCTCAGGAGCAGAAGTGCCGAGCAAACCCAGTTCACCCGCTTTGTCCATTAACGATGGCATTAATCCTGCTTCTAAGGCATCTATGCGATCGAGATTGGGATAAACTTCTGTGTCTAAAAAATTGGCACACATGTCTTTGACCATCTGCTGCTCTTCATTGAAATCTTCGGGAGTATAGGTTTCGGCAGCAGTGCTTTCTTTAATCAGCCATTCGGCACCTTTTAGCGTGGTAGTGGTTGTGGTAGCGCTCATGATGTCATTATTTTTAAGTTATGATGTTAATAGATTTTCATATACAATTTGAAGCACATGCTTGCAGGTTTCGATTTCAGAAGCAGGCACGCCTACCAATGCTTCGTTGAGCGTTTGATTGGCGATGTTCATGGTTTGCGCTTCCAGGGCCTTACCGGCATCGGTTAGAAAAATTTGATTGATGCGGCGATCTTCTCTGCTGGCAACCCTTTTCACGAGTTGCAGTTTTTCTAAATTATCTACCAGTCGCGTAATGCTGGGCTTATCGCGAAAGGTTGCTTCACAAAGCTGCTGCTGACTCATGGCATCATTCTTCCACAAATGATACAGCACGCTCCACTGCTCCACCGTTATATCTAATCCGGCCGATTTAAAATTCTTTTGCAACCTACGGGCAATAGCAGTAGACGCTTTGCCCGTCATGAAGCTGTAGAGTTCTCCTTTCTTAAATTGGTTGTTTGGCATATAGTTGTTTATGCAACTAATCAAAAATAACCAATATTCCTCTTCCCCGCGCTGAGGGCGATAAAAATTTTTTGTTAACGATTAATTTGGGTAAAAACGCCCCTTCTCGAATCCGTATGCTATTTAAACAACCCGATCTTAAGTCCGGCATATGCCGTAAGACCTGAAATATTGTTCTGATTCATATTCCTGTAATTCATGTTGCTCACAAACCGAT
>CAZDGV010000025.1:0-14947 GCA_964505195.1 uncultured Chitinophagaceae bacterium
TATTAAAATATGTATTACTAGCGGCTTCAATTCCATACACTCCTTTGCCCATTTCCGCTACATTCAGATACACTTCCAGAATCCTCTTTTTGCCCCAAACGAGTTCAATCATTGCAGTAAAATAAACTTCCAGCCCTTTTCTAATCCAACTTCTTCCTTGCCAGAGAAAAACATTTTTTGCTGTTTGCTGTGAAAGGGTAGAAGCACCTCTCACACGATTGGGCTTACGCTTGTTGTAAGCAACCGCTTTTTCAATACTTTTCCAGTCGAAGCCTGCATGATCGGCAAAGCGCTGATCCTCTGCTGCAATTACGGCTAATCCGGCATTGGAATGAATGGCAGAAATATCGACATAATCTCTTTTGAGCCCCTCTCCGCGCAACACACTTCCTATTTGCGTTAGAGTGATGGGTGGATTGATCCATTTTAGCAATACGATATAGAGAAGTTGTCCGAAAAACAAAATCAGAAAAATGCGTTTGCAAGTACGGATTATATTCGAAAACCATGATCTGTTTTCGCTAGCGTTGTCGGCACACATACTGCAATTTAACTTAACGCTGTCGTATGGGAACGATTTCAGGCTGAAAAATATCCAGCATCAACAAGTCATATTTGTCACCAAGTACATATCTCCTGCTTCTGTCGAATAGCAGATGCTTTCCATGATACAAGAGTATTGGTCCATACACCAAACCCGTTCCCCACAGTAGTGACCTGCCAAAGTTTTCACCGCTAGCAGTTAAACCACCGGCAAAAAGAGGTATCCCGGCATTTGCCCATAAAAATGTTTCACCATCCATTGGAATAACGGGTTGTTTATTTTTCTTTTTAAGCACTGCATGTATTTCTTTTTTGGCAATGCCATGGTGGTTTACATAAATCGTATCGTTTTGTATCAGGTTAATGATGCCCCCAAATTGCATTCCGAGTTTTGATTCAAGTCGGATAAACGCACCTTCCCGAAAGCGTTTGAACGACTTGCCATTTTTACGCAGCACAACCTCATTGAATTGTCCCACCGATTGCATGGCAATTGCACAAAATGCAAGAAGCGTTAAAAAGCATTTTCTCATCATGTTATAAAGTAACAGGTAAGTTCTGGAAATGTTTTGTTAAGAATTATGGATTTTACAACGACTATTTAAGGAGCTTGATTTGTTTGCACTGAAAGTGTTTTTTCGATCCCCTTGGTTTGTTATGCAATTTCATTTTCATTATTTAAGTAAATTGTATCCTTCAACAGGATACTTATCAACTAAAGTTTCTGATGTATAAGACGATGAATGATTCAAAATCCTACAACTCCATGCGCAGTTTATTTTTTCTGATATTTTTGATTCCCCTTTGTTTGCAGGCACAGGTTCCCATTCTCAAGCTGGTGCGTCCATCGCGCGAAACGGTTTCCGTTACAGCTTCCAGACAATTCATTACAGGTGCCACATGTAAGGATTGCGCCGTGACGCTAAACGGGGCACCATTAAAAGTATGGCCTACTGGTGCTTTTGCGGCGGAGCTTAATTTGGTACAGGGGGCTAACACTTTTGTTTTAATTGCAACAGATGCTTCGGGACGTAAAATAGAAAAAACAATCAGCTATCAGTTTACGCTTCCGACACACGAAAAAACGCTTACGCAGCATACTGTTGAATATGTGCGAATTGAACCGGCAGGTAATCTTTTACTTGCTCCCGGCGATCGTATTCGGATTACGCTTAAAACGATTCCCGATGCACAGGTGCGTTTAGAAGGAGGACTGGATTTAAAAGAAGTGCCTGCCCGTGATTCACTCAGCGTTCGAGGCATTTACAAAGGAGAATATGTTGTAGGGGAAGATGATGAATGGCTTACAGAAAATCCTAAGCCATTTCGTTTTGTCGTTCAAACAAAAGACGGACTTCAAATAGATGCAGCTACAAAATCAACTTATGCAAGCATGCCGGCACAAGGAATGCTTTTACGAACAAAAGGCAGATTGCCTTATTTGCTGTATGGGTTGGGTGAAGACAGACTTGGCGGTACTAAAATCGGGTATCTCGACTCGATGATTGCTTTAAAAGCAGTTGGTAAAGTAAACGATAAATACCGCGTGCAGCTTTCTCGCAATCGTGATGCCTATATTGAAGAGATGCATGTGCAGCCACAAGTAATTCCCGGCTTTACACCTAGCTCACTTACAGGTAGTATGCGCAGCTGGGGCGATACTGCTTTCGATTATGTTTCACTGAGTTTACAGGAAAGATTGCCTTATGAAAGCTGGCAGGAGATTAACCCTTCCCTTATTCGTGTGAATGTATTCGGTGCTGTAACCAATACCAACTGGGTAACACAGCTCAGTACCGTAAAAGAAATTAAAAATGTTTATTACCGTCAGCTAGAAGAAGATGTATTCAGCATTTTTATTGAATTGAAGAACCCACAACATTGGGGGCATGCAGTTTATTACCGAGGGAATACACTTACTATTAAAGTAAGGCGCCAGCCTGCTGATTTAAGCCTGCTCAATAAAGTGATTGTAGTAGATGCGGGCCATGGTGGTACAAACAAGGGGGCTGCAGGTATCATGGGTGTTTTTGAGAAAGAGCTCACACTCTTGGTTGCAACTGAACTGCGCAACACACTTGAACAAGCCGGTGCTAAAGTGGTAATGACAAGAATAAAAGATACCACCTATGAAAATCATGATCGTCTTTGGAATTATAAACAGCTGATGCCCGATTTGCTCCTCAGCATTCATTTAAACAGCGCGGATGATCCTATTCGCGTGCAGGGTGCCAGTACCTATTATCGGCATATTGGTTTTCGTTCTGTTACACAACACGTGCTTGAAAGTATGTTACAGTTGGGTTTAAAAGAATACGGAAATGTGGGCCATTTTAATTTCATTTTAAATGGCGCTACCGAATATCCGAGTGTATTGGTTGAAACATTATTTATTAGTCACCCCGAAGATGAAGCGAATATCCTCGATCCTGCATACCGTAAGGCGATGGCAGAAAAAATTACAGCGGGAGTAAAAAACTGGCTGGGGTCACTTAAGTAAAAAATCTATCAGTACAGCTCTCTGCGGATATACAGTAGATTCCATTAAGTATGTTTTTGAATTAATTCTTTCAATTCCTGCGGAATTTCCATCCTGCGTAAAGGAGGAACATTTGCTCCGCCGGTATTCCCTACGGGGATTTCACCAACAAAAGATTTCACTCCGCCCACAATCAAACGCGGTATTTGTCCGATAATCTCTCTCAGGTCCTTCATGCGAATACCAAACAGCAACATTTTCCAGTGAACCAAACTATGATGATACGGATAAGGCTGACCAATTATATGAGCTCGTTCAAGATGCGACCAGCTTCCAAGGAAATTATTATTTCTCAATTTCATCGCCGCCTCGTTTAGTTCATGGTAATAGAAAGGTTTTAACGAGGAGGGCATATCGGTATAAAACTTCATAGTATTAGATTTTATTTTCCAGTTGCCGGAAATCGTTTGCAATTAATATTTTCCATCTGTACTGCCTCCACCGGTAAAAAATATTTGCAAAACACCATACAATGAGCGTCAGCACTCCTGCCTTTATTTCAATCTCATCAACATATTTTGTTTGCTTTGTATGATTTTTTGGAGTGATGTAAATCCAGTGGTCCCATTTGCTTATGATATCTCCGCTTCCGTTATCTCTTATGATATATTCAGTGGGGTCATTTTCTTTTACTTTTTCTATTTGTATATACTGTTTGCCGAAAGGAATAAATGAAAACAGTTTCATTCTTACCTGATATTTTCCATTTTCCCATTGCACGGGGTAACGTTCCGGATCAACCGGTATAAATTTCAAGATGGGCGATGCGATGAAATCGAGCGTGTCAGATTGTTTAACATACTTGATCACCTGTTCCATTTCACAATTAAAAACCGATTCAACCCTTGCTTTCATCTGCGTTTTTTTAATAATGTGGCATCATGATTACTGATCTACTTGGTCATGATTTTATAACATTATTCCTGCATACTTATAGCAGGAACCTTCATTTCATTACAGGCTGCGTTAAAAGCAGTCACATCCTTTTCAAGCAACTGTTGCATTTGTTTTTTCCACATCATCCAGGTTTGATGTAATGCTTCATATTGCTGTTCTTGTCCTCTTGTTACCAGCGGGATATTTGTATCCATTTCACCTTTCAGAAATATATAGTCGGCACTGAGCTTGTTTACATAGTTGATGATATCATCATTACTCTGCGCTTTGTTTTGTACTAGTTTATTTTCCCAATCGCTGATTGCATTTACAATTTGTTTCCCCTGGTTTGAAAGGCTATTCATTTCTTTTTTGTCTTTCCACAAATCAAGCAAGGCATTGATCTGCTGTTTTACTTTGCGCATTTTTAAAACAGAAAGATGAATATCACGGATATCGTTCTCCACTTTTGTTGCTAACGCATGTTGTGCCGCATATTCAGCATCTGTTGCTTTAATGCGCGGGTCGGGTAGTATGGTAAAGGAGATGCTGGTGCTTGTTTTTTCTGACCGTAAAGTGGCTGTATACTTTCCCGGAGATGCTTTGTGGCCATCGTAAGAACCTTCAATAAAAACATTCGGTACACCAGGTAGCGTAGGGTATCTCAGGTTCCAAACAAAACGGTTGATGCCTGCTTTGGTTCCAATCAGCGGATCTGCTGAGGGGCCACCCGGGTAAGCAACAAATGAGGGATTGGGTTTGGCTGTAAATCTGTTTACCAGTTCGCCTTTATCGTTGGTGATTTCAAGTGTCATTACATCTTTTCTTTCCAGTGTTTCAGGAATAAAATAATGTAATACTACTCCGCTGGGGGCGTTAAAGCCTGTGCCACCGCTAAGCGGCATCGCGCTAAACTCATTCATTCGGTCCATCATGCTGCCCCTGCTGAGGCGTACAGGATTTTCCGGCTGAAAAAATTGTAGTTGTGTTGGTGCAGCAAACGGATTATACTGACGTAACACATGAATATCATCAAGAATCCAGAAAGAACGTCCCATGGTTGAAGCAAGTAAGTCGCCCTGATGCACTTTTAAATCGGTAATGGGTACAATGGGCAATCCAAGCTGCAGACGCATCCATTGCTCACCGTCGTTGAATGAAACAAAGAATCCCGTTTCAGTGCCGCAGTAAAGCAATCCCTTTCTTTCATTGTCTTCCCGAATGGCTCGGGTATATGCACCATAGGGGATGCCGTTCACGATTTTTTTCCAGCTGGCTCCGTAGTCTCGAGATACATACAGTGCAGGTGCAAAATCGTTGAACTTGTAACGTGTAGCAGCAATATAAACGGTTCCTTTTTCATGCGGTGATACTTCAATACAGTTGATCAGACACTCTTCCAGTCCTGCCGGTGTTACATTATCCCATTTTTTACCGCCATCGCGTGTAACATGTACCAGTCCGTCGTCACTGCCTGTCCAGATCACTCCTTTTTCATGTGGCGATTCTATCACATAGCTGATCGTGCCGTAGTTTTCTCCGCCGGCGCCTTCATTGGTATAAGGCAATCCGCTGATACCCTGTTTGGTACTATCGTTTCGGGTTAGATCGGGAGATACGATTTCCCAGCTGCGTCCCATGTCTTTTGTTTTGAAAAGATGGTTACCTGCATGGTAAAATGTTTGAGGTTCGTATTTACTCCAAACGATGGGTGCATTCCAATTAAAACGATATTTCATTTGTTTTGGTTGCAGCGCCTGGTACTGGATAGGAGCAATCATCACATTGGTACCTTCGCCTGATTTTGTATCCAGCACTTCAATGGTGCCTTGATAGCTGCCACCCACAACGTATTGCGGGTCATCGGGATTGAATGCTAGAAAAGCGCTTTCCCCACCGGCACTGCTGGTCCAGTCATTATCTGTAATGCTATATCCCGATGTACTTCTACTTGCAATTTTAATGCTGGAATTGTCTTGCTGCCCTGCATACAAGTGATATGGGAAAAGATGATCAGCATTTACGCGATAAAACTGGGCCGTAGGCTGATTGCTTTGTGTGCTCCATACTTTACCTCCATTAAAGCTTACGGCAGCACCGCCATCGTTGGCAACAATCATATTCTGACTGTTATTAGGATTGATCCACAGATGATGATAATCACCGTGGGTGCCACGAACATTCGTCCAAGTACGTCCACCATCTGTCGATTTTAATCCAGGCGAATTCAGCACATACACTGTGTTTTCATTTTGCGGATCGGCAAATACTTCAATATAGTACCATGCACGCTGCGTGAGGCGGTGATCTTTGCTGATGCGGCTCCAGCTTTCGCCTGCATTTTCAGAAACAAACAATCCGCCCAGCTCTTTTTGTGTATCACTTTCTACCAGTGCGTATAGTTTTTCCGAGTTAGAGCGACAAACACTGATGCCCATTTTTCCCAGTTCAGCCGGCAGTCCTTTTTCAATTTTCTTCCATGTTTCTCCTCCGTCGGTTGATTTGTACAACCCACTGCCCTTGCCGCCGCTGATCACTTGCCAGGGTGTGCGTCGGTGATCCCACATCGCAGCATAAAGAATACGCGGGTTGGTCATGTCCATCACCAGATCTGAACAGCCCGTATTTTCATCTACATACAACACGTTACGCCAGGTTTTTCCTCCGTCATTCGATTTATACACCCCTCTTTCTTTGCTCGGGCCATGTAAAGCACCCTGCGCACCTACCAGCAAAACATCGGGCTGTTGCGGATGAACGGCAATGCGCGCAATATGACGTGTTAACTCCAAGCCCATGTGCGACCAGGTTTTCCCTGCATCGGTCGATTTATAAACACCATCACCGTAGCTGGTCATCACACCGCGTGGAGCATGTTCACCCATACCAACATAAATCACATTGGGATCGCTTTCGGCCACTTCTACCGCACCTACCGATCCTGTTTTAAAATAGCCGTCAGAAATATTGAACCAGGTTTGTCCTGCATCTTCTGTTTTCCAAACGCCACCGCCGGTGGTTCCCATATAGTACACTTGGTTGTTTTGAATTACGCCCGCAGCGGCAACGGAACGACCTCCTCTAAACGGACCAATCGGGCGCCAGTGCATACTGCGTAAAAGTGCAGCTTCGGTTGTGCTGTCTAGGGAGGTAACAGCAGCTGGTTTCGAAGCACCGGGTTTCCTTTGTGCGGTAACAGAACTGTAGCAAACCAGGGCTAAAATGGAAAGAAACACATATTTCATAGTGAAGGGTTTATAATGTTCAAGATAAATCAAGCCGGGCAAACAATGATCAATTTATGATGATTCAGCTATGCAGAATTACCTTTGGCAAAAATCAGTGATCATGGGTAATCAAATCAATGAGTTTAATGAATACCGCTCAAAAATGAACGAGGTGATACTGAGCAAAGACAATTTGGTCATCAAGCGCTTATGGAATCTCGATGCAAATACATATGCTGAGGGGGCTTTAAGTACCCAAACCAAAGAAATGCTCGGGCTAGTTGCTAGTATGGTGTTGCGTTGCGATGACTGCATTAAGTATCATTTGGGCAAATGCCATGAGCAGGGCGTTACCACCGAGCAGGTATATGAAATTTTTGCCGTTGCCAACATCGTGGGGGGCACTATTGTAATACCTCATACCCGCCGGGCTGCCGAATACTGGGAAGCACTTTTGGCGGCAGCCCAATCCTGAAAGCCTTTTTTGGCGATCAGAAATTGGCATTGTGGCAATAACTTGCTAACTTGATGTCAGCAGGTATAAACCTGCGATCTTGATATTGGATGATTTATAAATGATTTATATGAGCGAAGCAACAACAGCAACGGCACTTACTTCGAAAGACTTTCAAACCGACCAGGAAGTACGCTGGTGTCCCGGCTGTGGCGATTATTCTATCCTCGCACAGGTTCAAAAAATTATGCCGGGATTAGGCATTCCCCGTGAAAATATTGTGGTGGTAAGCGGAATTGGCTGTAGTAGTCGTTTTCCATACTACATGAACACGTATGGCATGCATTCCATTCATGGTCGTGCTACTGCCATTGCCAGCGGACTCAAGGCTGCCCGTCCCGATTTGAGTGTGTGGATTGTAACCGGCGATGGAGATGCACTCAGTATTGGCGGGAACCATACCATCCATCTGCTACGCAGAAATTTTGATGTAAATATTCTTTTGTTCAACAATCAGATTTACGGACTTACAAAGGGACAGTATTCTCCCACATCAGAAGAGCATAAAGTAACCAAGAGTACGCCTTTTGGAAGTATTGATCATCCCTTTAATCCCCTGGCACTTGCCATGGGAGCGGATGCTACGTTTATTGCCCGTAGCATGGATCGTGATCCCAAACATTTACAAGAGATACTCATTCGTTCAAATGCGCATAAGGGCGCTTCTTTCCTCGAAATTTATCAGAACTGCAACATCTTTAACGACGGTGCTTTTGAAGTATTTACTGAAAAGACAACTAAGCCAGAAGAAGCGTTGTTCTTATCACAGGGTCAGCCACTCGTTTTTGGAGCAGCGCAGGATAAAGGCATTAAACTAGATGGTTTCCGTCCGGTGGTGGTAAATCTTAACGATGGTATCAGTAAAGATGATCTATGGGTGCACGATGAAAAAGATTTTTACAAAGCGCAAATTTTGGTGCGCATGTTCGATGATCCCAATAAGCCCAATCATCTGCCGCGTCCTTTTGGAGTGTTCTATGAAACGGAGCGGCCTTGTTATGAAGATGTGATGCAATTGCAGATAGAAGACATCATTGCTTCAAAAGGCAAGGGCAATCTCGACAAATTACTGCGTGGAAACGAAACCTGGGAAATCAAGTAAGACTTCGTTTCACAGCTTATTTCTTTTCGATCCGATTCGTATGCGAACCATGCTGCAACCGATGTTGCAGCATAGATTTTATTTTAAATGCTTTTATTTTTTATGTTATTGCGCATACATCCTGAAAATCCACAGCCACAAAGAATTCAAGCTGCAGTGGAATGTTTATTAAACGGCGGCGTGATTATTTATCCTACCGATACCGTTTACGGATTGGGTTGTGATATTTTTCAGCAAAAAGCAGTTGAACGCATTGCTGCGATAAAATCTTTGAATCCCAAAAAAGCTCAGTTGTCTTTTGTGTGTCATGATTTGAGTGATCTCAGTATTTATGCAAAAAGTATTCCCACACCTTTGTATCGGATGCTAAAGCAATATTTGCCTGGTCCTTACACATTTGTGCTCCCAGCTTCTAAACAGGTACCAAAGATTCTGAAAAGCAAAAAAGATACCATTGGCTTGCGTGTACCCGATCATAATATTACGAATGCCATGCTTGAACAGCTGCAGCATCCGATTTTGTCCGCTTCTTTGCCAGGAGAAACTGCAGAGGAACTTACCGATCCGGAACTGATCTATGAAAAATTTAAATCGCAGGTCGATCTTGTAATCGACGGTGGCATAGGCGGCATCATACCTTCAACGGTGGTAGATTGTACTACTGATGAGCCTGTGGTGTTGCGTCAGGGCCTAGGGCCCTGGAATGGATAATGCTTACCATTTTATCAGCGCACTTGCCCAGGTAAAGCCGCTTCCGAAGGCAGCAAGGCATACCAGATCACCATCCTTTACCATTCCTTTTTCCCATGCTTCACAAAGTGCAATGGGTACCGATGCAGCTGTGGTATTGCCATACTTTTGAATATTATTATACACCTGATCATCTCGCAGTTTCAGTTTCTGTTGTACAAACTGTGCAATGCGCAGGTTGGCCTGGTGTGGAATAAGCAATGAAAGATCAGAAGTTTGAAAATTATTGGCCTGCAGCGCTTCCATGATTACTTCAGGGAATTTCACCACCGCTGTTTTGAATACGGCAGGGCCATCCATATAAGGAAATGTTTGTCCTGCATCAATCATTTCATGGCTCATAAACATATCTCCCAAGGTACCTTCATTGAAGCTGGCTAAATTTTCTTTCCAATAGTTGGCATGGGTACCGGGGTTATACATGGCAAGTATTTCCGCTTCTGCGCCATCGCTGTGCAAATGGGTGCTTAAAATACCTTGTCCGGGATCGCTGGTGGGCTGCAGTACAACCGCACCTGCTCCATCGCCAAAAATTACACTCACATTTCTTCCGCGTGTTGTATAATCCAATCCAAAAGAATGCTTCTCCGAACCAACAACGAGAATATTTTTATACATCCCCGTTTTAATGAATTGATCTGCCACAGATAAGGCATATACAAAGCCGCTGCACTGATTGCGCACATCTAAAGCACCGATTTGTTTCATGCCCATAGCGCGCTGTAACAATACACCACAGCCGGGAAAATAGTAATCGGGGCTAAGGGTGGCGAATACAACAAAGTCGATTTCGGCAGCAGTGGTTCCTGCTCTTTCTATTGCTTGTTTACTAGCTTCCACTGCCATGGTGGTAGTGGTTTCTTTGGTGCGGTGGGCGTATCTTCTTTCTTGAATACCAGTGCGCTCCTGAATCCACTCGTCGCTGGTATCCATGTATTGCATCAGGTCTTGATTGCGTATTACCTGCGCAGGCACATACATACCGATACCTGCAATTTTTGATCGCATCATAAGGCAAGGATTTGCGGCAAGATAGTTAATGATGCTAAATCGCTGCCAACTGACTTGTCTAGGTGTTGGCTATTGCTGTATTTGTAATTTCAGTGTATTGCTGAGAAACAGGCTTATTTCGCTTTCTACACCTTGATAATCATTGCTTTTGATGTAGCTGCCGATCACATGATCGCCCGTATTGGGCATGGCCTTTTTTTGTTTGAATGCAGCATCGGTGCCAAGCTGTTCAAACATTTCCAACATGGCTGGTACACTTACTACCTTGTCTTGGTGCGCTTCATCTTTGTAGTAATACAATAGCAATGTTGGCTGTTTTATTTTGGCAAAGGTGTTGGGGGTCATGGTTGTTTCTACCAACTCCTGCAGTTGCGGAAGGGGCTCTAGCGGGTAGCGGCTGTACCAGTATTTTTTATAAATCGGTCGCTGATCTTTTGTAAGCATATAATCCTTTCCGATCACCCATTTTGCAATGTGTAAGCCCCATGGATCATTCAGTAGTTTGCTGTTTGGATCGGAAATGCGGACATTGGGTGAAAGTAAAATCATGCCTGCTATTTCAGGGTAGGTGGCGGCGAGCTGTAAGGCAAGCGTTCCTCCGGTAGATGTTCCGATCAAAATTACTTTTTTGCCTAATTGTTTTGCAACAGCATAAGCTTCTACTGCGCTATTCCAAAGTCTTTCAGCCGTAAACTCATACATCGGAGCAATGGTATCTACACCATGATCGGCAAGACGGGCTAAAAACAAATTACAACCAAACCGTTTGGCAGTGTTGCGGTGTACCGGACTGCCCTCTTCGTGCGAAGCAGAAAATCCGTGCAGATATAGCAATACATATTCAGTTTGGTTGCGCAGCGAGTCATTGGCCCACACGATCGTTGCCTCATTGCCCGGCTTTACTTTTTGGGTTGTTTCTTTTGCAGCAACCCATTGCACTAGGGCAGATGCATCTGAAGGAACTTCAGGCAAAACGCTTGAATATACTGGCGTTTCAGGTTGGGGGCCTATGAAATATACAATCGCTAAAAGCCCAATAAGTACAAGTATATATTTGAGAATGCGTTTCATGTTATGATGTATTTGAGTACTAATATATTAAGTTTCACCTATTGCCTTGTTCTCCGGCCATAATATCGTAGCTTTGCGGCCTTAAAAGTTGACGACACCAACATGTTTGTAGCGCTTCAAATCAAGTTTTAATCCAGTTGCATTAGAAGCACGTGTAAAAAGTTATAACGTAATAATCATTTATCCGTCAACCACCCCCAACATTTACTATGAATATCAGGAATATAGCCATCATTGCGCACGTTGACCATGGAAAGACTACCCTCGTAGATCGAATACTTCATACAACAAAAGTATTTCGCGAAAACCAGGATACAGGAGATCTGATCATGGACAGCAACGATCTGGAGCGTGAGCGTGGTATTACCATTTTCAGCAAGAATGCAGCTGTTACGTACAAAGACGTTAAAATTAATGTGATTGATACACCTGGTCACGCCGATTTTGGCGGTGAAGTAGAACGGGTATTGAAAATGGCAGATGGAGTGATTTTGCTGGTGGATGCATTTGAAGGCCCCATGCCGCAAACACGCTTTGTATTGCAAAAAGCATTACAATTAAATCTGCATCCGATTGTGGTGATCAATAAAGTAGATAAGCCCAATTGCAGACCCGATGAAGTGCATGATGCTGTTTTTGAACTCTTCTTCAACCTGGATGCTACAGAAGCGCAGTTGAATTTCCCTACTTACTACGGCAGTGGAAAAAATGGCTGGTTCAATGATAAGAATGAAGCTTGTGAAGATATTACACCCCTAATGGATGGCATATTGCAACATGTTCCCCCACCTAAGGTAAGCGAGGGTACACTGCAAATGCAGATTACATCATTAGATTACTCTTCGTTTTTGGGCCGCATTGCCATTGGTAAAGTAAGCCGTGGCAGCATCCGCGAAAACCAGCAGGTAACATTGGCGCAAACCGATGGTACTATGCGCAAAATAAAAGTGCGTGAGTTGTATGTGTTTGAAGGAATGGGTAAAAAGAAAGTGACCGAAGTACAAGCAGGTGATCTTTGTGCGGTAGTGGGCATTGAAGATTTTAATATTGGTGACACCATTGCTGATGCAGAAAACCCCGAAGCATTGCCGGTGATCAGCGTGGATGAACCAACCATGAACATGCTTTTTAGCATCAACAACTCACCTTTCTTTGGAAAAGACGGAAAGTTTGTTACCAGCCGACATCTGCGTGACCGCCTCATGAAAGAAACAGAAAAAAATCTGGCGTTGCGTGTGGAAGACAGTCCGGGAGGAGAAAGCTTTGTAGTATATGGTCGTGGAATTTTGCATTTGGGTGTACTCATTGAAACCATGCGCAGAGAAGGCTACGAGTTAACGGTTGGTCAGCCGCAGGTAATTGTAAAAGAGATCGACGGTAAAAAATGTGAACCCTACGAAACACTGGTGGTAGATGTACCCCAGGAGTTTGCATCGAAAGTAATTGATTTGGTAACGCGCAGAAAAGGAGAAATGCTGGTGATGGAAACCAAAGGTGAAATGCAGCATTTGGAATTTGAAATACCTTCTCGCGGACTGATCGGATTGCGTACACAAATGCTTACCGCTACTACGGGCGAAGCCGTTATGGCACATCGCTTCAGTGAGTATAAACCTTGGAAAGGAAGCATTCCCGGAAGAAACAACGGTGTGTTGCTTGCGAAGCAAGGCGGACAGTCAACAGGCTATTCACTTGATAAACTACAGGATCGTGGTCGCTTTTTCATTGATCCGGGTGAGGAAGTATATACAGGACAAATTGTTGCAGAGCATATCAAGCCCGGCGATCTTGTGGTGAATGTGATTGAAGGAAAAAAGCTCACCAACATGCGTGCCAGCGGAAGTGATGCCGCCACCAATATTGCGCCAAAACTGCTGATGACATTAGAGGAGTGCATGGAATACATTGAATTCGATGAGTGTATTGAGGTAACGCCTAATTTCATTCGCATGCGCAAAGTGATCCTGAACGAGGATGAGCGAAAGAAGCAGCAAAAGAAGAACAACAGCGACGCAGTTTAAGGGCTCTTTAATACTATTAATGTATTACAGTTTTATTGACCCGCTGTTACAGTGGAATGAAATGAACTACAGCCATTAAAATACGTGGCTGATATTGCTTTGTCTTTCTTACTTTTAATGTCTTAACCCTGCGTGCCATTATGCAAATTCACAAAAGTGTTTTCTTGCATGTATTTTTCTTTGCTTTTGTTCTGAAAGCATCTCTGGCATTTGCTCAAACAGGCGACAGTATTCCCCAAAAAGATGTGATGGATGTGGTGGGCCGGGTGTTAGGTGTTCAACCAAAATCGGAAGCTGAGCTTATAAAAGTTGCCGAAAAGCCATTTCATTTTTCTGTGTTGCCGGGATTAGGATATACGCTTCAAACCAGAGTAGCGGCTGCCATTACCGGAAATGCTGCTTTTTATACTACGGCCGATAAAAAAGAAAATTTATCAACTATATATGCCGGCGTTACCTATACGCAAAACAAGCAATTGGTTACCCAGGCAATCAACAATATATGGACGCGCAACAACCGGTTTAATTTCAGTACCGACTTGCGCTATATGAAATATCCTCAATCCACTTTTGGTTTGGGCGGAAAAAATGATTTGATCGCAGATGAAAATCCGATGAGCTTTCAATATCTGCGCTTTTATCAAACAGCACTCAAAAAACTGGGTAAGAAATTGTACGGGGGTGTGGGTTATTTTCTCGACTATCATTTTGATATCAGCGAATCCGGATATAGTGATGGCCGTGTGTCAGATTTCACTTTGTATTCTCCTGTTCAGCAATCTTTTTCATCGGGTGCCGGACTTGTTTTGCTTGCCGATGGTCGGGATAATCCGATCAACCCTTCCAAAGGATATTTTGGTCAGGTATTGTATCGTAATCACAGTACTGCATTGGGCAGCGATGATGCCTGGCAATCGCTCTTGGTTGATCTTAGAAAATATTTCCCTATTAAAGGTACGCGGCAGAATGTACTTGCATTTTGGACGTACAACTGGATTGTACTAAAAGGTAAGGCGCCTTATTTGGCACTTCCTTCAACCAGCTGGGATCCCTTCACCAATACAGGTCGAGGATATATTCAAGGGCGTTTTCGTAGTACCGGTATGTTGTATTTTGAATCGGAATATCGTTTTGGACTCTCCCGCAACGGCATGCTAGGCGGAGTGGTATTTGCCAATCTGCAGAGCTTTGAAGAGTGGCCTAACAGAAGATTTCTTTATGTACAGCCGGCAGCAGGGGCAGGGCTCCGCTTTAAAATCAACAAATACACCAAAACCAATATTTCCATTGATT
>CAZDGV010000025.1:15047-17408 GCA_964505195.1 uncultured Chitinophagaceae bacterium
GCAGGGCTCCGCTTTAAAATCAACAAATACACCAAAACCAATATTTCCATTGATTATGGCTTTGGTGCCGATGGGTCGCGCGGCCTGTTCATTAATATGGGTGAACTTTTTTGAGCCCTGATTTTCAGTAGCATTCAATTCGTGCATTCCGTACTTTAACACAAGCATTCGTTGTTTTTATATCCTTGCATATATCTTTGCAAAAAATCATCCAATGCTGCAGCGTTTGGCTTTCTTTGTTTTTATTGCGGTGTTCATTTTATTGAGTATGGATGTTGCTGCACAGTGTTCAATCTGTACAAAAACTGCTCAGCAGCTTGGAGAAAAACCTGCCAAGGCATTAAATTCTGCCATTCTTTATCTTATGTTTACTCCGCTCTTTATCATTGCCTTCTTGGGATGGCGCTGGTGGAAAAGTCAGCAAACGGAGGAGTGAGCTGATACGATTTAAAACTGCTTTTTATATCAAAAGCAACTTAAACGAAAACGGCTTTAAGCTTTTTGCTGCTGTTCGAATTTCGCAGTCACTTCCCCATTTTTATGGGCACCATCACAGAAGGGCGGGTTCTTAGTGTGTTTACACTGGCAGAGCCAAACGGTTTCATCTTTTTCGGGGGTATAAGGCATGCTTCGGTAAGGCATTACGGTTTCTCCGTTTTGCTCGTAGCTTAATTGCTTATGCTTGCCATCGCAGAAGGGTTGTTTTTCACTTAGTCCGCAAGTACACCATGCATAGGTTTTTCCTGCTTTCAGTTCTACTTCAAGTGGAAAGCATGCTGCTACTACAGGTAAGTTTTGGTTGAGGTTCTGCTCCATATTCTTATTGTTGGTGTTTACAGTTCAAAGTTCGGATACAAAGCGGTATAAATTGAAATCTTTTTTCAGCTGTGCTTTTTCAATGGCGTTTTTAAGCGAGGCTTTACTTACATCGCGCATGCGTCGGCTCTGTATCAGTTGCCATGCTCTTTCGGCCAGTAGCCAGCTTTTCTTTTCATGAGTGACAGACGACTGTAAATGCGTTTGAATATGTTCCCATAATGATGCAATGCCTTTCCCTGCAGTAGCTTCTGTTTTTACAATAGGAATTTCCTGATTTCTTTGAAATGCAGGGGCAAGCATGAGTCGTAGATTTTTAACAAATAGATCCGCTTCTGGCCGGTCGCTTTTGTTTACAACAAAAATGTCGGCAATTTCCATCAATCCCGCTTTCATGGTTTGTACTTCATCCCCCGCCTCTGGTACCATTACTACCACCGTTGCGTCGGCCAGTCCTGCAATTTCAATTTCGCTTTGTCCGACGCCTACTGTTTCAACAAGAATATAATCGAAGCTGGCTGCCTTACACAGCTCTGTTATTTCAACAATTTTAGGATGCAGTCCACCCAGGGAGCCACGTGTAGCAAGCGATCGAATAAATACTTCCGGTGTGTTATACCAGCTGCTCATACGAATACGATCACCAAGCAAAGCGCCTAAGTTAAATGGAGAGGAAGGATCAACGCAAAGCACTGCAACTTTTTTCCCAGCTTTTACCATTTCATGGAGTAGTGCATCTACCATGGTGCTTTTACCGGCGCCGGGCGGACCTGTTATACCAATAACAGGCGTATCGTTTGCGGGTAGTTGGAGTAGCATTTTTTCATAGCCGGGTGTTTCGTTTTCAACGAAAGAGATACACCGTGCAAGACTGCGAAAGTCTCCTTTTTGCATCTGTTCGAAAAAATCCTCCCACATAGCACAAACTTACCCGAAAAGCACGACATATTCGTGTGGCTTTTGATTGCTTTTAATGCAATCAGATGCGCTGATAGTTTTTATATTCTCCAGGAAACCAGCCGGTGAGTTTAAAAACGGTTCGTTTGAGCAAGTCCTTAAAAGAAGCGTAATGTAATGTTGGGTCGGGTACAAAGGGCCAGTTTTGTGCCGCAATGCGTTGCAGCATTACCTGCGGATGCGTGCCTTCGTAGCGAATGACCGGCTCTCCCGATGCTTCATATTCATATACTTGCCGGCTTAATTTATCTTGATGGCCGGTACTTCCTTTTTTTTGATAGATATAGCTGTTGGCTTCTATTTTTTGCTGCAGTGCATCGGGCTTGCGTACCCATCCATAGTGATGAATGTACGCATCGATCAGTTTCACTTTTAGTTTGCGGTTGGGTTGCATACGAAAACCCTGGGCATCGCGATAAGCGTAAATGGATTTATTGTTGCGTACAATACGTATTTCTCTTCTGTACCAAGCGTAGCGCGCACCTACATAATCGTATGAACCAAAAAAGTGTCTGTAATTAAAAAGCAATCCTTCCACATCTTTTTGATCTCTGTATCGCAGCATTGCTTTTTGAATCGCATCGTAAT
>CAZDGV010000025.1:17508-22940 GCA_964505195.1 uncultured Chitinophagaceae bacterium
TTTTTTGCAATGCCCGTTCTAAAGCAGCGTGATTGGAATATTTTCAGCGGCCTGGTAGTGTTGCTGCTTTGTATTGCATGCGGGTGGAGTGTATGGCAATATTTACAGTCGCCACTTAACATACAGCAGCTTTATCTGGCAGCAAAAACCTTACCGGTATGGATGGGCGATGATCATCTTCGCTTTAGCTGGTTCTTAGTTGTGGTGATGATGGCTGCTATTTTTTTGTTTCATCATGCACATGCAAAATGGTTAAAGTGGTCGGCACTCGCTGCTGCAATGTTTTTTTTCCTGTTCATGCATTTGCTTGCAGCCCGCACAGGACTATTACTTTCCTATCTTTTCTTCTCAGGATACTTGATATGGCAGTTACGCAATCGATTTAAACAATACAATGCGGTTTTATTGTTGCTCATTCTCTCCATCACTACACTTGCATGGGCCTTCCTGCCTACCCTGCAGAATCGCTTCAGCTATCTGCGCTACACTTACACTCAAACCAATACAGCATATGTTGCCGGTTCGGTAGATGGCAATCGATTACTTTCATTGAAAGCTGGATGGCATATTCTACAGCATCATCCATTCGGTATTGGACTGGGCGATGTACAACCGGCTGTAAACGCATGGTATGAAGAGCGATATCCTAAAATGTTAGCGGAAGACAAACTTTTTCCATCTAATGAATGGCTTATTCATGGATGCGTTGCCGGCTGGCCGGGAATCATCTTGTTTAGCATCGCCATCTTTTTTCCGTTATTGAGCAGCGCCGTTCGGCATAATTTTTTTCTGTTTATCTTAATTGTATTTAATCTGCTCATTGCCTTTACAGATTCTAGTTTAGAAGGACAGTTTGGTGTTTTCATTCATACATTCTCGCTACTCTGGTGGTGGCAGTGGGTACAAAGCAAAAAAGATAATTTTGCGGCATGACGAATTTTATTCCCGTATTTCCGCTGGGCATTGTAGTGTATCCCGGACAGGATTTGAATCTGCATATTTTTGAGCCAAGGTATAAGCAATTGATTCGCGAGTGTTTTGAATCAGGCAAACCATTTGGTATTCCTGCGGTAGTCGAAAACGAATTGAAAGAGCTCGGAACACTCATGGAAGTTGTTGAAATATCCAAGGTGTATGAAGACGGGAAGATGGATATCAAAACCCGCGGACTTCGAGTTTTTCGTTTGCTCGAATTGATTCGTGAAATTCCGGATAAACTATACAGCGGTGGAATTGTAAGTTATCCCGAAAACAATCTGGTACAGGAAAGTCGGTGGCTCATGGAAAAAGTACTGACCGGCATCAAGGAGTTACATCGTTTGCTTCAGGTAGATAAGAAATTTAAAAAACCAGAATCATCGCTGCTTTCTTATGATGTAGCACCGCATATTGGATTAACCCTTGCAGAAGAGTATGAATTTTTAGGTTTAATGGATGAATTACAGCGCCAGGAATATCTTAAAAGGCATCTTACCCGTACCTTGCCAATGTTGGCAGAGATGGAGGTGCTGAAAGAAAAAATTAAGCTAAATGGTCATTTTCGCAATATTGAACCGTTTCAATTCAACCTTTAATTTTGATGTATGTCGATAAAGCTTTGCTTCGATTTTGGAAACACCCGACTTAAATGTGCTGTGTTTCAACATGATCAACTCCTTCAAACCGAAGTGCTAGAAAATGATGAGCGCAGTACCATTGAAGCATTGATAGAAAAGTACAAACCTGAAAGCTCTATATTGTCTTCCGTTATAAATCACCAATCTGTGGTGGAAGATGTGCTTAGTCATCACACACAGTTTCATAAGTTATCGCATCTCACCAAACTCCCTTTCACTACCCCGGTAGGCAAACCGGAAACCATTGGAGCAGATCGCTTGGCATTATGTGCAGCAGCAGTTCACCTGTTCCCGGGGAAAAATAACCTCGCGATCGGGTTGGGCACCTGTATTACCTTTAACTTCATCAATCAGTACCACCAGTTTTTGGGTGGCAGCATCTCTCCCGGCTTGGAAATGCGCTTTAAATCGATGCATGCTCTCACCGCCAAGCTCCCGTTGGTGGAAATGGACTGGAATTTTCCGTTGATTGGCTACGATACCCGTACCAACCTGCTGAGCGGCGTGGCCTGGGGCATGGCCAAGGAAATTGACGGTATTGCTGATGCTTATGCGGAAAAATACGAGGGCTTTAACGTGCTGTTAACCGGGGGCGATACCGGTCATTTTGCTCCTCTGCTCAAAAGTAGGATATTTGCAGACCCTCATTTAATTTTCAAAGGTTTGTATGCAATCAGTGAACACAATCGCTAGTCGGTCTTGGATTTTGATTTTTTGGTTGCTATTGGGATGGGCGAGCAGCGTTGCGGCGCAGGATAATTCTCCGCTGTCGCGCTACGGACTAGGCGATATGTTCCCTCTCAGCAATATCAATAACCGCGGCATGGGTCATATCAGTGCGGCTTATTCCGATAACCAGACCATTAATTTCATCAATCCCGCTTCCTATGCTCAAATCAAATTTTCTACACTGGATATAGGACTAGATATCAATACGCGCACACTGCGTAATCGTGACGGGGATAGTTATACTTCCAATAATGCCATTATTCCCTATTTGGGCATCGGTGTTCCGCTCAAAACAAAAAAGGAAAAGTTCTTCGGTGCGTTGGTGTTTGGATTGCGACCCATTACCCGCGTATCCTATAATATTCAGGGATTGCGTGCTGCTCCTTCCGGCGATTCACTGGCCGTAACTTATACAGGAAGCGGCGGAACGTACCAGGCTTTTACCGGAGCCGCCTTTGCGCTCAAAAATTTGAGCCTCGGTTTTAATTTTGGTTATCGTTTCGGATCAAAAGAGCTGGTCAGCAAAGTAGATGTTTTAACCGGCTTGGGTTTTTTCAGCCGCGGTCGTTTTACCAGTCTTACTTCATACGGAGGTGCATTTGCTGAAGCCGGCTTTCAGTATCGCATTCCTATCAACCGTACAGAAGAAAAGCGCTCATCATTTAATATCGGTGGATATGCCAACTTGCTTACCAACATGAATGCGAGTCGAGATGAGAGTTATGAAACCGTTACGTTCGATGGAAGGGGAAATGAAATTAGAATCGATTCGGTTTCGGTAAGAAAAAACATTGCTGGCAGCATTGTTTTCCCTCGCTACTATGGTGTTGGTATTGCATATGAAAGGTCGGGCCGTTTTATCATTGGTGCTGATTATGTAATGCACCAGTGGAGCGACTATCGTTATTATGATCAGGCAGATCAGTTGCGTGATGCATGGACGGTAAAGTTGGGAGCGCAATTCATTCCCCCCACAAATAGTAATAGCAAGAGTTATTGGAACAATGTGGCCTATAGAACAGGATTTATTTACGGCACTGAACCTTATATGGTGAATGGCGATATGAAGACTTATGCCATTACCATGGGACTGGGATTGCCCGTGCGCCGCTGGAACATGTATTCCTATCAAAACACACTCATCAATACTGCTTTTGAGTTTGGCCAGCGTGGTAACAATGAAAGCTTGCTCCGTGAAAGCTATTTCCGTTTTTCGCTCGGTTTTTCACTTGCCGATGTATGGTTTATCAAACGCAAGTATGATTAACCTTGGCACGCATATTACAAAGGCATTGAAAGCAGCTTGTTGGGTAGGCTGCTTTTTTTTCTTTTCCTGTGAAAACGATATGCAGGCCATCATGAATTTGCAGAAAACACAGCTAAGTGTGGATGAGGCAAAAAATGTAGAGAGTTATATGAGCCAGGGAGGTGTGATGCGCGCCCGACTTACCGCCCCGCGCATGTTACGTTTTCAAGATTCGCTGCCAAGAGTAGAATTTCCAGGTACTTTGCATGTAGATTTTTATGATATGAACCTTCAGTTGGAATCTTTCTTGGATGCAAAAAAGGGCTGGTATTATGAAACTCAAAATCGCATTGCGCTTACCGACAGTGTCGTTGTAATTCGGCTCAATGGCGATACCCTTCGAACTGAAGCTTTGTATTGGGAGCAGTCGCTCAAAAAGTTTTATACTCCCAACGATGTTTCTCTGCATTCGCGGGATAAAATTATTTATGGAAAGGGATTTGAGGCGGATGATAATTTGTTGAATTATAAATTTGATACCATTCGTGGCTTTACCCAAGTAGGAGCATCAAAATTTCCGGGATAATTCCTGATTACCTTTGTGTTTAAAGACTAAAATTTTAAAAATAATCATATGGAGTATCGTCGTTTAGGCAGATCTGGTTTACAGGTTTCACTGCTTTCTTTTGGAAGCTGGGTGAGTTTTCATAAGCAAATTGATGACAGCATCGCTGATGAGCTGATGGGAATTGCTTATGATCATGGCGTTAATTTTTTTGATAACGCAGAAGTATATGCGCTGGGTAAAAGTGAAGAAATGATGGGGCGTGTTTTAAAGAAGAAAAAATGGGATCGCACTTCTTTTATCGTTAGCAGCAAGGCCTATTTTGGCTGGCGCGGAAAAGAAAATAAACCCAATCAGCATGGGCTAGGTCGCAAGCATTTAATCGAAGCTTGTAATGAAGCATTGCAGCGTTTACAGGTGGATTATTTAGATCTCTATTTCTGTCATCGTCCTGATAAAAATGTACCGATAGAGGAAGTGGTGTGGACGATGAACCATCTTATTCAGCAGGGGAAAATTCTTTACTGGGGCACCAGCGAATGGAGTGGTGTTGAAATTATGGAAGCGCATCGTGTGGCACAGGCATACCGATTGATTGGTCCAACCATGGAACAGCCTGAGTACAATATCTTTAATCGCCACAAAATGGAAAATGAATACCTGGAGGTTTTCAAAAATGTTGGTTTGGGCACCACTATCTGGAGTCCCCTTGCCAGCGGCTTGTTAACTGGTAAGTATAATGATGGTATTCCCGAAGGTACAAGACTTGCCATTCCCGGATTTGAGTGGTTGAAAGACAGAACGCTTGCAGAAGAAAAAATCAATAAAGTACGTGCCTATCATCAGCTTGCACATGAAATAGAAGCAAGCATGGCGGCTTTATCTATTGCCTGGTGTATTAAAAATCCGAATGTTTCAACTGCCATTCTTGGTGCAACACGCAAAGAGCAGCTGCTTGAAAACTTGAAGGCCTTAGAGGTGCTTCCTAAAGTGGATGATTCCATCATGCAGCGCATTGATGAAATTTTCGGCACTAAACCTCGTCTTCCGGAGTATTAGTATAATGATTTGTAAACACGGTTGATGTTATTTGCTTACCTTAATCCTCTCAATTCATCATTATGTCGTTTCAGGGAAAAACAGTTTTTATCACCGGTGCCAGCAGAGGCATTGGTAAGGCAATTGGTCTTAAGCTTGCAGCTGCCGGTGCAAATGTGGTGGTAGCCGCAAAAAGTGTGGAAGAAAATCCAAAACTGGGCGGCACTATTTTTTCTGC
>CAZDGV010000026.1:0-22616 GCA_964505195.1 uncultured Chitinophagaceae bacterium
TCCGAGTTCGACCTATACGTCGATGATGTGTTTCTGGGGCATGCAACGAGCGATAGCCTGATTCAAGCAAAACGGAAAAGCAGCTTCTCCCTGCCTGTTAAGCTGGAGGCCGACATGAAAAACCTGTTCAGGAACTCCTGGTCGATGGTGATGAACAAAACGGTCCTGGTAAAAGCAAAAGGAACCATTACGGTAAAAGCAGCCGGGGTTAAAAAAATGCTACCGCTCGAATATGAAGGCAGGCACGAAATGAACCTGTTTTAATTAACCCTTCTTTTTGGGAGGCCCTCCTCCATCGGAAATGCGCTTACAGCATTGGGGAAGCCTTTTGTACTGCTCTTCGTTGGCAGAAATATCGTCGGCATCGAAACCCAGGTTAGCGAGGGCTGTCTTTAAATTTTCTATATTAGTTCTGTCCTTTAGAAAAGTAATGGTGGTTGTTTGCTTTCGGATATCTACCACCACTTTAGCAACCCCCTCCTCATATTTCATGAATTTTTCGATCTTTTCCTTGCATTCCACACACCATGCCTGTGGAGTTTGAATGACAGCAACTACAGGCTTATTTAACTGGGCTTGGCTCTGCTGAACAAACAGCATCAAAACGATTAATATTGTTGAAATGTATCGCATTTAGCTAATATCTGTAATCTTATGATTCGGGAGTCCAATGGGCGGGATCTTTGCGCCATTTTAACAACATACTCTGCTGGGCAGGGTCAACAATCCCCTTCTCTATTGCCAGCGCAATCAGTGTTTCGTAATTGGTGAGTGAGCGATATGGAACACCGGCTTTTTCGAATGCCTCATGCGCTGCATCGAAGCCATAATTGAAAATTGAGACCATCCCCATCACTTCAACACCTGCATTGCGCAATACCTCTACTACCTGCAAACTGCTTTTGCCCGTTGAAATCAAATCTTCAATCACTACCGTTTTTTGTCCGGCTTCAAAAGCGCCCTCAATTTGATTACCCAGACCATGTTCCTTGGGTTTGGGACGAACATAAATAAATGGCAGCTTCAGCTGATCCGCAGCCATGGCACCCCACGGAATCCCTGCCGTTGCCACACCTGCCAGCAAAGCAGCATCTTGGAAATGCTCAAACAGCACATTGCACATTTCGCTTTTCACAAACTCCCGCACATGGGGAAAGGAAAGCACTTTTCTGTTATCGCAATAAATGGGACTTTTCCAGCCGCTGGCCCAGGTAAAGGGTGTTTCAGTATTTAATTTGATCGCTTTAACTTGTAACAGTTTTTCGGCAACCGCTTGCTCATTTGTCATTGTACAAAATTGAGCTGAGTTTTCTAAAAATGAAAATTAAGTTATGTACATCACCGTTTACTTCGATAATAAACCCGTTTTTCTGTGCGACAGCGTGGATGAAAAACTGAACGAATATTTGCATCACCCCGATACGGTGTTCATCGATGAAATTTCAAACTCAGCAATCAAATCCTTACTGCACGAAATAGAGGTTCCGGCATTTCATGCAGGCGTACTACAACACGATTCATTTGAGGAACTCAAAAAAGCATTTTTCAAAAACTTTACACCCATTGCAGCAGCGGGTGGATTGGTGCTGAACGAAAAAGGACAGCTACTCATGATGCTGCGCAGAGGCAAATGGGACTTACCCAAGGGCAAATGCGATGAAGGAGAAAGCATGGAGGAATGCGCCCTGCGCGAAGTAAGTGAAGAGACCGGCGTTCATGACCTGAAGATCATTCGTGCATTAGCCCCAACCTACCACACCTATCATGCCTATGGAAAGCATATGCTGAAAACCACCAGTTGGTTTCTAATGCAAGCCTCAAGCAATGCATTGTTAACACCGCAAACGGAAGAAGATATCACCGCATTAGAATGGGTTAACAGCAATGCTATTCCGGAAAAAATGAAGGAAAGCTTTAAAACAATTGAAGCAGTGATTCAAGCCTCCGGTATACTCAGTGCTTAAGCACTGCTACAGTAAGCCTACTCACACAAATCAATTTTTCTTTTTCATCGTGAATGCGAATATCCCAAACATGGGTGCTCGCGCCAATATGTATAGGTGTGCAGGTGCCCGTTACAAATCCTTCTCTTGCAGAACGAATATGATTGGCATTGATTTCTAGTCCAACGCAAATATATTTTTCAGGATCTACTATTAATGCTGAAGCAACACTACCAAGTGTTTCAGCGAGCACACAAGACGCACCACCATGCAATAAGCCATAGGGCTGCTTGGTGCGTTCATCTACCGGCATGCGTGCTTTCAAGAAACGATCTCCGATCTCCACCCACTCCATACCAATGAAATCACCCATGGTATTTTTGCCCATGTGTTTAAAATCATCTAGACTCAAATCCTTTTTAAACCAAATCATCGCAGTAAATTATTTGTTGTGCTGCAGCGAAGCTACTACCACAGGAGGCAAGAATGGAGATGCATCGCCTCCATTGCGAATTACATCCCGCACCAAGGTTGATGCAACAGATGTATATTGAGGCAAACAGGTGAGAAAAACAGTTTCAATGTTTTTGTCGAGACTGCGGTTCATATCTGCAATGGCTTTCTCGTATTCAAAATCATTCACATAACGGATGCCACGAATAATAAACCTTGCATCGACACGTTTGCAACAGTCCACCGTTAGCCCCTCATATACCAAAGCCGCAACACGTTTTTCATTGACAAAAATCTCATTCACCCATTGTAACCGCTGCTCGGCACTGAACATGGGTGCTTTTCCTGCATTCACACCTATACCTATATACACCTGATCAAACAGGTCGAGCGAGCGCTCAATTATATCGAGATGTCCTACAGTAATGGGGTCAAAAGTGCCCGGAAAAAGCGCAATACGTTGCATGTAATTAAATTATAGGCCGAATATCGATGGAAAGCTGCAGAAAAACAAAACAGGAGCGTGATTTAACACTAAGTGCTTCCATTCACGCTCCCGCAATTATTTTATGATGTATTAAAAGACTATTATACTTTAGTTCAGGCTACGAAAATCGACCGGTACCAGCTTGCTCACACCTGCCTCCTGCATGGTTACGCCATAAATCACATCCACAGTGCTCATGGTCATTTTATTGTGCGTAACAATAATGAACTGTGAGTTTTCGCTGAACTGACGAATCATATTCGTGAATTTGCCCACATTGGCATCATCAAGCGGCGCATCAACTTCATCGAGAATACAGAAAGGCGCCGGCTTAATCAGGTAAATCGCAAAGAGCATGGCCGTTGCAGTAAGGGTTTTCTCTCCCCCGCTCAGCTGTGTGATGCTGCTTGGACGCTTACCCTTGGGCTTGGCAACAATATCAATGCCGGTTTCAGCAAGATTTTCGGGATTATCCAAAATCATATCGGCCGTATCTTCTTCTGTAAATAAGGCTTTAAACACCTTTTGGAAGTTTTCACGTACCTGATTAAAAGTATCTAAAAACTTCTGGTTGGCAGTAGCTTCAACCTCCTGAATGGTTTGCAGCAATGATTCCTTTGCACTAACAAGATCATTCTTTTGTTCCAGAATAAACTCATAGCGCTTTTTCATTTCCTGAAATGCTTCGATGGCAGTGGGGTTTACTTCACCTAAATTTTCAAGGCGACGCTTCATGCGCTCAACTTGTTCCTGCAGCACTTCGGTTGCTTCCTCCCCTGTGCGCGGCTCATCGATAATGGATTCAAGATCTACTTTAAACTCAACACTCAAACGCTCTTTGGTACCTGCTAGCTGAAGTTTAAGATCGGTGAGCTTATCCTTGATGGCATTCACCAACTGATCAATTTGCTCTTTCTCTTTTTGCTTATGTCGTAATTCACTTTCTTTTTCTGAAAGTGCATTGCGGAAATTATAATAGGCTTGATCTGCTTCATTCAACTGCTTTTCATCTTCATCTTTTTGCTGCAATAGTGCAACAAGCAGCTGCTGGGCTTCTTCTAGTTGTGCACTACATTCATTAATCTGCTGCGCAGCCTCCTGCAGTTGTGTGGAATTGCTTTCAACCTGCTGCTTCAGATCATTAAATTGATTTTGCTTAAACTGAAGCTCTTGTTGCAGCGCTGCAATTTTACTTTGCTGTCGCGTAACGTTCAAATTATGCTCGTTGAACTGCTCACTTGCTGTATTATAAGCTTCTTCTGCAGCTGAAAAATCTTGAGCAAGCGACTCCATGCGGGTATTAAGCAATTGCAAGGTTTCGTTAAGCGAATCGAGTTCTGCTTTATATGTACCCTGGTTTTGCTTTGAAGTTTCCAGCTGTGTTTCTAATTCTTCTAAGCGCTGCACCGCTGCTGTATCGAGGTTACGTAAATGCTCTGTTTTGTTTTCAATACTCAGCAGCTGATTGGCAAGTTGCTGAATCAAGTCCTGCGTTTCGCGTATTGCATTTTCTTTAAGCTGTTCATTAAAACCAATCACCTCATTATGTCTTAGCTGAATGGTATGCTTCAAATCCATCACTACTGTTTCCTGCGAAAGAATTTCCTCATGCAGGCGCTCTAAGTTCTTAGCACGACCGAGTTTTTTCCCTTCAAACAAACCAACACTGCCGCCACCCAATGAATATTTTCCTTTGAAGAACTTGCCACTCTTTTCAAGCACCACCCCGTCAAATCCGGGAAGATTGTCTTCGCTTTCGGTAATCACAACATGTCCAAGCAAATGATGCAAGAGCGACTGATACCTTGGTTCTACATCTACCACTTGCATTGCATGCGTAGTGCCTGCCGGCGCCTGCAGGGGTGCAGCAGAATTATTGAATTGATCTAATAAAAAGAAATTGGCTTTACCTTTCTGGTGGCTGCTAAGCAAATTCACTGCTGTCAGTGCTTGCTGAAGATTGTCAACTACGTAGTAGTTTAGGTAAGGCTCGAGTAAATTTTCAACAGCAGTACGATAAGTTTCATTACAGGAAATCACATCACTCAGCAAAGGAGCCTGCACATTCCATTCAACATTGTTGTGCAAAAACTTAACACTGTCGGGATACCCCTCCATGGAATCTACCATGCTCTTGAGCAGGTCATGCTCATTCTTCTTAGCATCCAGTTTTCTATTTTCTTCTGCAAGCTGGGTTCTTAGTCCCTCAAGTTCATTTTGCGCTTGAAGAATCTGATCTTTTGTGAATTCATGCTGCTCATTCAGCTGATTCAATTCATCTTGCTTGTTATTGAGCGCATGCTGACTCTGCTGTTTTTCTTCATCCAGGTTCTGCAACTGCGTTTTACGCGCAAGCTGTTCTTCTCGTAACTGGAAAATGCTGCGCTGTAAGTTCTGCAAAGTGGTTTCCCCTACCGCAGCATTTTTTTCACTTTCAAACTGACTGCGCTGTAAACTTTGTTGCTCTTGTCGCAATGCATCAATACCGGTACGTTTGTCTTCAAAAAAGCGGCGCTTTTCTTCTAATGCAGTACGCAGCTGTTCCAGCTGCTCCTGCAAAGTAACCAGCAGCTGCTCTTCCTCTTTTATTTGATCACCGGTAAATGCAATGCTTTCCTGAATGCCGTCGAGCTGACCGCCGGCCTTTTGTAGAAAATCATTCAGGCTTGTTTCTTTTTCCCGTAGATAATGTAATCGCTGCTGTGCCAAACTTTTATCGTTCTCTTTGCTGCGCAGTTGCTGCAATAAATCGTTGAAGGCCTGCTGCATTACCTGCAATGCCTTTTCTTTTTCAACAAAACCTAATTTTTCCTGCTCTATTGCAGCCTCCTGTGTGGCAATCACTGCCTCCAGTTCAATTTTTTTATTGGTTTCCGTTTCTTGCTGTTCGTTGAGGTTTTTCCAGGTAAGATTAAATCCTTCCAAAGCAGCTTTAGCAAGCTCAATGCTCACCTCACGGTAATCTTTTTTGATTTCGTAATACTTCTCTGCTTTTTTGGCCTGGTTTTCAAGCGACTTCAGCTGGTTATTAATTTCAAACAAAAGATCTTCAATACGTGCAAGATCTTGCTCCGTTGCATCCAGCTTGTTTTTTGCTTCCTTTTTACGCGTTTTGTAAATAGAAATACCGGCTGCCTGTTCCAGCATGCGGCGGCGACTGTTATCCTTGTCTTTGATAATATCGTCTACCATTCCCAGTTCAATGATGGCATAACTATCAGTGCTTACACCCGTATCCATAAAGAGGTTTTGGATGTCTTTCAGCCTACACTGAACATCATTTAAGCGGTATTCACTATCACCGTTCTTATAAAACTTGCGGGTGATGGTAACCGTGTTGAATTCGGTGGGGAGCAGATTTTTGGTGTTTTCGAATGTGAGGCTTACTTCCGCCAAACCGGAGGCGCTTCTGGTGCGGGAGCCGTTAAAAACCAGACTCTCCAAATTTTCGGAGCGCAGGTGGCTGATTTTCTGCTCACCAATTACCCATCGAATACTGTCAACTATATTGCTTTTACCGCATCCATTGGGACCAATGATACCGGTAATCCCTTCGTCGAAACTTAGTATGGTTTTGTCTGCAAAACTCTTGAATCCCTTGATTTCTAATCTCTTTAATCTCACTGTAATCTTTATTTGAAGCCGACAAATATAGACGTTTCAAAGAAATATAAATCAGTTTTCCGATGCAGATGGCGAGTTGTTTTCAACAAGTGTGGATATTTAATTGTCTATTTGCATGAGCATTGCATCAATCTATGATCACCACACTCACCGTAACTAGATATAAACCTTGGCTGGCACCCTTTGGCTTCTTATCGATGGCGCTCCATCACCTCCCCTGGTTGTTGGGGTTGAATAAAGGTTTTTACAAGCTCATGGGCTGCGGCAAAAACGGCACTTTTTCCATTATGCCCGACTGGCAGCAGTTTGCCATCATGACCCACCAGGATTTGGATTTCAATACAGTTGAAGCTTTGGAGCGGAAGGATTTACACAAAAAGATTTACGGAAAATTCATCGCCGGGTGGTTCGCCTTTTTTGGATGCGAAACTTACTCTTTTCTTTTACAGCCGATTGAAGGCCATGGTACCTGGGACGGAAAACCTGTTTTTGGGGATTTGAAACCCAAGTCGGACTATGAAGGACAAATTGCCATCTTAACACGCGCTACTATTCGACTGCACAAAGCACACCGCTTTTGGAAATTTGTGGATGGAGTAGCTGAAAAAATGGCCACGGCAGAAGGCTTTATCACTTCCATTGGCGTTGGAGAAGTACCCTGGTTTAAGCAAGCCACTTTCTCTGTTTGGGAAAGCAAGGCGCACATGAAACAGTTTGCATATAAAATGCATGAACATGCCGATGTAATTCGAAAAACACGCAGCGAAGACTGGTATAGCGAAGACATGTTCGTACGTTTTAAAGTGCTGAAAGGCAGCGGAAACATAAAGGGTATTCCTCCAATAAACCCATCATTTGCCCCTTCCGGCCGAAATGATTAACTTGCGAATATGTTTGCGCGCAAGCACATACAAAACCATCTCCTGCTTTCTTACTTCCTCAACCTGATATCCGCAGGTGAAGGGAGTTTGCCTGATTACTGATTTCCTCACTTTTATTGATCGAATATAATCCTGCGGCTTTCGCCCAGTTATCTGCATTTTTATCCAAAAAATCATTTATGAAGAATATTAAACTAATTGAAGTTCCATCTGAAATAGGTGCCGGTACCCGAGGTGCCAGTCTGGGCATTGAAGCCATCAAAGTGGCTGCGCTGGATTTTATGAGCAACTTTTTTATCCATTTTCCCTCTGAGCGCATTGAGCATGAAAATCATTTGTTGTACGAACCTATACAATCGCCCTACGCAAAACGCATTCAGGGAGTATCGAATATTTACGATAAAGTGAGCAAAAGTGTAAGTGAATCCATCAAATCAGGTTTTTTCCCGGTGGTACTCAGTGGCGATCACAGCAGTGCCGGAGGAAGCATTGCAGGCATTAAAATGGCGAAACCCAAAAGTAAGCTGGGCGTAATTTGGATTGATGCACACTCCGATCTACACACCCCTTACACTACCCCATCGGGAAATATGCATGGCATGCCACTGGCTATTTCTATTGGAGAAGATAACGAAGATTGCAAAGTGCATGAGCTGGATGATAAAACCCTTAAGCAATGGAATCATTTGAAAGGTCTGGGAAAAATCACTCCGAAAGTACTTCCAGAGGACATTGTTTTTATATCGCTGCGCGATTTTGAAAAAGAAGAAAGGCACCTCATTGAAAAATATGAAATGAAAGTAATTAGCACCAACGAGGTGCGCAGAAAAGGGCCTGAAAATATTGTGCGTGCAGCATTGCGTTATTTAAGTGATTGCACCGATATCTACATTTCATTTGATGTGGATGCCCTAGATTCTTCCATTTCAAAAGGCACCGGAACGCCTGTGGGCAACGGACTGCGGGAGCGTGAGGCGGAAGACTTAATCAGTAAATTCATGCAAAACAGAAAAGTGTGCTGTTTTGAAATTACAGAAGTAAATCCTACGCTTGATAAAGAAAATCTGATGGCAGAAATCGCTTTCAATATCCTACAGCGCAGCGTGAACGTACTGATGATGAATTGATCCGTTTTTAAAAGGCAAGATGCTTTAAAAGCATTTTAAAGGAAATTCGGTTGAGCGGTCCGATACTCACATCAGTCCAAAAGTCTTTTTAAGTCCTTCTTCCAAAGGCGTAGGAACGAAGCCCAATTCTCGTATAGCTTTGGTAATGATAAAACCGGTTTTGGGTGGTCGTTTTGCAGGCTCATGCAATGATTCTGAGCTAACGGGCAAGAGCAAAGACGCATCTAATTGCAGTATATTGGCAAGCATGCAACCCAGTTGGTATGGCGTCAGCATTTCTTTACCCGAAACATGAAAAATTCCGCGGGCATTTTTCAACATCACCAGTAAAATAGCTTTGGCCAAATCTGCCACATAAGTGGGTGTGCGCCACTGATCGTTTACCACTTTCATTTCCATGCCTTTTGAAAGCTGATCCTGCACCCGCGTAACGAAATTGGTTCTACCGCCTTCAGACGCAGGCCCATAAACAGTAATCGTCCGCACAATGGCCCAGGGAAGATTGCTCCACTGCACCATTTCTTCTGCAAGCAGTTTGCTTTCACCGTAGCCATTTACAGGATTGGGTGCGGCCTGTTCATCATAGGGACCGGCTTCTCCATCAAATACAAAATCGGTGGAAACATAAATGAAAAAAGATTTGCATTGCGAAGCCGCTTTCAAAAGCGCTCTTGTTCCGCCGACATTTGCGCGCCAGCAAGCTTTGGGATCTGCTGCACAATCGTTGGGCTGTGTCATGCCACCCGCATGAACGATGATATGTGGATGTATTTTTTTTACTACCGCTTCCACTGCGCGGAAATCTGAAAGATCAGTAGAAACATAGGTATATCCTCCTGAAGTAATGTTTAAACGGTCCGCCCCTCTTCCAGTTGCAAATACATGAAATTTTCCTTCCTGTATGAGGCGTCGCACCAATTGCTGACCCAGCATTCCGTTCGCACCGGTTACCAATACTTTCATACTAGGTTATTGAAATTTCATTCCCAGCTCATGCATCACAAAACTCCAGATATCTGTTGCTTCATCTATTTGCTTGCTGGTAGGTTTTCCGGCTCCGTGTCCTGCCTTGGTTTCAATTCGAATAAGCACAGGATTACTTCCAGCGTGTGCTTCCTGCAGGCGAGCAGCGAACTTAAATGAGTGTGCCGGCACCACCCGATCGTCGTGATCAGCTGTAGTCACCAAAGTGGAAGGATAGGCTGTCCCCTCTTTCAAATTGTGCAAAGGCGAATAACGATACAAGTATTTGAAATGATCCGGATTATCGCTGCGACCATATTCCACAGCCCATGCCCAGCCAATGGTAAACATATGATAGCGGAGCATATCCATTACACCCACGGCCGGTAAAGCCACGCGAAACAAATCCGGACGCTGTGCCATACATGCACCCACCAGCAGTCCGCCATTAGAACCACCGCGGATAGCAATTTTTTCGCTATTGGTGTACTGTTGTTGTATTAGGTATTCAGCAGCCCCAATGAAATCATCAAAAACATTTTGCTTGTTTTCCAGCATTCCCGCTTTATGCCATGCTTCTCCGTATTCACTTCCGCCACGCAGGTTGACAACGGCATAAATACCTCCTTGCTCCAGCCAAAAAGCATTGGAAATACTAAAGCCCGGTGTTTGCGGAATATTAAAGCCCCCGTATCCATAAAGCATTACAGAATTGTTCGCATTGCGCTGCAACCCTTTCTTATGGGTTAAAAACATGGGCACGCGTGTGCCGTCTTTGCTGGTAAAAAATACCTGCTGGGTTAAATAATCTTCACTATTGAATTGTGTTTCCGTTTTCCTATACAATGAAGATTCGCCGGTTTTTACATTATATCGATAAACAGCAGGTGGTGTATTGTAAGACGAGAAGGTAAAGAACAGCTCATTATCTGCTTTTTTTCCGCTAAAGCCACCTGCCGTTCCAATGCCTGGCAGTTTTACCTCCCGCAAGAGTTTGCCCTCATATGTGTACTGATACACTTTGGTAGATGCATCTTTCAGGTAAGAACAAAACAAATATCCTCCTGCAGTACCAACCGATTGCAGCACTTCTTTCTGTTCGGGAACAATCAGTTTCCAATGTTCCTTTGAAGGCTTTTTGGGATCTATTAAAACCAGCTTATAGTTGGGTGCATCATCGTTGGTTTTAATGAGTAATCGATCACCGAGATTGTCAACCAGATCAGGCTCTGTTTTGAAACCAGGGATCAATAAGGTAAAGTCTTTTTGCCCTGCTTTTAAATCTCTCGCCCACATCTCATTGCCGCTGGTTCCCTCGCTGGTACTTAATATGAGAAAGCGATTGTCTTCTGTGAGTCCGGCACCTACATTGCGCAATGGATGCTGACTATCTTCAAACACTAGTTCATCCTGCTCCTGCGTTGTACCCATGCGATGATAATACACTTTGTGAAATTGATTTTGCTTGCTGAGTTTTGATGAAGCATCAGGCGCTGGATAGCGACTGTAATAAAACCCATCATCTCCCTTCCAGGAAATGCCGCTGAATTTAATCCAGCTGATCTGATCGTTGAGCAACTTACCCGTAGCTACATCCATTACAAAACACTCCTGCCAGTCGCTTCCGCTCTGCGCCACCAAATAGGCAGCATATTTCGCAGATTTAGAAAACGATACAGCTCCTAATGCTGCAGTTCCATCTGAAGAAAGCTTATTCGGATCCAGAAATACTTCGGCAGCAGCATCGAGTGATTTTTGTCGATACAGTAAACTCTGATTTTGCAACCCATCGTTTTTATAAAAATAGTAACAGCCCCCTTCTTTAGATGGCGCGCCGATGCGCGAATAATTCCACATTGCATTTAACCGTTTCCTTACCTGATCGCGAAATGGAATTTGCGACAGATAGTCGAATGTCACTTTGTTTTGTGCAGTTACCCATGCTTTGGTTTCATCACTGTTATCATCTTCAAGCCAACGAAAAGGATCTTGTACCAACGTGCCGTGATAGTTGTCCTTCACATCCGCTTTTCTCGTAGTCGGATATTTCAACTGCGCAGCAACGGATCCAGCGAGAAAAAACGTAAATGCAAAAAATAAAATCGTCTTCATAGAGGCAGGTTTTAAAATGAAAAGGATGACATATTTTGTCATACAACAAATCTATATCATTACGCGCTTTGCTATATGCAATGTTAACAAACTATTGCATCGGTTACAAACGAGGAATTTCAGGCGAAAATGCCTAATTTTGACCATCGATATCAGCGTTCTTTTATCGAATGAACGATCCCTGCCTGCCTGCTGAAAGCGCTTGAACAAACATCGACGAATAGACCCATGGCAAAAAAAGTTTCCAAATTAGGCGTACTCACTTCCGGCGGTGATTCACCCGGAATGAATGCCGCGATCCGCGCCGTAGTGCGCACAGCACTGTATCATAACCTCGAAACATTCGGCATTATGCGCGGGTACCAGGGCATGGTGGAAGATGATATCATTCCTATGCACTCACGCAGTGTTGCAAATATCATTCAGCGCGGCGGTACCATCCTGAAAACAGCCCGCAGTAAAGATTTTTTTGAAGAGAGCGGCAGAAAGAAAGCATACGAAAATCTTAAAAAACATGGTATAGACGGATTGGTGATTATTGGCGGCGATGGATCCTTCCGCGGCGCACAGCGCTTCTCCGCCGAATTTGATATTCCCTGTATTGGTTTGCCAGGCACTATTGACAAAGACATTGCAGGAACCGATTTTACCATCGGTTTCGATACGGCGGTTAATACAGCGGTTGATGCAATCGACAAGATCAGAGACACAGCAGATGCACACGACCGACTATTTGTAATTGAAGTGATGGGACGCGATGCCGGCTACATTGCCTTGCACAGCGGTATTGCCACAGGTGCAGAACATATTCTGATTCCGGAATGCAAAACCGATATCGATGCAGTGGTTGATTCACTGGTAGAAAAAGAACGTCGTAAGAAGCTGGTAAATATGATTGTAGTTGCCGAAGGCGACGAATTTGGCGGCGCAAATGATGTAGGCAAATACATCAAAGAAAAACTACCCAATGCCGACGTGCGCGTTTGTATTTTGGGGCATATCCAGCGCGGTGGATCGCCCAGCTGTTTAGACAGGCTCATCGCAAGTCGCCTTGGCTATGCTGCGGTAGATGCATTACTGGAGGGCAAACACAACACCATGATTGGCATTGTAAACAACAAGCTTCATTACACACCACTCGATAAAGCCATCAAAGCCAAACAGAAAATCAATGATGAATGGCTGAAGATTGTGAAGATACTCGCATCCTGAAAAACATCCGACCACTTTAAAAACAAATAAGCAAGCAAACAAGAAAACAATCTCTTATGTCAAAAAACATCGGCAAGTATCTGCATCATTTCCCCGATAAAGAAGCCGCAGTGAATCACGTAATGCACCGAACGAAAATTGTAGCCACCGTTGGTCCGGCGTGCAATACATACGACAAACTCCTCGAATTGGTAAAAGCCGGCGTGAATGTTTTCAGACTCAATTTCTCGCACGGTAATCATGAAGACAAGCTGGAAGTGATTGAACATATTCGGAACATTAATAAAAATGAACCCTACAATATTGCCATCCTGGCCGATTTACAAGGCCCCAAATTGCGCGTGGGTGAAATAGAAGGCGGATCCATTCAGGTAAAAGAAGGCGATGTACTCACTTTCACCAATGAAAAAGTGGTAGGAAACCTTGAAAGAATTTATGTATCATATCCGGATTTACATAAGGATGTGAAGCCCGGCAATATCATTTTAATTGATGATGGCAAACTAGAAGTACGCGTTCATCAAATTACACCCAAAAATGATGTACAGGTGATTGTAACGCTGGGCGGACAACTTTCATCTAAGAAAGGAATCAATTTACCTGACACGAAAATTTCCTTGCCTGCGCTTACCGACAAAGACCTGAGCGATTTAAGTTTCATCATTGATCAGGAGCTCGATTGGGTAGCACTTTCATTTGTGCGTAGCGTAAAAGACATTATCATTTTACGGAATAAACTGGAAGAACGTAAAAGCAAAATCAAAATCATCGCCAAAATTGAAAAACCAGAGGCGCTGGTAAATATCCGTGATATCATCCTAGAGAGCGACGGCATTATGATTGCACGCGGCGACTTGGGCGTTGAACTTCCGGTTGAAAAAGTACCGCTTACACAGAAAGAGATTATTCGCAAATGCATTCACCGTGCCAAGCCGGTAATTGTGGCAACACAAATGATGGAGAGCATGATCGATCGCGTAAAGCCGAACCGCAGCGAAATCACTGATGTTGCCAATGCGGTGGTAGAAGGTGCCGATGCTGTAATGTTGAGCGGAGAAACTGCCACCGGACAACACCCTGCGCTGGTGGTAAAAACCATGTGTGATATCATCAAAGAAGTAGAAAACAGCGAATATTATCGTTACGACCGCGAGGAAGATCTCAAACCACAAGCCCACTCACCTTCATTCCATAGTGATGCCATTTGCTATTCTGCCTGTGAATTGGCAAAAGATGTGAGTGCTCATGCCCTGATTGGCATGACTCAAAGCGGTTACACCGGATTTATGCTAAGCTCCTTCCGTCCGAAATCACCATTGTTCATCTTCACCAAGGAAAAGAAACTGGTAAACCAGTTAAGTTTAAGCTGGGGGGTACGTGCTATTTTCTACGAAGAAGAAGAAAGCGTGGATGATATCGTTCAGGATCAGATTTCAATTTTGAAAGACAGAGGCCATATACACTCCGGAAATGTGGTAGTGAACACAGGCAGCACACCGGTGCACCTGCATTTGTCAACCAACCTCATTAAGCTGAGTGTAGTAGATTAAACATCTACCATACGATATTTGTATTTCCAGTAAAAGGTTAGGATATTCCTAACCTTTTTTACTTGTTGAAATATGCGTCAAATTGAATTTATACCGATATAGAAAACTTCATAGCACATAAGATGGCGAGCGAAGTGATTTACTCATAATGCCTTATGCACTTGCACCGATGCTTTGGTCGGCCATGCGTAGCAAAGCCAAGCAGCTAATGGAAGCCGATATGTATCATCAGTGAATGGGCTGTTGTACTGTTCATACTTTTTGTGAGCTCAGTTAACTTATTCAATGAGTTTTCTGATCAATAATTTTACCGCTGATCAAATTTTTAAAGGTTCTTTTTCCAAAATCAATATCTTACGATTCATAAAAATCTGCTTATGAAGAAATATTGCATCATTTTGTCGCTGATTATGCTTTGCATTTCTGTGTCGGCACAAACTTCCAACCCGCAGGATTCTGCCTGGATTCGTGATCATTATATTAAAAAAGAAATCTATGTGCCCATGCGAGATGGGGTAAAACTGTTCACTTCTGTGTATTTGCCCAAAGACAACAGCGAGCCGCACCCGATTCTTATGAATCGCACCCCCTACTCCTGTGCCCCATACGGAGAAAATAATTTCAGAGCATTCTGGGATAACCATTGGAAATTTTACATGCGCAGAAATTACATCATCGTAATTCAGGATGTACGCGGCAGATGGATGAGCGAAGGGGATTTTGTAGATGTACGTCCATACATTCCCAACAAAACAGGAAACCAGGTTGACGAAGCCAGCGATACCTATGATGCAATTGAATGGTTGGTAAATAATCTGCCTTCCAACAATAAAAAGGTCGGCATATTTGGCATTTCCTATCCAGGATTTTATTCTACCATGGCCGCCCTCAGTAATCATCCTTCCCTGGTAGCGGTGAGTCCGCAAGCACCAGTTACCGATTGGTTTATGGGCGATGATTTTCACCACAACGGTGCTTTCTTTCAAATGGATGGCTTTGCATTTTATTCTTCATTTGGAAAGCCTCGGCCCAAACCCACCAGCGTTGGTTCACCGGGCTTTGATTTTCCAACGCGTGATGCTTACAAGTTTTATTTGGAAGCCGGATCTACCAAAAGACTTGCTGAACTGATCGGCGATAGCATTGCGTTTTGGCACGAGATGTACAAACATCCCAATTACGATGCGTGGTGGCAAGCACGCAATGTGCGCAATTTTGTAAATAATATTCCTGCACATACCAACACGCTGGTGGTAGGCGGTTTGTTTGATGCAGAAGACACCTACGGTGCATGGCGCACTTATGAAGCCATTGAAAAGAAAGCAAAAAATAATAATAAAGTTGTGATGGGTCCCTGGTACCACGGACAATGGGCACGAGGCGATGGTAGTCAGCTAGGCAATGTGAAATTTGGAAGCAACACTTCACATTATTACCAGAACGATATTGAGATTCCGTTTTTCATGCATCACCTGGAAGGAAAGGCCAATATTGATCACCTGCAAGAAGCAACTGTATTCTTCACCGGCGAAAACAAATGGAGGAGCTTCAATCAGTGGCCCGCAAGTCAGGTTAAAATGACGCCCATTTATTTGAACACAGGTGAAAAATTAAGCTGGAACAAACCTGCTGCAAAAGCATCCTTCAGCGAATACATAAGTGATCCTTCCAAGCCGGTTCCTTACACAGAAGATGTACATTTCAGTCGCACGATTGCTTATATGACCGACGATCAGCGCTTTGCTAACCGTCGCACCGATGTACTAAGTTTTCAAACAGAGGTATTAACTGAAGATGTGACACTGGGCGGCACCGTCATTGCCAATTTGCTCACGAGCATCAGCACTACCGATGCAGATTTTGTGGTGAAACTTATCGATGTATTCCCGAGTGATTTCAACTATCCCGGCGATAAAGCAGGTCAGGGACGCCTTGGTGGCGGATCCTACCCAATGGGCGATTATCAGATGCTGGTACGCGGTGAAATTATGCGGGGAAGATTCCGCAACAGCTTTGAGCTACCCGAAGCCTTCAAACCCGGTAAAATAGAAACTGTAAAATTTGAACTCCCTGATGTGGCGCACACATTTAAAAAAGGACATCGCATCATGATTCAGATTCAGAGCAGCTGGTTTCCACTGGTTGATCGCAACCCGCAGCAGTTTGTAGATATTTATAATGCGAATCCATCAGATTATATCAAATCGAATATCCGCATCTGGCACGATGAAAAAAATGCATCCAGCATTATTTTACCTGTTTTAAAATAATGGTGATTGAATCTAGGGAACGCAGGGCATTGCCCTGCGTTCTTTTTTATGCCCTTTGAAGGAACTGATTTCATTATAAAAACTAACTTTAGCACATGCATAAAATTTTGTTTCCCTTTTTGCTAATGCTCAGCTTCAGCGCAACGGCGCAGGATATCTCCATTATTCCGAAACCTGCATCGATCGTTCAAACGAAAGAAGAGCCTTTTCAGGTCGGAAAAACACTGCGTGTACATAATGGCTTCGGAGCCAATCATTCCTCCCACCCGCTGCTGCGTTATCTCTCGGATTTCTTAGGGAAGCATTACCAGATAAATGTGGTGCTTGCAGAAAAAAAAGAAGGCGCTGATCTTTCTTTGTTGCCTATACAGGATCCAATTTTTTCGAACAGCGGATACAGATTGAATGTAAAAAAGCAAGCGATTGTTATTGAAAGCAACTCAGAAGAAGGCGCGTTCTATGGATTGCAGAGCTTTCTTCAGCTTTTGCCTGGCGCCACAAACAAGCAAATTATCATTCCTGCTGTAGCGATTACAGATGCGCCCAGATTCGACTACCGCGGTATGCATCTCGATGTGGGTCGGCATTTTTATCCGGTTGCGTATGTAAAACAATACATCGACTATCTCGCATTGCATAAGATCAACCGATTTCATTGGCACTTGACAGAAGATCAGGGCTGGCGCATTGAAATCAAAAAATATCCGGCACTCACCGAAAAAGGTGCATGGCGCAATGGAACCATCATTGGTCGTTATCCCGGTACCGGCAATAACAACCAACCCTATGGCGGATTTTACACACAGGATGAAATTCGGGAGGTAGTGCAGTATGCAAAAGACCGCTACATAGAAGTAATTCCGGAAATTGAAATGCCTGGTCATAGCAGCGCAGCCATAGCCGCTTATCCATGGTTAAGTTGCTTTCCAGAGCAGCCGACTGCCATTCCTGCGAACATGATTTCAGAGAAAAGCAAACTCGCGCAGCAACAGGGTCAAATAAAATTGGTGCAGGAAACCTGGGGCATTTTCGATGATGTGTTTTGTGCCGGTAAAGAATCCACTTTCGAATTTCTTCAGAATGTAATTGATGAAGTGATCGGCCTTTTCCCAGGAAAATATTTTCATATTGGCGGGGATGAATGCCCCAAAGCACATTGGAAAAAATGTACTGCCTGCCAGCAGCGCATGCACGAACAGGGTTTGAAAGATGAGCACGAACTGCAGAGCTATTTTGTGCAGCGCATCGAAAAGCATTTAAACAGCAAAGGAAAAACTTTGATTGGCTGGGATGAAATTTTAGAAGGCGGTTTGGCACCCAATGCAGTGGTGATGAGCTGGCGCGGCGAAAAAGGCGGTATTGAAGCAGCCAAGCAAAAACATACGGTGATTATGACACCGGGCAAGCCCGTGTATTTTGATCATAGTCAGTCGAAGCTGGAAGACTCCGTTACCATTGGCGGCTACAACCCCATTGAGGCCGTATATGCTTACGATCCCATCCCCAAAGAGTTGAATGTCGACGAAGCGCGCTATGTATTAGGCGCACAGGCGAATGTGTGGACAGAATACATGAACAACACGAAGAAGATTGAATACATGATTTTCCCGCGTATGGCAGCTTTGAGCGAAGTGTTGTGGACGGCACCTACCAACAAAGACTGGAAAGGATTTGAAACAAGATTGGAAAAGCAAATGCAGCACTATGATTTTCTAGGCATCCATTACAGCAAAGCATATTATGAACCGAATATTCGTTTTTTGCCGGGCAGTGAAGCCGGAAAAATAACGATGAGTGTGAGCAGTAAAAATGCTACACTACAGTTTCGTGCGGCGAAAAAAAATGCATCAGGAAAAGAAATATCACTGAGCACATCGGGTAAAAATGCTTTTGAAATCAGTGAAAGTGGTGATTATTTTTTGTATAGCAGCATTCAAGATCAGCCAATACATCGCTTTGAGCAGCCGATCCGCATTTCAAAAGCTACCAATGCTTTCGTATCGCTAAAGCAAAATGCTAGCACTAGTTATCCGGGCGATGGCGCTTTCACACTTGTAAACGGCATCGTCAATACAAAGGGTATGATGCGCAGCAATGAATTTCTCGGATTTTCTGGAAGCGATTGCGAAGCCATTCTTGATTTAAAATCGCCCATAACTTTAAGAGAAGTGATGGTACATGGAATGGAACAGCATAGCAGCTGGATCTATGCGCCAAAAGATGTGGAAGTATTTACCAGCAATGACGGAGTTAATTTTGAAACTGTTGAAACCAATCTGATTGATATCAGAAAGCAGCCACACAACCCTGTATTTGCAATAGGCATTGGTTTTAAAACAAGGGAAGCGCGCTATTTGAAAGTAGTGGTGAAAAATGCTGGCACCATTGAGGCAGGATATCCTGGTGCAGGAAATAAAGCCTGGCTCTTTGTAAGTGAGGTGGAAGTGAACTAATACTTTGCGTTAAAGCGATCTATTTGACAGTGTTAATCAGCCAAAACCTTTAACTTTTTAAAATTTTTTAAAATGTATGAATGTAGTAACTTTACCATTCAACTCTAACATATGGCTTCGCAGAAATCAATGGACTTGATTGATTCGTTTGAAAAGATTCCCGTCAAAATTTTTGATACTCCCAAAAATGGTGCTGCATGGGTGGCAAAGGAAATTGCAAAACTGATCCGGGAAAAAGCTGCAAGCGGAGAAAAATGTGTGTTGGGTTTAGCAACGGGTTCTACACCCAAATCGCTCTACGCAGAACTGGTGCGCATGCACAAAGAAGAAGGGCTGAGCTTTCGCAACGTAGTGGCCTTTAATCTGGATGAATATTACCCCATTGAGCAGAACGCGATACAGAGTTATCATCGCTTCATGCGCAATCAGCTCTTCGATAAAGTAGATATTCTGCCGGAGAACTGTCATATTCCGGACGGACAACTCGATAAAGAACACATCAAGGAAAGCTGCGCTGCATATGAGCAACGCATTAAAGAAGCAGGCGGCATTGATTTACAAGTTTTAGGTATTGGTATCAATGGACATATCGGTTTCAATGAACCCGGCTCCAGTGTATATACCAAAACCCGTCTTACTACCCTTACCAATACCACGCGACTAGCCAACGCATACGAATTTGCGAACATCAGCGAAGTGCCGCGTTTGGCCATTACCATGGGCATCAGCACCATTATGCGTGCAAAGAAAATTATGCTGATGGCATGGGGCGAGTCGAAAGCCCCGGTAATATGCGAGGCAGTGGAAGGCGACGATACTGAGCAAGTGCCTGCATCGCTATTGCAGAATCACGATGATGTAACTTTTGTAATCGATGAGCTGGCTGCAGCTGAACTGACACGCAATAAGAGTCCTTGGCTTACGGGAGAATGCGAGTGGACACCGAAAATGATTAAGCGCGCGGTGGTGAATCTTGCATTACGACTCGGCAAACCGATTTTGAGTTTAACCAATAACGATTACAACGAATATGGATTAAGTGATTTGCTGGTAGAAAAAGGCGAAGCATATGAAATCAATTTACAAGTGTATTACATGCTGCGCGATACCATCACCGGCTGGCCGGGTGGCAAGCCCAATGCAGTGATACCGGCGCATCCCGAACGCAGCAATCCCTATCCCAAAAAAGTCATCCTCTTCTCTCCCCACCCCGACGACGATATTATTTCAATGGGTGGTACTTTCCAGCGCCTGCACGATCAGGGGCATGAAGTGCATGTTGCCTATCAAACCAGTGGCAATATTGCGGTGACAGATGAGTTTGTTACTAGGTTCCTGGAGTTTGCGGTTGGCTTCGAAGAAATGTTTGGAATAGATATAACCAAGTCGAACCAAATTTTAGAACAGGCACGTGGCTATCTGCAACATAAAAAAAGCAATGAAGAAGATACACAGGAAATCAGATCGATTAAGGGATTGATACGGCGCTGTGAAGCCATTGCTACTTGCAGATATGTAGGACTCAAAGAAGGGCGCTGGCATTTTCAGAACCTACCTTTTTACGAAACAGGTACCATCGAAAAAAAGCCCCTGGGCGAAGAGGATATTGCACTGACGATGGAGCTATTACGAAAAATTAAACCGCAGCAAGTATACTGTGCCGGCGATTTCGCAGATCCGCACGGAACGCATATCGTATGCTTTCAGATTGTGCTGGAAGCTTTAAAACGCATTAAAAAAGAAGGCGATGCCTGGATAAAAGACTGCTGGCTCTGGCTTTATAAAGGCGCATGGCAGGAATGGAATATTGAAGAAATTGAAATGGCCATACCGATGAGCCCGGAACAGGTAGTACGCAAGCGCCATGGTATTTTTATTCACCAGTCGCAAAAAGACATGGTACCCTTCCAGGGCAGCGACAGTCGGGAGTTTTGGCAGAGAGCAGAAGCAAGAAATGCGCATACTGCCGATTTGTATGGCAAACTGGGACTTACACAGTATGCAGCCATGGAAGCATTTGTGCGGCACCATTTTTAAGCTCAGGAAAGGATTTTAGATTTTATCCGATCTGTCCTATATTTGCAGCCCGTTTACGGGTATGTTCTCATAGATGAACTGAATAGAACATCCCGACCGCAGGACGGGAAGGTTTCAGAAGAGAATAAAATATTGACCGCTTAACTCAACTGAATAGAACATCCCGACCGCAGGACGGGAAGGTTTCAGAAGAGAATAAAATATTGGCCTCGTAGCTCAACTGAATAGAGCATCTGACTACGGATCAGAAGGTTTCAGGTTTGAATCCTGACGAGGTCACCACCAAAGGATCACAAGAACAAGTGATCCTTTTTTTTATTAGAAAACTAGTTTGCATTCGTCAACGCACCTTGCTCCATGAATTGTTGGAGCTGACTGCTTTCAGCTTCCAGCATTTTCACCCAAGTTGAAGAAAAAAGCGCCCACCACAAATCACTTAAGATACCCTCAGCCCAAAGTTCATTGGTAATGGTGGTTTTGCGGTTATGATAACCGATATAACGGTGTATATGTACATCAGCCAGCAGATTTTTGAAACTAATGGTGTAGGATGAACCGGGAACATAGTCGGTAACGGTAAAGCGTGTACGCCAACCCTGACGAAACAAAACTGCACCCTTTGACTTTAATGACAAGGGCATACCGATCGTTACACTTCGAATGCTAGCATTCCAGTGATTCCATTGCTGCAGATTGGTGAGGATTTTCCAAACAGCATCTGCTTTGCAGGCAGTTAAAATGGTTTTGGTGGCAAACATGGTACGGAATGGTTAAATGTTTAAAAGCAAGGATTGGAAAGGTGAAGCTTTTCAATCAGATGATGAAAAAAATCAGGTTATTTTTTGATGAAGTTTTTTTTACTTTTCAACGCACTGCTAAAAACACACCTACTTCTTCTCGGACTAATCATTACTAACAATATGATTGTCATTGTATTGAGCCAATACGATCCGGCACCCTAGTGACTGATTAAAGAACCTAAGACGTATAAATCCACGACCTTTGCATTTACCGGAAATAACGATGTATGAAAATTGAACTTTGGTCGGTGGGCAAAGCACATGAGCCCTATGTAAAAGCTGGTATTAATGAATTTACCAAACGGATAAATCATTATTACACCGCCGAATGGAAAATCATTCCCACGCCCAAAAATGCAGGCATGTTGAGCGAAGCCGATCTCAAAAAAAAGGAAGGCGAAACGGTGCTGAGTTTTTTACAGAAAGACGACTATCTAGTTGCGCTGCATGAATACGGAAAACAAAAAACGAGTGAAGAGCTGGCTGCTTTTCTGCAGCAGCGCAGCAATCAAAGCACGAAGAAAATTATTTTTTTAATTGGTGGCGCATACGGCATAGATGAGACCGTTTTACAAAGAGCACAATTGCAATGGAGCCTCTCCAAACTGGTTTTTCCGCATCAGCTGGTGCGACTTATTCTTGCAGAACAATTGTATCGCGCCTGTACTATCATTCGCAATGAGAAGTATCATCATGGCTAGGAT
>CAZDGV010000027.1:0-22518 GCA_964505195.1 uncultured Chitinophagaceae bacterium
CCTGAAATATTGTTCTGATTCATATTCCTGTAATTCATGTTGCTCACAAACCGATATCCGGCACCGGCATTCAACCGAACATACTTGTGAAGATTAACCTCCAGTAAAACAGAGGGCTCTATTTGAAAAAAATTTGCCTCGCCTAAATCACCCATCGGAATACTATTGAAAGGATCCATTTCTACCTCCCCATAACCGAAAAATACTGGAAGGGTAATATGCACCAACTCCTTCGACAACAAAGTATATTCTGCAAATGCACCGACCGTCCAGTAATCCATATACTTGTCGGCAAGCACCTCGCTTTGAGGAACGATATCGTTTAATAGGCTGCTAGCATATAACCCCAACGAAAACTTATCTTTAACGTTGACACCCCCCCGAACATGCATCAAAGGTGCTGTAACACCGTCCATGCTTGTAACACCTAGCATGGGTGCAGCAAAAATTCCGATGTCTTTTGCCTTAAGAGAGGAATTATTACCAATCAATGTTTTTGATTGCTTTTGTTCTTGGCCATAAAGAATAGTACTTGAAAAAAAGAGACCCACTATCAAAATGAAATACGATTTTTTTCTGCTCATAACTAGTCATTTAAATAATTGATGGAACGCTTAATACAAACAAATATTTTTCGAAATTAAACACCATGTATGGCATTCAGTTTAATGACTTTAGGTTTAGAAATCTATTTAAGAAAACTTTATCGAGCAAGAGTTCGAAAACAATCATCCATAAAACTTCTAGCTATTCTAACATGACAAACGGATGACACATATCTACTTGTATAAACAAAACCTTATAGTGTCGATACAAATTTTTGCATAAAGACTAAAAAAACAAATTGCTTTATTTACTGCTTTAAAGTGGCATTATTAGTTTCAATGACTGCTCCAACTTAATGCTTCAATCAAACATCTCAGATCTACTCAACCTGATTTCAAAGTGTACTGCAGGCCGCATCATCAATGCGCTGAAAGTATGGGGCAGTTATCGGCTAAGCCGACTGATGAACCGTCCTATTCAATGGGGCTTACCCATTTCAGTTGCCTTTGAGCCAACCACCCACTGCAATTTGCGCTGCCCGGAATGCCCGAGTGGACTTCGGTCTTTTACCCGCCCCACGGGCATGCTGGAAAAAAGCTTTTTTGAAAAAACCATTGATGAAATACATCGCGAATTACTCTACCTGACTTTTTATTTTCAAGGTGAACCTTATCTGCATCCGGATTTTTTAGCCATGGTGCGTTACGCATCACAAAAAAATATTTATACCGCCACTTCTACCAATGCGCATTATCTCACCGAAGAAAATGCAAAAGCAACTGTAGAAAGTGGGCTCGACAGGCTCATCATTTCCATCGACGGCACTACACAGGAAGTATATGAACAATATCGCGTGGGCGGCTCATTGGAAAAAGCACTCAACGGTGCACGGAATATTGTAAAATGGAAACGTATCCTTAAAAGCAAAACACCATTTGTCGTGTTTCAATTTTTGGTGCTACGACCTAATGAACATCAAATAGCTGAAGTGAAAGCGCTCGCAAAACAAATAGGCGTAGATGCTATTTGGTATAAAACCGCCCAGATCAATGACTATCAAAACGACCCGCACCAACTCATCCCCTTGAATGAGCAATATAGTCGCTACCAAAAAAATGCCGTTGGCAGTTATACCCCCAAAAATAAAATGTACAACCACTGCTGGAAACTCTGGCATGCCAATGTGATTACATGGAACGGCATCGTGCTTCCCTGCTGCTTCGATAAAGATGCCGGGCATCAGCTGGGGAATTTGCAAACGGCCACTTTCAAGGAAATTTGGCAAAGCAAACATTACAAAGCATTCCGAAGTGCATTGCTAAAAGGAAGAAAAAACATCGATATATGTGCCAACTGTAGCGAAGGCCTCAGTGTTTGGAAGTCATGAAACCGACTTTTTAAAACAACGCTACAGGGAATAAATCATTATTTATTAACCATACTTGCGTTGTAGTTACCTTTTAAATACTAACCACCAACAAGAAGACCATTATTTTTCATAATTTGTATGCATATTTCTATATGCAAACCTTCAACAACCGTCTCCGACAAATACTGCTGATGCTCCTGATCATGGCACTGGCCATCTTGTTGATTGCAGAGCTCTATGTATTTCTTCCAGGCTTTCTGGGTGCCATTACCCTTTACATTTTAACACACGATTCGTATCGGGATCTGCTCCAAAAAAGAAAGTGGCGCAAAGGCGCTACGGCATTGCTTTTCATGCTTGCCATGCTATTGCTCATTGTTGTGCCTGTTTTGGTAATAGTACAAATACTCTCACCGAAAATTAATCTTGTCTTTCACAACTCACAGGAGGCGGTAATCGGACTACAAACCCTTGCTGCACGCGTGAAAGAAATGACCGGCATCGAGGTTTTCAACGAAAAAAGCATCCTCGCCATGCAGGAAAAACTGGGAAATTTTATCCCTGCATTCCTCAACTCAACTGCTACCATTCTGGGCAACCTGGCGATGATGTTTTTTCTCTACTATTATCTGCTCATTTCGGGAGATGAGTTATCGAAAACCATTCATCGAAATATCCCGCTGAAAGAAGAAAACATTCGCACGCTTGAACACGAAACCAAGAGCATGGTACGCGCCAATGCCATTGGCATTCCTGTAATTTCAATGGTACAGGGCTTTTTTGCACTGATCGGATATTTAATTTTTGGCGTGAAAGATTATCTGCTATGGGGCTTCATGACCGGACTCTTCGCCTTCTTTCCCATTATAGGCACCATGATCATTTGGGTGCCGGTAACAATCTACCTCTACTCACTTGGACAAAACTGGCAAGCCGGCGGACTCATGCTCTATAGTTTACTTGTAATGGGCAATATGGATACCGTAGCCCGCTTAACCTTTATGCGCAAAATGGGGAATATTCATCCTGTCATTACCCTGCTGGGTGTAATTGCTGGACTCAACCTTTTTGGATTCTGGGGTTTCATCTTCGGACCGCTGCTGGTAAGCTATCTCATCATTCTAGTAAAAATTTATGTAAATGAATTTGCCGAGCATCCTGCCCATGCAAAACATCCAATGGCATAAAGCAATATCTCTACAAGCATCAATATGAAGGTTTCAGTACTTTTGAAACAAACCGATTGTATTGAGTCTGGCAAAAGACATACACCAGTTACGCGATTTTCGCAATGAACATCATAAAGCGATGGTGAACCTTATTTTCACTCATCACTGGCTTTATGAAAAACTGCGTGATTTTATTGAAAAAGAAAACATCACCCTACAGCAATACAATATTCTGCGTATTCTGCGCGGCAGCGATTGCCCTATGTCAACTCAGCAAATCAGAGAAAGAATGCTCGACAGGATGAGCGATACCAGCAGACTGGTTGACCGCATGGTGTTGAAAGAACTGGTACAGAAGCATGTAAGCAAAACCGATCAGCGTAAGGTGGATATTACCATCAGCACTAAAGGAAAAGCACTCCTGAAAAGATTAGATCAGCTGAATGACCCTATCGATTCGATTCTTTCCGGACTTACTGATACAGAAGCCAAAACACTCAATCGCCTGCTCGATAAAATGCGCAGCACTGAAAAATAAATTATGAAAATATATTTACTGCTGTCTTTCTTATTGTACAGCTGTTTCACGTTGGCACAACCTCCATCTGAATTTCGCGGTGTATGGATTGCAACGGTGGACAATATCGACTGGCCTTCCCGAAAAGGCATGCCTGTCGATTCGCAAAAAGCGGAGTTCATCCGCATCCTCGATATGCATCAGCGTAATGGCATGAATGCAGTGGTGATGCAAATTCGTCCTGCTACAGATGCCTTCTATCCTTCCCCTTACGAACCCTGGAGCGAGTGGCTCACCGGAAAACAAGGTCGCCCGCCCATGCCCTACTACGACCCGCTGGAATTTATGATCAGCGAATGTCACAAACGTGGGATGGAGTTTCATGCATGGTGCAACCCCTACCGCGCCGACTTTAAAATTGGCAGCGCTTCAATTGGGCCGGCACATATTACGCGCTTACATCCGGAATGGTTTGTAACCTACGGCGATAAAAAATATTTTGACCCCGGCAATAAAGAAGCGCAGGATTTTGTGGTAGAAGTTATCCGTGATGTGGTAAGTAGGTACAAAGTCGATGCCATTCATTTTGATGATTATTTCTACCCTTATCGCGTACCAGGAAAAGATTTTCCCGACAGTAGTTCGTTTTTAAAATATGGAAACAACATGAAACGGGATGATTGGCGACGCAGCAATGTGGATTCCATCATTTACAAACTGTATCAAACAATACGCAAAACCAAACCCGGTGTGCAATTTGGCATCAGTCCCTTTGGCGTTTGGCGCAATGCCAGTGCCGATCCCAGAGGAAGTGAAACCAAAGCCGGACAAACCAATTACGACGATCTGTATGCTGACATTCTTCTTTGGCTACAGCAGGGATGGATCGACTATGTTGCGCCGCAGCTCTACTGGGAGTTTGGCCACTCGGCGGCAGCTTATGAAACCCTGATCGACTGGTGGAGTAAAAACACATACGGTAAACATTGTTATATTGGCCTGGGTATTTACCGCGGAGGAAGCAATGAAGCGTGGAAAGACAGTACACAATTACCCCGACAAATTGAATTACTGCGTAAAACACCAAACATGCAGGGGATGATTTTCTTCAGCTCCAAATCGTTCAACCGCAATCCGAACGGCTGGTGCGACTTGCTTCGGCTGCATTATTTTCGTACGCCAGCCATGATTCCAAAAATGGAATGGCTACAGAAGCAGTAAATAGCTGCATCATTTTAGTTAAATCACAGTCTTCTCCTTAAAACGGTATTAAAAGGTATACTGGGGAGTGATGGCTGATGCTTATCACATTTTCAGCTACCGATGATCATTTCTGTTGGAACGATGTTCCTTTAGCTTGCAGATGCAACCTTAAAAAAAACAGATATGAAAAAAGTTATTCTGGCATTAGATGGTGATCATTTTCCCAAAGGCGCTTTTGAATTTTCCGCATGGCTCAATCAACAGGAGCCGATACTGGCAACCGGGGTATTTCTCAGCCCCGTAGATGTTTCGAAAGTTGTAGCATATACAGGACTGGAAACCGTTCCGCTTATGCCCGAAATGATCGATGGGGCTTATGCAGAAAAAGTGAATGAAAATATCAAGCGCTTTGAGGAGCATTGCATTGCAGAAGGCATGGATTTCAGAATACATAACAATGCAGAGCAGTTGCCTATTGCTTCATTGATTAGGGAAAGTCGGTTTGCAGATATGATTTTAATAAGCCGTGATTCTTTCTTTTCAAATGTGAGCAAACTGCAACCCAATGAATACATGCAGGAGTTGCTGAAAAAAACGGAATGTCCGGTTATCATTGTTCCCGATGCATTTACCACTCCCGAAGAAATTCTGTTGATGTACGACGGAGAAGCATCCTCTGCATTTGCCATTAAACAGTTTGCCTATTTGCTTCCCGAAATGAAGCAACTACCCGTTACACTCATGCAACTGGCAGCACCCGGAGATGGCAGTATCACCGAAAAAGATGCAGTGAGCGAATTAGTGGCGCGCCACTTCAACGATCTTACACTGGAACAGTTACAAATGGAAGACAAATCCGTTTTCCCTGAATTACTGAACAACGAAAAAAAGACCATGCTAGTTATGGGTGCATACGGAAGAAGCTTGTTTAGCAGTCTTTTCAAAAAAAGCTTTGCGGATGAAATCATACAAACCACATCCATCCCACTGTTTATTTCACACACTTAATTACATTATGCATTAACAGGTCATCAATCTCTTTTTCTACATTACAAAAACAACATGTTAAGGCCTTTCTATGCTGCTCTATATCCATGATAACAGAACCCTAAAGGAATTACAGGACGATTTCAATCTCGCTTTTCCGTATCTGCGACTGGAATTTTTCAGCAAACCACATGGATCAGGTGAAGCATCTGCAGAAAAAAACAAACTCAATAACTACATGCAGTTGATCGCCGTAAGGGCTTCGCACCGTAACGGTGCAGTAGAAATTCAGGAATGGCATACCATAAAAGCAGTAGAACAGATGCTGCAGAACGATTACAAGTTACCTGTTCAGATTTATCATTTCACCCATGCCGGATGGATTGAAACCATTGTTACAGATGAGGCAACCCTCAAAGAACTCAACGAGCAGGGAAAAAGAGCTGCTGGCGAAATGTTTCACCCGCCTTTTAATTCACAGTCTTTCCAATAAGGACAACCAAAGCCATCTAATTGCATGCTTCATGCATGCTCATCTGCTTCAAAAGCATTTTGAAAGCATTTGAATTTGTTAAAGTTGATCTTACATGAGCGCAGTGCATTATACGTATGATCAGTGACACTATCTTTATTGACTAAACCTACTCAATGGCGGAAGAAAAAATTCAAAAAAGAAAAGTAGCAACATCATCACCGCATGCCGAGATTCAGTTTCTATCCGGACCTCAAAGCAGGTTACGGGAACTTTGGTTTTCGATTAAAGTGTTGATTGAGTTTATTCGGGGCTATCGTAGCTTGGCATTTGTTGGTCCCTGCATCACTATTTTTGGATCAGCGCGCTATGGAGAAAGTCATCCCTACTATGAGCTTACGCGGCGCCTTGGTGCAGCAGTGGCAAAGCTTGGATTTACGGTATTAACCGGCGGCGGACCGGGACTGATGGAAGCAGCCAATCGCGGAGCAAAAGACGTTGGAGGAAGATCGGTAGGTTGCAATATTGTATTGCCGCACGAACAGCATCCCAATCCTTGGCTAGACAAGTGGGTGAACATCCGCTACTTTTTTGTGCGCAAAACCTTGCTCATCAAATATTCATACGCGTTTATCTGCATGCCCGGAGGCTTTGGCACACTCGATGAGCTTTTTGAAGCCATCACGTTAATACAAACCAAGAAAATACGCAACTTTCCAGTCATCGTTTTCTGTAAAGATTTCCATAACGAAATGACGCAGCATATACAGCTCATGAAGGCAAGAGGAACCATCTCGCCCGAAGATGAAAGTCTTTTTATCATTACCGATTCCGTGGAAGAAGCCGTGAAAATTCTGGAGGAACAAAGCATCCAGCGCTTTCAGCTACAAAAAGAAAGGCCTAGGCCTTTTGGCTGGCTTTTCGAAAAAAGTGCATGGCACTAATTAGACATGATTTTTATCACCCGCCAGTTTGATGGGACTCATCAAAAAAAGCAAGGGCATTCCTCATTTTTGCTGAAACAGCAAGGAGGAGGAAATGAACCGTCAATTACTGGATCTTTACCGTGAGGAAAATAATTCCTGGAAAAGCACCCTCGAACTACAGCGCAGCCAAATTCCCGGCATGAGTCGTGTGCTTTCTGAAATTGTAAAAGACAATCCGGGCGAACAATACCTCAACAATGCAAGACACCTGCAACGCAAACTAGAAGAACAGGAAGCAGATATTTTGCGACTTACAGCGCGCATTGATGCATTACAATGCAAACTCGATCAGGAGTGCGAAAAGAAAGAGGAGCAATATCGCTCTCTTGAAACACTCTACATGCAGGAAGAGCTGCGCGATTTGGTACTGAAATTTGAAAAAATGTTTATCGACTTCAAACAGAGCTTTCATCACTATCTGCTTACGATGATTTGATTGTATGATTGCCGTATCCGTCCCAACAAAAGAAAAAACAACCTGCTACCATTGCGGCGAAAACTGTGATGATACCATTGTACTAAATGATCATTCATTTTGCTGCGAGGGCTGCAAATTTGTTTATCAGCTGCTCAACGAAAAGGATCTCTGCAATTATTACGATCTTTCAAGCACACCGGGCGTCAAGGCAAAAGGGCGTTTTCGCAGCGATCGCTTTGCCTATCTCGATCACGAAGCAACACAACAAAAATTACTCCGCTTCAGCGATATGCAGCAGGCACATGTGCAGTTCCATCTTCCGCAAATGCACTGCGCAAGCTGTATTTGGCTGCTGGAAAATTTACATCGTATTGAGCCGGGTATCCTACAATCAAAAACGAATTTTCAAACCAAGGAAATTTTCATTGTATATGACCTGGAAAAGACAAGCCTAAGAAAAACAGTTGAACTGCTTGCATTTGTAGGATATGAGCCTACCATTAGCTTAGAAAATGCCGCGCCTAAAAAGCAGAAAAAAATCAACCGTGCCAAAGTATTTCGTATCGGTGTAGCCGGTTTTGCTTTTAGCAATATTATGATGATGAGCTTCCCCGAATATTTTGCAGGCGGCTCTCTCGGGGAAAAACATTTGCAATCTGTTTTCAGCTATTTGAATTTAGCACTCTCCCTGCCGGTACTATTTTACAGCGCCTCTGAATTTTTTGTTTCGGCTTGGAAGGGTTTACAACAACGATGGCTGAATATCGATGCGCCTATTGCGCTGGCAATCTTGGTTACCTTTTCCCGCAGTGTGTATGAAATCATCACCGCTACCGGTCCAGGCTATCTTGATTCAATGAGCGGCATTGTATTTTTTATGCTGGTGGGCAGGTGGTTTCAGGACAAAACCTATGATGCTTTTTCATTCGATCGCGACTATAAAGCATACTTTCCGCTGGGCGTAACAAGAATGCAAGAGAGAAAAGAAGAAAGCATTCCGGTAAACCTGCTACAAAAAGGAGATCGCATATTAGTGCGCAACGAAGAAATGATTCCTGCCGATGCGGTATTATTGGGCGGTAATGCATCAATCGACTATAGTTTTGTAAGTGGCGAAAACAAACCAGTTCATAAACAAACAGGAGCGCTTATATACGCCGGCGGAAAACAAAAAGGAGCTGCAATAGAACTGGAAGTGGTAGCACCGGTATCACAGAGCTATATTACCCAGCTTTGGAATAATGACATATTTCAGCATCAAAAGCACAAAGAACAATCATTCATTCACCCCTGGAGTCGCTATTTCACCGTAGTACTTTTTACCATCGCTCTACTGGCTGCGGCCTATTGGTGGTGGAATGATGCATCGAAAATATTACCCGCAGTAACATCCATACTAATTGTAGCCTGCCCCTGTTCACTGCTACTCACCGTTACCTTCAGCTTTGGAAGTATGCAGCGCATTTTTGGTCGCAATCATTTTTACCTGAAAAATGCAGCGGTCATAGAAAGCATTCGAAAGATCAATACCATTGTGCTGGATAAAACCGGAACCCTTACCCATAGTGAGCAAACGAATATTCAATACGAAGGTGACCCACTAAGTGCTTTGGAAAGCAACATGATCAACGCAACAGCCCGACAATCTTCACATCCTTTAAGCCGACAAATCGCTGGTCTATTGCAATCAAATGGCGAACAGAGTACCCTCTATCCCGAAACATTTCAGGAATTCAGCGGCAAGGGTATGGAGGCCGCCTTTAATGGTACAAAAATCAGAATTGGCTCCGGCGCATTTGTAGGAAAAACGCATCCGCAGTTTCAATCGCATGATACCGGCACGCATGTTTATGTAACGTTCAACAACATCCTAAAAGGAAAATTCTCCATGGGCAATGCCTATCGCGATGGAATCGCGGAGATGGGAGCCACACTCGGTTCAAAAAATTACGAACTGCATGTGCTGAGCGGAGATAATGATTTCGAACGCAATAACCTACAAAAACTATTTGGTGAAAAAACGCCGTTATTCTTCAGACAAAATCCGCAAGACAAACTCAACTACATTGCCTCCTTGCAAGAACAAGGAAAAAAAGTAATGATGCTGGGCGATGGACTCAACGATGCAGGCGCACTGCGACAAAGCGATGTGGGCATTGCCGTAAGTGATCAAACCAGTCAGTTTTCACCGGCCAGCGATGGTATTTTAGACGGGGGCTATGTGAGCAAGCTTCATCAGCTAATTGATTTTGCAAAAGCCGGGCAACGCAATATCATTGCCATATTCATACTATCTATATTATATAATATGGTCGGGCTTTACTTTGCCACACAGGCATTGCTGTCGCCGCTTATTGCAGCGATCCTGATGCCGGCAAGTTCCATCAGCATAGTAATACTGTCTTCCCTACTTTCAAATATCAGTGCAAGAAAAAGAGGATTGTAAGAAATAGGTTCTCAGTAAAGAAGGCTTAGTTCTTGTTGCAAATAAATTCGAAAGGAATAAAATCGCGGCGCAGCAGACTGTTTTGCACTTTATGCGGACTGGTAAACACCTTATATCGGTTTAAATCGATCAGTTCATGCGCCTTACAAAAGGTTTCCAGCGATTCCAAACGATAGAGCATTTCATGCAACCAAGTTACTTCCATTTCAATGGAAGCTTTGCTGCGCAAATCATCGTTGATAAGTATAAGCAAATCGCGATTTGGATGGTGCATGGCCATGAATTTAATACCCTACCATATTTTTCTTTCCCGGACAGCCGCAGTTGCTGTTTTTAATGGCACTGCATGAAAAAAAGCACATTGCGCATACCAGGGTCAGTATCAAAAACAAGGAATATCTTCGGTTGTTCATAAAAATGGATTTGTAAAATAACTATTTTTCGACCGAATTATTGCAGTTGAATGCTCAGAAACATACTCCCCGTAAAGTACTGGTAGCCCCGCTCGACTGGGGGCTTGGGCATGCCACTCGCTGTATTCCGCTGATAACGGCGTTCCGGGAACAAGGCTGTGAAGTGGTAATGGCGGCGGATGGTACCGCTGCAGCATTGCTGCGGCAGGCCTTTCCGCATCTTCGTTTGCTGGATTTGAAAGGGTACCGGGTGCGCTATAGTCGCAATGCGGGGCTGCTGCCTTTTGCATTGCTCCTCCAGCTTCCGCGCTTGTTGGCAGTAATGCGGTATGAAAAACGCTGGCTTGCCGCAATGCTTGAAAAAGAACAGTTCGACCTGGTTGTTTCGGATAACCGACCAGGATTATGGACAAAAAAAACAACGACGGTTTACATCACCCACCAGCTGCAAATTCTTTCAGGCATGGGTGCGTGGATGGATCGGCTTCTGCGGAGCTTGCATTTGCGCATCATGCGCAAATTTGATCATATTTGGGTGCCTGATATTGAAGGAACAGCTTCCATGGCCGGCATGCTCTCCCACCCACCGCATTATCCGCACAAAGTAAAATACATCGGGCCAATATCTCGTTTTAAACATGGCACATCTACCCGCCAGGATATTGATTTACTCATTGTGCTGTCCGGACCCGAGCCGCAACGAAGCATACTGGAAGAAAATTTACTAAAAGAGACCGCAGCATTTCAGGGGAAAATTGTTTTAGTACAGGGAAAAGAAAATAGCAAGATTCCAAACTTGGGAGATAACGTAAGCGTGATTTCTCTTGCCGATCCCGAAACGCTCTACCATTTGCTGATGCGCGCCAAGCTGGTCATTTGCAGAAGCGGATATACTTCGCTGATGGACTTATTGCGCCTGCAGGTTAAAGCAGTGCTGATACCTACTCCCGGACAAACCGAACAGGAATACCTGGCAGAAAGAATGGAAGTCTTGCATTGCTTTCCCTATATCACACAAAATGAAGTATCGCTTTCAAAAGCAATTAAAAAGGCATCCGCATTTTCATATCAATTCCCATTTAAGGATGCAATGTTTCATGAACATGAAGCAGCTATTACAACACTACTTGAGAAAATGGCAATTGAATGAGTTGCAATTAAAATACCTTTGTGCTTATTAAAACGAAGTGACGAAACAACAAACACAATGGGCGCATGGTGCAGTACTGATTGCCAATCTCATGTTTGGCATCAATTTCACGCTGGTGAAAATGATCTCGCCTGCATATATCGGTGCTTTTGGATTAAACCTCGTTCGGGTAATCATAACGGTGGGACTGTTCTGGCTTTTTTGGCTGATGAAACCTAAAAATGCCGGCATTGCATTGCAAGATGTACCTCGTTTTATTGTTTGCAGCATAACAGGTGTTGCAATTAATCAGCTATTATTTATTAAAGGCCTTACCTTAACAACACCTATACATGCAGCATTGCTGATGCTGGTTACACCCGTTTTTATTTTGCTGATTTCTGTAGCATTCAAAACAGAAAAAATGAATCTGCCGAAACTGATGGGCTTAACGCTCGGAATTGGCGGTGCAGCGATTTTAATTTCAGGTCGCGCTTCCGGCGCCGAGGGGAAAAATATCCTGATAGGCGACATCATGATTATACTCAACGCCGTTTCGTATGCATTTTATTACGTAACAGTAAAACCGCTGATGTTCAAATACAAACCCATTCATGTGATACGATGGGTATTTACCATTGGTATTGTACTGATCCTTCCTTTTACTTTGAATAGCTTTTTAGCAACCGATTGGCAAGCGTTTGAAACCAAACAGCTCATTAGCTTAGCAATGGTGGTAATTGGCGGCACATTTGTTGCCTACCTGTTTACGGTATATGGATTGCAACACCTGAGTGCATCAGCTGCGGGTTCATATATTTATTTACAACCCGTATTTGCATCGGTGATTTCGATGCTTTTCTTTGGAGAAACATTAAATATTTATAAGCTAATTGCTGCAGCGCTCATATTCACAGGGGTCTTTTTAGTGAACCGTCCCGCGGTATCGCCCTCAAAGGCATAACTATTTTTCCGGATAGAGATCTTGGCGCAATAGGTGTTTACAGAAACTTATCACCCTTATTGCGCTTCACTTCCGCTACATATTCTTTGATCTCCTGTTCTTTTTCTCGCTTGCAAATGAGCAGCACATCGTTTGTATCTACTACAATAAAATCATCAAGCCCTTGTAGCACTACCAGCTTTTTATCATCGGCATGTACCACCGATTTGGTAGCATCCATAATCACCACATTTTTACCTGCTACTGCATTGCCTAAATAGTCTTTCTCCATATTTTCCCAGGCGCTGTTCCAGGTTCCGAGATCACTCCAGCCAAATGAAGAAGGAATTACATATACATTATCTGCCTTTTCCATGATGCCAAAATCAATGGAAATATTGGTACACTGCGGATAAATATTTTCAATGGCTTTTTGCTCCGCTTCGGTATTAAATGCATCCCAGCCGGCCATAAATACTTCATGCATCTCTGGTAAAAAATGCTCAAAAGCTTTCACGATGTTTTTTACTTTCCACATGAAAATACCCGCGTTCCAAAGAAAATCTCCGCTGGCGAGAAAAGTCTTTGCAATTTCCAGATTGGGCTTTTCAGTAAAGGTGCGCACTTTGAAAACATTGTCGGCCGCAGGAAGTACTTCATGCTGTATATATCCATACCCCGTGTTGGGATAAGTAGGCTTAATGCCAAGCGTTACCAGTGCTGCGATATGATCAACAAACTCATATGCTTCCAAACACACTTTGGTAAAAGCAGGGCCATCGAGAATAAGGTGATCGGCAGGCGCACAGATGAGCAAACTCTCCGGATCTTTTTTCTGTAGTTTGTAAGAAATATATGCTACACAGGGAGCTGTATTTTTTCGGGAGGGTTCGGCAAGAATATTTTCAGGCAGCAACTCGGGCAGCTGCTGTCGAACGATGTCGATATATTCAACTGATGTAACCACAAAAATATTTTCCGGAGCAATGAATGAAGCATATCGATCGAACGTGCTTTGTATAAGCGTTCGGCCGGTATGTAAAATATCCAGAAATTGTTTGGGAAATGCGGTGCGACTTTTAGGCCAGAAGCGGCTTCCGATTCCGCCGGCCATGATGGCTACATAGTGTTTGTTGTTCTTCATATATTGAATATTAAGGCAAGCCTAAGTTGATGTTTATCTCATCAGATCATTCCTTCTCTGATGAGATCGTGAAGGTGGATGATACCTTGGTATTGATTTTGCGCTACCACCAATAATTGCGTGATGTTGAAGCGGCGCATCTGTTCCAACGCCTCTACTGCAAGTGCGTCCGGTGCAATGGTTTTGGGTGAAGGCGTCATGATTTCTTTTGCCGTTACCTCATGCAGGGATACTCCTTTTTCAAGCATACGCCGCAAATCTCCATCTGTGATTACACCCTTTAATATTTTTTGATCGTCTAAAACAGCCGTACTTCCAAGACGCTTTCGGGAAATTTCCAGGATTACATCTTTCAATAATGCATCGACATGCACCGCGGGTTTTTCATTTTGAACAGCAAGATCCCGCACACGCAGGTTGAGTCGTTTACCCAGCATACCACCGGGATGAACACGTGCAAAATCTTGATCACTGAAACCGCGTTGCTCCATCAAAGCAATCGCCAGCGCATCGCCCATCACCAACTGTGCCGTTGTACTGGATGTAGGCGCCAGATTGTTGGGACAAGCTTCCTGCTGCACCGAAGTGTTGAGCACGATGTCGACATTATGCGCAAGAAAAGATTGCAGATTGCCGGTCATCGCAATGAGTGGATTCCCAAAATTCCGGATCAGCGGCACGAGTAGTTTGATTTCCGCACTTTCACCGCTGTTGCTGATAATGAGGGCCGCATCATTGGGAAGTACCATGCCAATATCACCGTGAATGGCATCGGCAGCATGTAAAAAAACTGCAGGGGTACCGGTAGAGTTGAACGTAGCCACCAATTTTTGTGCAATGATGGCGCTTTTACCAATTCCACTCACCACCAAACGGCCTTTGGCAGCAAGGATGGTTTCAACAGCACGTACAAACTGCGCATCCAGCAAATCCGATAAGCCCTGCACAGCCGCTGCTTCAATGGCAATGGTGCGTCGGGCAGCATCAAGGAGCTTTATTAGTTCAGTATCATTCATTGGCGCAGCAAACCTAAATCAAATTATGCGTTTATGCTATAGCCGCTGATGAGTTGCCGTTACACCGAGTCTTAAAGCATTGCAAAATCGTTGCCAAAGACGATTTTAAACCCGTTTTTCCTTGGTCAGATTTCGTATCTTCGTTAATCCCTCTACGGGGTCTGGTTCAACAAAAAAATAGATGGAGATCGTTCACATCTGCTAATCTGTTGAAAACCAACATTTTTAAATTTAAGTGTGAAGGAAACAGCGATGACTAGCGTTAAACAAAAAAAAGCCCCTACAAAGAAATCCAGCAGTACAGGCTCCAAAAATTCTCCCGGCAAAATTTCTCCACAAAATCATAGTGCTGCCAGTCTTAAAAAGGCATTGCAGCAGCATTTCGGTTTTGATCAATTCAAAGGAACACAGGAAGCGGTGATTCAAAGCTTGCTTTCCGGACAGGATACCTTCGTAATTATGCCCACCGGCGGAGGCAAAAGTTTATGCTATCAGCTGCCGGCGATGGTAAGCGAGGGCGTGGCGATTATAGTGAGTCCGCTCATTGCGCTGATGAAAAACCAGGTGGATCTGGTGCGCAGTTACAGCAGCAAGGACGATGTGGCGCATTTTCTCAACTCTACCCTCTCCAAAAAAGAAATTCGCGAAGTGCATGAAGATCTGCTGAGTGGTCGCACCAAAATGTTGTATGTAGCACCCGAAACACTCACGAAACAAGAGAATCTGGATTTTTTCAATGAACTGAATATCTCTTTTTTCGCGGTAGACGAAGCACATTGTATTTCGGAATGGGGCCATGATTTTAGACCTGAATATCGCCGTCTGCGCGAAATGATGGATGAGATAAGCCCCAACGTACCCGTAATTGCACTTACAGCAACGGCTACCCCCAAAGTGCAGAGTGATATTCTGAAAAATCTCGGATTGCGCCAACCAAAAATCTTTATTTCTTCTTTTAATCGCAGCAATCTGTATTATGAAATATTGCCAAAGATTAAAAAAGAAGACACGATCAAAAGCATTGTAAAATTCATTTCGCAGAATAAAGGCAAGAGTGGGATCATATATACGCTCAACCGAAAAACCACAGAAGAGCTTGCGGAAGTTTTGATGGCCAATAACATCAAAGCCGTTGCCTATCATGCCGGGCTCGATAGCAAACTGCGCGCAGAGAGGCAGGATCAGTTTTTGAACGAAGATGTGCAGGTAATTGTTGCTACCATTGCTTTTGGAATGGGTATTGACAAACCCGATATCCGCTTCGTCATTCACTTCAACATTCCCAAAAGCATTGAAAATTACTATCAGGAAACCGGTCGTGCAGGAAGGGATGGCATGGAAGGAAAATGCCTACTCTACTACTCCCACAAAGATGTGAGCAAACTGGAACATCTTATGCGCGATAAGCCACTGAGCGAAAGAGAAATCGGCGCACAGCTGATTCAGGAAACGGTGGCCTTTGCCGAGAGTTCTGTTTGTCGCAGACATATTCTGCTGCATTATTTCGGAGAAGTATATGATCAGGAACAATGCGGCAATTGCGATAACTGTCGCCACCCCAAAGAAAAAACGGAAGCCAAGGAAGAAGCAGTTACAGTACTCAAAACAGTAAAAGCACTTGATGAACGCTTTACTGCAGAATACACCATTTCAGTGATCATGGGTATTCTTACTCCGCAAATTAAAATGTACCGCCATGACGAGCTGAGCGTATTTGGCAATGGGAAAGAACAGCAGCCGCATTTATGGAACTCGCTGGTGCGCCAACTTTTGCTGCATGGCATGTTAAAAAAAGATATTGAGGAATATGGTGTGTTGAAAATGACTCCCGAAGGCGAGGCGTTTCTCAAAAAACCGAAATCCTTTAAAATTGTACTCAATAACCTGTTTGAAGAAGCCAACGCAGATGATGATGAAGGGAATGATGCAGGAAATCAGGGTGCAGCTGCCGATGAGCAGCTGTTTGAAATGCTGAAAGAACTGCGTTTGAAGGAAGCAAAGAAGAAAGCACTGCCGCCTTTTGTAATTTTCTTGGAGAACTCTTTACAGGATATGGCAACGCTTTATCCTACCACACTGGAAGAGTTAGAAAAATGTCAGGGTGTAAGCAAAGGAAAAGCCCTTCGCTATGGTAAGCCATTTGTTGAACTCATAGCAACCTATGTTGCTGAAAATGACATTGAAAAGCCTGAAGAGTTTGTAATGAAAAGTGTGGTAAATAAGAGTGGAAATAAAGTATACCTCATACAAAATATCGACAAACGCATTCCACTTGAAACCATTGCCAAAAACAAAGGCTGGCGGATGGACGAAATGCTAGAAGAAATGGAAACCATCGCTGCAAGTGGTACAAAGTTGCGGCTCGACTATGCCATTGATGAATGGCTGGATGAATACGAGCAGGATGAAATCATTGATTATTTTAAAAGCTGTACCACCAGCGATTTGCGCGTAGCCCAACAAGAACTGGAAAACGGAAACTATAACTGGGAGCAGCTAAAAATTATGCGCATCAAGTTTTTGAGCGAATACGGGATGTAAATTTTTAAATACGACTTACATCGTCGTTGCAATAACAGCAACTTCGCTTCCCAACTCAGCTATCAAGCGACCGGGTCATTTCAACAAATTGCTGAGCCTGATCCAAACATTCAGGATGAATAGCGTACTGAAAATAGCGCTTGTCTGCATCGGTACGCTGTGATTCAATCAGCAGTAATTCGTTTTTGGAATAAGCTTTAAACTTCGAGTTTATACCATTGATCATGTCGCTGCGCATCTTTTTTTGTAGCCCCACATTCTTGTCTTTACACCCAATGATATAGTTGATATCATTCGATGAAGCAAAACTTCCCTCAAGCGTTTTGTTAATCAGCATTTGCAACAGCGAAGCTTCGGTTTCAGTGAGCAATGGAACAGCAATCATGGTTATGTTGCCATTTGAGTTCGGCACGCTTACTTTCTTGCTACGCTTGTTAACTCTACGATAGACAAAAGCCATCCCTGTAATAAATAACAAACTCGCAACAGGCAGGATGATATACCATTGTGTGGGTCGGTTCCAAATCTTCCCTTCTTTTTTCAAACTCACACGATTGACATAAACAGAATCGAATTTATTATGGTCGATGCCCGTAAAGTACACTTTGCCATCATCATAATAGTACATCCCATTCCTATCACTGCGTTCAAGGGCTTGTATTAAAGAATTATCATTGAGAGAATAGTAGCTGTTTTCTGCTGGCTTGAGATAATATGCAAAAGGAGATTGAAGCAAGATGATTCCTTCTGGCGTGTGTATCAAGCGCTTTGCCTTTTGTATAGCTTCAAGCAATATTGGAGATAGTTGCCCTAGTTCTGATATATGATTTGTTTTGAGATCAAGCAGATACGAGTTTGGGATAATACGAACATTTTGTTCCTTATTGCTGATGCCCTCATTCAGCATATGCTCATAAAGAATGTACATCTTGGAAGATTGCATATTTATCCATGCATGATGAATATCAAATAAATTATGTACTTCCCTACTAAGCGGAACAATATCCCATTCGCGACTCAGTTCATTGTATTTCCGCAGGAATCCGTTTGTTTTCCAAAAACCATAACCGGCATAATTGTAAATACTTCCTGCATAAGTAAAAAAATAGGCACTGATATTGTAGTTAATGTTTTCAATGAAATTGTCGTTTCTGCGAAAAACGAGTGCGGTATCATTATAGTGATGCATCCGGTACACACGACTGGTTCCGACGACACAGAGAAAAACACCCTTTTTATTCTTAATAATGCACAGGTCTTTCAGCGCTAGAATTGGACTTCGGAAATAAGAAGAAAGAAAAAATTGGCTAGACGTAATGGAAGTTTCCAAATCCGGCTTCTCCAAAGCAGAACGTAGAAACTGAGTATTTTTTACGGTTACAACCGAGTCTGGATCCTGTGCAGAAAGGTTTAAATAGTTGATAGGCAAGCACCATAAGAGCAAGGATAACTTGTAAAAGCATTTACGTGTTTCAGCTTTTGACATTGGAATGGGTTTTTACCTGATTTTCAGCAGCTAAAAGTAGGTATTTACCTATTTGCTTACCGGAAAATTAACCAGAAATGATGATTCGCCAATCCATGAAGGTGAAATTTGTAACCGGTGCCGTTGCTGTAACCTCCAAAACTCCTCCTCCCCTTGTAGCTTAGAACAAGGGGATTTTTTTGCCGTTTGTAATGAGCTCAACATAAAATAAGTATTTATACTTATTTATAAGCTGTTTTATCAAATTCTACGAGCTTATCCAATAGCTTCTAGAAAATCAATGGGATTACTATCCAGCCAATATCCCTCAGATAAAATGAATTAACTTTCCCACCCCTCAAATAGGGTGCATTGTTGTGCCCGATTTTTGCCGAATAAATGCAATATATATGATGACAAGCTTCGTTTTACCCGTCTTACTACTCATGATTGGTTTGGTAGCAGGATTTTTCTTCGGACAAATGCTGAAACAGAAAGAGATTCTTCCGCTGCGCGAAAAGGCAGAACAGAAAGAGCGGGAGCTGGAGCAGGCAACTGCAGAAAAGCAAATTTTAAAAACTGCTTTGGACGCACAATCAGAAAAAGCACTGCGCGCTGAAACCCAGCTAGCAACAATGAAAGAAATGGAGTCGGCTTACAAGCAGCTGCAAACAGATTACCTCAATAGTCAAAAATTCCTGGCATCGCTGGAAACAAAACTGAGGCAGGCAGAACAAGCACTGGAAATACAGAAAGCCGAAATCCGCAACATGCAGGAACAGAACCGGGTGGAATTTAAAAACCTGGCCAACGAAATTCTCACGCAAAAAGAAAAAGTATTTGCAGAATCGAATGAGAAAAATATGCAGCAGCTATTAACCCCGCTGCGTGATCAGCTGGGCGATTTCAAAAAGAAAATAGAGGAAGTATATATTGCTGAAAGCAAAGAGCGACATACACTTGAAAGTGAAATCAGGCGTTTGGTAGAAACCAGCACCAAGGTGGGACAAGAAGCCAACAACCTCACCAACGCCCTAAAAACCAATGTAAAAAAACAGGGCAACTGGGGAGAACTGATTTTAGAAACCATTCTTAGCAACAGCGGACTTACCAAAGGAAATGAATTTGTGCTGCAGGAGTTTATCCGCGATAAAGCAGGTAATATTATTAAAGATGTGGATGGAAACGCACTACAGCCCGATGCGATGATTTATTATCCCGACGAGCGAAAGGTGATTGCCGATTCAAAAGTTTCACTCATTGCCTGGGAGCGCTATGTGAATGCTGAGGACCCCGATGAACAAAAGCAGGCACTGGAAGATCATATCCGTTCGATGTATGCGCATATCGATAACTTGAGCGGGAAAAATTACCCGAAATATGCAAAAGCACTGGATTATGTATTGCTCTTTGTGCCCATCGAACCTGCATTTTTAGAGGCCCTGAAAGCCGATAGAAATCTTTGGAAATACGCCTACGACAAGGGAATTGTGATGGTGAGCCCTACCAACTTGCTTGCCGTGCTCAAAATCATTGCTGATCTCTGGAAAGTAGAAATCCAAAGTAAGAATGCCATTGAAATTGCAAGAAAAGCGGGCGATCTCTATGATAAGTTTCATGGGTTCATGAAAAATTTTGAGGCCATCGGAAAAAAACTCGACGAAAGTAAAGATGCGTTTCAAGATGCTTTTAAACAGCTTGGAACCGGTAGGGGGAATATCATCACCCGCATCAGCGAACTCAAAAAAATGGGCGTTACCACTACCAAGCAATTATCAGATGATCTCATCAAATTTGGAGAAGAAGGCGAAGCTGCAGATCATGAAAATGAATAGCACTTGCTTTCAAAGGTTTTTGTAAATAATACTAAAAGCAAAGAGGATCAAACCGATTGGTTTGATCCTCTTTTTTATTCATTAAACTTTCTTCAGCGGTTTTATTTCACTAGTACTAATATGCCTTGCTTAGTAATACGGTTTCCGAAAATATCGATACCAGCTACAGTTACCACATACGGATCAGGAGGAAGCGGCGTTCCCTTGTAGGTTCCATCCCATCGCTGTTTCATATCGTTCGTGATGAAAATCTGACGATTGTTCTTATCAGCAATACGGAAGTATTCCAGATACTTGATTTCAATATACTCCGGCGCATAGGTATCGTTGATGCCATCATTATTGGGTGAGAAGCCCGTTGCAATATAAATATCCGGCTTATCAAAGGCCCAAACTTCCTGGCGGTCTTTGTAAACGCAACCAGCAGAATCAACAATGGTAATGGTGTACATCACTTTGCTATCATTTAGCTTATAAGTAGGATTAGCAATGCGTGTATTGCTGAGTCCAGTAAAGGGAAACCAGCTATAGGATCTTCCGTCGCCTTTTGCAGTAAGCTGACCTTGTACACCTTTCACACCTTGTATGCGCGGATAGGTAAGATCGGCACGCGGTACTTTAATGGAAAGGTTTATCAATGTATCATCGCTGAGGAACGGACAGATGGCACTGAAAGCGGTGAGTTTAATGCGATGTGCGCCATAGTTTTTGAAAATATGTTGTGGATGCTTCAGGGTTGAAGTGGTACCATCATCAAAATTCCACAAAAACCGTACAGTCGAATCTGGCACAAAAGTGGTAAAGCTTCGGTTATTAAATAATACAGGGAAGCCCAAACAGCTATCCTGTGTAGTAAAGGATGCTTCCGGACGGCCAATGACCATGAATTTTTTAACCATAGTATCTGCAACACAGCTGCTATCGCTCCATACAATCAATTGTACTTGCTTTTCACCCGGCGTCTTATACATATATCCGGGAGCAGGGGAATTTGCCCTAAACATCACCGTATCGCCAAAGTTCCACTGGTAGCGTACCAAGCGCGAACTACCGATGCCAAACTTAGAGCTGTCGCGCGGAATAGAAATCATGGTGAAGCAGGTATCCGCAATAGAGAAATCAGCTTTAGGTTTTTCGTAATTGGTGGTGAATGCAAACACCGTATCGGAAACGCAACCAAATGCATCTGCCACAGCATGGCGCACCTGAAAACGTCCTGCACGGGTGAACTGATAGCTTGGGTTGGGAATATTGGGAAGAACGACTTTTTCCTCCACAATATCCCAGTGATTGCGAACGATGGGGAAGAAGCTGCGACTGGTATCAAGCAAATTGATTTTTAGTTTGCCAAGGCAAGCATCGACCGTATCGACACGGAAGCCCGGACGAATTCTGTTTAACACTAAAGATGCAATGGGAAGATTCAACTGTCCGCAGCTATTTTCAATCACCGCACGGTACAATCCAGACTGTGATGCACCAAACTGGTTCACGCGTAGTATATTGGATGGCCCCGAAGCAATGAGCTGATTGTTTGCATACCATGAAATCCACAAGGTATCATCGTTGTTATTGATCGGAGTAATTTCCAGTACTTTATTTTGTGCAAAGCAAACCGTATCGGTTGTGAAAGCATAACTGCTTGAAGGAATATTTTTCATACGCAAGCTTCCTTCGGGCGACAAAGTGGTACCACAGGTGTTTTCGATGCGTAATCTGTAGGTTCCAACATCAGCGCCGGTGAAACGATTTATCAGCAGCGAATCCTGTGTTTTACCCAAAAGCGGCAGATCATTTCTAAACCACTGATATGTATTGGGAAGCAAGGAATACACAGATGGCTTCATCGTAAGCGGTGCGCCTTCACATACTTTCAAATTAACAGGAAGCTGTGTGAGCAGTAAGGGCTTTTCCGCAAT
>CAZDGV010000028.1:0-9728 GCA_964505195.1 uncultured Chitinophagaceae bacterium
GCAAAGAAATAAAGGGTGGGCGAAGCGATGGAACCTGCAATCACCTGTACTGGTTTGGCTGCATTGATGAAAAAGCCAATCGCGGTGAGTCCGGTAAAGAGCAGATAGTTGAGGATCTGTCCACCGTAAAAGCCGGGCGTAATGCTTACTCCGCTTACATAAAGCAATTGATAGAGTCCATCTGAAATGAACATCGAAAGCAGCGGTAGAGCAAAAGCATATTTGCGGTCTTTGATAATAGCACCTGCAAACAAAGCCATGGCCCACATGGGAGCGAAGTTCTCCGGACGGTTAGGCACCAGGCGATAGAGTGCACCTACTACAATCAGCGCTAAGCATGTATAAATCAAGGTTTTATTTTGCTTCATTCTTTTTAAAATTTCATTGCAAAAATAGCCAAAAAGCAATGCCGACAAACTATTTACGAAAGCACTTATTCACCCTCTGTGAATTTCATGGATCAGCGATTATCTTCATAGGGCATGAAAAAGCACCTTCAAACAGGCAAAGAGGGAGAAGCACTAGCGGCAGCATGGCTTGCAGAGCGGGGTTATGCGGTGCTGCACCGCAACTGGCGGCATTCTTATTATGAAATTGACATCATTGCGCTAAAGGAGGGAATATTGCATTTTATAGAGGTGAAAGCTAGGAAAACAGAACGCTTTGGCTATCCCGAAGAGGCCGTGGACCGGAAAAAGCTTATCAAGCTCATGAAAGCTGCCGAAATATTTTTAGAACAGCATCCTGAATGGAAAAAAGTGCAATACGATGTCATTGCTGTTCGCTGGCAAGGTGAGGCACCGCTGATTGAATTGTTTGAAGACCTTTACCCTTGGTAGCGCGCTACAATGCCGGTATAGTTGAAAGGTGTAATGGCTTTCAATTCTTTTTTTACTTGTGCGCTTACTTTAAGTCCGTCGATAAACTTGTGAATGGTTGATTTGTCGAGCTGATGATTACCTCTGGTAAGTGCTTTAAGCGCCTCATAAGGTTCAGGATATTGTTCGCGGCGCAGGATGGTTTGAATCGCTTCCGCCACCACAGCCCAGTTGGCTTCCAGATCTTGCTTCAGTTTGGCTTCATTGAGCAATAGCTTTCCAAGTCCTTTTTCAATGGATTTCAAAGACAGGATGCTGTGGGCAAAGGGTACGCCCAGGTTGCGCAGCACGGTAGAGTCAGTGAGATCGCGCTGCAGGCGGGATATTGGTAATTTGGAAGAAAGATGCTCCCACAACGCATTGGCGATGCCGAGATTGCCTTCGGCATTTTCAAAGTCAATGGGGTTTACTTTATGCGGCATGGCAGAAGATCCTACTTCTCCTTTTTTAATTTTCTGTTTGAAATAATCCATGCTCACATAGGTCCAAATATCTCTGCATAAATCAATCAGAATGGTATTGATGCGTTTGATGGCATCCATCTGTGCAGCCAGGTGATCGTAATGTTCAATTTGCGTAGTGAATTGCTGACGCTGCAGTCCCAAATGCTTTGATACAAATTCATTGCCCAGCTTCACCCAGTCTTTCTTTGGAAAGGCAACATGATGCGCATTGAAATTACCCGTCGCACCGCCAAATTTTGCGGTGATGGGGATTTGCGAAAGCAATGCGATCTGCTGATCCAGTCTTTCTACAAATACCATGATTTCTTTTCCCAGCCGTGTAGGTGAAGCAGGCTGACCATGTGTGCGTGCCAGCATGGGAATGTCTTTCCAGGCCGTTGCCATACCGTACAAATGAATGCGCAGATTGGCCAAGGCTGGATAAAGTTCTTGCTCCAGTGCATGCTGCCATGCAAGAGGAACAGCGGTATTATTAATGTCTTGTGAGGTTAGTCCAAAATGAATCCATTCTTTCAGATGCGCGAGCTTCAGTGCATCTAGTTCTCTTTTTAAAAAGTATTCAACCGCTTTTACATCGTGGTTGGTTACCGATTCCAGATTTTTAATTTCCGCTGCTTTTTCTGGTCCAAATTCCGCCGCCATCTTACGCAGTGCTTTGGCATGGGTTGGAGAGAGGGAAAAACATTTTTGTGCCGCTAGAAATATAAAATACTCCACCTCCACATGCACGCGGTATTTGATGAGGGCATACTCTGAAAAATATTGGTCCAGCTGTTGCAGCTGACTGCGGTATCGTCCATCGATCGGTGAAAGGGCGGTGAGTGGCTGGAGTTCCATGAGAATGGTTGGTTTGTGGTCGGTTGATCCAGTATCTTTGTGTCCACAAATTTAGTTGAATTGAAGAAGATAAGCGTCGGTGCGGTAAGTTATTTGAATACCAAGCCCTTTTTATATGGGATTGAGCGCAGTGCGGTGAAAGATGAGATTGAGCTGTCTGTTGATTATCCAGCAGCGCTAGCGCGTAAGCTTAGGGCGGGAGAGATCGATATGGCATTGTTGCCTGTAGCGGTATTGCCTACGTTGCCCGAATATCATTTTGTAGGCGATTATGGTATTGCATGCGATGGGGAAGTAGCATCGGTTGCGCTTTTCAGTAAAGTGCCTTTAGAAGAAGTGCAAACCATTTTGCTTGATTACCAAAGTCGCACATCTGCTGCTTTACTGAAAATGCTCTGCACACAATATTGGAAGATCACACCGGAGTTGGTGGATACACGAGAAGATTTTGCAACACAAATTAAAGGCACAACGGCTGGTTTGATTATTGGCGATAGAGCCTTGGAGCAGCTGGAGAATTTTCCTTTTGTTTATGATTTGGGAAGCGCTTGGAAAGATTTTACCGGACTGCCCTTTGTTTTTGCGGCATGGGTGAGCGATAAAGTATTACCTGTGGGTTTTGTAGAGCGGTTTCGAATGGCTTGTGCGGAAGGGGTCGCAGGGATTGACGCAGTTGTAGCAGAGAACCCTTACCCTTTTTACGATCTTCAAACCTATTATACCCGTAATATTCATTTTTTGCTAAACGAGGACAAGCATAAAGCTATTGAGCGTTTTCTGGGGTATCTTAATCGCCTAAAAATACATGTACCCGTATCAACGGAACTTTTATAACATATGAAAAGCTTTGGTTTAACTTTATCTCTTATCTAGATTAATTAATCTTCATTCATGCATCCTTTATTTTCCATTATCATTCCTTGTTATAACCAAGGACATTATTTAAAAGATGTATTAAGCAGCATTGCTGAATGTGATGCAGGTTTATACGAAATTTTGATCGTGAATGATGGCTCTACTTCATCTGAAACCTTGGAAGTGTTAAGTGGGCTTGAGAAAGAAGGATACAATGTGATTCACCAGGAAAATAAAGGCTTAACAGGTGCGCGTAATACCGGAATTGAGCATGCACGCGGAGCGTATTTGGTAATGCTTGATGCCGACAATAAAATTGTAGGCGATTATTTGGTGCATGCAAAAGAGATATTTGAAACGCATCCGGAAGTTGGGGTGATTTATAGCGATGCTTATTATTTTGGAAGCAAATCGGGTGTTTGGGAAGTAGGGGAGTTTAATCTGCAAAGACTCATGCATGGAAACTACATTGATGCTATGGCAATTGTAAGGCGCACTGTGGTGGAGAAATACGGCAACTATGATATGAACCTGGTGATTGGGTTGGAAGACTGGGAACTTTGGCTGCGCTATGCTTTTGCCGGGGTGGAGTTTTATTATCTTCAAAAACCCATGTTTTATTACCGCATCGTGCAAAATTCTGTTTCAAAAACGTTTTTAAGGAATTATGCTTCGCGCAATAAAGCGGAAATGTATATTGAAACGAAATTTTCAAAGTTTATGGGAAGGGACTGGACCACGAAATACTATACCAAACGTTTTAAAGCGTCTCCACTGCGTTTTATACTAAAGATTTTTCTGGCGGCCTACTTTCCATCTACTTATAATAAACTTATTTCCGAAAATAAAATGATCAGGGGGCTTTAGTATGAAAGAAGCTGATATCTATAAAAAAGAATTTTTTGAAAGTCATTTAGACGGGCCCTACCGCTCTGCTCAACAGGTTGTGCCGATCATTTACGATTTGTTTAAACCTGAATCGGTGGTTGATTTCGGATGCGGCATCGGAAACTGGCTAAAGGTTTGGATAGATGAAACCCCCGTTAAAGAAGTGTTTGGAATTGAAGGGCCTTATATTACAGAAGATCTTTTTAAGGTTCCCGCGCATCTTATTTCTTTAAAGGATTTGAAACAGCCTATCCGCTTGCCTAAACGATGCGATCTGGCCGTTTCCTTAGAAGTGGCGGAACATATTCATGCACATGATGCAAGTGTGTTTTTAGAAAATCTTGTTGCCGCTAGCGATGTGATTGTTTTTTCCGCTGCCATTAAAGGGCAGCTGGGTACCTATCATGTAAATGAGCAGTATCCTGAATATTGGGCAGAAAAGTTTCTTGCATTCGGATATGTGGCGGTCGATTGTTTTCGTAATCGTATATGGAACAACAGTCGCATTGAATACTGGTATCGTCAGAATATGCTGCTGTTTATAAAAAAAGAGCGTTTACAGGATTTTCCTGCTATCATAGATGAATATCATCGCACTGATCCTCAAGCGCTGCTTAGAGTGCATCCTGAGCAATACGAGCTGAAATTGCAGTTGATTGATAAGATTAGTAGTGTCTCAGGTTTTATACGCTGGAAACTCTATCCCCTAAAACTGGCACTTAAAAAGCTGTTTAAAATTCAATGAAACGCACAGAAGGCTTACAACGATTAAAGACCTTTGAACTGAAAATTTCGCAGCGCGATTTTTTGGTATATCATTTTCTGTTCCGAGATCTTCAATATGCAATAAAAAAATATGCAAACGGAAAAGTGCTAGATATAGGATGCGGTAATAAGCCCTATAAAAGCCTTTTTCAGCAAGTGAGTGAGGAATATATTGGATGCGATATTGTTCAAAGCAGTGAGAATAGAGTAGATGTAATTTGCGAAGCGACAAAACTTCCTTTTGAGTCCGCAACTTTTACATCGGTATTCACTACACAGGTGATTGAACATGTAGCTGATACCGAAGCAATGCTCAATGAAGCATTTCGTGTACTGAAGCCCAATGGCACCATCATCGTTTCAGCGCCCTTCGCCTGGGAACTGCATGAGGCGCCTTATGATTTTTATCGTTTCTCTAAGTATGGACTGAAACATGTACTTGAGCGCAGCGGTTTCGAAGTTTTAGAAATTCTGCCGAATGGGGGCAAGTGGGCAGCGCTCTTTCAACTTTTTTTAAATGTGGTTTATACCTCATTTCATAAGAAATCGCTGTTTGTAAAGCTGCAGAAGTTTTTGTTTATTCATTTGAAAGCAGTTGCACTCGTTAATTGGCTTGCTTTGATCATTGATCGGAACTTTTACGACGATATTTTAACGCTTAACTATGTAGTCGTGGCACGAAAGCCTTAGATTTACATTTATGTGACTAATGCCTTTACAAGCAATCGGACAGCATATCGGCACCGGCATGATTAAACTTTTTTCTTTGCATAGCTCAAGCTCAAATAAAGAAATATTACTAAGGGGTGATACCGAATTGCCTTCGCAACCGCTTATCTCAATCCTTGTACCCGCGTACCGCCGTACGAATTATTTGGGCAGGCTCCTGGATAGCTTGGAAATACAAAGTTTTCGAAATTTTGAAGTGATTGTAACGGATGATACGGAAGGAGATGAAGTGAAAGCTTTTGTTGCTGCACGCACCCAACAATTTCTGCTGACTTATGTAAAAAATGAGCAACCCAAAGGAACACCGCTCAACTGGACTGCCGGTCTGCCCTATGCAAAGGGAGAGTGGATTAAAATCATACATGATGACGACTGGCTGAGCAATGCAAATGCACTGCAATCGTTTTATGATGCTACCCATGCAAAGCCGGACTGCATTTTTTCAGGGTACTATGCATTTTATGAGGCAGATCAGTCAAAGCAAGATAAAACCATTACTCAAACTCAGTTTAAGCGCATTCTTGGTCACCCGTACTTGCTTTTTGCAAATAATATCATTGGCCCACCCAGTGTGCTCATGTTTCATCGCAGCATGCAGGAGTTATATGATCCCTCTCTTAAGTGGCTGGTCGATCTGGAAGGATACGTGCGCATGATGAAGCGCTATCAATGCGTGTATATTTCTGAGCCACTGATCTTCATGAGCTATAACGCCACGCAGGTTACGAACGACTGTTTTCGTAATCCGGAAGTGGAGATTCCGGAAGCCTTGGTTTTCTATCAAAAATTTGGAGCAGATGCATACCGACATGTTTTGACCTATGATGCATGGTGGCGCCTGCTGCGCAATCTATCCATCAGAGACAATGAAACGCTTCAACGTTATGCAAAGGGAGCTGATGTTCCGGAGTTTTTAAAGAAAATGCTAAGTTTTCAGCAAAAAATACCTGCATCACTACTCCGTTTCGGCATTTTTTCAAAATGCTTTATGTTTATTTGCTTTTTAACCCGTCGTTAGCGTGGTATCCATCATCATCATTAATTACAACACATTTCAGCTGACGCGTGCTTGCATTGCATCTGTCATTGCTCATACAAAGCAGGTGGACTATGAAATTATTTTAGTTGATAATGCCTCTGATGAATGTGATCCCGATCAATTTCTCGAGCAGTTTCCCAGTATACAGTTGATAAAAAGCAAATATAACCTTGGCTTTGCCGGTGGAAATAATTTGGGTATCGGTGTTGCAAAAAGTGATGCTGTTTTGCTTCTCAATAGCGATACCTTACTGCAGGAAGATGCTGTTTCGTTGGCATACAAAAAATTGCAAAACCTACCGCAAGTCGCTGCATTAGGTGTGCGCATGGTGTATCCTGATGGAACTATACAGCATACTGCACGACGATTCAGATCAATTAGCTGGGAATTGCTCGATCTGTTCCGATTTATTCCGATGCTGATGCCGTATCAGCTGCGTGCAAAAACCATGTTGGGAAAGTATTTTAAAGCCGATTTCGACACAACCTGCGATTGGCTGAATGGTGCTTTTCTGATGCTCAGGAAAAATGTAATTCAGCAGATGAAAGGAGCAAAACTGGATGACCGCTTTTTCATGTATGGCGAGGATCATTTGTGGGGGGTACAGATACACCAATTAGGCTATCAGAATTATTTTTTTGCAGGAACTACCATTGTGCATATCAATAGCGGCAGTACGCGCCCTGAAAAGCAACTGCAGTTAATTCCTGTCATGTTTCGCCATGAGCTTGCCATCATGCGGCTAAGGAAGGCGGCTGGCATATATTACTACGTCTTCCTGTTGCTTTACGGCGCAAAAGAATGGTCGCGTTACATTATCAAGCGCATTTATTTTTCATTTACCGGCAAAAAGCTGCGTTAGTGTCATTTATCCCTTTTATTACCGCCGAATGAGAATTGTTGTCAATGCCCGTCTTATGCAAGCAAACCGGCGCGATGGCATCGGAATATTTTCATATCATGTGCTTTCAACCTGGATCACCGCTTGTAAGCAAGTTGAGTTTTATGTTCTGTTAAGCAGGGAGGAAGATGCCGAACTTATACAGGGCGAGCATGTTCACCCCGTCGTGCTGCTTCCCACACCGCGACATCCAATTCTTAACTTCATTTGGCTTGAATTCAGTGTGCGGAATTTCTTAAAGCGTATTCAGCCCGATTTGTACATTGGGTTGGATGGTATGCTGGTACAGGGTTGGAATGGAAAGCAATTATCCGTTATACACGATATTAATTTCTATCATCATCCAGATTTTGTAAAACGATCCGATCGATTGTTCTATCGCTATTTTTTTCCTCGTTATGCAAAGCAGGCCTTACGCATTGCAACGGTTTCTGAATTCAGCAAAAAGGATATTGCAAAAAGCTTTCAGGTGCATCAGGAAAAGATCGATGTGGTGTATAATGGCATTCCATTTCATCTTACACCTTTGTCTGCTGAAGAAATGAAGGCAGCACGACAATTTTATACCGAGGGGCATCCTTATTTTTATTTTGTGGGCTCACTCAGTCCGCGAAAGAATTTGGTACGCATGCTTCAGGCATTCGATCAATTTGCATCGAATACGCAGGAGGTATTTTATCTGGTAATCAGTGGGGCCGATTTATATCGAACCAATGAAATTTATGCTGCGCATAATAAAATGCGTTTTAAAAATAGGGTAGTTTTTACCGGAGCTGTACCCGATGAAATCATGCATGCACTCATGGCTTCTTCCATTGCCTTATTGTTTGTTCCGCTTTTTGAAGGTTTTGGCATTCCTTTAATTGAGGCAATGCAATGTGAAGTTCCTGTAATTGCTTCTAATGTAAGTTCCGTTCCTGAGGTTGTTGGCGATGCTGCTTTGCTTGTTGATCCCTATAACGTTGAAGCGATCGCAGAAGCCATGCAAGCCATTGCAACCCAACCTAGTATTCGTTCGGAATTAATTGAGAAAGGAAATATTCGAAAAATGCATTTTTCCTGGGAGAAAACGGCAGATCTGCTATGGAAATCGGTAGAAAAAGTTCTTAGCGCTCCATAAGCCGATCTATAATCTTACCCCAATAGTAGTATTCATAAAAACTGGAAGGCGTTTGCGGATGCGCTTTAAGTTGTGTAATCACCTCTTCTGCAAATTCTTTCCAGTCGTCATCATTTGCAATACTGATTTTATCTCCACATAACTGTGTGTCTATGCCAATTGCGCCGGAACGCGTTGAAACAACACTGGTATTGAGTCCAATGGCTTCGATCACTTTTGTTTTTACCCCACCGCCTGTAATCACCGGATTCAGCAGAAGGTCGGCAGCGGCGGTATATGCATCAATGTCATCTACAAAACCTGCATAATGGATATGTTCCTTGTTAAAGTCTTTAAGCTCATTAAAAGATGCAGGCAGCCGCTTTCCTGCAATCAGTATTTCGTAGGTTAAGCCACTTTGCTGTAAAAGGGGATTCACCTTTTCTATGATTTTTTGCAGCGCCTGCGTATTGGGAGCATAGTCGAGCAAGCCATTAAAAAATAGCAAATGCTTATCAGGGTTTAATCCATGCCTAATGCAGATTTGTTTTTTTAAGTCAGACTTGTTTTGTGGAACCTGCTGTTGTAAAATTCCATAAGGAACGATAATGCATTTTTCTGCTGGCACATTGAGTTCCTGAATAAACTGTTCTCGGTCTTCTTTGGAAATACAGCACACAATATCTGCGCTGCGAAATGCCATGCGTTCGTATATTTTGAGCAGGGGCCACCAAATTTTACCAAGACTTTTAAAGCGTGCAAATTCAACATTATGGGTATGATAAATCAGTTGCACGCCCGTGGTTAATTTCAGTAAAAGACCTAGCCAACCGAGATAGGGGTGCTCGATAATTACCGTATCAATATCATTTTTTTCGATATGCTTTTTTGTACGGAAGTATAGGGTAAGGTCGAGATAACGCAACTTGCTGTTTGCCAGCAGCGGTAGAAAGCGATAGGATTCGTTTCCTGTCGGCTCATTATCGCGAGTACCCGCTACATACAACTTGCATTTACTTCCGAGAAACTGATTAAAATGTGCAATCAGTTTTTGTCCGCCTGAAAAATAGGGCAGAAAAGGGTAGGGTACGATATTCAGTACCTTTTGCATTTATGCCAGCTTGCTTTTGCGCCATTCCATCCAGAAAGCTGCCAGTACAATGATATAGGCCAAAATGCTGCTGATCATCACGAGCAAGTTTCCGATTTTGATCACTTCAGGCTCAAAACGAAATTCTATTTGATGTTTTCCTGCAGGAATCGATAATCCGCG
>CAZDGV010000028.1:9828-22439 GCA_964505195.1 uncultured Chitinophagaceae bacterium
TTTCTGCTTTCTTGCCATCAATGTAGGCATTCCATCCGCGCGGATAATATACTTCGCTGAACACAGCAAATTGCGGACTGCCCGCATTGAATTCGTATGAGATCAAATCGTTTTTGTTTTCAATAAATCGGATACTGGCATTGCTATCTGCAACCGGCTGTCCACTCAACTTAGTACTGAATTTCTGCTGCACTACGGCGGTATCGCGAAGATTGGTATTATCTAGCGCGCTCATTTCTGCTTTGGCATCGGGTACCAATTTGATGCCTTTTGTAAGCCAAACCGGACCAAATGCTTCCGGATTAAACTGCGCAACAGGTGCTCCTGTTTGCGGGTTCGATAAAATGAAATATTTCGTGTTCAGCATATTCAATACCTGCATATTGTTTTTGCTGATCTGGTACTCAATCAAATCCTGATAAATCTGAAGTTTGGCAGGGTGGTAGCCTCCAACTGAATTATGATGATAGGATGTTACCGATTCATTGAAGGGGTCCGTAGTAGTATTGAACACACGGAAATAACCTTTATCCTGTTTGATCATTTTGTCGGCCGCTGATTCGGTGAATGCTTGTTCAAACTCACCTTCTTCCACAAAGCTATTTTCATTTAAATATCTGCGATCAATTTTCAGAAGGTCGAAGGATGTAAGTGCCAGTAAGATGCATGCTGCCAGAATTGGATTGAACTTCTTGTCTTTTGCAAACCACAACACCCCCAATACAAGCGCCATCAATACGATTGATCTGGTAAGGTCGCTCCCAAAAAGCGATTTTCTGTCTTGCTTGATGGCGCTCGTAAATCCTTTGCCAAAAGTTTCCGCCTGTTCCATCATTTGCGGATTGGGCTGCTGTCCCTGGCTCATCTGCTGCAGCATGGCGTTGCGCATGCTTTCACGAATATTGGTATCGTTGGGAGAGTTGTAATCAAAGCTGAAATAAAGCGATATAAGTAGCAAAGTAATTACTCCTGTGCTGATGGCAGTGTTCTTCCATGCTTTTTGCACTTTTTCTTTTTCTGCTGCTCCAAAAAGCAGTTGGTTTAAACCCATCACCGCAAGCAATACAAAACTTAACTGCGGTATAACCAATGCCATCGAAGGAGCTCTGAATTTTTTATACAGCGGCATGTAATCGAACAGGAAATAATTGATCGACTCTACATTTTTACCCCATGCCAGTAGTATGCCGAATAAGCCTGCCCCAAGTAAGCTCCATTTTAGCCAGCCTTTTTCCAAAAACAATGCAAAAACAAAAAGCACCATCAGCGCTGCACCAAAATACACTGGTCCGCTAGTAGGCTGCTGTTCACCCCAATAGGAAATGCCATTTGCATTTTGCAGCGCTTGATCCTCAGGATATCCAATCTCCATCAGTTTATCCGCAAATGCAGAACTGCTGTATTCATTGCCGCCATTGCTTCCGCCGTATAAGCCGGGCACAAACATGGTTAGCGTTTCTGTTATGCCTACACTGTATTTAAAGGCATAGTCTTTATCAAGACCGCCCGCCGTAACATTGGCATCTTTACTTTCTTTTAATTCACTAGCCCCGCCGCGCATACTTTCTTTAGCATAGTCCCAGTTGGCAAGTGTTACAACTGCATTGCTGCCGAGTGCAATGAATCCCATCATTGTTGCCAGGGCAATGCTTTTTAAGCTGTCAGCGATTTCTTTCTTATGTAAGCGATCAATAATGAATCCAATCGTAATCGCACCCATCAATAATAGCGTATAATATACTATTTGAATATGCATGGTGCCCAGCTGTAGTGAAAATCCACTCACCAGCGCAGCGCTGCCTAGCCAGTATCTTTTTTTGAACAACAATAGTAGGCCGGCTATCGCGATCGGTGCATAACCCATTGCAAGCATTTTGGTGTCATGTCCCGCTCCAATGATGATGGGGTTGTAAGTTGAATATGCGTAGGAAATTGCACCAATGATGGCCACCCAAGGATTGATTCCCATTACCAATGCAAGCAGATAAAATGCAATGCAGGCAAGAAAGAAAAAGTTAACCGGCTTCGGCAATCCTAGGGTTAATATTTTACCTACATATAAAAAACTGATTCCATGATCGTTTTCCAGTGCTACCTGATAGCCCGGCATGCCACTGAACAAACTGTTCGTCCATAAGGGCATTTTGCCTGTTTGTTCCTTAACACTGATCGACTGCTGTGCCATACCTTTCCAGCCAATATTGTCATGTGCATTTAGCACTTTGTCTTGCGAAGCTGGCAAGCAATACAACAAGGATACGATCAGAAATATTCCAACGGCAATCGCGTGGGGGATGAGTTTTTTGGCATCAAATTGCATAATGCTGTTTTTTCAGATTCAATCAGGCAAAATAATGGTATTTTGCCTATTCCTAATAATTTTAAACACCGGGATGCACACAAATGTCTTAATGGTGTGGCAAAGGTCGGTTTGATTCGTACAATATGAAGCTTTTTCAGCAATTCAACAGATTAGCACTGGTGTTTAACCTTATGTTCATTGCCTGCATGGGACTTCGGTTTATGTGGGTAGACGCGCAAGGAGCGTGGGTAAGTATTTTAATTGTAGGCGGATGGCTGATTTCCTTTCCTTGTAACCTGCTCCTTGCTGCATGGATCATTTTACAATTGCTTCGAAAGCAATCAAATCCTCTCCAAATTGTCGCCATCCTGAACTTGCTGGTATTGCTTTTTCAAATGCTCTATTTTATCATATTATGATTCATCAAATCATCAAAGACAAACCCACCAGACTCTTTTTGTTGTTAGGAGGTTTTTTTATCGCCAACGCGTTGATTGCGGAAATCATCGGCGTAAAAATCTTTTCGCTGGAATCTACTTTGGGCTTCGAACCGCTTCGCCTGCGCGTTTTTGGTGAAGAGCTGAGCGTGAACCTTACCGCCGGTGTATTACTTTGGCCGGTGGTATTTGTGATGACGGATATCATCAATGAGTATTTCGGACAAAAAGGGGTGCGTTTTCTTTCCTTTCTCACGGCAGGAATCATTGCTTTTGCTTTTTTAATCTTCTATGGCGCAATGCAGTTGGTGCCTGCTGAGTTTTTCGTTACAAGCCGTCAAAGTAGTGGCGTACCTGATATGGAGAAAGCCTATGAGAGTGTGTTAGGACAGGGGGGTAAAATCATTATTGGTTCGCTGGTGGCGTTTATACTCGGACAGCTCGTAGATGTTTTCGTTTTTCATCGCATTAAAAAATATACGGGCGAGCGATTTATTTGGTTACGCGCTACGGGCTCTACGCTCATCTCACAGTTTATAGATAGCTATGTAGTGCTTTTCATTGCGTTTTATGTGGGCAGCAGGGTAGGGAATACGCCCGGTGATTTTGAATGGCCATTCAGTCTGTTCCTTGCGGTAGGCACCGTAAACTATATTTATAAATTTTTTGTGGCACTCGTCATGACCCCTGTTATTTATTTGGTGCACGGTGTGATTGAACGATATTTAGGTCATGGCCTCGCGGCCGATATGAAAAAAGCGGCCATGTCGGATGAGTGATTTAATGCTCCCCTATTACGGTTTATAAGCAAAGGGTTGCGATCACCACTTCTCTTTTATGATGCCCGCTACTACTTTATCGATGGGAAGCGAAACCGTTTCAGCATTGAAATCTTCCCATGCAATTAATCGAAATACTTCAGCTTCTCCTTTTGGGTCGCTGATCTGTTCGGGTTGAAAATCGAAGGGAGTGGTTTTAAAGTCTACTTGCAGCGGTGCTTTTGGATGCACCTGGTAGTAGATTGATAAAATCTGATATGCAGGATTAAAAGCACTTTGTTGATAAAAATCGGTGGTATAGATATGATCTCCCACTTCAATTTCCAGCTGCAGCTCTTCCATAAATTCGCGCTGCAAGCAATCGCGCGTGCCTTCACCTAATTCCAGTCCGCCGCCCGGAAACTTTGTGTAGTAGCCGCCTCTGATGAATTCATCGCTTACCAGTACCTGTTTAAGATTAGTAATGAGAATACCGTATACCCGAATGCTGAACATGTCAGAATAATTTCTTGCGCATGAAATAAAAGCCGATCATCAACGAAAGCATAAGCGATACGAGAATGGGGGCATAGAACGCGAACTTTGAATATTGGTAGGGTATAGGCACATTCATGCCGTAGATGCTTGCTACCAACGTAGGTAATTGCAGCATAATAGTTATAGAAGTAAGGCGCTTCATTACCTGGTTCTGGTTATTGCTGATGATGCTCGCAAAGGCATCCAGGGTAGAGCTAAGAATATTGGTATAAATATTTGCCATTTCTAACGCCTGCGATGTATCTACAATCAGATCTTGCAGAAATTCATCTTCTTCTTCGGTAAGCCCCAGAAAATTGGTACGCTGCAATTTCATCAGCAGCATTTCATTGCTGCGCAAAGCTGTTACGAGATATACCAAGCTTTTCTGGATGCGCATCAAATCGAGCAGCTCTTCGTTTCGGTTGGCATCGTATAGTTTCTGTTCCAGGGTATTGCGGCGGTGATTGATCTCTTTCAGGTGCTCCATATAGGTTTGGATCACTTTTTCGAAGATCTTAAGCACCATCATGTTTTTCTTATCGGGATGCCGATTCTGGAATGTATTCAGGAATTTTTTAATGGCGCCATTATCGAATGAATTAACGGTTACAATTTGATTATGTGTAAGGATAATACAGATCGGAATGGTGATATAAAAAGCATCGCTGTCGTTAAAGGAATTGTTTTCCGTGGGAGTTTTAATTACGATGAGCTTAACGTTGTCGTCCAGCTCAAAGCGTGAACGCTCGTCGATATCAAGGGAGTCGGCAAGAAATTCAACGGGTATTTCTAGTTTCTCCGACAGATCGGTAAACTCCTCCTGTTTCAGAGGGGGCGAAACATTTACCCAGCTGCCGTTTTCCGGCGTATCGATAGCGAGGGTTTGACCGTTGATGTTCTTGAAAAATTGAATCATGGCTACGCAAAGTTAAATCTATGCGGCCATATTGCTCTGAATCGAATTATTAGCGCGACAGGTTGATTTCTCCCTTAAATACAAAGGTAGCCGGGCCCGATAGCCAGATATTGCTGAACTGATCTGCGCTTGTTTTTTCAAATCGTACGCGCAAACTGCCTCCAGGTGTTTCAACAGGAATATCATAGCTGCCAATTGCATCTGCACTAGCCAGTGCTGCTGCAGTAACACCCGTTCCGCAGGAAAGCGTTTCATCTTCCACGCCGCGTTCGTAAGTCCGCACCTGTAAATGATCTTGTGTTTTCACTGCAAAATTTACATTAATGCCTTCTGCGGCATAAGCATCGCTGTATCGGATTTTTCTTCCTTCCTGCACGACATGCATATGATCGATTTCTTTTTCAAACTGAACATAATGCGGTGAGCCGGTATTGAGCACACAATGTTGGCCATCCCGTATAATTTGATTTACATCCTGCATCTTCAGCGATACGTATTGAAAGGAGGGGATGATTGCTTCGTGCGGACCATCCACGGCCAAAAAATGTGTTTTACTTTCAATGATGCCCAATGAAGCAGCGAATGCTACCATGCAGCGTGCACCATTGCCGCACATGCTGCTGGGTTTTCCGTCGGCATTATAATACACCATCTCAAAATCATAGCCCTGCTTTTCTTGTAGCAACATGAGTCCGTCTGCTCCAATACCCATGCGGCGATTGCATAAAAAAGCAATTTCCTGTGATGTTAAGTCCATCTGCTGGCTACGATTATCGAGGATAACAAAATCATTACCCGTACCCTGATATTTGAAAAACGAAAGCATCATAGTTGCACAATAATATCCAGCGCTTTTGCAATCAATTGATTCACGGTTGCCTGTCCGTCTTTGCTAAAGGTTTTATTCACGCGATTAGCTACAATGGCGCTGAGTGATATACAGGAGTGTCCCAATATTTTCCCCATGCCATAAATGGCAGATGTTTCCATTTCAAAATTCGTGATGCGGTGTTGTCCAAAACGAAATGCCGTGAGGCGATCGATCAGTGCTGGTTGTGTTAACCCCATACGCAATACACGCCCCTGCGGACCATAAAAGCCCGGACAGGTAACGGTGATGCCATGGTGAAAGCCATCTACAAAATGCTTTAGCAGGGAAGCTCCGGCGCCGGCGATATAGGGATGCGAAAAGCGTTCGTGCATTTGTGTTTGCGTTACAAAAGCATGCAATAGCTGTTTCTCTTCCTCATTGTTTTCATGACGATAAAAATGCAGCAGATTATCAATACCCAAACCATGCGTGGATGCAACGAAAAGATCTACGGGAATATCTTCCTGTAGGGAGCCTGAAGTACCAATGCGGATGATTTTAAGCGACGTAAGATGTGTTTTTACTTTACGTTCTTGAAAATCGATGTTTGCAAGGGCGTCGAGTTCATTGAGTACAATGTCGATATTGTCCGGACCAATACCTGTTGAAACGCAGCTGATGAGTTTGTTTCCGATATAGCCGGTATGTGTAATGAATTCCCTATGCTGACGCTGGAACAAAATTTTATCGAAATGCTTTGATACAGTTTGCACACGATCGGGGTCGCCCACAGTAATTACAAGGGGCGCCAGCTCCTCGGGCTTCAGATCGAGATGATACACTGCACCTCTTGCGTTGATAATCAATTCCGATTCGGCAATACTTTGCATAGTTCGTTAGGTGGATTTGCCCGAAAATACTACATTTGCCAACGCGAATGAACGGTACCGTGGCCGAGTGGCTAGGCAGAGGTCTGCAAAACCTTTTACAGCAGTTCGAATCTGCTCGGTACCTCTTTTCACATAAAGCGTTGGAACATTCCGGCGCTTTTATTGTTTTAATCTGATACTATGATGCGCTATTCTCATTATATCGGTGTACTAGCAGGATGCGTGGTAATCGCTTCTGCATTTTTTCCCTGGGTGTATATTCCTGCGCTGGATGTAAAAGTTTCCGGCATTTATGGCGAGCTGCCCAAATTCGGTAAGCCGGCATTGATGAATATTTATGTCACCATCATCAATTTCCTTTTCTTTCTATTGCCTTATGTATGGATGAAACGGTTTAACCCTTTTGTGGGTGCGGTTAATTTTGCATGGGCATTGCGCAATTTTCTGCTGCTTTCTATTTGCCGTGAAAATATTTGTCCGGAAAAGTATCCGGCGATCTACGTGTACATGATTGCAACCTTCATTGTGTTGCTGATGACATTGTTTCCTTCAAACAAACTCAAGGAAAACAGCTAAGCTGGTACATTATTGTTTTTTCACTTCTTTGGCCCAAGCGTCTTTCAGCGTAACCGTTCTGTTGAATACCGGTTTTTCTAGAGTGGATATTTTTCTGTCGAGTACAAAATAACCTTTTCTGATAAACTGAAAATAATCTCCGATGCCTGCATCTGCCAACGCGGGCTCGAGATAGGCATTATGAATAACTTCAAGTGAAGTCGGGTTGATATGATCTTTAAAATCACCTTCGGCGGTAGAAAGGTCTTCCACGCGGAAAAGGCGATCATACAGTCGAACTTCCGCGCTGATAGCATGCGCTGCACTTACCCAGTGCATCGTGCCTTTTACATGAATGCCACTGGTATCGTTGCCGCTTCTGCTTTCGGGGATATAAGTACAATGCACTTCGGTTATATTTCCTTGGTCGTCTTTTTTATAGTCGTTGCACTGAACAATATATGCACTTTTCAAGCGTACCATAGCGCCCGGTGCAAGTCGGAACCATTTTTTGGCAGGGGTTTCCATAAAGTCTTCCCGCTCAATCCAAAGTGCTCCGGAAAATGGAATCTTACGGTGCCCGCTGTCTTCCATTTCTGGATTGTTTTCGCTCTCTACCCATTCGGTATGTTCTTCAGGGAAATTGGTAATAATCAGTTTGATGGGGTCTAATACCGCCATGCGGCGCGTAGCGCGTTTATTGAGGTCTTCCCGAATGCAAAACTCAAGCAGCCCCATATCAATGAGGTTGTCGCGCTTGGCAACGCCAATGCGTTCACTGAATTCACGGATACTTTCAGGGGTATAGCCTCTGCGTCTTAATCCGCTGATGGTAGGCATACGTGGATCATCCCATCCGTCTACAAACCCTTCTGAAACCAATTGTAACAACTTGCGTTTGCTCATTACCGTGTAGGTCATGTTCAGTCGCGCAAATTCATATTGTTTGGAGGGGAAGAGGTTTAGTGTTGCAATGCACCATTCGTACAATGGACGGTGCGGAATAAACTCAAGCGTACAAATACTATGTGTGATGTTTTCAATCGCATCGCTTTGTCCGTGTGCAAAATCGTACATGGGGTAAATGCACCAGGTATCGCCTGTGCGATGGTGATGCGCATGTTTAATGCGGTAAATCACCGGATCGCGCATGTGCATATTGGGCGAAGCCATATCGATTTTTGCACGCAGCACTTTTTCGCCGTCTTTATATTTTCCCGCGCGCATATCGGCAAAGAGCTGAAGGTTTTCTTCTACGGTACGCTCCGCAAACATATTGCGCCGGCCTGGAGTGGTAGGCGTGCCTTTTTGTTCTGCAATTGCTTCGCTGCTGCTATCGTCAACATATGCAAAACCTTTTTCTATCAGAGTTACCGCAAAACCATACAATTGTTCAAAATAATCGGAAGCATAACATTCACGTGCCCAGCGGAAACCAAGCCATTTAACATCTTCCTTAATGCTATCTACATATTCTGTTTCTTCGGTAGACGGGTTGGTATCGTCGAAGCGAAGATTGGTTTCGCCACCGTATTTGAGGGCTAAACCAAAATTGAGGCAAATACTTTTGGCATGACCAATATGCAGGTAACCATTCGGCTCCGGCGGAAAGCGGGTGAGAATACTGCGATGCTTGCCGCTTTTCAGATCTGCTTCAACGATTTCCTCAATAAAATTCAAACTTTTTTCTTCGCTCATCTTCAAATAATTCAACTGCAAATTTAATGCTTAAAGGGGAAGGCGTTACAAATGCTTTTGAAAGCAGCTGATTATGCGTCGAGCACCTTTAAGCTTTGTTCAATGATGCCAACCGCTTCCAGCAGTTCATTTTCTGAAATCACCAGGGGAGGTGCCAGTCTTATTTTATCGCCATGCGTGGGCTTGGCCAGTAAACCTTTTTCTTTCAAAGCAAGACAAAGCTCCCATGCGGCTTCTTTGTTGGAATGTTTGATGACTATGGCATTCAGCAAACCTTTTCCCCGCACCAGTGCAATATGGGGCGATTGCAATGCATGGAGGGCGTCTCGAAAAATCTTTCCAAGCTTTGCCGCTTTTTCAGCCAGCTGTTCATCTTTCAGCACTTGCAATGCCGTGGTGGCTACTGCACAGGCCAGCGGATTTCCGCCATAGGTGGATCCATGCTCTCCCGGCTGAATGGTAAGCATGATCGGGTCATCCGCAAGTACGGCGCTCACAGGCAATACGCCGCCGCTCAGTGCCTTTCCGAGAATGAGAATATCGGGACGCACATTTTCATGATCGCAGGCAAGCATGCGGCCCGTTCTGCATAATCCGGTTTGAATTTCATCACCAATAAATAACACCTGGTGTGTTTCGCAATATTTTTTAGCTGCAGCCAAATAACCTTCATCGGGTACTACCACACCGGCTTCGCCCTGGATCGGTTCCACTAAAAATCCGGCGACCAAGGGATCGCGCAGCGCTTCTTCCAGCGCGGCACTGTCGTTGTAAGGAACAACGATAAAGCCGGGCATATAAGGGCCAAAATGTTTGTATGAAGACGGATCGGTGCTAAATGAGATTACAGTGCTGGTGCGGCCGTGAAAATTTTGATCACATACCACCAGCTTGGCCTGGTTTTCGGGAATGCCTTTCACCGTATAGCCCCAGCGTCGCGCCAGTTTGATGGCTGTTTCTACGGCTTCTACTCCCGTATTCATGGGAAGCACTTTATCGTACCCAAAAAATTCAGTGATGTATTTTTCATAGCCACCCAGCCGATTGCTATGGAAAGCCCGTGAAGTAAGCGTGAGCTGCTGGGCTTGTTCTATAAGTGTTTGAATGATCCGTGGGTGACAATGCCCCTGATTTACGGCAGAGTATCCGCTCAAAAAATCGAAATAGCGTTTACCCTCTACATCCCACATAAAAGGGCCTTGCCCTTTTTCAATTACAACAGGAAGGGGATGGTAATTGTGCGCGCCATAGCGTTCTTCCAAATCGATGTATTCCTGCACCAGTGGTGAGGTAGTATAAGCAGTATGCATAAACGAAAACTAAAATGTGAGCGAAACAAGAAATAAGCATCTAACAATATGCTGCGCACAATGGTGCAGCGCGAGACACCTGCGTCAGTGATTGAGCAGGTCTAGATTGGAAGCGAGTAGGGAGGGTAAATGGCTTTCTATTTGCACATTGTAAAATTAGCAGCTTCCGGCTAATTCGCGAAATTTTGGTGAAGGGTTGTGTTCGGAGTTAAAATCGATTACTTAAAAACATTTTGTTTGGCTGAAAGCCGGTAAATTTCAAATGATGAAGGGAATGAAAATTCGGGCTTGGAATCGACATGGAAAATACCATACACCGTGCTACCGCTGCCGGTCATGCTTGCATATGCTGCACCTGCTGCATATAGCTGATCGCGGATCGCTGCAATTTCAGGATGCAGAGCACAAACAGGTGCTTCAAAATCGTTGATGAGTTTTCCCTTCCAGGTAGTAGGATGTTCTTGTACGATGCTGCGCAGATCAGGAACATTCGATATGGGTTCCGTGCCTCTTTGCAACATGGCGAATGCTTTTGCTGTATGCACATGTATGCCGGGGTTTATCAATACCAGATTCCAGTCGCTTAAATTTAGTGCAATCGGTTCCAGTATTTCGCCTCTTCCCGTGGCATAGCAAGGTTGTTGGTGCAGAAAAAATGGGCAGTCGCTCCCCAGCTGAAGCGCATAGGTAGCAAGTTGCGCGGCTGGGATATTCAGTTGAAAAACATCATTGATTAATTGCAGTGCAAAAGCGCCATCGCTGCTGCCGCCGCCCAGTCCGGCTCCCATGGGAATCTTTTTATGCAGATGCATTTGAATGGGAGGCAAGGAGGGGAAATCGTTTTTAATCAGTTTATATGCCTTGATGCATAAATTATCGTCCGTTGAACCGACAATCACCTTGCCAGAACTTGAAAAAAAAATTTCCTGCTTTGATTGCGTGGGTTGTGGGTGACGAATCATTTCAAGGACATCGTTCACAGCAATTGGATAAAAAACAGTTTGAAGTGCATGGAACCCATCGCTGCGTTTATGCAGAATTTGCAGTCCGAGATTGATTTTACAATGGGGAAAGACCAACATATGTTACAGTGCCGGAAAAGGATGGGCCGACAGCATTAGGATTTGGATTTGCGCGTTTTGATCTCATCGCGAATGGCGATGGCGCGGATATAATCTTCCGCTTCCAGCACATCGTTCAGCAATTTTTCAAGCTCATCCACCGTCAATGATTTCAGATCCTGGTGCTCATCATCATCTTTTACTGTTACCTCTTTGCTTCCGCCTCCTGCCTTTTCTTCCTCTTCCATGGTAATGCCTGCACTAGCAAGAATATGTTCAAACGTATAAATCGGACAACCAAAGCGCACAGCCAGTGCAACAGCATCAGAAGTGCGTGAATCAATTTCTACCGTATCATTTTCAGAGGAGCAAATGAGTTTGGAATAGAAAATACCTTCCTGTAAATCGTTGATCACGACTTCATGCAAATCGACGTTGAACGCAACCATGAAGTTTTTCATCAGATCGTGCGTGAGCGGGCGACTGGGATGCATACGCTCCAAAGCAACCGCTATGGCCTGTGCTTCAAATGCACCAATGATGATAGGAATGCGGCGCACGCCATTTACTTCGCCCAGCACAACGGCATAACTATGCGTTTGGGTAATGCTGTGCGAAAGGGCAACAATTTCAAGTTCAATTTTTTGCATAATCTTATCCGCCCGGTATTTGCGTGAAGGGCAAAGATAAAAAACAAAGAGGCTGTTTAAAACTGTATTTTTTCGCCTGGAATAGTCTTTAGTTTCAACAACAAAGATTAGATAGTCGGCCAGTAAAGCAATTTCGGCTAGAATCTATCAGGCTACGCCCTTGAATTTCTTTACTTCGGCAATCAGTTTGGGCACTACTTCAAAAGCATCGCCTACGATTCCATAGTCGGCCGCTTTGAAGAAAGGCGCTTCGGGGTCTTTGTTGATCACCACAATCACTTTGCTGCGGTTTACGCCGGCCAGGTGCTGAATGGCGCCTGATATACCAATCGCGAGGTAAAGATTCGGTGCAATGGCACCGCCTGTTTGTCCCACATGTTCATGATGCGGACGCCAGTGTGCATCGGCTACAGCGCGACTGCAAGCTGTTCCGGCATCCAGTAATTCTGCCAGTTCTTCCACCATGCCCCAGTTTTCAGGACCTTTCAGGCCACGGCCGCCGCTTACAACGCGCTCGGCTTCGCTCAGGGGAACTTTTCCGCTTACTTTTTGGGTGGCGGTAACTTTCACTTTGCCGCTAGCAGATGCGGTAAATGGTACCACTTCCGCAGTGCCTTCGCCTGATTGTATCAAATAGGCATTTGGCATCAAGGCAATGATTTTTATTGGGGTATCAATACGCA
>CAZDGV010000029.1:0-22187 GCA_964505195.1 uncultured Chitinophagaceae bacterium
GAATGAATGGCTTGCAAAATTTTCCCCGCAACAAAATTGCTCGCGAAATGCTCATGAACCGGTCGTACAACATCGGCCATCCAGTTCATGCCAAGTCGCGACATGAATGGGTAGAAGAGATGCATTACAATTTCTTCTATCTCTGCATAAAGTGTAATCGTATCGAAAGCTTTCTTCAATTTAACTTCATCAAGCGCAAGGGTTGCATCCAGCATCTGTGCAATAAATTGCTCATACATCGATTCTGTGTGCGTCAATTCGATCGTTAATGAACGGATTTCTTCGCTACTCATCCTAGCAATCTTGGAAATTTTGTATCCCTTCTGATTGAGATTTGCAATACGAAGGATGTATTTGAGATCTTCGTTATCGTAATAGCGATGCTGACTGTCCTTTCTTTTTGGCGTGAAAATGCGGTACCGTTGCTCCCATACCCTCAATGTATGTGCTTTGATGCCGGATAGTTGCTCTATGTCACTAATCGTAAAATGATCCATGGGGTACAGCAGTGCAATTTATTGTTGGCTTACTAAAGTTATCGAATGGTATCGAATGTCACCTGTTTTTCTTAACATTTCTTTGGTGATAATGAAGTGTTTGATATTCTCAATAAAGACATTGAACGCTTTGAATGTCTTATTTTTGTTAGAATCAAATTTCAGATGAATGAGTTGGATCATTTTTATACTCGGAACCATTGGCTTTCATGTGGGGCTGTACGGATTGTTTCAAAAAGCAGGATTACCCGGATGGAAAGCTTGTATTCCGTTTTATAATACCTGGGTTATTATTGAAAAAATGGAACTCAAGCGTTATTGGTTTTTCCTACAGTTCATTCCTTTGGTCGGAATTTTTGTTTCGGTTGCACTCATCATTGATTTTGTGAAGCATTTTGGTCGCTTTAGCGTAATCGACCATACGTTGCTTGTTTTTTTTCCTTTCGTCTACTTGCCTTGGCTTGGTTTCTCCAAAACGGGGCGATACATCGGGCCTTCTGCAGTGAGATTGTACAAGAAATCAACCGTGCGTGAATGGTTCGATGCTGCAGTGTTTGCTGTGGTGGCTGCTACTATTATTCGCACATTTGTTTTTGAAGCCTATACCATTCCGACTCCTTCCATGGAGAAATCGCTCATGGTGAACGATTTTCTGTTTGTGAGCAAGCTGAGTTATGGTCCCCGTATTCCCAATACACCGCTTTCATTCCCCTTTGTTCATCATACGCTTCCTGTGGTAGGTGGTCAGTCATATCTTGAATGGGTCAAATGGCCTTATCAGCGAATCTTGTCTTCACCAGTTAAACGCAACGACGTGGTGGTATTCAATCTTCCTGTGGGCGATACGGTAATCAATGATGAGCAGAACTACGGCTCCAAGGTTACTTACTATGAGGCCATCCGGCAGGCAGGAGGTGATCGCCAAAAAGTGTGGGATGCATTTGAAGATATCATCATCACCCGCCCCGTTGATAAAAGAGAAAATTTCATCAAGCGTTGTGTAGCGATTGCCGGCGATACACTTGAAATTAGAAATGGTATCGTTTATATCAACGGCAAAATCAATGACATCCCTCCTTATTCTGAAACCAACTATTTATTGCGCACAAAAGGGCAGCAGCTTGATTTTAGCTTACTGCAGGCAGAGTACGGCATCAGGGAAGAAATGGGAGAGGTGCGACAAGTAGGCGAGGGACTCTATGAAATCTTTCTTACGCGTGAGCAGCTTGCTATTTTCAGCAAATTGCCTTTTGTGGCATCGCTCACTCCGGTGAATTACAACTATGGAAAGGATAATTTCTTTGTAGGCGGTGCAGATATCTTTCCCAACGACACGAGCTATGCCAAGTGGACTATTGACCAATACGGACCACTTTGGGTGCCTGCAAAAGGGGCAACGCTTACCCTAACCCCAGAAAACTACCCCCGTTATCAAAGGGCGATACGTACCTATGAAGGGAATGATTTTGAAATGCGTGATGGTAAATTTTACCTGAATGGAAAGGAAACTTCCACTTATACCTTCCGATTAAATTATTACTGGTTAATGGGAGATAACCGCCATAACTCATTGGATAGCAGATATTGGGGCTTTGTTCCGGAGGATCATGTGGTAGGTAAGGCCTGGATGATCTTCTTCAGTACTGAGAATGGAATACGTTGGAAAAGATTATTTAATCTGATTAAGTAAAAATTCTTATATTCGTTGTCCGAGCTTATGTGGATGGGTCCTTCTCTCTGATCAAAAGGAGAGAAGGATTTTTTATCTAAATCAGCAACCATGATAAAACAGGAATACCATTTTAACTACGAAATTTACGATAGCATCGATCAGCTGAGCGAAGAAGACAAATGGCTGCTCGATGAGGCCAGAGAAGTTACTCAATATGCATACGCGCCCTATTCTCGTTTTCAGGTAGGTGCGGTGGCTAAACTTAGCAACGGAGAAATCATCGCTGGAAGCAACCAGGAGAATGCTTCTTTTCCAGCCGGACTCTGTGCAGAGCGCGTGGTATTGGCATCCGTTTCCTCGCTTTATCCCAAAGTTCCTATCGAAACGATTGCCATCAGTTATTTCAACAATAATGGCGAAAGCAATCATCCTATATCGCCCTGTGGAATATGCCGACAGGCATTACAGGAGTTTCAGAGCAAAACCTCCAAAACCATTCGGTTGATTTTAGGAGGCATGCATGGTAAAGTGTACATCATTCCCGATGCATCGGCATTATTGCCGCTTTCTTTTACTTCAACAGACTTGAAGTAAAAAGGCTGTGCAGTGTATTGGTAGTTTAATCATCGCAGCATCTCGACAAATTATTCAGCTCCTCTCTTTTGTACCCTTCTTTTTCCCCTTCAAAACATTTCGCATACTCTGAAAGCAGTATTTGAATGATTTGTTTGTTGTTCATGGGACTGAAATGAGCAGGACTTTCGGTGATGCCAATGCGCCGGAGGTAGTTTTCTACATCTTTATACGCAAAAATTTGTCCTGTGCCGGGGTCAAGATAAAAATGTATGTGGTCGGGAGGAAAGCTGTTTCCAAGCAATGGATCATAGTTCCTATCGAATGCGCCAATAATAAATTGTCTCGGAATATTGATGACATGCAGATTCATATCGAGCAACCTGGCCAGTGTAAGCATTAGAACGCCCATACTGATAGCATTCCCTTTTTTCGATTCTATAACCCTGTGCACCAAGAAGTCGTCGGGGCGTAAATAGGAAACCTCAGTACTTTTTAGCTTGTAATAGTTGAGCAGGATATTCATCATCACATTCACCTGTTCCAGCGAGGTGAGAAACTGGTTCAGCTCAAGCCAGATATTGCGCCGGATTTTTTCCAGCTCTTTGTATAACTGAATGGTATTGATGTCAGGATAGCCATAGCGACAAACCAAGAGCGCACCTGTAAACAGATCGTTATCGCTTTCATTTGCCCAACACTGAAAATCTGTTTCCAGCTCACGGTAATGAACAGAATGGATCAACATTTCTATACGCTCTTGCACTACTTCATTGGGTGTATTTTCCCAAAGATTTTCCAAGTTGGGGATTACTGATTTTCCATAGGAGATGATCCGATCGCTGATGGTTGAATAAATTTCCTGATCGGGATCGTCTATCAGTTTAAATAACGCATTTAGCTCTTTAGTTTGCTCCATATTCGAATTGCAGCTGGTGAATGAACCTGGCTTTCAGACCATAAGATGCGTACTATCGTTGAAAAAACATGTGAAAGTTTTACACATGAATGTGTAAAAAAAGTATCACCATGCTGCAGCGCATTATGCTTTCTTCTTTGCAGCTTTTTTTACGGCTGCTTTCTTTTTAGGAGCTGCTTTTTTCGGAGTGGCTTTTTTGGTGGCAGACTTCTTTGCAAAAGCTTGCGGCATTTGTACTTCGATCATTTTTTTCACTTCTTCCAAACTCAGATTGGTAAGTTCTTCCGGAGTGTATTTCTGGTTGTCGGCGTTGCGACCTAGTTTCAACATTTTCTTACCAAAACGGATGAAAGCTCCCCAGCGGCCATTTTCAATGGATATTTTTTCTTCCGGCCATTGCTGAATAAATCGGTTGGATTCTTTTTCCACTTTGGCTTTGATGAGCTCTTCCATATCAGCCTCACTTAGCGCATCAAAATTATATTTACGTGGTACGTTGATGAACAAATTGTTCCATTTAATATATGGACCGAAACGACCTTTCCCTTTGGTTACCGGTTTGTCATCGTACATCGCAACGGGTGCATCGGCAGTTTGTTTTTCATCTATTAGTGCAATGGCTCTTGGCAGATCCACCGTTAGCGGATCTTCTCCGCGCGGAATAGATATGAAAGCTTCACCCCATTTTACATATGGTCCAAATCGTCCTACATTCACCGACACTTCTTTTCCTTCATGTTCTCCTAATGTTACCGGTAGCTTGAAAAGCTCCATCGCTTCTTCGTAGCTGATGGTTTCAATACTCTGATTGGCTTTTAATCTTGCAAAAAGTGGTTTTTCGTCTTCCGACACATCGCCTATTTGTACCATGGGGCCATATCTTCCCATGCGTGCCACCACTTTTCTTCCGCTCTCCGGATCCAACCCCAATTCCCGCTCTCCTTTAATTCTTTCGGCTGTTTCGATGGTTTTTTCAACACCACGTTTAAAAGGACTATAAAATGCATTCAGCATTTCGCTCCATTTCAGCTTACCTTCCGCTACTTCATCGAACTCATTTTCAATTTTTGCGGTAAAACCATAATCCATAATCACATCGAAATGGGCTTTCAAAAAATCTGTGACTACCAGTCCGAGATCGGTTGGAAACAATTTCGATTTTTCTGCCCCGGTGGTTTCCTGCTCCATTTCTGCACTCACATGGTTTTGCTTTAACCGCAGCACACGCAGGTCGCGGCGTATACCTTCCTTATCTCTTTTCTCTACATATCCGCGCTTAAGTATGGTGGAAATGGTGGGAGCGTAGGTGGATGGTCTGCCAATGCCCAGCTCTTCCAATTTCTTTACCAGTGAGGCTTCTGTATAGCGTGGTGCAGGGCGACTGAATCTTTCAGTGGCTTTCATTTCCAGCAGCTCCGGCTTTTGTCCTACCTCCAGCAAGGGTAACATGCCTTCGTTTTGCTCATCTTCGGGCATGTCTTCATCATCGCGGTCTTCGCGATACACTTTCAGAAAGCCTTCAAACTTGAGCACTTCGCCTTCTGCGGTTAGACTTTCACGGTTGGTAGAAATTTCGATGTGTGCTGTCGTTTTTTCAAGTTCGGCATCTGCCATTTGCGAAGCCATGGTGCGCTTCCATATAAGCTCGTACAAGCGCTTACAATCGGGATCATCTACCGTGGTATTTTCCATGTATGTGGGGCGAATGGCCTCGTGTGCTTCTTGGGCACTTTCATTTTTATTTTTAAAACGTCGGAACTGATGGTAGCGTTCACCATACATGCCTTTGATGGTACGTGTAATATCTCCTAATGCTGTATCGCTCAGGTTTACACTGTCGGTACGCATGTAGGTGATTTTACCACTTTCATAAAGCTTCTGTGCCAGCAGCATGGTGCGACTTACAGAGTACCCCAGCTTTCTACTAGCTTCCTGTTGTAGGGTTGAAGTGGTGAAAGGAGGGGCTGGTGATTTTTTTCCGGGCTTCACCTGAATATCCGCAACAGTATATTCCGCCGATTTGCAGCTGTTTAAAAAAGTTTCGGCGCCCTGCTGATCGTTTTGCTTTTTCCCTTCGGCCTTGAAGCTTACCTGCTTTCCGTTTACATCTTTTGCAGTAAAAAAGGCTTCAATCTTAAAATGACTGGTAGCATGAAAAGCATTGATTTCCCTTTCTCGTTCCGCAATCAATCGCACGGCAACACTCTGCACTCTTCCCGCACTCAAATTGTTGCGCATGCTCATTTTACGCCATAATACAGGACTCAGCTCAAAGCCCACAATGCGGTCGAGGATTCTGCGCGCCTGTTGCGCGTTAACCAGATCCATATTTACGGTTCTGGGTTTTTGCACAGCTTGCTGTATAGCAGGCTTGGTAATTTCGTGAAATACAATTCTTTTGGTGCTTTCAGGGCTCAGTCCCAGTACCTCGCAAAGGTGCCAGCTAATGGCTTCACCTTCACGGTCCTCATCCGTTGCCAGCCAAACTTCTTCTGCACGTGCTGCCAGTTTCTTAAGGTCGGAAACTACTTTTTGCTTTTCGTCCGGAATAATATATCGGGGTTTAAAATGATTGTGAACGTCAATGCCCATCTCATCTTTTTCCAAATCACGGATATGGCCGTAACAGCTCCTTACTTCAAAATCTTTTCCAAGGATTTTCTCAATCGTTTTCGCTTTTGCCGGGCTCTCTACAATCAATAAATTCTTTGCCATATGCTTGGTTGTTGCTGCGGGAAATCATGTCCGACAGCGATGCAATATTATAAAATCATTCCAAAATCAAAGAAAGGAGCTGTTTTTTCCGCTCCATCACTGCGTATTTCACTGAGTAAGAAAGCGAACCGCTGCTTGCGTAACTTCTGCATCACGGTAAATTTTGCGATGCCCCAGCCCCTCTGTAAACTTAAACTGAATATGCGGCCATCCTGCTTCAGCTACTTTTTTCACATCCGATATCGGCGTGATTAGATCATCCTGATCGTGTACCCACAATAGGGGAGTTTGAAAATTACCCGCTGCTCTTCTGATGGAAAACTGTTCAGGGGTTTTTCCTGTGCGTATGGAAATCTGTTGCTCGAATTGAAGTCTCACTGACTGGGAAAGTTGTAGAAAATCAAAAAACAGGTTGATGGCCGTAGTGGTTTCGGTGGCAGGAGCTATGAGAACGGCTTTGCGATGGGCGTTGTTGGGAAGGGTTTCAAGAAAAAGCGCAAGTGCTAGTCCGCCAAATGAATGTGCAATATAACCGTCGATCGGACCAAATCGTATATCTGCATCATGAATAAGCTGTATGTATTGCAGCAAATTCAGCGTCTTGCCCCCTGATTTTCCGTGGGCGGGTGCATCCATTGCAATGATTTCAACATCCTCCTCCAGCAGTGGTGTAATGAAATGCTCAAATTTTACAACTGAAGATTCAAAGCCATGGAGAATTTGTATTTTCTTTTTACCACCCTTGTTAAACCTGAATGCGCTGATAAGAGTTCCCTGCCAGTGGAAGTCGATTTTTTCTGCCTTTTCAAAAATGGGACTAAGATCGGCTTTAACTTTTCTAGTTGGTGTTGAAAAGATCTGCAAGGCTTTTTTTGCTGCCCAACGCGGAGAAAGGATGGTCATGCAGTGGAGTTGCCATTTGAGAAGCCTGATCAGCCATTTTTGTAGATCATTCATTGTCGCGCTTTAATAGAAATGGGCGCAAAGATAGCGGTAAGTGTATGCGCAGGGAAGTAAATGATGCATTATTATCCGAAATTGCAGCATCTTTACTGTCAAAAGCAAGTAGAAACGGCTTACCATAATGGATTGCTTTTAAAATATTTCAGTCATGAGCGATGTACTCAAAAAATTCGAGCAGATCAATACTTTGGTTTTTGATATGGATGGGGTATTGACCGATGGCGCTCTGCTCATTATGCCCGGTGGCAGTTTTTTGCGTACCATGGACATTAAAGACGGCTATGCGTTGCAGCTGGCAATCAAAAAAGGTTTTCGTGTACTGGTAATTTCCGGCAGCACATCAGATCCCTGTGTAGAGCGATTGAATTATCTCGGTGTAATGGAAGTTTTTATGAAAGTGCCCGACAAGCTTGCAATGCTTCAAAACTACTTGAAAGCACATCAGCTTTCCCCCGAACAGGTCTTGTATATGGGAGATGATATACCGGATTTGGCAGCAATGCAATACGCAGGATTGGCCTGTGCGCCCTGTGATGCCGTTACGGATGTGCTTTCTGTGGCAGATTATATTACATTGGCTCGGGGTGGAAAAGGCGCGGCAAGAGAAGTGATTGAAAAAGTGATGCGACTGAAAAATTGTTGGGATACAGATGCGGCTGCGATTGCAAGCAAGTGACAACAAGTAATACAAATTATTAACGCGATTGTGTTCAGATATGCAACAAGTGCTTTCTTTTTTTAAACTGATTCGGTGGCTAAACTTGCTGTTTATCGCACTTACACAATCGCTATTTTTCTATTGTATCGTTCAGCCTGTTTTTTATGTTCATCAATCCATTGCCCATCAGGCACAAATTCTTTTTGGAATCCTGGTTGCATCTTCTTTGTTAGTAGCGGCAGGTGGATATATCATCAATGATTATTTTGATGTGAATATCGATTTGGTAAATAAGCCCGATAGAATGGTGGTTGATAAATCTATTCATCGTCGTTGGGCCATTTTATGGCATCTAATATTTTCTTTTACCGGAACACTACTGGGTTTTTATATCGGGTTAAAAAATGGAAACTGGCTGATTGGCTGGGCCAATTTTGTTGCAGTGCTGGTTCTATGGTTTTACAGTACCAGTTTTAAAAAGCAGTTACTTAGTGGTAATGTCCTGATTTCATTGCTCACTGCTTGGGTGGTAATGGTAGTTTATTTTTTCGTTATCATGCAGCCGATTCATCCTGGATCCATGTTGGCTGGGGATGGAGATAAATTACTTCGCCTGGCATTGGTGTACTCCAGTTTTGCTTTTTTAATTTCACTCATCCGCGAAATGGTAAAAGATATGGAGGATGTAGAGGGCGACCGTAAATATGGCTGTCGAACCATGCCCATTGCCTGGGGATTGCAATTCAGTAAAATATTCACCGGTGTGTGGTTGGTGATTTTGCTGGTGTTGCTTTTGGTGTCGATGTTTTATATACTCTATTTTAAAATGTGGCTACCTGCCCTATATCATTTTTTTTTAATTGTATTGCCTACCATTTATTGCCTGCGCATGTTGCCTGCTGCCGTAACAACACATCAGTTTAGTGTGCTTAGTAAATGGATTAAGCTGATCATGTTCACTGGCATTCTCTCCATGCTGTTTTTCAAATACTTTTCCTAATGCAAAAGATTGTGCTCGCTTCTCAATCGCCCCGGCGAAAACAACTGCTTGCTTGGGCTGAAATTCCTTTTGAAGTTTGTGTTAAAGAAACTGACGAAGCTTTTCCCGCCGGCATGCCCATAGCCGAAGTGCCCGTTTACATCGCACGCAATAAAGCTATAGCAGTTATGCATGATGTTTCAGCAGATCGCATCATTCTTGCGGCAGACACAATTGTTGTGTTAGATGATCAAGTTATCGGTAAACCTTCCGGAAGGGAAGATGCCATTCTCACACTGCAAAAGCTATCCGGTAAAACGCATCGTGTTATTACTGGCGTGGTGTTACGAAAAGCTAACGAAGAGCATTGTTTTGCAGATATAACTGAGGTGACTTTTCATGAGCTTACGCTCGATCAAATTACCTACTATGTAGATCGCTATCAGCCATACGATAAAGCCGGTGCTTATGCCATTCAAGAATGGATTGGTGTGGTGGGCATTGCGAAAGTTTCGGGCGACTTTTACAATGTGATGGGTTTGCCCATCAGTAGACTAGTAAAATCACTGCAGCTATTGACAAATTCATAAAGGATTGCATTCTTTGGGTCAATCCTCCGGCCCATGCAAGAACGACTGCTGCAATATATTTGGCAACACCAATATTTTAATACCCAATCCCTGCAAACCATTTGCGGCAAGCAGGTTGTCATTCTTCATCCAGGCACTTTCAATACCAACCAGGGGCCTGACTTCCTTCACGCACGTATTCAAATTGATCAGTTTTTTTGGGCGGGAAGCATCGAAATGCATGTACGAAGTTCCGACTGGTTAAAGCATGGTCATACAAATGATGCCCATTATCATAATGTAATATTGCATGTAGTGTGGGAGCACGATACTCATGTTTCACAACATCCTGTATTGGAGCTGAAAGGCCGGGTGCCTTTTTCTATGCTGCAGCGTTTCGAAATGCTCATGCAGCAACCAGATCCCATTCCCTGTTGCGCTCAACTTCAGGGAGTGGATGATTTCATTTGGTCGTCTTGGAAAACAAGATTGGTGGCTGAGCGATTGGAAGCAAAAGCCGCTATTATCCATAAAAGACTAAATGTCTGCAGTCAACATTGGGAGGAAGTATGCTGGCGCATGTTTGCAAGATATTTTGGTGTGCCGGTGAATGGTGATGCCATGGAAGAAATCGCTGTTCATGTTCCGATCAAAATTTTAAGAAAACATAAGCGGAGTATCGAACAACTGGAAGCAATTTTAATGGGGGTGGGAACCTTGCTGGAAGGGGACTTTACAGATGACTATCCCTTGCGACTTCAAAAAGAATATTTATTTCTGCGCCACAAATATCGTTTGAAATCTATTGCTATTCCATTGCAGTTTTTACGGATGCGTCCTATTGGTTTTCCCACTGTGCGCTTGTCCATGCTGGCCATGTTAATTCATCGATCGAGTCGATTATTTTCATCTATTCTTTCAGCTCAGCGCTTAGCTGATGTGGAAGCATTGCTTGACGTTGCAGTTAGCGAATATTGGAATACGCATTATGTTTTTGATCAGTCCTCTCTGTATCGGGCTAAGAAAATGGGAAAGCATATGATCAATCACCTGATCATAAATGTTGTAGTGCCCTTGTTATACGCTTATGGCGCTCACAGCGGTGAGGAAGTTTTAAAGGAAAAAGCATTGGCATGGATGGAGCAAACTGCACGGGAAAAAAATCGAATTACTGCTTTATGGGAAGCGTTGGGTGTAAGGCATGCTCATGCATTCGACTCGCAGGCGTTGCTGCAACTGCAAAAGCATTATTGTACACAGCGCAGATGCTTGCAATGCGTAATTGGCAATGCCATTCTCAAGCAGGTATAATCACCAATTGAACTTTGCGTTCACCTGTAAATCGGGGTGGATGCTTTTTGCAACAGGGCAAGCCAAGGCAGCGTTTTCAAGTATTTTTTTCTGTTTTTCATCCACTAAAAGCGTTTCGGGGAAAGAAAACAATAAGTCTACCGATCCTACCCGTCGTGGATCTGCCAGCATGTTTTTTTGAACGCTTACTTTCATGCCTGTTAGTGAAATCTGCATATCTCTTGCCTTGATGCCCATGATGGTCATCATGCAGCTTCCCAGCGCCGTGGCAAGCAAGTCGGTGGGGGAGAACCTTTCTCCCTTTCCTTGATTATCGGTTGGAGCGTCGGTTTCAATGACGGAACCGCTTTGCAAATGGGTGGCGGTTGTTCGGAGTTCACCCTGATAAATGATTTCAGCTGTCATATCGAAAATGGTAGGTTTTTGTTTTAGTTAACAACAAGAATAGCATACTAAAGGTTAAAGATGTAAATTTACTCCCGAACTCAATGCAAAGATTGTGATGAGAATATTCCTTTTTGCTTTTTTTATTTTGGTTTCCTTTGTCACTTATGCGCAGGTGCGTCCAGCAACCATCAGCGAAAAGCAAAAGAAAAAAATGCAGCGTAAAGAGCGCGTAGATGCAATGATCCGCCAGCAGGAAGAAGGTGCGCTCGTGTTTAACAAACAAAATGTTTATGGTTTCCGACTTAATACCAATGGTTGGAGTGCTTTTTTTGAAAAGGGCTTTATGAAAGATGTGCGCAAAACCAATCTACTGCAATTCGAAATTTCTGAAGCAAAGCATCCCAAAGAACAAAAGGTATCAACCACTTCCCAGTCGGGTCCCTTTATCACTTTTTCATCTCCGTTTATCTATGGCAAACAAAATATCTTTTATCAGTTCCGGCCATCTTTTGGTCAGCAGCGACTGATTGGCGGTAAAGCCAACAGAAACGGAGTAGCGGTTACTGCGGTGTATATGGGAGGCATATCGCTGGGATTAGAAAGGCCTTACTATTTAAGGGTGTTGGATCCAAATACCAGCGGTACACGGGATATTAAATTCACTTCTGCCGATAGCGCCCTTTTTCTAGGCAATAGCATTATTCAAGGTACCGGTTTGCGCAACGGTTGGGGGGAAATGAAGATTATCCCGGGTGTGCATAGCAAAGTTGCGCTGAGATTCGATTATGGTCGCTTCAATGACCTTGTAAGTGCCTTTGAAGTGGGCGTTCACGCAGAGTATTTTCTTCAAAAACCAGAGATCATGCTCTTTAATGAAACAAAGCCCTTCTTTTTTAGCGGGTATGTTGCCATACTCATTGGTAAGCGAAAGTGAACTAAATTTGCGTCTCAATCGTTGACCTGCAATGCATAACGCTACCATAATTCCAGATACAGAGAAAGAAAATAAGCCTAAAAAGCCCGACTGGCTTCGGGTGAAGCTCCCCATTGGTGAAAATTACCGACATGTGCGCGGGTTGGTAGATCAGCATAAGCTGCATACGATCTGTGAAAGCGGTAATTGTCCAAATATGGGTGAATGCTGGGGGGCAGGTACCGCTACCTTTATGATTCTGGGAAATATCTGTACGCGCAGTTGTGGCTTTTGCTCAGTGGCAACTGGTCGACCCGAGCCCGTAGATTGGGATGAACCCCAGCGGGTTGCTGAAGCCATCTACCTGATGAAGGTAAAGCATGCAGTTATCACCTCTGTTGATCGCGATGAGCTCAAAGACGGGGGCAGCACCATCTGGTACAATACCATTAAAGCTGTAAAAGCGCTGAACCCGCAAACAACTTTAGAAACCCTGATACCTGATTTTAAAGGACAGATGGATTTGGTACACCGCATTGTGGAAGCACATCCCGAAGTGGTATCGCATAATATAGAAACGGTTGAGCGCCTTACCCGACAGGTGCGTATTCAGGCCAAATATGGTCGCAGTATGGAAGTGCTCGCCTATCTTAAAAAACATGGCATGCGTGTGAAGAGCGGAATTATGCTTGGGCTTGGTGAAACCAAAGAAGAAGTTATCCAAACGCTCCGTGATCTTCACAACAATGGTGTAGATGTGGTAACCATTGGTCAGTACTTGCAGCCTACCAAAAAGCATCTTGCCGTTCAGCGTTTTGTTCATCCCGACGAATTTGCTATGTATCGTGAAATAGGTTATCAGATTGGCTTGGATTATGTGGAAAGCGGACCGCTGGTGCGCTCTTCTTATCACTCCGAAAAGCATGTTATACCGGGCTATGGCCGAACGGTTTGGGAAAACACTCAAATGGAACAAGCATGATCATCAGGTTCATACATACGTTTGTGCTGGCTGTAGCCGGCACATTTTTTTTGTACGCGCAGGATCCACTGAAGTGGGAAACGGTCTCTCCGGCCGAAGGAAACCTGCCGCCATCTTTAAAACTAATGCGTACTCAATCGACCATGAATGGCAAGCCCAATATTGCCTGGTGCGTGATAGCAGATTTAAAAGATCCTAAACTGACTTTTACTACGGATACTTCATTGGGCAGAAGACTTACGCCGGCACAGTTTTATACAAAAAATAAAAATCCGCTGGTGGTGATGAATGGTACATTTTTTGAATTTGTCACCAATAGAAATTTAAATGTGGTGGTGCGCGATGGCAAGCTTGCAAGCTACAACCTGCATAGCATTGCACAGAAAGGGAAAGATACCCTCACTTTTTTGCATCCCTTTCGAAGTGCCATTGGTATTGATGCAAAAGGGAATGCCGATGTTGCATGGATTTATTCCGATAGCAGCACTGCTGTTCCCTGGGCAAGTCAAACCCCGATTGATGCAGTGAGAGATTCTTCTCCTGTAGTTAACGCTGATAAAATATTAATAGAACATTCCTTTCAGCGTTTTGGTAATACGGTTCCTCTTTTCGAACCATGGAAAGTGAAAACTGCCATCGGTGGAGGTCCTGTATTGGTTCAAAACGGAAAGGTAATGATTACGAATAATGAAGAACGCATGTTTGTGGGAAAAGCCATCGATGACTTGCATCCGCGCAGCGCTATGGGTTATACAGCCGATGGGAAGCTGGTGATGCTGGTAGTAGAGGGCAGGGCACCGGGCAGGGCTGAAGGTGCATCGCTCAAGCAGCTTGCAAACATGATGCTGCAACTGGGTTGTGTGGAAGCACTCAATCTCGACGGCGGAGGCAGCAGTTGCATGCTGGTAAATGGCAGGGAAACCATCAAGCCCAGCGATAAGGAAGGACAGCGCCCTATTCCCGCGGTGTGGATGATTTTACAAAAGTAAGATCCGCGACACGCAAATCATCGCGAAGTACTACCCAAAAAAATACATCAGACATTTGAACTGATAAAGCAGTTATGACTCCCGAACGATACCAAAAACTTACAGCGATACTAAATAAGCGACAGCCTGATGTTACTGTTGTGCTTGAAAATGTATTTGATCCTCATAATATTTCTGCAGTAATGCGCAGCTGTGATGCAGTGGGCGTTCAGGAAATATATGTCTTGAATACTAAAATTCCCCGTCATAAAAAATGGGGATCGCGCAGTTCATCCAGTGCAGCAAAATGGCTTACCATACATCAGTTCGATGATTTACAGGAATGCGTGAAAGCACTTCGTAGCAGGTATGATGTATTGCTAACTACACATATGAACAGCGATGCCGTAGCCTTACATGATATTGATTTCACAGGTCGTGTTGCGCTTGTTTTTGGCAATGAACACAGTGGAGTGAGCGATGAATTTCGGGCATTGGCTGACGGTAATTTTCTTATTCCACAAGTGGGTATTATTCAGTCGCTTAATATTTCTGTTGCCTGTGCTGTTACGCTTTATGAAGCTTTTCGTCAAAAGCAGCTTGCGGGTCATTATGCACAACCTCGTTACAAGGATGCTGACTTAGCAGCATTAAAAAATGCATGGGGATTTTTGGATGACGCTGTTTTTACCGATCCGGATGCAGAATAGGCTCCATCAGTCAGGCCTGATTTTTACTTTAGCCTTTTGGTTGTTTCGCGGGTTTTAAAGAACGCTATTTATGCTGCGTAACTTTTCTTTTATCTGTTTTTTGAGCGTGCACGCTCAAATTGAGTTCAAAGCCAATCAGTAAAACCAAGGAATTTACATAGATCAATACCATTAAAATCATGATGGTACCAATAGACCCGTACACCTTATCGTACGTTGCAAAATGATTCACCCAGTAAGAAAAAATAAAGACGAAAGCAATCATAAGTGTACAAGCTGTGATGGAGCCTGGTGAAATCAATTTCCATTTTTTGTCAACTGCAGGGGCATGTCGGTAAATAAAAGCAATGGAATAGAAAAATAAACCAATGATCACTACCCATCGCAAAGCAAGTATCAACCATTGCACATTTGGGTTTTGAATGGCGAAGAAATTCATGAGCCAGTCAAACAGTGCGCCCTGTGTGATGAGCGCAAGGATACTCGCCACAAAAAGCAGCATAATGATAAAAGTGAGTTTAATGGCCCTCCAGCGTTCCTCCATGAAGCGTTTCTTTGGTCTTTGATGAATGGAGCGATTGAAACTACTGATAATACCCATAACAGCATTGGAAGAAAAAAATAAGGCAAGTAATAAACCAAATGAAAGCAGGCTGCCTCTAGGTCGGGTTAGATATTCATCCAGAAATTCCTGCACTAGATTTCTTGTTTCAGGGTTGGGTGTTAAATCGCGCACAAAACTCATGAGTTCATTGTTAAACTGTGTGGCGATTGGAAAATAGGGTACCAGCGTAAATAGGAAAATGCATGCAGGAGGAATAGCCATGATGAAATTGAATGAAATAGCTGCTGCCCTTTCATTGAGCCCCACGCGATTTACCTGAATGATAAAAAAACGCACAACATCATATACCGAAACACCTTGAAACCCGGGTAAAACCCAATTTCTGGAAAAGGCGATCCATCGCTGTACAAAAGGAAAGGTTTCGTATATCGTTCTAACGCTTTTCATATTGTATAATAGACCAATAAAGTAATTGCTCGTGTAATGTACTTAGTTTACTTTATGTTTCTGCTATTTAGCCATTGCTGATATTTTTTAGCATTTTGAAAATGTGCAGTTTCGTTGCTTGCAAAATTATGATACCCCGTTCCGCCAGGTTGTGCACAAAAAAACAGGTAATCTGTTTTTGCAGCGTTTAAAACAGCATCTATGCTCGCTTCTGATGGGGTACAGATGGGGCCGGGCGGTAGGCCTTTGTTGCGATAGGTGTTATATGGGTTACCAGCAGAGCTGGAGATATGTACAAATAAAATGCGTTTTAATCCAAAATTGCGGAGAGCATATTTAACGGTTGGGTCAGCACCTAAATACATATTTTTTTTCAAGCGATTCAGATAAACACTTGCAATGATCGGCTTCTCATCATTTTGATTGGTTTCCTCTTCAACAATGGAGGCCAGGATATAAATCTCTTCCTGGGTTTTTTGCAGTTGCCTTGCTTTTTGCTTTCTTGTTTCGTTCCAAAAAACACTTCGCTGCTTGGCTAATTTATCCAGGATTACTTCAGGCTTTGTAGTCCATAGTATTTCATAAGTGTTTGGAAAGATTGATGTCATAATTGTATTCGTATCCAATCCATATTTTCCTGTAAATGTCGAATCGCGTAGCAAGTTCAAAAAGTCATCTGTTTTATAGATCGTTTTTCGGTCGAGCAGGGCGGCAAGCTGTTCTTTGGTGCGCAGTTTGGTGATGGTAAGTTGAACAGGTGATTGATGATGATTGCGTAGATTTCTGGCGAGCTTCAGTATGCTCATCCCTTTTGAAATTGCATATCTGCCGGGTTGTAGTTTTTCCCAAACACCCATTTGATTTCCAATCAACTCAAACATTGCAAGATTGCGGATAAATCCGGAATCCCTGAGTTGTTGCATTACAAAAGTCTTTTCATTCTCGCCTAAGCCAACATACAGTATTTTCTCTTTGTCTTTAAATCGGGTGGCGCTACCCAATATCAGCCATAGTGCCCATCCCAACAAAATGAGGGAAACAATTACCAGAATACGCAGGCTCTTTTTCATGTACAATAATGGTTGTTTCTCTTTGATACAGCGGTCTAAATTAACGCAAAAACCCTGCCTTGGGGCAGGGTTTGCGATGAAAATATGTTTTGATTACTTGTTTAACGGAACTGCGTTGGGTGCTGCAGGCTTGGGTGCGGGAGCAGTTGGCTGACTGGTAGGCACTTGCTCCAGACTGCCGCGACCGGAACTGCCTGCCTTGTCGCTGATGAACAATGACGATAAAAGACAAAGTACACCTATGATGGCAGCGAAGATCCAGGTTCCTTTTTCCAGTACATCTGTAGTTTGTTTAACGCCCATAAACTGCGTACTGAAGCCGGCAATATTACCGCTTAAACCACCGCCTTTGGGGTTTTGTACCAGTACAACAAATGACAGTAAAACGCTGGCCAGCAATACTAGAATAAAGAATAACCAAGTCATGACGATTTATTTAAAGTATCAATAAGGGATGCAAAATAATGGCTTTTTTCGGGATGGAGCAAACTTAATTTACGGTACAACTCAAGCGCCTGCTCCTTTTTCCCTTGTTTAATGAGTACTTCGGCCATGGCCTCTGTAACTACATCTGCTTTTGTATTGGAGTCATCCGCCTTGGCAATCACTTCATTTTCTGCAATCGGCTCGTTGGGTGTTTCCTGCTCTACATATATTTTTTTCATGGTCCGAAGCCATTGTGTAAAGCTTTTTACCTGCTGGGTAAGCTGATCGTTGGCATGCGGATCTTCTTTTAGTCGAATTCCCTGCGAAGCGAAATAGTCAACTGTATGGTATGGCTCAAAAACCAGTTCAGCCGCATCATCTTTGGGTAATTGTGTTTCTGATGCAGTTTCTATTGTTGGCGCAATTGATTGCGTGCTCACAGAAGCAGCTTCAAAAACATGCGCTTGTTTGTTAATATTTTTTACCTGGTACGTAAGCCAAAGTGGATGATAGTAAAGTGCAGCTCTTTGCATAGTTTCTGCTGCATCAATGCTATTCATTTGCTGTTTTTTCATTGCCAGCAAATAATGCGCAGTGCCAAACCAAGGATGGGCAGATGCAAAAGAAGCCAGATCCGCTTCCGATACATCTTCCATAGCTGCAGGATCTTTTAAAAGTCGTTCAAGTAAAACCGTATTCATGCAGTCAAAGTAAGGGTTAATCTGTTACCAATTTGAAAAGATGCGGTTAAAAATTTCATCTACCAGGTTCTGTACTAACAAATCGGTTAGCTGTGCTTCCGCCTGTGCCAGGGATAGGTTAGAAGAGAAGTCGATGTTGCGCGTAATATCTGCTTCAAAATTCTTTTTTTCATCTAGTCTGTTTTTGAAGATAATTCGTACAGTTACATTCAGTCGGTTAGATGCTGCCTGCTGTCCGGAAATACCTGAAGTAGTAACATAGTAATCGCTAACAAAGCCACTGATGTCGAAATGTGCTTCGTCTGAGTTGGTTTGGCTTAAACGTGTTTGATTGATTACTTTTTGCCGCAACCGATCTGTCAAGCGCTGACTTAACTGTGGGTTTACAATGCGTGCTTTGTTATCGATATACTGTATCCTGGCTGTCTTTACTTCTGGCGGGATGGAAACATCTTTGAATGAGTAGCAAGACGTAAAAAGCGTAGAAATGAAGAGTGCAAAAGCAATGATGTTGCCTTTGAAGATGCCTTTGTTGCAAGGCTCTATCTCAGGATTTGCACTTTCTTTCTTTTTTGGTCTGTTACAGATCTTCAATATCATATTCTTTGAGTTTTCTGTACAGCGTTCTTTCGCTAATGCCCAAATCCAGAGCTGCATCGCGTCTTTTTCCTTTATGCTTTTTAAGGGCTTTGATAATGAGTTCTTTTTCTTTATCAATAATGTTCAGCGATTCTTCTACTTCTATATGTTCCTGAATGCGTTCATCGCCCAGTAATACAGGTTGTGTAGGGCTGGTGATCACGGAAGGGTGAGCATGATGCATTTCGAGTGGTTTGCTTTCTGTATGTCCGGGCTCAGCCATAAATCCACTAGGCATATGCACAGTGGCAGTTCCGCCGCTCTGTAATACTTCGAGAAACATTTTTTTCAGCTCGGTAACATCCCGTTTCATATCGAAGAACAGCTTGTATAATATGTCTCGCTCATTGGCGAATTCACTGCTTTGTGTATTGCCTGCAGTAGTAGCGGCGGCAAGTACTGGCAACCTGTTAAAGCTTTTTTCAGGAAGGAAGGCAGACAATTCCTTTGCATCGATGCTTTTATTTTGTGTGAGCACGGAAATTTGCTCTGCAATATTTTTCAGTTCACGCACATTGCCCGGCCAGGGATAGGAGACCAACAACTGTCTTGCTTCTTCACTCAGTTGTACGGGCGCTGTTTTATAGCGTTCGGCAAAATCAACAGCAAATTTTCTAAAAAGGAGTGGGATGTCTTCTTTTCTGTCGCGCAAAGCAGGCACTCGAATAGGCACTGTATTCAAACGATAATAAAGATCTTCCCTGAATTTGTGCTGTGCGGTATAGTCGAGCAGATCTTTGTTGGTAGCAGCAATTACTCGTACATCGGTTTTCTGCACTTTGGAAGATCCGACCCGAATAAATTCACCCGTTTCAAGTACACGCAAAAGTCTTGCCTGTGTTCCAAGCGGCATTTCACCAATCTCATCTAAGAAAATGGTGCCGCCGTTCACCGTTTCGAAATATCCTTTTCTACTATCCACTGCACCGGTAAAAGCGCCTTTCTCATGACCAAAAAGTTCTGAATCAATTGTTCCTTCCGGAATGGCGCCACAGTTTACCGCAATAAATGCATTGTGCTTGCGCGCTGAAAGTGCGTGAATGATTTGAGAAAAAACTTCTTTACCTACACCACTTTCCCCATTGATCAACACGGTTAAATCGGTTGCCGCGACTTGTGCAGCAACATTCAATGCATGGTTAAGCGCTGGGGCATTACCTATTATGCCAAAACGATTTTTAATTGATTGAAGATCCATTGTATTCCGATGCCGGTGTTTAGAGGTTATGCTATGATCTTGCCCAATAATGTGGCTTGTGTGCAATCTGTAACCTGTACTTGCACATAATCGCCTTTTTTGAGCGGGTATTGCTCTTTTGGAAAAACAATTACTTTGTTTTGTGAATTGCGTCCCATCCAGTCAGTTGCACTTTTTTTCGAATCGCCTTCAATCAGCACTTCAAATGTTTTTCCTAAATCACGCTGATTGCTTTCCAGCGATAGTTTGTTTTGGAGCAGTACAATTTCTTGCAGTCTTCTTTTTTTAATTTCTTCCGGAATATCATCAGCATAGCGTCTTGCTGCCAAGGTGCCGGGTCGCTCGCTGTAGAAGAACATATAACTCATGTCGTACTTGCTGTGCTCCATGATGCTCAGGGTGTCTTGATGATCTTCTTCAGTTTCAGTACAAAATCCGGCGATAATATCTGCACTGATACCACATTCGGGTAGCAATTCCCGGATACGATTCACTTTAGCCATATACCACTCGCGGGTATAAGTGCGGTTCATGAGTTGCAGTATGCGTGTGCTGCCGCTTTGAACGGGTAAGTGAATGTATTTGCAAATATTGTGGTAATTCGCCATTGCATGCAATACTTCATCTGTAATATCTTTCGGATGAGAGGTGGAAAAGCGAACGCGGAGATCTGAAGCTATTTCGGCCACCATGGAGAGCAGCTTTGCAAACGAAATCGCCCTATCTGCTTTTTCATCATGCCAATAGTAACTATCTACATTCTGTCCTAGCAGCGTTACTTCTTTGAATCCTTTCCGATAAAGGTCTGAGCATTCTTCAACAATACTAAATGCATCTCTGCTGCGTTCACGGCCTCTGGTAAAAGGCACCACACAGAAGCTGCACATATTATTGCAACCCCGCATGATGCTTACAAATGCCGTAATGCCATTACTGTCTAAACGCACCGGTGCGATGTCGGCATAGGTTTCATCTCTGCTCAATAATACATTCACCGCTTTTTGTCCCGTTTCTGCTTCTTCAATTAATGCAGGCAATGTGCGGTAGGCATCAGGCCCCACTACCAGGTCAACCAACTTTTCTTCTTCCAGCAACTTTGCTTTCAGTCGCTCTGCCATGCAGCCCAGTACGCCTACCAGTAACCCGGGATTCCTTTCTTTCGTTTTTCTAAATTCGGTGAGGCGTTTTCGAACGGTTTGTTCTGCTTTCTCTCGAATAGAACAAGTGTTCAGTAATACGAGATCTGCATCTTCAAAATTTCTGGTAGCGCCAAAGCCGGCACCGTTGAGTATGCTCGCAACAATTTCACTGTCGCTGAAATTCATTTGGCAGCCATAGCTTTCAATATAGAATTTCTTTTTGTAAGCATTCGGATCGTTGGCAAAGGGTGCAAATGCTTCTCCCTGCCTTGCTTCATCATGTATTTTATCTTGCGTCAAAACATCCATCGCTTCGAAGATTGAGCTGCAAAATTACGAAAAAGCTTGGCTTGGGTGACATATTGGCAGCACTTCCTTACTAAAAATGCAGATAATTCTTACTGAAAATCAGAACTTTGCGTTTAATGACCCGCCAGGAACGTTTTCTCTTGTTTTTATTAGCGCTGCTGAACTTTACGCATATCCTTGATTTTATGATCATGATGCCGTTGGGGAACTACCTCATGCCTTTTTTCGGCATTACCCCCCGTTCATTTACTTATTTGGTTTCTGCCTATACCATCAGTGCTGCGATAACGGGCTTTTTATCTGCTTTTTATGTAGATCGCTTTGATCGTAAAAAGGTTTTAATCATCGCTTATGCCGGTTTTATTCTGGGTACCATTGCCTGTGGCATTGCGCCGAGCTTTGGCTGGTTGCTGTTAGCGCGTATTGTAGCGGGCATGTTTGGCGGACTCATCGGCGCACAGGTGCTATCAATTATTGCAGATACTTTCAGCTATGAACGTCGCGGCATGGCGATGGGTAGTATCATGTCTGCTTTTGCAGTTGCCTCCACACTTGGCGTCCCGTTTTCACTGTACTTGGCAAATCTGATTTCGTGGCATGCGCCTTTTTTGTTTGTAGGAATATGCGGACTTGTCATTCTTCCTTTGCTGTATCGTTTTATTCCAGCAATGAGTGGACATATTAATGAAGTAGATGTCGATGGTAATCGTAAATGGTTGTTATTGAAAAATATTTTTCAGAACGCAAGGCAGCGCAATGCTTTAATTTTTTCATCTGTTGTTATGATGGGGCATTTTATGATCATCCCTTTTGTAAACCCCTACATGGAATTAAACAACGGAGTTTCAAGGCAATTGACTCCCATGATATATCTGGT
>CAZDGV010000030.1:0-21334 GCA_964505195.1 uncultured Chitinophagaceae bacterium
AGCTTTCCTACAATCAGGAACAGGTAGCAGAACGCATGGGCAAGGACCGCACCACGGTAGCCAACTATATCCGCTTGCTGAAGCTCCCCCCCGATATACAAGTAGCTGTGCGCAAAGGGGAGTTGTCTTTTGGACATGCAAGAGCACTGATCAATGTTGACAATATAGACCAGCAACTTTTTGTTTACAACGAAATCAGAAACAAAGGGCTTTCTGTGCGACAAACCGAAAGCTTGGTGCGCCAGCTGTACAAACCAACCACACATAAAAAAGCAGCTGCAAAAACATTGCCTTCTGCCTACCAAAAAATAGAAGACAATATGGCAAGTCATTTCAGCACCAAAGTAAAATTGCAGCATTCCAAAAAAGGAAATGGCAGTATTACGCTGGAATATTACACGCTGGAACAGCTAAATCATATCCTAAAACAGATGGGCATCAGTGCCGACTGAACCATGAAGCAATGCATGAACATCCTCATTGCATGCCTGCTCTGCTGCACAACCATGGCGCAGCAAAAAGACACTACGGTAAGCGTAAAAAAAGATACGACGCGTAAATCCGCTACCGTTGGTCATATTCCCAGAAAGGCAACCATCCGCTCTGCCATCCTGCCGGGATGGGGACAGGTGTACAACAAGAAATACTGGAAGCTACCATTGGTATATGGCGCATTGGGCGCCTGCGCGGGCGTTTTCTTCTACAACAAAAACGAATATGTTGCAGCAAGAGATGCCTACCGCTTTCTTTCGGATGCTGATCCGCTGAATGATGCACAGGTGCAACAAAGATTCACCTTCATTCCACTTGAATCCATCCGCACCTATCGCAATAGCGTACGACAAAATGTGGACTATTCCGTGCTGGCATTTTTAATTTGCTGGGGACTGAATGTGGTAGATGCCACCGTTGACGCACACCTGATGCAGTTTGAAGTTGGTCCGGACCTCTCGATGCAGGTACGGCCTAGCTTCAACCCAATCAGTCGCAGCAGCGGACTATCACTCAGCTTCCAATTTGGAAACAAACATGCAAAATGAAATTAATGGTGCTTTAAAAAAAAACAAGCAATGAATATCGCACTGATCGGATATGGCAAAATGGGCAAAGCTGTTGAACAGACTGCAATTGCAAGAGGGCACCAAATTGTACTCACCATCGATGAAAGCAATCGTGCTGCATTTACATCCGAAAACATACAGCAAGCGGATGTGGCGATAGAATTTACCGGCCCGGATGCCGCATTTGAAAACATTGATTTTTGTTTACGCAACCGGGTACCGGTGGTTTGCGGCTCTACCGGATGGCTTGAAAAGCTGCCGGAAGCAGAACGCATTTGTAAAGAATACGCTAGCGCACTCATTGTTGCAAGCAACTTCAGCGTGGGCGTGAACATTTTTTTTGAAATCAACCGTAAGCTGGCTGAATTAATGTCGCATCAGAAAAGCTATCAGCCGCAGATTACAGAAATACATCATACGCATAAAAAAGATGCACCCAGCGGTACAGCCATCAGCCTTGCATCCGATATCATGGCTGCACAACCACAACTGAAAACATGGGTAAACCATGCAAGCACCCAAAAAGATCAATTGCCCATTATCAGTGAAAGAATTGATCCTGCGCCAGGCACGCACCATGTGCTTTATCGTTCTGAAATTGATGATATTGAAATCATCCATACTGCACACAACCGCAACGGCTTTGCGCTGGGTGCCGTACTGGCTGCTGAATTTCTGCAATCGAAACAAGGTGTATTCACCATGAAAGATGTACTCCAGTTCTAAGGTGGACTAAAGCCTATGCTTACTTGCATCCTTGTTTACCGCAACTTGCTTTGAAAGTAAGTGTAATACTCAAACAAAGATCATTCGCTTAATAAAGCCAGCACAGTGCGATAAAAATCCGTTTTAAACGCTTCATACTGTTCTGGCGCACCAGGACCGTAAAAGCCCTGATGGAGTTTGCGTACATTGCCTTTTTTATCAATAAAAATCAGCGTAGGAAAAGCGCGTATGCCCGTAAGTTGCGGCAATGTTTTTTCTGTGCGCAATTCATCCGTTACGGTTATGCCGGTATTGAGCATGGGATAAGCAACCTGAAACCGTTGCTGAAATTTGAGCAAACTGTTTCGGGAACGCTGCGCATCGGTACTCAGCTCATAAGCAAGCGCCAGCACCTCCACTCCTTTTGCACTGTTTTCTTTGTAAAACTTACTGAGAAAAGCTGTCTCGTCCATGCAATTGGGGCACCATGATCCCATGATCTGCACCAGCACTACTTTATTGCGAAATCGCTCATCATTTAACGCAATCATGCGACCATCGAGATCGGGATAGGCAAAAGCGATTTTTTCTTGTCCGGGTTTCATAGCAATCACCGGGATGGTATCGGGCAGTGCGGCGGCATCGTTACGCTGTGCCGACCATTTTTCCAGTCCGCTCACACCACTGTAAAACATACCATGGGTGATTTGTTGATCTTTATAAAGGGCGGAAAAAAGATACGCATGACTTCCATCAAAGCACGAAAGCCGCATCGTATCGCCCGATACAACACCCTCCAAAAAACGATAATCGCCAGTAGGCGTAAGAAAAGTTCCTTCCAGATAATTTCCACGCTGTCGAAAACTTGCAATTGCAGGCCGCGGAGTACCATTCGCGCGCAAAATGGTCACCTGCCATTTGCCACTGATATCGCCGGAAGGTGCAGCATGAGAGACAATGCGCTCCGACTGATTAAAAGCTGCTTCAAAAGGCATGCTTTCAAAGCCGGTGCTAATACCGCGTATCCATTTACCCGTCCAGCTGCCATTTGCATGCACACGCACCCTGAAATCAGATTCAAAAAACGGCATGCTAATGAAAAGCGAATCACCTTGAAAGCGCAAATCATCTACGCGTAAGCGCTCTTCGGCATTCTTGATGTACAGCACCGGCTGCTGCTTTTCAAGTTGCAACTCAAAATTAAATACCACTTGCTGCTGATCAGCTCTTGTGAGCACTCCACGATACCAACCTGCACGTAGGGGCTGCTGTGACAAGCCATCATAAAAAGCACCCAAAAAGCAAAGCAACCATATTTGAAAAGCAAAACGCATAGAGTAGAATTTGTAAAAGCAATGCGAAACCATTTGTTTCAAAAATCCTGAAAGCAAGCAAAATACAAGTACACTTAAATTGCTTTTGAAGCACCCGAGCGCAACTGTTGCAGCATATCAGCTGTCATACCTTCCAAATCAAAGGCAGGCTTCCAGTTCCAATCGCCCCGCGCAACACTGTCGTCAATGCTTTGCGGCCAGCTGTCTGCAATTTTCTGACGATAATCCGGCTGATACTGTATACTGAATTCCGGAATATGCTTTTGTATGGCTGCAGCGATATCACTGGGCGAAAAACTCATCGCCGCAACATTATAGGATGTACGCACATTGATATTTGCAGCCGGAGCTTCCATCAGTTCGATGGTGGCGCGGATAGCATCAGGCATATACATCATGGGCAGATAGGTATCTTGCTTTAGAAAGCAGGTGTATTTTTTTGCTTCCAGTGCGGCATGATAAATTTCTACGGCATAATCGGTGGTTCCACCGCCGGGTGCGGATTTGTAACTGATCAGTCCGGGATAACGCAAACTGCGCACATCTACCCCATAACGCTGGAAGTAGTAGTTGCACCAAAACTCACCTGCATATTTACTGATACCATATACCGTAGTTGGTTCAATGATGGTTTGCTGCGGACATTGCTGTCGCGGTGAAGTTGGTCCGAACACAGCAATGGAAGAAGGCCAATACACTTTATGAATTTTTTCTTCGCGCGCAATATCGAGTACATTCAACAAGCCCTGCATATTCAGATGCCAGGCCAGTGAAGGATTCTTCTCTCCTGTTGCAGAAAGGATCGCTGCCAGTAAATAAATTTGAGTGATGCCATGGCTGATCACTTGTTCATGCAGCATTTCTTTGTTCATTACATCCATGCTAACATAGGGACCGGTTCCTTTTAACAGATCGTTCTCCTCGCGCAGATCCGAAGCAATCACCTGATGATTGCCGTAAAGCTCTCGCAAAGCAAGGGTAAGTTCAACGCCAATTTGTCCGCATGCACCAATCACCAGTATTTTTTCTTTTGTCATAGCAAGCCGTTGATTGGCAAATTTCATTTTCCCGCACGCAAATTCCAAATATTACCTTTGCAGCATGGATAAATTCTTACAGGAATGCTTTGCAGGGCAGTCGTACGATGAAAAAAGCTTTTTTCTAATCGCTGGACCCTGCGTGGTGGAAAGCAAGGAGGGCGTGTTTGAAATTGCAGAAAAACTCACTGGCATATGCAAAAAGCTTCATATTCCTTTGATTTTTAAAGCTTCCTACCGCAAAGCCAATCGCACCAGTGCACAATCTTTTACCGGCCTCGGTGATGAAACCGCATTGGAAATCATCGATGCGGTGAGAAAAACATTCCATGTTCCTGCTATTACAGATATTCACTCCCCCGAAGAAGCGGCGCTGGCGGCAAACTATGTAGATGTACTGCAGATTCCAGCTTTTCTATGTCGCCAAACTGATTTGCTGGAAGCAGCAGCCAAAACACAGAAAATTGTCAACATCAAAAAAGGACAATTTCTGAGTGGCCAGTCGATGCAGTTTGCGGCAGACAAAGTACGCCGAGCAGGTAATGATAAAATTATCCTAACGGAACGAGGCAACAGTTTCGGCTATCAGGATTTGGTAGTCGACTATCGCAATATCCCCTGGATGCAGGCACATGGCACGCCCGTTGTGATGGATTGCACCCACGCGCTACAACAGCCCAATCAGCAAAGCGGTGTTACCGGCGGTAACCCGCAGATGATCGGCACCATTGCAAAAGCAGCCATTGCAGCCGGCGCAGACGGAATTTTTATTGAAACCCACCCCCGCCCTAATGAGGCAAAAAGCGATGGGGCCAATATGTTGCAGCTCGGCTTACTTGAAGATTTACTAACACAGCTGGTGAAAATCAGAAAAGCAGTTGCTTCCTAATAGTTAAAGCAGTTGCACTGTTTTTGAAAGTAGCGCATGCAGCTATAACACAATACAGCAAAGGGTTTTAATACTTCAATGGATTACGCTTGCCGTAAGAAATGTATTGCTTAATATTCATCCAGAAAGCCAGAATAAAATAAATCACCACCGGCGAACCTACCGTAAGAAAGGATATATAAATGAAATATTTCCGGATGGTAGCCGTGGAAATATCGAAGCGTTCGCCGATCCAGCTACAAACGCCGAACATGTTCAGTTCAATGAGTGAGCGGAGTTTATTCATAAAACAAAGTTATATAGATAACATTTTCTAAAACCAAATGGTTTTAAACGGCTGATTTTGGTAGATTTGCAGCGCTAAATTCACCATAAAAATCCGATTTGCCATGGTTTTCGACCTCGATGTAATCAAGAAAGTATACTCCGAAATGCCCGCTAAGGTGGATGCCGCCCGCCAGGCATTAGGTCGCCCGCTCACGCTGGCCGAAAAAATTCTTTTCTCCCATTTGTGGAAAGGCGTTCCCGTAAAGGAATACCAGCGCGGAAAAGCCTATGTAGACTTTGCGCCCGACCGCGTTGCCATGCAGGATGCCACCGCACAGATGGCGCTTTTGCAGTTCGATACCACCGGTCGCAAAAAAGTAGCGGTACCTTCTACCGTGCATTGCGATCACCTGATTGTTGCCAAAAGCGGCAGCAAGGAGGATTTGAATAAAGCCATTGCAGACAATGATGAGGTTTTCAACTTCCTGTCTTCTATCTCAAATAAATACGGCATCGGCTTCTGGAAGCCGGGTGCGGGCATCATTCACCAAGTAGTACTGGAAAACTATGCTTTCCCAGGAGGTATGATGATCGGCACCGACAGTCACACCGTAAACGCAGGTGGATTGGGCATGATTGCCATTGGTGTGGGTGGTGCAGATGCTTGCGATGTAATGGCCGGACTGAGCTGGGAGCTGCTGATGCCGAAACTGATTGGCGTAAAGCTTACAGGTAAGCTTAATGGCTGGACGGCTCCGAAAGATGTGATCCTCAAAGTGGCCGGCATCCTTACCGTAAAAGGCGGCACCAATGCCATCGTTGAATATTTTGGTGAAGGTGCTACCAGCATGAGCTGTACAGGAAAAGGCACCATCTGTAATATGGGTGCTGAAATCGGTGCCACGACTTCTACTTTTGGCTATGACGAAAGCATGAGCCGTTATTTGCGCGCTACCGGTCGCACCGAAGTGGCAGAAATGGCCGATCAAATCGCCAGCCACCTTACCGGTGATGCAGAAGTGTATGCCAATCCCGAAAAATATTTCGACCAGGTAATTGAAATCAATCTGAGTGAACTAGAGCCGCATTTGAACGGCCCCTTCACACCCGATCTGGCTACCCCTATCAGCAAAATGAAGGAAGCGGCTACTGCCAATGGATGGCCTACCAAAGTAGAAGTGGGACTGATTGGCTCTTGCACCAACTCTTCTTATGAAGATATCAGCAGAGCAGTGAGCTTGGCCCGCCAGGTGAAGGAAAAAGGACTCGCTCTTAAATCAGAATTTACCATCACCCCCGGCAGCGAACAGGTGCGCTACACGATTGAACGCGATGGCTTTTTAGATACGTTTGGAAGCATCGGCGCTAAAGTGTTTGCCAATGCCTGCGGACCTTGTATTGGTATGTGGGATCGCATGGGTGCTGAAAAACAGGAACGCAACACCATCGTACACAGCTTCAACCGCAACTTCGCGAAGCGTGCCGACGGCAATCCGAATACCATGGCATTTGTGGCTAGTCCGGAATTGGTAACTGCATTGGCAATCGCCGGCGATCTTACCTTCAATCCCCTCACTGATACCCTCACCAACGATAAAGGCGAGCAGGTGAAACTGGATCCGCCCGCGGGCGATGAATTGCCCGTTCGTGGTTTTGCTGTGGAAGATGCCGGATACCAGGCACCCGCAAAAGACGGAAGCGGTGTGGTAGTGGATGTGAAGTCCGACAGCAATCGTTTGCAGCTGCTTTACCCCTTTGCAGCCTGGGAAGGCACCGATTTGAAGGGACTGAAGCTACTCATCAAAGCAAAAGGCAAATGTACCACCGACCATATTTCGATGGCCGGGCCCTGGTTGAAATTCCGTGGCCACCTCGATAATATCAGCAACAACCTGCTGATTGGCGCGGTAAATTATTTCAATGAAAAAACCGACAACGTAAAAAATCAACTCACCGGAACCTACGGACCCGTGCCTGCTACGCAGCGTGCTTATAAAGCCGCCGGCATCGGTACCATTGTAGTGGGTGATGAAAATTACGGAGAAGGTTCAAGCCGTGAGCATGCTGCCATGGAGCCGCGTCATTTGGGAGTACGTGTTGTACTGGTGAAATCATTTGCGCGGATTCATGAAACCAACTTGAAAAAGCAGGGCATGCTAGCACTCACTTTCGCCCATAAAGAAGACTACGATAAAATTCGTGAAGATGACAATATCGATGTAAATGGCCTTACCAGCTTCACACCGGGCAAGTCGCTCGAACTGGTATTGCACCACAGCGATGGCAGCAGTGAAACCATTACTGCAAATCATTCTTACAACGAGCAGCAAATACAGTGGTTCAAAGAAGGAGGAGCACTGAATCTGATTCGCAAGGAGTTTGCAGGAAAATAATACGCAGTTTTGTTTTCAAAAAATCCCGTGCCAAGGCACGGGATTTTTTTATTGTTGCAGCGGGTTCGTGGGCCGATCTGGCTTTGCATATTCATAACGTTCCACAAGCTGAGTAGTGTAATAGCCGTCAATCCCCAATGAGGTAATGATGTTTGCTTTTTCTAAAGCAATGAATCCATCTTTTTCCAGCAACGCATCTTCCACCCACACAGCTTGCACCGCACCGATCACAAAAAAAGTACGGTTCATTTCAATGGGAATAATTTGCTGCAATGACAACGTGTATTTAACCTTGCTTTCTTTTACAAGCGGACAAGCAAAACCTTCTTCCCACTGAGGGGTTAGTCCTACCGCATCAAACTCACTTACTTCTGCAGGATACTTTGCGCTGGTCTGATGCGCTTTTTGCACCATCCCTGCATCAATGAGATTAATGGAATAAATGCCCGTTGCCTCGATATTGGCAAGGGTATGCGGTGCAGCTTCCCTGGGTCTGTTTACAAAACCAATCAGCGCCGGATCAGCGCCCAGGTGCACGATATTGCTGAATATCGCCAGGTTTGGTTGACCCGCAGTATTAGCAGTAGCAATTAGACTTGCACTTTTAAAGCCACTTAAACTATTGATAAAATGCGTTCGATAAAATCGGTCCCAGGAAGCAATTTGCTGCTGATTAAAAAACTGTTGCATGTGAGTATAACAATAGAAGGCAAAGAATGTTACACACCATGAACCCTTTCTTGCATAAGTTTATTCATGCACTTCAAACCAAACCGGTTTTGAATCATTGAAATCGCCGTTGTAATTAATCGTAATCTCCTCTCCCGCGGCGATGTCGCGCGCAGCTTTGATGAAAATGGTTTCTTCTTCAAAGTTCATAAAGTATTCAGCGTTTGAAGGCAAAGCGTGATTATAGATAGGCATCCATCCCAGCGCCATGGCGCATTGCGTTTTATCTTCACCCCATTCGAAGATATAATCGTGCAGCAAGGTTTGATCGAGCAGTCTTCTTTCTTCAGACTGCATCACAATCACCGGCGCAATTTCGATAATCGTATCTGCAGCAATCGGCAATTCGGTGAATACAGCCCTGCCCTTACCGGGCGTGTTGGCAATCAATAATCCGGATATACGCATCATTTTATAGAAATATAAAACAGGGCTTTGACACAAAGAAATTAACTTTACACGAGATTTTGAGCAGCATAGCAAACGACTGCGTGCCGCGCGGCTGAAATGAGAAAACATGGCTTCTGAAAAAGAACTGGAAACAACAAGCATAACCGATCAGTTTGCTGAACTGATGCAAAGGAACGACCGGCAGGAGCTGCATGCGTTTCTTGATGATCAGAATATCAGCGACGTGGCAGTATTGGTAGATGAATTTCCCGAACACGCAACCGAGATCATGCTGCACATGAGCATGCACCGTGCGGTGAGCACCTTCAAAATCTTGGATCTCTCACGCCAGAAACAGGTAATCCGTGAACTGCCCCCTTTCAAAACTGCCGAACTGCTAAATGAATTGCCTGCGGATGATCGCACCGATTTTTTAGAAGGGCTCGACAGCAATGCGGTACGCGAATTCATCAAGCTGCTCGACACAGAAGAACGAAAAATCACCCTCTCACTGCTGGGTTATCCCGAAGGCAGCATCGGACGTTTGATGACGCCCGATTATGTATATGTATATCCAGAAAATACGGTGGATGAAGTGTTTGCCACCATCCGTAAATACGGAAAAGACAGCGAAACCATCAACGTGATTTATGTAATCAACAATAAGGGTGAGCTGCTCGATGATATTCGTATCAGTGATTTTATTCTTGCCGCGCCTACCACCAAGGTGGAAGCATTGATGGATGATCGCTTCATTGCATTGAATGCATACGACGATCAGGAAACGGCCAATGAAATTTTCAAAATGAATAACCGCGTGGCCCTGCCCGTGGTAAGCAAGTCGAATAAACTGCTGGGCATTGTAACCATTGATGATGTATTGTGGGTTGCCAGCGAGGAGTTTAGTGAAGACATGCAAAAAATGGGTGGTACCGAAGCGCTGGATGAGCCCTATCTGGAAACGCCTATCACCAAACTCTTTCGCAAAAGAATCGTATGGCTGGTAGTTCTTTTTTTAGGAGAACTGCTCACGGCTTCTGCGATGTCGTTTTTTGAAGACGAAATTGCCAAAGCTGTTGTACTGGCCCTATTTGTACCATTAATTATTTCAAGCGGGGGCAACAGTGGTTCGCAGGCATCTACCCTCATCATTCAGGCCATGGCATTGGGTGAAATAACGGTATCGGATTGGTGGCGCGTAATGCGGCGTGAATTTTTACAGGGACTCATGCTGGGAACGGCATTGGGAATCATTGGCTTTGTACGAATTTTTATATGGCATGGCATTGCCCCGGAAGTGTATGGAAATAGCTGGGACGAAATCGGCATGGTGATTGGCTTTTCCCTTTTAGGTGTTGTGCTTTGGGGCACCATCACCGGATCGATGCTGCCCTTGCTGCTCAAAAAACTGGGTGCCGACCCGGCAGTATCCTCTGCACCTTTTGTTGCCACGCTGGTAGATGTAACAGGACTCATCATTTACTTTTCTACCGCCTTCCTGTTTTTAAAAGGGATTTTGCTGTAAAGTAAAGTGCTCACCGTTGCAGAAAAAATCTTGGCGCTGGCATCGCCCGATCCCCTATTTTTGATACGGATTATAACTCATCTAACTTATGTGCGGAATTGTAGGTTACACCGGACCGCGGCAGGCCTATGCTGTGATCTTAAAAGGATTAAAACGCCTTGAATATCGTGGTTACGACAGCAGCGGCATTGCCCTGCTGAACGACGATTTGAAAGTTTACAAGAAAAAAGGGAAGGTTGCAGAGCTGGAAGACAGTCTCATTGGACAGTCGATGCAGGGTAATACCGGCATCGGACATACCCGCTGGGCTACTCACGGAGAACCCAGCGATCGAAATGCTCACCCTCACCTAAGTGCAAGTGGCCGGCTGGCCATGATTCACAATGGCATCATCGAAAACTATGCAAGCATCAAGCAGGAGCTTGAGAAAAAAGGATATCGCTTTAACAGCGATACCGACACTGAAGTATTGCTGAATTTTATCGACGACATCCAGCAGCACAACGATTGCAGTTTGGAAGAAGCAGTACGCGTAGCCCTTAAGCGCGTAGTAGGCGCCTATTGCATCTTACTGATCGACCAGCAAGATCCTGAAACCATTATTGCCGCCCGCAAGGGCAGTCCGCTCGTGATCGGCATTGGCAAAAACGAACATTTCCTTGCCAGCGATGCCTCACCCATCATTGAATACACCAAGGAAGTAGTCTATGTAAACGACTACGAGCTGGCTATCGTAAAGCCCGGAGAGTTAACGCTCAAAAACCTAGGTAACGAAAAAATTACCCCTTATGTTACCCAGCTCGATATGGAGCTGGCGGCAATAGAAAAAGGTGGATATGAGCATTTTATGCTCAAAGAAATTTTTGAACAACCCGGCACCATTTACGATTGCTTGCGTGGCAGACTAGATGTTGAAAGCGCAACGATAACGATGCGTGGCGTAGAACAGCTGAGTAATATTCAGCGGATCATCATTATTGCCTGTGGTACCAGCTGGCATGCCGGATTGGTAGCTGAATACATCATTGAAGAATTATGTCGCATTCCCGTTGAAGTAGAATATGCTTCCGAATTCAGATACCGCAATCCGGTTATACAGCCCGGGGACTTGATCATTGCCGTTTCGCAAAGCGGCGAAACAGCCGATACGCTCGTTGCCATTGAAAAAGCAAAGGAAAAAGGAGCCATCATTTTTGGCGTAGTGAATGTGGTGGGCTCTTCTATTGCGCGCTTATCGCACAGCGGTGCTTATACGCATGCCGGTCCTGAAATTGGCGTGGCTTCTACCAAAGCATTTACGGCACAGCTGGTAGTGCTTACTATGGTAGCGCTGAAACTTGCAAAAGAAAAAGGCAGCATCAGCGATGAACGATTTGTACAGCTGCTGGCAGAGCTGGATGCCCTGCCGGAAAAAGCATCTACGATTCTCAAACAGACAGACAAGCTGCAAAAAATTGCAAACAAGTACAAGGATGCAACGGATGCCCTGTTTCTGGGCCGCGGATATAATTTTCCGGTTGCCCTGGAAGGCGCCCTTAAGCTGAAAGAAATTTCCTACATCCATGCCGAAGGTTACCCTGCTGCAGAAATGAAACATGGACCCATTGCGCTGGTGACCGATACCTTGCCCGTTATTTTTGTTGCTACACGCGATGCCTACCATGAAAAAGTGGTAAGCAATATGCAGGAAATCAAAGCAAGAAAAGGTAAAATCATTTCAATTATTACCGAAGGCGATACACTCAGCGCCGGATTGTCGGATGATTATTTTGAAATCCCCGCAGCAGATGAAATTGTTGCCCCGATTCTTAGCGTAATACCACTGCAGTTACTGGCTTACTACACGGGTATTGCCAAAGGTTGTGATGTAGATAAGCCACGTAACCTTGCGAAAAGCGTAACGGTAGAATAACCCATTGCCTTCAGCAAAATAAAAACCCTATGAATCTCATCCATAAAAAACCCATCAGCGATCTTGGCTTTCATTTCATTCCTGAAGGAATGTTGCCAAAAGGAGCCGATGAATACTATCTGCGCAATAAACAAAACCGAGCAGGCATTACATACCGTCCGCTCAAAAAGTCGGAAATCAAAATACTGGAGCGCAACCTCAACACTGCCGACTCCTGGCGCAATGTACTCGTATCAGACGCATTTGATCCCGAGCTGGTAAAGTATTCGAGATTTTTCGGATTTGTGCGCATTGGAAAGCTGGAACCGGCGCTGCTAGAGTTTCATGCGGTACGCGTACCTGTTGGCATATACAATAGCACGATTATCAGCTGCGACATTGGAGACAATGTAGCGATTGATCATGTGAATTATCTGAGTCACTATATCATTGGCAACGAAGTGATTCTTGCCAACATCAACGAAATGGGTACCACCAACTATGCTAAGTTTGGCAATGGTGTTCTCAAAGAAGGTGAAACAGAAGGCATTCGCATTTGGCTGGAAATTTGCAATGAAAACGGAGGACGCCGTATCCTGCCCTTCAACGGCATGCTCCCAGGTGATGCTTGGCTATGGAGTCGCAACCGAGACAACAAAGCATTACATGCGCAGTTTAAAAAAATGACGGAAGCGCAGTTTGATGCAAAAAGAGGTTATTACGGAAAAGTGGGCGACCATACCGTAATCAAAAACTGTAAAATCATTAAAGATGTGTGGATTGGAAGCAATGCCTACATCAAAGGTGCCAATAAGCTGAAAAACATCACCATCAATTCTTCCGAAGCAGCGCCCTCGCAAATTGGGGAAGGTTGTGAAATGGTCAATGGCATTGTAGGTTTTGGCTCACGTGCTTTTTACGGCGTAAAAGCCGTGCGCTTTGTGATGGGCTCCAACACCCAACTCAAATATGGCGCACGACTCATCAATGGCTATTTGGGGGACAATGCCACCATCTCCTGCTGCGAAGTGCTGAACGCACTGATTTTTCCGGCACATGAGCAACACCATAATAATTCTTTTTTGTGTGCTGCAACGGTCATGGGCCAAAGCAATATTCCCGCAGGTGCTACCATTGGCAGCAATCATAATAGCCGGGGCGCTGATGGAGAAATTGTTGCTGGACGCGGCTTCTGGCCTGCATTGTGTGTAAGCATCAAACACAACTCAAAATTCGCATCTTATACCCTGCTTGCTAAAGGCGATTATCCCGCAGAATTAAATATTCCTATTCCATTTTCACTGGTAAGCATCGATGCGCAAAAAAATCAGCTGGTGGTGATGCCGGGCTATTGGATGCTTTACAACATGTATGCTCTGGCGAGAAATGCATGGAAGTATGCAGACCGTGACCAGCGCTACGATAAAACGCAGCTGCTCGAACATCATTTTCTTGCACCGGACACAGTCAACGAAATGTTTACCGCGCTGGATATGTTTGCACGCTTTACGGGCAAAGCGCTCAAAGGCGGAAGAAAAAACAGTGCGACGGATGCTGCCGAAGGAAAAAAACTCCTGGATACCCATCCTGAAAAAGTAGCAGCACTGAACATTGTAGCAGAAGGGTTTGAAAACAGCACCCGTGAAACGGTATTGATAAAAGTAGATCAGGCCTACCCATTGTTTCGTAAGATGATTACGTATTATGCTTCCAGCACTTTTTTGACATTCATTGAAGCAGCAGGAATACCGAATTTTAAAGCGCTTTTACAATACCTAACCGCAAAGCCTAAAAGAACTGCTTGGGAAAATGTAGGTGGACAACTCATGCGCTCAAGCGATGTTGAAAAACTCAAAGCAGCGATCGAAAAAAATAAAATTAAGGGCTGGGATGAGGTGCATGCTTTTTATAAGAAAATGTCGGACGAGTATCTTCTGCAAAAACTCCAACATGCACATGCGGCGATCTTAGAACTTTATGGAGAGAAAACACTGACGGCAGACAGACTGAAACAATTGTTCCAGCAACATATTGAAACCAAAACATGGATTACGGAGGCAATTTATCAGTCGAGAAGAAAAGACTATACCAATCCTTTCCGCAAAATGGTATACGAATCTATAGCCGAAATGGAAACGGTAAACGGCAAGCTCAAAGACAATAGCTTTATCCGTGATCAGTATGCAGAACTGGAAATCGCGAAAAAACAAATGCAACAGCTGAATCGCCGTTTCTTTCGCTAGCGGTTAAGCCAATTTACTTTTTACGGAAGAACAAACGGATAGGAACGCCCTTAAAATCGAAGGACTTACGCAACTGATTTTCCAGGTAATTGCGGTAGGGTTGCTTTACATCATCCGGATGATTACAGAAGAAAGCAAAAGAAGGCACTGCAGTAGGTAATTGCGTGGCATACTTGATGCTTACTGCCACCCCACGCACTACGGGAGGATGAAAAGCCTGAATGGCTTGTTGCACTACTTCATTGAGTCGAGCTGTCGCTACTTTTTGCTGGCGGTTTTCATACACTTTAATGGCGGCTTCAATGCCTTGCATGATGCGCAGCTTCTCCGTAGCAGATATAAAAACAATGGGCACATCATTGAAAGGTGCGAGACGCTGTTTGAGCTCGCGCTCATAATCACGCGCGGTATTGGTTTCTTTTTTTACAAGATCCCATTTGTTTACCAGCACCACCATGCCCTTTCCTTTTTTGGTAGCCAAACTATAAATGTTGAGATCCTGCTGCGTAATACCCTTTTCGGCATCCAGCAGTAACATACAAACATCCGCTTCGTCCATGGCGCGGATGGCGCGAATCACAGAATAAAACTCAAGGTCTTCATGCACTTTATTCTTGCGACGAATCCCCGCCGTATCGATCAGTACAAATTCCTTTTGAAATAATTTATAGTGTGTGTGAATGGTATCCCTTGTTGTACCTGCCACATCACTTACAATGGTACGCTCTTCACCCAGCAAGGCATTCAGCAGCGATGACTTGCCTACATTGGGCTGGCCGATGATAGCAAAACGGGGAACAGCCACCGCATCTTCTTCCTGCAATGCATCTTCAGGAATGAGTTCAGCAATGGCATCCAGCAATTCTCCACTACCACTGCCGGTCATAGAAGAAATAAAATGAACATGTTCGAACCCAAGTGCATAAAATTCAGCCGCTTCCATTAAGCGATCGTGATTGTCCACTTTATTCACTGCAAGAAAAACGGGTTTGGTGGTACGACGCAATACATCCGCCATTGATTCATCCAGGTCGGTGATACCGGTTGCCGCATCGCACATAAACACAATGGCATTGGCTTCATCGAGGGCAATGCGCACTTGCTTGCGAATTTCGCGCTCAAACACATCATCGCTTTCCGGCACAAAGCCGCCGGTATCAATCAGATTGAAATATTTTCCGTTCCAGTCGGCCACCCCATACTGACGATCACGGGTAACGCCGCTTTGGTCATCTACAATGGCCTTGCGTTGCTCCAGCAAACGATTGAAAAAAGTACTCTTTCCCACATTGGGCCTCCCCACAATTGCTACGGTAAATCCGGCCATAAATTTGATTTCAGCCTACAAAAGTACAACCATTTCGCCAGCCCGCTGCGAAACAGATGCGATAAGAGCAAAACAGTGTTGGATTACACTTACTTACGAATAACCATAAGACTTGAGAAAGAGATCAGAATCGCGCCATTTAGGACGCACTTTTACAAATAGTTCAAGAAATACTTTTTGGCCCAAGAATGCTTCAATATCCTTGCGCGCTGCGGTTCCCAATGCTTTGATCATTTGTCCACCACTGCCGAGCAATATTCCTTTTTGCGTTTCACGCTGTACAATAATGTCGGCAGTGATTTTGATGAGGGTCGATTTTTCTTTGAACTCATTCACCAACACAGTAGTATGGTAAGGTATTTCATCACTGTAGAGCTCATAAATTTTTTCTCTGATCATTTCCCCTACAAAAAAGCGCGTTGGCAAATCCGTCAGCTGATCTTCTTCAAAAAAAGGTTCTCCTTCAGGAAGAAAAGACTCCACTTCTTTTAAAAGTATATCCAAATTGGTTGCAGCAAGTGCAGAAATGGCGATGACTGAACGGGCATAGGGCTTCTCCTGAAAAAAAGAAACCACCTGCTTTAATGCAGCAGGTTTGAGCGTATCACATTTGTTTACGACTACGATGCAGGGAACCTTCAGCTTGAGTGAAGCAAAAAGCGCATCGTTTTCAAAGAGATCGTCGTTGGCATCTACCAGCAAAAGGGCAACGTCGGCATCTTCAAGTGCCGACTTCACCGATTGCATCATGCGCTCGTGGAGCTTATACTTGGGCTCAATAATACCGGGCGTATCGGAGAGAATGATCTGATGACCGGGGTCATTTAAAATGCCTTTGATGCGATGCCGCGTAGTTTGTACTTTAGGAGATACAATTGCGAGCTTCTCTCCCAGCAGTGCATTGAGCAAAGTGCTTTTGCCCGCATTGGGTCTGCCAAAAATATTCACAAATCCAACCTTCATCGTTCCCAAAATTAAGGATTATAGAAAGGAGTCGAAGAAGGGATGTTCAAATGCTGCTTATTGCTTGATGAGTTTACCCGAACCGGCTACGCTGGTTTTGATTTCGGCAGGCTGACCATAATAATAGATATCACCTGAGCCGGCTACACGCGCTTCCAGCACTTTGCTGGCAAAGACCCATGCATCGCCACTGCCGGCAATATTGATTTTAGTAGCTTCCGATTTAAGATCCTTACAGAGCAAATCGCCGCTTCCTGCAATCTGATAACTTGCTTCACGGGTTTCGCCGCTGAGTTCAATTTTACCACTGCCCGCAATTTTTCCCTGCACTTTCGGCACATCAAGTCCGTTCAGCACGATGTCTCCTGATCCGGCAATATGAAGCTCGATCTGTTCTTTCGCTGCAATACGCCCATCCGATGAAATTTTACCGCTGCCCGCAAGTGTGAGTTCTGTATAGTCAGGCGCTGCGATATAAACATGAATTGCTTTGGTGGGGCGCAGCATCTTTCCGCGTGCTGTGCGCAATACAAGCGTGTTGCCTTGCAGTTCCGTTTCAACAAATTCCTGCAGGTTAGAATCGGTGCGAACAGTAACCTCATAGCCTGCACGCTGTGTGAGGTGCACCTGAAAATCACCGGCTGATTTCACCTTATTGAAACCCTGAATGGTTCTTGTTTGAGATACAATTTCGCCGTTTCCTTTGATGGTTTTCCAAATACAGGAAGCCAAAAAAACAAAGATGCCGGCCAGCAAAAGCGAAGGATATATTTTTTTCATGATGAAAGGTTTCCACAAATATTGCAAAAAACAGTCGTTTTACAAGCATTCCCGCCCCCTTTCGCGGCGGGAATTTTAGTACCTTCGTCGCATCATGACAGACAAGATCCTGATCCTCGATTTCGGCTCACAATACACACAATTGATTGCCAGAGCTGTAAGAGAATGTAATGTGTACTGCGAAATCATCCCCTTCAATAAAAGCTTCGAAATTGATGCTGATTTAAAGGGCATCATCCTTTCGGGTAGCCCTTTTTCAGTGAACGATGAAAACGCACCTGCTGTTTCCGTTTCCGCATTGGTTGAAAAATTACCCGTGCTGGGTATTTGCTATGGTGCACAGCTTACTGCAAAGCAGATGGGGGGAAGAGTAGAAAAATCTGAAAAAAGAGAATACGGTCGCGCTACCATGCAGCAGCAGGCAAAGGATATTCTGATGGATGAAGTAACGGCGCATTCGCAGGTGTGGATGAGTCATGGCGACTCAATTCTTGCGTTGCCTGAAGGTTTTGAAGTACTTGCTACTACCGAAAGCATTCCCGTTGCTGCATTTCGTGGTTCGGATCAATTGCCGCATCCCTTGTACGGATTGCAATTTCATCCTGAAGTATATCATTCGCTGGAAGGAAAAAAAATTCTCAGAAATTTTCTGGTAAATGTATGCGGCTGCAGCATGAACTGGACGCCGGCCGGTTTTGTGCAGGAAACCGTGGATCAGCTGAAAGCGCAAATCGGCAATAAAAAAGTTATCATGGCACTGAGCGGCGGTGTGGACTCTACCGTAGCTGCTACCCTAATTCACAAAGCCATTGGAGATCGTTTGTATGGCATTTTTGTTGACAACGGTGTTTTACGTAAAGGCGAATTTCAACAAGTGCTGGACACCTATCAGCAAATCGGACTGAATGTGAAAGGCGTGGATGCACGCGAACATTTTTATACCAAACTGGCGGGCAAGAGTAATCCCGAAGAAAAGCGAAAAATCATTGGCGCAACCTTTATTGAAGTGTTCGACAGCGAAGCGAAAAAAATTGAAGGGATTGAAATGCTCGGACAAGGCACCATCTATCCGGATGTAATTGAAAGTGTATCCGTACATGGCCCTTCCGTTACCATCAAATCGCACCACAACGTTGGCGGCTTGCCGGAGAAAATGCATTTGTCGCTCGTAGAGCCCCTACGCTATCTTTTTAAAGATGAAGTGCGCCGCGTTGGCCGTGAGCTGGGCATTCCCGATGAGCTACTCAACCGCCATCCTTTTCCCGGCCCGGGACTTGCCATTCGAATTTTAGGCGAAGTGACGGAAGAAAAAACGGCGCTGCTGCAAGAAGCAGATTATCTTTTTATCAGTGCATTAAAAAGAGAAGGACTTTACGACCAGGTTTGGCAGGCAGGTGCTATTTTATTGCCCGTTCAAAGCGTGGGCGTAATGGGCGATGAACGCACGTATGAATATACACTGGCACTGCGTGCCGTTACCAGCGTGGATGGTATGACGGCCGACTGGGCAAGACTACCCTACGATTTTCTGGCTGCCATATCAAACGAAATCATCAACAAAGTGCGTGGCATCAACCGCGTAGTTTTTGATATCAGCAGCAAGCCACCGGCTACCATCGAATGGGAATAATTATTAAGCAACGATTTATGCAAAAGTTTTTGCTCGCCATACTGCTTTGCTTCAGTGTTGTACATGCATCGCATGCGCAGGAGAAAACCTATCGTGTTGGCATTTTTGCAAGCATTTATCTCGACTCAGCTTTTATTGACACATCGTACCAATTCGAAAACCAAATGCCCCGATATATTTTACCGGGACTAGATTTTGTGCAAGGATCCATGATGGCGATGGACTCTTTAAAAAGCAAACAAATTACATTTCAAATTTTTGATATTCGATCCGAAGAGCAATCCATTGCTAGACTATCGTCACAAAAAACATTTGATTCACTCGACCTGATGATTGGATCGGTGGCAGGCAATGATTACAAAATGCTTACAGACCTTGCACTTGCGCATAAATTACCTTTCGTATCAGCTACTTTTCCAAACGATGGCGGCGTTCGCAACAATCCCTACACCATTCTGATCAATGCTACCCTTCCGAACCATATATCAAGCGTGCATCGGTATATATTATCTCAATGGCCTACTGCGAATATTTTATGGTGCAGAAAAAAAGGCAGCATGGAAGACCGGCTGCTGGGCTATTTCAATGATGCCAACAAAGGTGCCGGCAATAGTAAGCTGCTGAATTTCAGAACGGTTAACCTGACAGATTCACTCACCACCAAAGAGCTGCTGCCGATGCTCGATTCCAATCGCACTACCATTGTGCTGGCAGGCTCACTCGATGAAAATTTCGGACGGCGGCTGGCGCAGCAGTTGATACCGCTGCAAAAATCTTACAAGCCACAGGTGATTGGTATGCCCACTTGGGAGAACATCAAAGAATTACAGAAGCCGGAATTTAAAGAGCTCGCTATTTATTTCAGCGCTACTTTCTATCAGGCGCCCAATGCAAAATGGGGACAGGAATTCACCAAAGCCTTTACCGAAAAAACCTTTGGTCGCCCCTCCGACCTGGCAAGTAAGGGATTCGAACTCACCTATTATTTTGCAAACCTGCTGCTACAATATGGTGATCGTATGATGCAGCATTTGAATGAAAAAGATTTTCGTCTTTTCACCGATTTTGATTTCAAGCCGTCATCATTCAACGGAACGCAGATCGACTATATCGAAAACAAACGCATCTACCTGCTAAAAAGGCAACAGCAGGTGCTCACCAAAGTTTACTGATACAAGAACCTTTCGGATCCTTTATCCGTTATGGTAAGATGGCGCACAAAAAACCTTTTTTGCCGCAGAAAACCTGCGTGGTTTGCAGACGCCCCTTTTCCTGGCGCAAGAAATGGGAGAAAAACTGGGATGAAGTAAAATATTGCAGCGACCGCTGCAGGAACTCCCGCACAAAAGACCGAAATTCGAAGGCTTCCGACACATGACACTCTTACGCTTTACGGATATCGGCCTGTATTGTGCAGCAGGCGACTTTTACATCGATCCCTGGCGACCGGTAGAAAAAGCCGTTATTACGCATGCACATAGCGATCATGCACGGGCAGGGCATGGTTCGTATCTGTGTCACCAGGATACCCTGCCTTTACTTCAACTACGACTGGGAAACCATTCATACCATACTGTTGACTGGAACGAAAGCACTTTTATCAACGGCGTAAAAATTTCACTGCATCCTGCAGGACATATCATCGGCTCGGCACAAGTGCGCATCGAATATCAGGGTGAAGTATGGGTGGTAAGTGGCGACTACAAAATCGAAAATGATGGCATCAGCGGCAGCTTCGAACCGGTGAGATGCCACACATTTATTACTGAATCTACTTTTGGCTTGCCCATTTATCAATGGAAACCTCAATCGGCCATCTTCAGTGAAATACAAACATGGATTGAAAAGAATCGAAACGAAGGATACGCTTCCGTACTTTTTGCATACAGCTTAGGAAAAGCACAGCGCATTTTACAGGCCATTACACCGATAACGGATGAGATATATGTGCACGGTGCAGTATGGAATACACACGAAACCATTGTGCGCAACGGTATAACCTTACCGAAGGTAAAGCGCATTACACCTGATACCCCCAAAGCTGCTTTAAAAGGCTCGGTGGTGATTGCACCCTCATCGGCACAGGATAGCCCCTGGCTCAAACGCTTTCACCCCTACAAAACAGGCGTATGCAGTGGATGGATGCAAGTGCGCGGCAATGCACGCCGAC
>CAZDGV010000031.1:0-3877 GCA_964505195.1 uncultured Chitinophagaceae bacterium
CGAATGAATTTGTCGCCGAGCGACTGATCATTACCGTAGAACATACCCCACTGGGTACGGTCGATATTAAAATCAGCTTGTGCATTTACAACACCCTCGTTGATAGCCACTTTTGCAGGGAAGGTGATGTTCTTGGTGCTATCTTTCAGCATCAGGTTTCCGCTAATCAAATGCGTTGCGCCTTCCAAAAGACTCTTTTGCTTTGTGCTGTCGTAAAGCTCCAGTGCAGTTATTTCAAAACGGGCTGTAGCATATTTCGCAGCATCAAAAAAGTCGGGTGAAAGAAGGTGGCCTGTAAGCATCGCCGCGCCGTTGGTGTCTTTGTCGGTGATTTTCAATGAGTTAATGTTGATTACAAAGTTGCCGCCGGTAAGCTGTCCTTCGTTAACCGTTACGTTACCCTCGTTGAGCGTAAATACGCCATTGTGCTGACCAACGGGCTTAGTTCCAATAAAACCAACCGTTGAAGCTTGGAGGTCGAGCTTGTATGCTTCGCCTGAGCCAATGATAACTTGCTGAGCATCAGTTGCTTCAGCTTTATCTGCTTCAGGAGCATTGGTGCAGGCACTGAATAAAAGTACCGCAGCACCTAGGATCATAAAATTCTTTTTCATGTTAAATATTTTTAGTGAAAATAAACAGTGTTTAAACATCAATTGTTCATTCCACATCTTTAATTCCTCAAAATTCTTTTGCTACCGCTCATCCATTATAGTGATTTCTAGTGTGTTATTTGGTTTAAATTCATAAGTTCATGATGGATGGTCCTCTATTTTGAAGGCCTATTCATTTCTCTATTCTTTGAACTTTTAAAATCCGACACATGAGAATTTTTGTCTTGCTGATTTGCGGAATGCTTTTTACTAGCACCCTGCATGCACAGGAAACATTTCCTGTAAACGGTGTTGCCGATCATCGCAGCGGTATGTATGCATTTACCCAAGCCACTGTTGTAAAAGATGCGAACACCACGATTGAAAACGCTACACTGCTGATTAAAGATGGAAAAATTTTAGCAGTGGGCAACAACATCACAATTCCTGCTGAGGCGCTCGTGATCGATTGCAAGGGGAAATTTATTTACCCTTCCATGATTGATCTTTATGCCGATTATGGTATGCCTGCACTGTCTCCCGCACAGCGTGGGTTTAACTTCAATGCACCCGCACAACTTACCAGCAATCAAAAAGGTCCTTTTGGTTGGAACCAGGCCTTGCGCAATGATGTGCACGCCGCTGCTATTTTTAGTGTGGATGACAATAAAGCACGTAACTGGCGCGATATGGGCTTTGGCACTGCCTTAGTACATCAACGCGATGGTATTGCACGCGGCACCGGTGCGCTCGTAAGCTTTGGAAATGAAAAAGAAAACAAAGTGGTGCTGCGCGAAAAAGCAGCTGCGCATTATTCGTTGAATAAGGGCAGCTCAACACAATCTTATCCCAGTTCCATGATGGGAAACATTTCACTACTGCGTCAAACCTATCTCGATGCTGCATGGTATAAAAACAATTCAGCAGCAGAAGGGGTAAACCTCACATTAAAAAATTGGAACGAGCAGCAGTCGCTTCCGCAGATCTTCGAAGCCAACGAAAAATGGAATGCACTGCGTGCCGATAAAATTGGCGATGAATTTGGTGTGCAGTACATTATCAAAGCAGGTGGCGATGAATATCAGCGCATTCAGGAGATGGTTGCTACCAAAGCCAGTTTTATTTTGCCGCTGAACTTCCCTGCTGCCATGGATGTGGAAGATGCCACCGATGCACGCTATGTTTCGCTACAAGACATGAAGCATTGGGAAATGGCACCTGCCGGCCCTTCCTTCTTCGAAAAGGCGGGCATTCCTTTTTGTCTTACTACCTCCGACTTGCGCGATGCCAAACAATTTTGGCCTAATCTGCGCAAGGCCATTGAATACGGACTGAGTGAGAAAGCTGCTTTGGAAGCACTCACCAAAACTCCCGCCACCCTGCTGGGTGTGTACAATGAAATTGGCAGCATCGATGCGGGAAAGATTGCCAACTTCATCATTACCAACGGCAATCTTTTTGCTGATAAAACCAGTATTCTGCAACACTGGATTCAGGGCCGTAAATACGCAGTGAAGGAAGAACTGTGGAATGATATCAGTGGATCTTACACTTTGCAGATTCATAAAAAAGACAAAGCACTTTCTTATACGCTCGATGTAAAGAATAATAACACTGCATCTATAATTACAGGTGATACGCTCACTGCTCGCTTCAGCTTCGATGGCAAAATGGTAAGACTAAGCTTCTCTGAAGCAAAAGCAAGTCGTAATCAAATCCGCCTCAGTGGTATCGTAAATGGTAATACGTGGAGTGGTACCGGCGATCATACAGACGGCGCTACCTTCAGTTGGTCTGCCTCCTTTGCACGTAATATGACTGCCAAAGCAGACAGCGCCAAGGCGAAGCGCAAACCTGAAATCGGTAAGATGAGTTATCCCTTCAATGGCTATGGTTGGGAAGAAGCACCGAAGCAGGAAACCATATTGTTTCAAAACGCTACTGTGTGGACCAACGAAAAAGAAGGAAAACTTGAAAATACAGATGTACTCGTAAAGAATGGAAAAATTGCAGCAGTGGGAAAAAATCTGAGCTCTGCAGGTGCGCGTGTAATTGATGGTACCGGAAAACATGTTACGGCAGGCATCATCGATGAGCACTCTCATATCGCAGCAGCATCGATCAATGAAGGTGGACAAAGTGTTACCTCCGAAGTGCGCATTGCTGATAATTTGAATCCTGATGATATCAATATCTATCGCCAACTGAGCGGTGGCGTTACCTCATCGCATATTTTACATGGTTCGGCCAATACCATTGGCGGACAAACACAGCTGATTAAATTACGATGGGGTGCCAGTGCGGAAGAGCTGAAATTTCAAGGCTGGCCGGGCTTTATCAAATTTGCTATGGGTGAAAACGTTAAACGTTCATCTACCAATGTAAACAATCGTTTTCCCGATTCACGCATGGGTGTGGGTGAAGTGCTTCGCGATGCCTTTACCCGCGCAAAAGATTATGAAGCCGAATGGAAGCGTTACGAAGCAGAAAAGAAAAAGAATCCCAAAACCACCCTTGCTGCACCACGCCGCGATTTGGAGCTTGACGCCCTGGTAGAAATTATGAACAAAGAGCGCTTCATTACCTGTCACTCTTATGTACAAAGCGAGATTACCAATGTGATGCGTGTTGCAGAAGAATTTGGTTTTACACTGAATACTTTCACGCATATTTTGGAAGGATATAAAGTGGCTGATAAAATGAAAGCACATGGCGCTAATGTGTCTACCTTCTCCGATTGGTGGAATTATAAAATGGAAGTGGTGGACGCGATGCCCTATAATCCAGGTATCATGCAGCGTGTAGGTCTCAATGTTGCAATCAACTCCGATGATGCCGAAATGGCTCGCCGTCTTAATCAGGAAGCAGCCAAGAGTGTGAAATACGGCGGCATGAGCGAAGAAGATGCTCTGAAAATGGTGACATTAAATCCTGCAGTAATGCTGCACGTAGCTGATAAAACCGGCAGTATCAAAGTAGGGAAAGATGCTGACCTGGTGCTGTGGAGCGATCATCCGCTGAGCATTTATGCGATGGCTGAAAAAACAGTAGTGGATGGCATTGTTTACTACGATCGGGAAAAAGATGTGCAGCTGCGACAGCAAATTGCCAAAGAGCGTGCACGACTCATTGCAAAAATGACTGGCGAAAAAAGAGCCGGCGCGCCAACAGTACCGTTTGCACCTAGCATGCACATGATGTATAACTGCAGCGACCATGCACACAAGCACGGACTATTTGTAATTGATATGGATTAATAAGTTTAATGTTTAAGGTTGAAGGTT
>CAZDGV010000031.1:3977-20640 GCA_964505195.1 uncultured Chitinophagaceae bacterium
TAAAAACATGAAAAAAATACTCACACTCCTCATGCTCACCCTCTTCCTCGGAAATGCATTTTCGCAGGAAACGGTATATCCAGCACCGGCACAAAAAGGAAACTTTTATATTAAAGGTGGTACGGTACATGTAGGTAACGGACAAGTTATTTCTAATGCTACTATTCAGGTAACCGATGGTAAAATCGTTGCTATCGGCAGCACACTGAGCATCCCTTCGGGCGATGCAAAAATTATTGATGCTACCGGCAAGCATGTATATCCCGGACTGATCCTTGCCAATTCGCAGTTGGGCCTGGTAGAAGTAAACAGTGTAAGGGCAACGATCGACCACACTGAAATTGGGAATATTAATCCTTCCATCCGTTCGATCATTGCTTACAACAGTGATTCGAAAGTGATTAATACGCTTCGCGCGAATGGCATATTATTGGCGAATGTCGTGCCACAGGGCGGCCTCGTGAGCGGTTCTTCAACAGTGGTTCAGCTCGATGCATGGAACTGGGAAGATGCGGCTTATGATTTGGATGGCCGTATGCACATCAATATACCCAGCTTGGTAGCAAGGCCTAACCGCTTTGCTGCATTTTTTGGGCAGGATAGTCGCCAAGGCACCGACGCGGTGAAAGAAGCTTTTACCCGCATTGATGAAATCAAACAGTTTTTTAGAGAAGCAAAAGCATACCATGCCGAAGCAAAACACGAAAAAATCAATCTCAAATTTGAAGCCACCAAAAAGCTGTTTGATAAAAAACAAAAACTGTTTGTGCATTGCGATCTGGTAAAAGAAATGCTCGTTGCAATTGATTTTGTAAAAGAGTTTGGATTTGAAGTAGTAATTGTAGGCGGAAGCGAAGGATGGCAAATTCCTGAGTTGCTGAAGCAACATAATATTGCTGTTCTCCTAAACCAGGCACACAGTTTACCTACTACGCAGGACGACGATGTGGATCTGCCCTACAAAACCGCTGCCATTTTGCATAAGGCAGGCGTGCTTGTTGTGATTAACGATGAAGATGGTCAAACGCGCGGAATGAATCTTCCGTTTAATGCAGGAACAGCTGCTGCTTATGGCATGGGTAAAGAAGCAGCGCTCAGTGCGATCACGCTCAATGCAGCGAAAGTGCTGGGCATTGATCAGCGTACGGGATCTATCGAAACCGGTAAGGATGCCAACATTGTCATCAGTGATGGAGATATTCTTGACATGAAAAGCAGCGTTATTCGACATGCATTCATTCAAGGCCGTCAAATCAGTTTGGAAAGTAAGCATACCCAGCTCAACGATCGCTACCGTCAGAAATACGGAATTAAATAAATCGGATACTTACAGAAAACCCCGGCATTGCCGGGGTTTTTATTTTATAGCTATCTAATTACTTGCTAAGCCGATAATGCAAAAGCAGCTGAAGCGTATTTACTTTTTGCTTCGAAGTGCCATCTGTGTAATTCGATAATCCCATCGTGTAACGAAGCCCTAAAGCAGTTCTGCCATCAAACTGGTATCCTACGCCGCTTGCCCAACTCATTACGGCGTTTTTGGTATCACTGATGGTTGATTCAGAAGGAGCACCTGCCGCAGGAAATGCGTTTTTCAAACGTGCGTTTAATAAAATGCCCAGCTGCGGACCCGTTTCCGCATAGAAGCCCTTACCCTGATTGTATTGCAACATCACCGGGATATTTAAAAAATTCAGCTGCGTAGTAAAAACCAATACATATTTATTATCGGTAACATTTCCGATCAGTCCTTCCTGCAGCGACCCTTCCGATGAAAATGCAATTTCAGGTTGTAAGCGTAATGCATTACTCAGTGGAACCTGTAGTGTAACACCGCCTAGCATTCCAAGTTTAAATGAAGGATCACGGAAAGTATTACCTGTTCCAAATCCTGCACTGGTATTTGAAAGATTCAATCCGCCCCGCAAACCCCATTCAATTTTTTTTGATGCTTTATCCGATGAAGACTGTGCATAGATATTTGCTTGAAACGCAACAAAAACTAAACTCAAAAGGACAAGTAAAGATTTTTTATTTTTCATCATAGCGTGGTTTGTTTAGGGTGATGAATAAAATTACAATAAAATGTAATTATAAAATAGCTGGACTGGATGAGGGATTTTTGGGCCAATCGAAAAACCAAAATGATTTTTCTGCTGCTTCAAAATCTTTCCAGTTTTCGCAACGTATGTTTACGGCAAAAATGGAGCAAGTGGGCATATCGTCTATATGTACATGCGTAAGTTCATTGGCAAATTCAGTAATTCCCGGGTTGTGTGTAAACAATGCTACCGTTGTTGCCTCATTGGGCAACGCAGCAATTACTTCCCGATAGGTTGATGGCTTTGCCATATAAAGCTGCGCGGTTTCCAAAATATTTTTCTTTGTTATATCTAATACGAATGCAAAAGTTTCGCAAGTTGAATGCGCTCTGGTTGCGGTGCTGGTAACCAATAGCTGAGGTACTATGTTTTTTTGAAGTAAACGTCTTGCCATTTCGGGGGCATCCTTTTTTCCCCGATCGTTCAGCGGTCTTTCGATATCACTCATTCCCATATTGGCCCAGCTGCTTTTCGCATGACGAATCAAGAGAAGCTGTTTCATATCAATAAAGATATCTGTTTTAAAACTGCTTTTGAAAGCAGGCAGTCATTTTATGCATATCGAATCAGTGCAAATCAATAACCTCTTACATTTTTTCCTTCGAGGTAGTTGAGCAGCGCTTTATTCACTACACGGTTTCCACCAGGGGTGGGATAATTACCGGTAAAATACCAGTCGCCCGTGTTGGTAGGACAGCTCTTATGCAGGTCTTCAATGTTCTGATAAATTACCTGCACTGGAACATTCAAGTCTGAAGGAGTGATCAGTGCAGCAATTTTATCGGAGATTTCTTCGGTGGAGAAAGGTTTGTAAATACGGCGAACAAGGTTTTCGGTGTGCAGCTGACCTTGCTCACTTAGTTCTTTGATGGCATTTGCTGTTTCTGTAATAATGTTTTCCATGCCCCGCTCTTTAAGCAATGCGATGGCTGCTCTAAAAGCAACAAAATCACCCAGCTTGCTCATATCAATGCCGTAGCAATCGGGATAGCGAATTTGCGGAGCAGAAGAAACGATGATGATTTTTTTCGGCTTCAGTCGACCAAGCATGCGCACAATGCTTTCTTTCAATGTAGTTCCCCGCACAATAGAATCATCTATCACTACCAGTGTGTCTTCTCCGCTTCGTACAGTGCCATAAGTAATGTCATAAACGTGTTGCACCATTTCATTGCGGCTGCTGTCTTCCGTAATAAAAGTTCGGAGCTTCACATCTTTAATCGCAATTTTTTCCTGCCGTATTTTACGCGTGATCATTTCCGTCAGCTTTTCCTCATCAAAATCTTTGTTCCAGCTCATAATGCGCTGTACTTTAATTTGATTGAGATAGCTTTCCATTCCTTTTACCAGTCCGTAAAAAGCTACTTCTGCTGTATTGGGGATATAGGAGAAGATGGTGTTTTTCAGATCATAGTCGATGTGCTCCAACACCCTTTTGCTTAAATGATAACCCAGCGCAATGCGTTCACGATAAATTTTTTCATCGCTGCCGCGGCTGAAATAAATCCGTTCAAAGCTGCAGGCCCTTCGCTCCCGGGGCGGCAGTATCTGTTCAATTTTATAGCTGCCATCTGCTTCAATCAACATACCTTGTCCGGGCATCAGCTCCAGTACTTCGTTTTCGCCCACATTGAATGTAGTACGAATAGCAGCTCTTTCACTGGCAGCAACCACCACTTCATCGTTAATGTAGTAGTAAGCCGGACGAATACCATGTGCATCACGCATCACAAAGGATGTTCCGTTGCCGATGAGACCGCCAATCGTATATCCTCCATCAAACATCGGCGCTGCTTTTTTAAGCACTTGCAGCACATTGGGTTCGTTGGGTTTTAGTTCATCTTCTTTCACCAGAAAATGGTGTACTACTTCCAGCATGGCCGCCAAATCACTTTGCTTTTGAAAATCGCCCGGTTCGATGTTTACCAACTGAAAGAGTTCTTCGGTATTTACCAGATTGAAGTTTCCGGCCAATGCAAGGTTGCGCGATGGCTCTATATTGCGCTTGAGGAAAGGGTGACAAAATTCTACATTGTTTTTTCCCTGTGTTCCATAACGCAAATGACCTAACAACAATTCACCCAAAAAAGGCAGATTACCTTTCATCAGTCCTGGATGCTGACGTATTTCGGGTTGGTATTTTTCTAACTCTTCCACCTCTTTGCCTATCCTGAAAAAAATATCTGCAATGGGCTGGGGCGCGCTGCTGCGCATGCGATGCAAAAAGGGATACCCAGGTTCGGTATGCGTTTTCACAACAGCAATGCCTGCACCATCCTGCCCGCGATTATGCTGTTTTTCCATGAGCAGGTACAGTTTGTTTAGGCCATAAAGAACCGTACCGTATTTTTTCTGATAGTGTGAAAAAGGTTTGCGCAGGCGAATGAAGGCAAGCCCGCATTCGTGTTTTAGTTCGTCGCTCATGATAGTTGCGTGGAAGTGCAAAGGTACAAATTGCCTTGCAACTTCACGCGCTTTCGGGATGAAGTTTACAGCCCTTTCAAACACTCAGCCAGCCAGCAAAACTCAGTGGTAAATGCATCAATGCTTTTGCGAAAGCCTTCATCCAGAAGGGTTCCTTCGGCATCCAATTTTTTATCCACTGCGGGTACAACGAGCATATGGGGAGAGGCAATACCAAAAAAGGCATTTACCAGTAACTGCATTTGTTGTGTGGCACGCATGCCGCCCATCATGCCCGGCGATGCGGTAACAATGCCGAAGGCCTTACGGGCTTGTTTGGGGTAATGATCAAGCAGATTTTTTAAAGCAGGCGTATAGCTGCCGTTGTATTCCGGGCTAACCAATATAAAAGCATCTGCTTCGAATATGCGCTTACTGAGCGGTTTATAGGGATCGGGGGTTGTTTCAACAGAGGTAAAAACCTCCTGCAGTAGGGGAAGGTTCCACTCGCGCACATCAAGAATACCCACCTGATAATTGGGTCTGCTTGCTAAATGTGCTTTCAAAAAAAGGGCAACACGAAAACTAACACTGTCTTTACGCGGACTTCCGGAAATAATTTCAATCTTCATCTTTCGCTCGATATGGATTTAGGGAACATTAATGCTTTAAGTAACAATACTTCGATAAAAGGGTTTGCTTCGTATTAAAATATTTCGCGAAGCTGCCTTTTTTCAAATCATTCTATTAAATCGGGATTTCCATTACCAAAACACTTGATTTCTGTTCTGTTTTTATGTCAAAAGTAGTTGTATCGCTTATGCACAATCCATCGCGCTGCACAAGCGCTATGTTTCCAACACTGATTTTTCCTTCCAGTACAAACAGGTAAACTCCGTTGCCTTCCTTTTTGAGGGAATAGCTAATTTCTTTTTGCGCGTCGAGTTGGCCCATATGAAACCATGCATCCTGATGAATCCAAACGCCCTCGTTGTTTGGGTTGGGACTTAATACCTGAAGCAGCTGGTTCTGCATTTTTTGTTGGGGCATAGTCCATTGATCGTACCGAGGTGTAACCTGTTGGCGATTAGGAAGAATCCATATTTGCAAAAACTTCACTTCCCGGTCGCTATTGGCATTCATTTCACTGTGTCTTATGCCGCTGCCTGCGCTCATCACCTGAATATCGCCTGCTTTGATGATGGCTTCATTGCCCATACTATCGCGGTGTTTTAAATCACCGCTAAGCGGTATGGAAATTATTTCCATATTCTGGTGCGGGTGTGTTCCAAAGCCCATGCCGGCAGCAACAGTATCATCGTTGAGTACGCGCAGTGCGCCAAACTGTATTTTCTCCGGATCATAGTAGGAAGCAAAACTGAAACTATGATAGCTCTTCAACCATCCATGATCGGCATAGCCTCTTTGATCCGCTTTGTGTACAATTGTTTTCATGTTGCATATAGTATTACAATGCAAATTGCAACTTTTGTTCCACTATGAAAAAAGCCTGCAAAAGCAGGCTTCATAGATTGACAGATCTCGAATCTCTAGGTTTCAAGGCATTGGATTTTACAGACGGGATCCAAAATTAAACCCCAATCTTTCAATCATAACCAAAAAGTTTCGCCATTAGGGGATATTCCTGTTGTTATGTTCTTGATTTGTTTACGCTAAGCTAGATAGTCTTATCTAATTTATGTTTGTTTTGATTGTGTCTTATTTCACCCTTTAATACAGCAGGTTCACCTCTTCTGAAACATAATATGCTCCATCATAAACCTGTAAGATGGCTTGAATCATTTCATCTTTGCGTGAGGTTTTGGGAATAAATCCATGTGCACCAATCTCTATGAGTCGCTTTGCATAGCAGGGATCGTTGTGAACGGAGGTGCCTAAAATTTTAATGTGCTCATACTTTTTCCTGATGCTTTCACTTGCTTCAAAACCATTGATGGGCGACATGTTAATGTCGAGCAGCACCACATCTGTGTTCACCCTTTCTAATGTTTCTAATACTTCTTTCCCATTCGCACATTCGCCAACAATTTCAATACGCTCATCCGAGTTGAGAATAATTTTCCAAATTTCTCTTACTGGTGCAAAATCATCAGCGATGACAACTTTAATCTTTTTCATAAGCAGTTAGTGTTTAGTGGGTTAGTTATAGTATAAACTTAGTATCATTTAACAAATTCAACAAACTTGCGGTGTTTTTTTGATTAAGTTTTTTTAAAATATTATGCCGATGAACCTGCACAGTTTTGTATGATATATGCAACTGCGCTGCAATTTCTTTGGAAGTGAGGCCGCGCTTTACCATTTTTAAAATGTCGAGTTCCTTTTCCGTCAGTTTTGAGAAATTCACTTTTTTTCCACTTCCATGATTATCCGAAATCAGTTCATCCGCTAATTGCTGCTGTATGTCGGAGCTGATGAATCTTTTATTATTCATGACAGTCAAAATGGCCTGAATCATTTCATCTTTTCTAGCGTTTTTACTCACGTATCCCGAGGCGCCCGACTTAATCATTTTTCTTACTACCGCTGGCTCGTCGTGCATGGAAACGGCCAGTATCTTAATTGCGGGTTTGCGTTTGAGAATGAGCTCTGCCATTTCAAAGCCAGTTACAGGCTTCATGTTAATGTCGAGCAGTACCACATCTACGGGGCGTTTTTCAATAATTTCGAAGGTGGCATCGGCGCCGCTAACTACATCCACTACTTCCATTCTGTTGTCGGCTTCCAGAATGCTTTTCCAGGCATGACCAACTAGCAGATGATCATCAATGATGAGAATCCTAAATTTATTCATGTGTTTACAGGTTAGAGCGGAATTTCCACCACCACAGTACAGCCCTTACCCAGACTGCTGTTTATTTGAAAGCTTCCGCCATATATTTCTACCCGCGCCACGGTGCTGTTTAGACCAATGCCTTTTTTGGTATTGATGGCATCAAAGCCTTTTCCATCATCTTTTACAATTAGCCGCACATTTTTTTTGCGCGTTTTTTCAAGAATGATGAAACAGTTGATGGCGCCGGAATACTTGATTACATTGTTCAGTAATTCCTGACATATTCGGTAGAGTACGAGGCTTTTTTCATTGCTGAGTTCGTGTACAATATCTGTTCCTGCATTTACAGAAAAGCGAATGGAACTTGCTTTGGCTACCAAGCTAACCAGATCTCTGATGGCAACAGTCAAACCTATGTCGCGTAAAATGGGCGGGGTAAGCTGCCTGCTTAACAATCGAATTTCCTCAATGCCCCTGCGAATTAAAGCTCTGATTTCTTGAACGGTATTGGGCGACTGAAATGACTCGCTTTCTGCAAGCTCGAGGTAAAGACTAGCGGTAGTTAAAATTTGGTTCACATTATCATGCAGCTCTCTTCCAATAAATGCTCTTTCTTTTTCCTGAGCATCTAGTACAGCTTCATTGATCTTACGCTGTGCACTCACTTGTTCGCGTACCAGCTTTTCATTCAGTCGCTCTTTTTCTGTAATGTCTTCAATGGTACCGAGCATACGCAGTGGTTCATTTTTACCTCCATACCGAATGATGCCCCGCGAATGCATGTTCCTGTAGGAGCCATCGGCTATTTTAAAGCGGTAAATGCCCGACCAGTTCGCTTTTTTGTTTTCCACGCAAGCTTTAAACGTTTCTTCTACCCTTTGTCTGTCTTCGGGATGTATAAGATTGACACTAAACTCTCCCTTTTTTGTTTCCGGCTCCTGTTTATAACCCGTAACATGATAAAATACTTCATTCAATTCAACTTCGTCTGTAACGAGATTCCATTCATATATAATCTGATTGGTAGCAGCGGAAATAGCACTGTAGCGATCGTTCAGGTTTCTGATGGACTCTTCCGCTTGTTTTTCTTTACTCACATCACGATAAAAAACAGAAATACCTCCTGTACGTGTTGGGTATATTTTAATACTGAACCATCTTCCGATATCTCCTACATAGAGATAGTGGGTCATTTGTTCAGGCTGCTTGGTTTTTTTTACTTTCTCAAATGCATCATAAAAAAGGTCAATGGCCTCCGGGAATACCTGCCAAATATTCTTTCCCAAAAGCGATGCTACATCTTTGCCGATATAACTCGCACCGCTTTCGTTGATAAACGATATATTATATGCCTCATCTACTACATAAAACCCATCCTGTATGCTTAAAAGAATGGTATCCGACAAATCTGCATGTGCTTCGAGTTCATTTTCATATTGCTTCATTCGGGTTACGTCTACAGCAATGCCTACTATACGAAACGTTTTACCTTGAAAAACATCCGATTCGGCAACCAATCTTATCCATTTTTGGTTCCCCTGTTTTGTTGTAATTTCAAAAATCTCATCACATCTGTTTTTACCTAGGAGGCAATTTTGGAAATGATCCTCTGCCTTTTCCCGGTCATCCTTGCTTGTGAAGTTGGAAAAAAAATCTTCTAGGGTTGGTTCATAAAGTGTATCGGTTTCGTACAAGGCCTTCATTTCACTATTCCATATAACTTTATTTTGTATGATGTCAAACTCAAATATTCCAACTTTTCCAACTTGGCTACTTTTTTCTAACAGACGTGAATTTCTTTTTTGAGTTGTGATATCGTAAAGAATACTTATCGCCCCTTTAATTTTTCCGGCAGTATTGTAAATGGGGGCACTGCTGATTAGCACATCAAGCATTTCTCCATTCTTTTTCGTCAGCTTAACTTCAAATGTTTCTGGGGCTATAGTATTTATTTTTTTTTCATTCGGTAGAAAAAGAAGCGAAGTGTCTTGACCAAGTAGTTCAGCCTCGCTATACCCTGTAAGATTGCATAAGGATTTTTGAACATGTGTGATTTTTTCTGAAGTATCCACTTCCATCAATCCAATGTTCATGCTTTCAATGAGTCGTGTGAATTTTTGTTCGTTTTGTTGAATTTCAACATTTTCCTTTTCTGATTTTGTAATATCACGTATTAGTAATAATGATCGCTCTATACCCACCGGAAAAATCCGTGCCTCCCATACTGAAACACGTTTTTTATTTGTAACGGTAAATTCATACTTGCCCGCTTGGCGCTCTCTTAAGCATTTTTTTACAATTGCAGTAATACCATTTCCATGTTCCAGTAAGTCGCCAATATTTCGGCCTACGACCTTTTCCTGATTCTGAAACAAGTGCATGTTTGCAGGTGCATGATAAACCAATATATTTCCTGATGCATCTACCTCAATCAGCATATCGGGCAGTGCTTCTAAAATTTCAGTGCTTTGTTGTGTGCCGTCTTTTGTACTGTTTACTGCTCTATTTCTCGATTCTTGGTTTATAAGCCTGCGCATGCTGCCATAGATCCGAGTAGTTTTTCCATCGCTTGCAACGGGTTTTCCCATAATGGCAAGTGTATGTGGTTGTCCTTTAGCGCTAAGAATATCTATATAGGTTTCAAAAGGTATTCCATGGGCAATGCAATCTGCAATGGCCTTGTTTAAGGCGTCTTTTTCGGATTCGTTTATACAAAAGCCGAGTAGTTTTTTCAGGTCCGGCTCGTATTGCTCCGGCACTTGAAATAATGCGCGCACTACTAGCGACCAGCACATGTTGCCTGTACGAGTATCCAGTTCCCAAAAACCCGCCTGTGTAATAGAGCCGCTGTGAGTTGCTGTTTCATTTATGGCATTTTCGCGGCTTTTATGTATATCGGATATATGTTTACTTTTAGGCATAATTTCATCTAATATACATGTTATTAATTACTTTACATACAAGTTTAAATTAGTATTTATTCTGAAATTTAGGGAAAACGGGTAATATTTAGCCAAAATGTAAATACAATCCTTTGTAAATCAATACATTAATAATTATTCCTGTACGCTATATTACAATAGGATAAACGAAATCCGTTTATTTTTTGGATGAAAGAGCCAAATTATTTTTAAACGGAATTGAAATAGAGAACCAAAGCGAAACCTCGTTTTAAGGTTGCTCAGTTGGATGGGAGTTTGCGACTTGGGTAATTAAAGAATCTAAGGCTTCCCTTTTACAGCGTCGAGGATGGTTTGAATGGGGGCGCAGCCTTTGTACTCATCATCAATTTGCACAAAAAAGGTTTTGGCATTTTTCAGAATCCAGTTTTCAAGTGCCTCTTCTTTTTTTTCATCCAGTGCACGGGAAGCAATTTTACTGTAATCGTCTTTTAAATTTTCGCGATGCGGCTCTGTACGGCTAAGCAAGTGCACCAGCTTTACGCCCTTCTTACCTCCTCTCTCGTCGGTAAAGGGCTTGGGTTGTGAAAATTCACCGGGCTTCAAGGTTTGCAACATGAGCACCGTTTCTTTATCGAGCTGATCAATGGTAATAAAATTAGAGCCATCGGCACCGGTGCGTCTTCCACCGGTAAACTTGCTGCTCTCGTCGTCGCTGTACTTACTTACGGCTTCACCAAAGCCAATTTGTTTTGTAAGGAGTTTGGAACGAACGGTATCGAGCCGGTTGATAGCCATTTGAATATCATCTTCATTAATACGTGGTGTTTTTAAAATATGGCGCACTGAAACCTCATCGCCATTGCGACTTACGCATTGTATGATATGATAACCAAATTTTGATTTGATCACGCGGGATATCTGTCCTTCTTTCAAACTCATTGCTGTATTGAAGAAAGTAGGATCCCATTGTTTATCGTTTCGATTCAGCACGTAAAACCCGCCGGTTTGTTTGCTACCCGGGTCATCGGTGTACTGCGATGCCAATACCTCAAAGCGTCTGCCTCCGCGTTCAACCTGTTCCTTATACTCCTGTAATTGCTCACGCGCATATTCTTCCATTTCCCTGCCTGCCTTGGGATAAATAATGATTTCTCCTAGCTCGAGCTCTGTTTCATAGAAAGCGAGGGAGTCTTTCGGAATTTTTTCGAAATACTGTTTTACTTCGGTGGGGGTAATTTTTACGCCGCCCACAATTTTGTTGCGCATGTTCTGTGCCAGCTTTCCTTCACGAATGGGCGTGCGCATTTCCTCTCGAAACTGATAAATGGTTTTGCCGGTGATTTGCTCAATCACTTCCTTTGAGCCGTATTGCTGAATAAAATAGCGGATGCGGTTGTCTACATCGGCTTCCACTTCATCTTCTCCCACCACCAATGAATCTTTCTCCGCCTGTAATGCCAGCATTTTTTCTACTACGATGCGTTGTACCAGAAAACAGTTTGCATCGGCAGGTAAATCAATTTCCTGCCGGCGTGCATCGGCAATCTGGTTATCAATGTCTGATTTGAGAATGATGCGATCGCCTACCACGCCAATGATTTTATCGGCTACTACTTTTTTGGGTTGTGCCCATGTTGTGTACTGTAGGCATAAAAATCCGATCGCGCAAAACAAATGTTTCATACTCATTCGAATCATGTGTTCAAAAATACCTGCATCAGCTAGCTTTGCAGCAGCCGACGCTATGATTTAACAAAGGTTTTGATTGCCTTTTGTTTTTTTACAGGGTACGCTTTACTTCCTCTTCTTCAAACGATACGATGTTATCGCCCACCTGAATATCTGCAAAGTTTTTAATGGTAAGTCCGCATTCCATATTGGAGGCCACTTCCTTCACATCGTCTTTGTAGCGTTTCAGGCTTGCCAGTTCGGCAAAGGCTCCTTCCTGACGCGGATAAATCAATACCCCGTCGCGGAACAAACGAATCTTGGCATCGCGCTTAATACGTCCTTCCAATACATAACAACCTGCAACGGTTGCCTTATCGAACTTATATACTTCACGGATTTCCACGGTCGCCACTTCTTTTTCGGTAATCTTGGGTTCAAGCATACCTTCCATCGCGCTCTTGATTTCTTCAATGGCATTGTAAATGATGGAATAGTTTTTAATTTCTACTCCTTCCTGCTCTGCCAAGCGTGCTGCCTGCATAGAAGGACGTACGTTAAAGCCAATCAAAATGGCATCAGATGCGCTGGCGAGAGTTACATCGGCTTCAGAAATTTGTCCTACCGCACGGTGAATGACATTCACGGCAATTTCTTCTGTAGAAAGTTTTTGCAGTGAATCGGTCAACGCTTCTACCGAACCATCCACATCACCTTTGATGATGAGGTTGAGTTCTTTAAAGTTGCCCAGTGCAAGGCGTCGTCCAATTTCATCGAGGGTAATATGTTTTTTGGTGCGGATGCTTTGCTCGCGCAAAATTTGTGCGCGGCGTCCGGCAATTTCTTTTGCCTCCGCTTCATCATCGTATGCTTTCAGTTTTTCACCCGCTTGCGGTGCTCCGTTCAAACCGAGGATTACTGCCGGTGTGGATGGACCTGCTTCGGTGATGCGCTGATTGCGTTCGTTGAACATGGCTTTGATACGGCCATAGTATTGTCCTGATACCAGCAGATCGCCCTGATGCAAGGTTCCGTTTTGTACCAGAATGGTGGCTACATATCCGCGGCCTTTATCAAGTGATGCTTCGATCACCGATCCGGAAGCTTCTCTGTCGGGATTGGCTTTCAGATCGAGCAGTTCTGCTTCCAGCAGAATTTTTTCCAGCAGTTTATCTACATTCAATCCCTGCTTGGCTGATAATTCCTGACTCTGAAATTTTCCACCCCATTCTTCTACCAGCAAATTCATTTGCGAAAGCTGCTCGTAAATTTTTTGGGAGTTGGCGCCTTCCTTATCGATTTTGTTGATAGCAAAAATCATGGGTACGCCGGCAGCCTGCGCGTGACTGATTGCTTCTTTGGTTTGCGGCATCACGGCATCATCGGCGGCAATTACAATCACGGCAATGTCGGTTACTTTCGCACCGCGTGCACGCATGGCGGTAAACGCTTCGTGACCCGGTGTATCGAGGAACGTGATTTTTCTTCCGTCGGCGATGGTTACTTCATAGGCACCAATGTGCTGTGTAATACCACCCGCTTCACCGGCAACCACATTGGCATTGCGGATATAGTCGAGCAGTGAGGTTTTACCATGGTCAACGTGACCCATTATGGTAACGATGGGTGCGCGGTTTTGCAATGCTTCCTCATCATCGGCTTCTTCCTCTTCTTCCATTTCAGCTTGCTTCTCCATATCGATGAACTCAACCACATAGCCAAATTCACCTGCCACCAGTTCAATTACCTCCGCATCGAGGCGCTGGTTGATGGAAACCATGAGGCCGAGACTGAAACATTTTGCCACTACATCGGTTGCGGATACATCCATCAGGTTGGCCAGTTCGCTGGCGCTGATGAATTCCGTTACCTGAATTACATTGTCTTCGCCTTCTTCGCCCATTTGCTCAGCTGCTTCTTCGCGTTTGGCGCGGCGATATTTAGCTTTCAGGCTCTTCCCGCGACCACCGCCAGAAAGTTTGGCCTGTGTTTCGCGCAGTTTTTCCTGAATTTCTTTTTCATCAATGATCCGATCTTCTTTCTTGCTGCGGTCACCGCGTTTTTCAAGACGTAGGGGTGCGCGTCCGCCACTGCGTTGTCCGCCACCGCTACGGGGCTGATCGGTACTGCTGCGGGTTTGACTGTCGTGCTGTGCCGCTTCGCTACCCTTTTTATCAACGGGGATGCGTTTGCGCTTACGTTTTTCTTTATCGCTGATCGAAATTTTCGGACGCGTATCAGAATCTACCGGCAGTTCAATTTTACCCAACACTTTCGGGCCCTCCAGTTTTTCGGCGCGAATATTTTCAATCACCGGTGGTTCCTCAGGTGTTACCGGTGGTGCTTCAGGCTCAGGTGCAGGCGCAACAGGAGCGGGTTCTTCCGGCGCTACTGCAGCAGGCTTTTCTACTTTTTTCTTGGCTGTTTTTTTCGGACGCGTAGAAGTTTCAATGGCATCCAAATCGATTTTGGAAACCACTTTGGGTCCTTCTATTTCAGGCGCCTGCGCTTTTACCAGTTCCGGTGCCGGCGGTTCCGGGTTCTCGACAACCGGTTCGGCTGCGGGTTCTGTTTCTTTTTCCGCTGCTTTTTTGACGTCTTTGCGGAAGGTGATTTCTTCTTCTTCCTTTTTCTTTTTCAGTTCGGCAACGCCTCCTTTAGGAATTTCGATCTGATCGCTTTTGGCTTTGGCTGCTTTATCAGAAGAAAATGCTGCCTGCAGGGCATGATACATTTCTTCCGTTAGCCTTGCCGAAGGCTTGAGGTCATCGCGGCTGAAACCTTTGCCGATCAGGAATTCAATCAGCGTTTCCTTGCCGATGTTAAATTCTTTGGCGGCGGCCAGCAGTCGGGGTGTAGTACTTTCTGACATAATATCTTTTCCTAGAAGCAACGGTATGGGTTTAGTGTTGCTGCTTCTTAATTGCTGTTTTAGTCTTTATCAAACTCTTCCTGAAGAATGCGGCGCACCTCAGCGATGGTTTCTTTTTCCAGATCGGCACGGCGTTCGAGTTCCTCGGTGGTGAGGTCGAGTACGCTGCGTGCGGTATCGCAACCAATGCGCTTCAGTTCGTCGATGATCCAGGGTTCAATTTCATCGCTGAATTCATCCAGGTCAATATCATATGCTTCTTCTTCTCCTTCTTGTTCGCGATAAACATCAATTTCATAGCCGGTGAGTTCACAGGCCAGTTTAATGTTTACGCCGCGCTTACCAATAGCAAGTGAAACCTGATCGGGTTTCAAATATACTTCAGCGTGTTTGCCTTCCTGATCAATATCCATGCTGGTAATACGCGCAGGGGTGAGTGAACGCTGGATCAGCAGGTTAATGTTGGTGGTCCAGTTGATCACATCGATATTTTCATTTTTCAGTTCGCGCACGATGCCGTGAATGCGGCTCCCTTTCATACCTACGCAGGCACCAACGGGATCGATGCGGTCGTCGAAACTTTCTACGGCTACTTTCGCTCTTTCGCCCGGCTCACGCACAATCTTGCGGATAACAATCAGGCCATCGAAAATTTCAGGCACTTCAATTTCCAGGAGTTTAGCCAGGAAGCTGGGATGGGTGCGTGAGAGAATGATAACAGGGTTGTTATTGCGGGTATCCACTTTCTTCACTACCGCGCGGATGTTTTCTCCTTTTTTGAAAAAGTCTTGCGGTATCTGTTCGCTCTTCGGCAAGATGAGTTCGTTGCCTTCTTCATCGAGCAGCAGCACTTCTTTCTTCCATACCTGATATACTTCAGCGCTGATGATTTCGCCGATACGGTCGGAATATTTTTTTACCAGTACATTCTTTTTCAGGTCGCTAATGCGGCTGGCAAGGGTTTGCTTGGCGGCAAGAATGGCGCGGCGGCCAAAGTCCATGATGTCCACATCTTCATACAATTCTTCGCCCACTTCAAAGTCGGGTTCAATGGTAACTGCTTCCGAATAGGCCACTTCAGCCAGCGGATCGTTTACTTCTCCATCGGGCACAATCATGCGGCGGCGCATGATTTCAAGGTCTCCCTTTTCGGTGTTTACGATTACGTCGAAATTTTCATCGCTGCCGTACTTTTTACGGAGCAGTGTTTTAAACACATCTTCCAGTACTTTCATCATCGTGGGGCGGTCAATGTTTTCCGCCTCCTTAAACTCCTGGAACGACTCGATGAGGTTAATACTTGCCATAACTTCAGATTTGGTCCCTTTCCCGGGACGGGTTTTAAAAAACTACCTGAACGGTGGTTGATTTGATGTTATCAAATGGCAGTGAGTGGGTGAGCACTTCCTGCTTTTTTCCTTTTCCTTTGGTTTCTTCCAGCGTAATGCCGGCTTCGTTGGCTTCCAACAGCTTGCCGCAAATTTTACGCCCATCTTTCAGGATGGCTTCTACCATTCTGCCGATGTTTTTTTGGTACTGACGCAGCATACGCAGGGGCTCATCTACCCCGGGCGATGAAATTTCCAGTGCAAACTCTCCGGGCGGGAATAATCCTGCGCCATCAATTTGCTTATACAATGCCCGGTTGTATTCAACGCATTTTTTCAGCGACACGCCAGCATCGCCATCCAGAAAAACCTGGATATTGTTGCCCGGTTTCAGCTTCACATCCACCAGAAAATAGGCAGGCTCTTCCGCAATCAGTGCGGTGGTGAGTGCTACGATCTTCTCTGTTTTTTGCGCAAGGGTCATGGTACCGAAATAAAGAAGGGAACGGCACCCGTTCCCTTCAACTGAATCATTAATCCGATGCAAATGTAAGCCAAGGCCGACATCTGTGCAAATTTTTTCATGACAG
>CAZDGV010000032.1:0-20536 GCA_964505195.1 uncultured Chitinophagaceae bacterium
GTATTTTTTTCACTGAATGCAAACGGACAGGAAATGTTTCACTTGGAAAAAGGAAGTTTGAAACAGCGCATTTTACAGGTATTGGGCAGTCATTACAACACCAAATTGGTGAGCGTGCAGGAACAAACTGACTATCTGAATATCTACGGCTTTATCGGCAAACCTGAAACCGCCCGTAAAACACGCGGCGATCAGTATTTTTTTGTGAACAACCGATTTATCAAGAGCGCCTATCTCAACCACGCCGTTACCGGTGCCTTTCAGGAAATGATTCCCGCCGATAGTTTTCCGGCCTATGTGCTTTTCATAGAGCTGGATCCCGCGCAGGTAGACATCAACGTGCACCCTACCAAGCAGGAGATTAAATTTGAAGACGAAAAAATTGTGTACGCCTTCATACAATCTGCCGTTAAACACGCACTTGCGCAGTTTAGCATTGCTCCTACCCTTGATTTTGAACTTGATCCGAATATTCAAAGACTGGACGCAGTACAAAAGCCATTTACAGAAGCAGACAGAAATGCTGCAACGCATTCATCGCTTTACGAAACATTCACACAGCGTAATGTTGCCCATAAAATTGATCCTACCGATAAAAACGAACTCAAGCACTGGAAAAGCTTTTACACTCCTGCTGCCACGGTAGATCAAAATACCACGCTGCACAACACAGATGGCATATCGCAAAGCCAAGGATTTAAACAGTCTGGATCCATTGCAACGGACCAGCCGTTTATGCAGTTGAACAACACTTTTATTGTTGTTGCACACCAGAACGGATTTTTGCTGGTACATCAGCAACTCGCTCACGAGCGCATTTTATACGACCGTTACGCGCATGCCGTTCAGGGAACCAGCATGGCTACCCAACGCAGTTTGTTTCCTGCCAGCATTCAGGTGTCGCCACAGGATGCTGTTTTGCTTACAGAATTACTTCCCGACCTGCGACAGCTAGGCTATGAAATTGATGTATTCGGCAAAGACAGCTTTGTAATTCAGGGCTCGCCTGCAGATGTAGAACAGGGCAATGAAGCAGCAGCTATTGAATTGCTTTTGGAACAGTTTAAATTTTTCAGTGCCGATCTCAAGTTTTCAAAGCGCGAAAAACTGATCCGATCACTTTCTAAGCAACATGCAGTGCGTGCAGGTCAAATACTGAGCCAGCAGGAAATGAGCAAGCTGGTTACCGCACTGTTTGCCTGCGAGCAAAGCAACGCCACACCCAGTGGACACCCGACTTACATTGAATTTAAAAAAGAAGCCCTGGAGAAAATGTTTGGTCGCTAACAGGCAACATCCTTAAAGTTGCTTTCTAATTTGCTGTAAATACTTTTCCACTGCACGTCGTACTGCTACGGAAGATGCCTGATGATTATTGACGAGCACCGAAAAAATTAACCAGCGATTTTTATTCGTACGCATAAATCCACTCAGCGCAACATGGCCGGAAAGCGTGCCTGTTTTAGCAAAAAGATACCCTGCATCTTCCTTATAAAAATTGCGCAACGTACCGGTATTGCCTGTTGGGAAAATCGATGACAGTCGGTCTATGCCGTACTCCTGCTTCATTTTTTCCAGCAGCCAAACAAGATCTTCGGGCGTAAAAAGATTATACCTGCTCAATCCGCTCCCATCCACCCAACGTGGTTTTTGTGGAAAGTCTTTCAAATCTGTTTTTAATAATGTGTCAATCAGCTTTTGCTCATCCATAAAGCCCAGCAATTGCTGGCTTGCCATGAGCAATGTTTGTTCAGCAAAAAAATTATCACTGCGGTACATGAGCGGACGATACATGGAGTCGGCGGGCTGCGTGTAGATGATTTTAGCACCCGCAGGCAGGCTACCTTCGTATGCAATGATATTTGCTCCCAATTCAGCTTTTAAAATCTGCAACGCAGTTGCCGCGCCATTGGTTACAAAAGGCAATGAAACCACGCGTGAACTTTCCTTGCTTTTACGAATGAAAAAAAGATTCTCTGTACGCGGACGCGTTACACTAAAAACAGCTCCGGGTTGCGAATCATATCGCACATCCCATGCTGCGGAAGGAACTGCTTTGATGACCAGGGATGTGTCATTGCCTCCCTTACTGCTACCCGCCACACGCTGCTGCTTCCATTCAACAATGTTTCCAAAAACAGGTAACGGACTACGCTCCGCCATATATGCGCTTTGATAATCATCCCAAGCCCAGCCATAGCCCAACGATTCCGATTGCCATTCTTTATTCGTTAAAGCAATGGTTGGGTGTTGTTTGAGCAAAGCTGCAACCGGCTGCCAATGATAATCAGGATGCAAGAAGGTAGGATCGCCCGTTGGTGATGCAAACAAGGTATCGTTGCGCTGCACGTACCTCAATCCGGGCAAACTATCGCCCAAAATTTTCAAACCTGCATAGAGCGTTGGAATTTTTGTATTGCTGGCGGGGACAAAATATTTATCGCTGTTGTGGCGATATACATACTTGAAGTTGTCTGCATCATAAATAGCAATACCCGTATGCGCATGGAGCAGCGATGTATCCCTCAAGAGGGCTAGCGCACCGCGCTTTGTAAACTTACCCGGCGTACTGCATGAAACCAGGAAAGCGATTAAAACGGCTGAACCCAAAAGAAAAAAGCGACTGCGCATGATAGTTTTTAAAATTTGATAGTGAATGTAAAATTGCATGTGAATGCTTTAACATATCCTTTCACACTGATAAATATACTAGTTTATTATACTTCATTATTTTACGGCGCAATTTCTATCTTTAAGCAACTACCATGCTCTATAATGAAGTTTATATCATTGATGCCATTTGGCTGACCATTGCGTTTTTGAGCGGACTGGCAGCGAAGAGGATGGGCATGCCCGCGCTGATCGGTTTTTTGTTGACAGGACTGGTATTGAATGCGCTGAAAATCAAGGATGGCAATATCTACGAAATCTTGTCGACCGTTGCTGACTTAGGCATCATGATGCTTTTGTTTACCATTGGACTGAAAATAAAAATTCGTTCCCTGCTAAAAAGAGAAGTTTGGTTTACCGCCAGTGCACACATGATATTATCGGTGCTTGCTATCGGCGCTGCCGTTTTTCTCATCAGCTTCAGCACAATCCGTTTGTTCAGTGATTTAGATGTATGGGAATCCATGCTAATTGGCTTTGCGCTGAGTTTTTCCAGCACCGTTTTTGCAGCCAAAATTCTGGAAGAACGCGGCGAGTTGAGTTCCTTCCACGGAAAAATTGCCATCGGTATTCTGATTATTCAGGATTTGTTTGCAGTAATTTTTCTCGCTTTCAGCTCAAACGACACACCGAGTTTATGGGCGCTGCTCTTGCCACTTTATTTATACCTGATTCGGTTTTTGCTTTTTAGGATACTCAATGTATCAGGCCATGGCGAGCTGCTTACAGCTTTTGGTTTCTTTACCACTTTTGTTACGGGTGCGCTTGTATTCAAGTTGGCCGGAGTAAAGCCCGACCTCGGTGCACTGGCAATGGGCATGCTGCTTGTGAATCACCCCAAAGCAGACGAACTGTACGACCGCATGATGAACTACAAAGATTTTTTTCTCATTGCCTTCTTTGTAAGCATCGGACTAACAGGCATGCCCGGATGGCAAACCATCATTCCCATGCTCATACTGCTGCCCTTGATGTTTTTGAAAGGTGGCTTGTTCATGGCATTATTTTCCCGCTTTAATCTTCGCGCACGCACGGCATTTCTCACATCGCTGAGCTTAGGAAATTTCAGTGAGTTTGGACTGATCGTTGCCATGGCTGGTTACAAAGCAGGATGGATCAGCGAAGATTGGATACTGGTGATTGCCTTGCTCATGTCGGTTTCTTTTTTAATTGCCTCACCGCTCAACGCCAAAGTGCACCAGATTTTTGATCGCTATAAATACTGGATCTTAAAACTCAATACAGGGAAGAAATATATCGATGCAGAACCTACCAGTTTGGGCGATGCGGAATATGTAATTATCGGGATGGGCAGTATTGGTAAGCCAGCCTATGAATATTTTCAAAACCTGTATCCCGGAAAGGTCATTGGAGTAGATTATAAGCATGAGAGTGTTGAAAAGTACAGCAACATGGGCTTGCAAGTAATTTGGGGCGATGCCATTAACCCGGTTTTCTGGCGCTACGCCAAATTCTCAAAAGTGAAACTGGTAATGCTTGCTATGAGCGATTTCAGCTCAAACGACAATGCATTGAATCAGATTCAAAAATTAAAGCGCAAAAAATTTAAAGTAGCAGCAGTCATTCATTATGCAGATGAGGCAGCGGCATTCAAAAAAAAGCAAGTTGATTTTATCTACGACTACAAAGCGAGTATCGGCTCCGATTTTGCTGAACAAACGCTGAATCACCTTACACCTTCTGCAACAAAAGCGTGAGGAAAAGCTATTGACACTCAATCTCTTTCCAATGCACGCAGGTAACGCTCGGGAATATTATTGTGACTGGCAGTCATATAATCATCTGCACTGCAGGCAATGAAGCGCTGATCGGGGAGCTGCATCCACCATCTGCCTGTTTTCCGGCTTTGGAGAAAAACAGTATCTGTTTCAGTGAAGGTGGTATGATATTCGTTAAAATTGTGACGATCGTTGAGCGATGATTCTGTTTTTCCGCGGTGAAACCCATCGATATAGTACCAAATCATCTGTGCAATTTGCAAGGCGGTAAGTGCTTGTCCGTCTGCAACTGCATCGTAACCATAAATACCCAAAGTGGTAAGATGCGGACTCATTCCTGCGTAGCGGGTAATGCTGCACATTTCTTCACCGGTTAGTCCATTGAGCATGGCTTTGCTAGAAGGCGCATAAGCATGCGCCATGGCAGTCATATCAATGCTCATCATTTGCACATTTCTGATTACCGGCTCCATTTCTTCTATTTTTTCCTTCACCACACCCAAGCGGTATAAATCGAAGCGCAGCTTGTCCATCGTTTCCAACATACGCGGATTGACGAAATAGCTTTGAAAGGCAATATGGTTATAATGCCGAACGAAATTGGGTTCACTAGTGAGCATCTCCATTAAGAAATTTTCACTGCGCAAGGGCGTGTCTGTCTGTAAATTGATAAACGCATCCACACAGGCCGCTTCAATAATTTGATTACGTTTCACATAGGCGCCGTACTGCGCCAGCGTAAGGTCGTGTGAGCCACCCAGCAGCAATACTCTTTTTCCCGCACCAATCAAATCTGCCACAACGGCCTTCACAGCTGCCAAGGTATCCTGCAAGGTAGTGCCAGGTGTAATATTGCCGATATCAGCAACGCATACAGTTGGGTGCCAGCAAAAAAGCTGGTACAACTGGCGGCGGATAGATGCAAGTCCGTCATGCTCCGTATTCGTTTTGCCACTACCCCGCTCTTCGGGTATGCCAATAAGCACAATATCACAATCACTAATATCCGGAAACTCCTCGCTGTAAAGCATAATATGCTTGCCCAGCTGGGAATCATATAAAGGTGCGTCGGGAAGAAGGTCAGATAATGACAGCGGTTGCAGAAAATCAGTTAGTTGTAGAAAGTCGCTCATGATATGCAGTTACTGCTGCAAAATAAACAGAAGCCGTTATTCGCCCGCATGTTTTTTTGGAATGCATCGCAACGCAAAAGCATGGCTTCCGCCCCCCTTCCAGTATATTTGCATTATGGAACAGGTATTGCAACAAATTGAGCACTGCAGCAAGGAGATCGATTCCTGGGTAATTACCGATGCAGCATCGCTGGAAGCCTACCGAATCAAATTTTTAGGTACCAAAGGGAGCGTAAAAGCACTCATGGGTGAAATGAAGCAGGTTCCCAACGAACAAAAAAAGCAGTTCGGTCAATTGTTGAATGAACTAAAAATCAAAGCCGAACAGAAATTTGAAACAGCGCAATCTGCACTCGAAAGCAAGGAAGAAGACAGTTCCGGTATAGATTTGAGCTTGCCCGGCATGCCGCTTCCCGGTGGAAGTCGCCACCCCATCAGCTTAATGCGCAACAAAATTGTATCCATTTTTCAGCGACTCGGTTTTGCCGTGGCGGAAGGACCAGAAATAGAGGACGACTGGCATAATTTCTCCGCCCTGAATCTCGGAGAAAACCATCCCGCCCGCGATATGCAGGACACCTTTTATATCGCACAAAATCCCGACTGGCTGCTGCGCACCCATACCAGCAATGTGCAGATTCGAGCGATGGAAAATACCAAGCCGCCCATTCGCATCATTTGTCCGGGAAGGGTATATCGCAACGAAACCATCAGTGCAAGAAGTCATTGCTTCTTTCATCAGGTGGAAGGATTGTATATTGACGAAAACGTGAGCTTTGCCGATCTCAAACAAACGCTTTACTTTTTTGTGCGGGAAATGTTTGGCGAACAAATTAAAGTACGCTTTCGTCCTTCTTTCTTCCCCTTCACAGAGCCCAGCGCAGAAATGGATATCAGTTGTATGCTTTGCGACAGCAAAGGTTGTAATGTGTGTAAAAAAACAGGTTGGCTCGAAATTTTGGGCTGCGGCATGGTACATCCGCAAGTGCTTGAAAACTGCGGCATCGACAGCAACAAATACACCGGCTTCGCTTTTGGCATGGGCATTGAACGACCGGCACTTTTAAAATACGGCATTCGAGACATACGCCTCTTTAGCGAAAATGACGTTCGCTTTTTGCAGCAGTTTACCGGCAGTGTTTAACCTGGAATATTTGCATACACATGCAAGAAATGAATCTTAAAAATAAGGTGATTGGTGTTTGCGGTGCCGGCACCATGGGCAGAGGCATCGCACTGGCTGCAGCACAGAGCGGTTTTAACACCTGGCTGTACGACCTGCATTCCAATATGGTTTCGGAAGCAAAGGCGGCCATAGAAAAGCAATTGCAGGGATTGGCCGACAAACAAAAAATTACAGCAGCAGACAAAGATGCCATACTGTCAAGGATCAGTTTCAGCCATGATCTGAGCCTTTGCAAGGCAGACATCATCATTGAAGCGATTATTGAAACAACCGAAGCCAAAAAAAATCTTTTCCGAACGCTATCACAAACACATGGTGAAGAAGTAATTTTTGCAAGCAATACTTCGTCGCTTTCCATAACAGCATTACAGCAGCATATCTCTGCACCACAACGTTTTGCAGGGATGCATTTTTTCAATCCGGCCACACTAATGAAACTGGTAGAAGTGGTGGAAGGAAAACAAACCGATCCGTTGGTAATAGCAACGCTGATGCAATTGGCAAAAGCGATGCATAAGACGCCTGTACGTTGTAAAGATGCTCCCGGCTTTATTGTAAACCGCGTTGCACGCCCCTACTACCTGGAGGCATTGCGTATGCTGGAAAGCGGCATTGCCGATATGGCGACCATCGATGCATTGATGGAAGAAAGCGGATTCAGAATGGGCCCCTTCCGGTTGATGGATTTAATCGGAAATGACATCAATTATGCTGTAAGCTGCTCGGTATATGAGCAAATGGGCAAGCCCGAACGCCTCAAACCATCAGCTGTGCAGGAACAGAAAGTACGCGAAGGAAATTTGGGCAGAAAAACAGGCAAGGGCTATTATTCATACGAATAAAATCGTCTGCGCATTTTATTTAGCGAAACAAAAAACATCTCATGATTTTAGTAACCGGCGGAAACGGACTATTGGGCTCCTACTTGTTGCGCAATTTGATTGAACGCAATAAAACGGTTACCGCCATCTATCGGAGCAGTATTTCCGAATTGCTAAGCGCGGAAGAAAATGCAAAAATCAATTGGGTAAAGGGCGACGTACTGGATACATCGCTACTGAATGAGCTGATGGCAAGTTGCAACCAGGTGTATCACTGTGCAGGCGTGGTTTCTTTTCACCCGAGGCGTAGGCAGCAGATGTATAAAATTAACATTGAAGGAACGGAAAACGTAGTAAATGCAGCTCTCGCCAATGGTGTACAAAAACTGCTGCATGTAAGCTCCGTTTCGGCATTGGGACGCATACGCAACAATGAAATCATCACGGAGCAATCGCAGTGGAGTGAAGAAACCAACAACTCTCATTACGGAAAAACGAAGTATTTATCGGAAATGGAAGTATGGCGCGGTATTGCAGAAGGACTCTCTGCTGTTATCGTAAATCCCGTAATCATACTCGGAGCAGGCAATTGGCATCAGGGCTCCACCGCTCTATTTAAAAAGGCAAGCGAATCTTTCCCCTGGTACACAGATGGTGTAACGGGCTTTGTAGATGCACGCGACTGTGCTGAAGCTATGGTGCGGCTTATGGAACATTCTACTTCGGGAGAACGCTTTATTCTGAGCGCCGAAAATAAAAGCTACCGTGAAGTGCTTAGCGCTATGGCAATTAGTATGGGCGCCAAGCCTCCGCACCGAAAGGCACGCGCATGGATGGCTGAACTTATTTGGCGACTGGAAGCGCTGCGCAGCAGATTCAGCATGCATGAACCACTGATGACAAAAGAGACCGCAAAAACTGGCCAGGCCAAAGCATACTTCGACAACAGTAAAATACTGAACACACTGCCCGGCTTTTCCTTCCGTGCCCTGGAAGATACCATTGAAGAAACCTGTAAGGCATTAAAAAAGAAATATTCTCACTAAAGCAAAGCGATTTATGAAACTATTCTTCACGCTGCTATCCGTAATGTTTGTAACAGCAACCCTTGCACAGGGTAGTTATGTTATTAAAGGCAGAGTGCTCGACGACAGCACAGATCTTGCCATGGAAGGCGCATCGGTCATTTGCGAAAATACTACCAAGGGCACCACCACCGGCTCGCTGGGAAGTTTTTGGCTGGATGTGCCTGCTGGCGGTCATAACCTGGTGGTTTCCTTTACCGGTTATGAAACACAAATTATACGGGTGAGCATGCAGCAAACCGAAGATGAGATTGTTTTTCGCCTGCGGAGGCAGGAAAAGAAAATGGAAGAAGTGGTGATTCAGGCAAGCAATGAGGTAAAAGACGGATGGACTAAATACGGAGCGCGCTTTGAAGATCATTTTTTAGGTCGCACTCCATTTGCTGAACTATGCAGTATTGAAAACAAGGAAACACTGCACTTCTTTTATTCCAAAAAGAGAAACCGCTTAAAAGTATTGGCGGATGAACCTCTGATCGTAACCAACAAGGCTTTGGGTTACCGCATTCAGTATCAGTTAGACTCTTTCATTTTCGAAGACAATACACTGTTCAGTTTATACACCGGTAATGCCTATTTCACCGAGCTAGAAGGAACTGCAGCAGAGAAAGATAAGTGGAAGGCAAATAGGGAAGCGGCATACTACGGTTCACGTCTGCACTTCATGCGTTGTTATTTCGACAGCACTTTAGATGAAAATGGATACATCATTGAAAAAATGGAAGAAGGCGTGGGCGGCAAACCCGTATTTACTGTTATCAACAATCCTTATGATAGCAGTTTTTGTGTGCGGATCGATAGTTCACTGGTTGAAGTAAATCTCTTTGGAAAGTATCGCATAACCTACAAAGAGGGAAGTATGGATGCCGCCTATCTCAAAGCAAATAAATATCATCCTTCATCGCTTTATCAACTTTCTACCCTAGAACTTAAAAATGGTTTCGTCATAACCGAAAACGGATTTTTCTACGAACAAACGGAAGTGATCAACAGCGGGTACTGGGCCTGGAAAATTCTTGCCGATCAGCTTCCCTACGACTATTGGCCGGAGGAGCAATAAGTTGCTTGAAATGCCTTGATGCCGTGGAAAAATTAATTTATAGCGCGACGGCTACAACTAAGGATTACACTGATCACAATACATGGGATCTTCGCTAGTTTTTGCATGCGGGAAATCGGTTTGCTTTCTGTACCCGCAATGATTGCAAACATACACCCAAGCCATCGTGCCTCGTGTTGCCGAACCACAAGCGGAGCATAGCAAACCGGGTATGATCTCGTTTACTTCAAAACCCGGCTTTCCGCAGTCATCACAGCGCGTATTGATTTTTTCAATCAACTTTTCTGCAGCGGCTGCAATCACCTTCATGCGGGCAGGATTGAACATGGCGCGCATATCGCTAGAAGCATACACGCTGCCATAGGCAGAGAGGAAAGCATGGCCTTCCTGTTGCAATTGCTGAGGATCGACAACGCCTTTCACAATTTTGCTAAAATCTTCATGAGCAGGTTGTAATATAAGGGCATGAGAAGGAAACGACACCTTATCGGCAAAGGAAAGCAGCTCATCTATTGTAAAGCAGCGCTGCGCATCAAAATTGGTAGCTGTACTGATTTCCCTGGCACTGATGCGGAAATCATTTTTTCGATCGATGAGCACTATCCATTCTTCATCGGAAGCCACAAAACCAATGAGTGGGTGCGGACCAAAACTTCCTTCATTAGCCACGGCAAGGTCGCATTGTGTTAAGGCCATTGCGGTCATACACTTTTCAACAGCAGCATCTTCAGGAGATAAAACGCGGGGTGTTTCTCCGGTAAACGTACCGAAGGCATCGGTATTAAGTTGAGGAGCCAAAACAATGTCGACCCCTAATGCCTTTTCTAAGATGGGTGCCAGCACCTGCTCTTTACCATGCATGGTTGCAATCACCAGCTTTCGTCCGCGAAAATAGGATGCTGCATCCGTCATGGCTGTTACGACTGTTTTAGTTTTGCCCAAAGCTCAGGGATTCTTTTGATCCAAACCCGCTCTCTGTGTTTGGAAACGGCTTCTTCCGCAGGAGTGCCAAAATAAACTTTATTACCCAGAATAGAAGATCGCACGCCCGATTTACCTAGCACAACAGCGTTGGCCCCAATCGTGAGGGTTTTATTTACGCCTACCTGACCCCAAAGCACCACCCCATCTTCAATGTTTACCGCACCGGCTATACCAACCTGGGCAGCAAACAAACAATTGCGGCCTACCACCACATCGTGGCCAATATGAACGTGGTTGTCGCATTTGGTACCGCTGCCGATAACGGTATCGCCGGTTACGCCCCGGTCGATGGTACAGGAAGCCCCCAGCTCCACATGGTCGTGTATCACCACTCTTCCGCAGCTTTCCATTTTTTGGTACCACAGATCACGCGTTTTGCGCGTATTATAATAGAAGGCATCGCTGCCTATAACCGTTCCCGATTGGATGATCACATTATTTCCAATCACTGAATAATCACCAATCGTAACATGCGGATGCAGTATGCAATTTTCTCCGATTACCACATGATGACCAATATATACACCCGGCATTACGATACTTCCTTTACCAATCACTGCCGTTTCACTGATCATGGAAGTAGCAGGAATAGATGGACGAAAATGACGAACTATTTTAAGATAGGCATCGAAAGGTTGATCACAAATAAGCAATGCTTTTCCCTGCGGCACTTCTGTATGTTCGTTGATGATGATAAAATCAGCAGCAGATTCAATACACTTTTTATAATACTTGGGATGATCTACAAACACAAGGTCGCCCGGCTCCACTTTATGAATTTCATTGATCCCGGTGGCAAAACCATCCTGATTGCCTACCAATCGGGCATCAATCAATTCGGCGATCCAACGCACTGAAACGGGAGAAGGAAACTTCATGTTTTGATTTTTTTCAAAGGTACACTCTGTTTTTCACTGTTCATAGTGTAGTAAATATTAGCGCAAAAAACAGCATCTGTAGTGAAGGAAGGAAAAAATAAAATGCGCTTGAAACACAATACTGTAAAGCGTTTGAGAGAATACATCTTTTTATTTCATTTGAAAAATTGAATATGTCCATCATGGAATGAAGTAAAGAACACAAGCATGCTTGCATAGATTTTTTTTAAAAACTTGCTACGAGAAAAGGGAATGCATCATCTATTTGACGTAGCGCTTTTCCACAAAAAAGTTTAAAATGTGAATAAAATAATTTGAATTTTTTTTCTTTATAGTGAAAATTCTATTTAATATTGTGAAGGGAAATTCGTTTTCCCTGTACTTACTAACCCATCCATCATAAGAAGCTCGGTATCCACCGGGCTTTTTTATTTGTCATTTTTGATCTGTGTAATCCAAATAAATAATACAACCAATCATATTTCGAAAGCAAGAGAAATAGATTGCGCAATGAAAAGGTTCTTCAAATAAAAGTATATTGCATAAAAGCTGAACTATGCTTAAATCGATGACGGGTTTCGGAAGAGTAGAAAAAGCGGTGGGAGATAAAACATTTCTTATCGAAATCAAATCACTCAATGGAAAGCAATTTGAACTCAACCTCAAACTGCATGCATTGCTGAAACCTTACGAATTTACTATTCGTAATATGCTTTCGGCGCAGCTTCAGCGCGGCTCCGTGGAATGCACCATTGTACTGAAACAAACAGGTACCGCCAATACGGTAAGCATTAATACCGCCCTCATCAAAACTTACTACGAACCCATCGGGGCTTTGGCGAAGGAACTGAATGTTGGAGCCGATTATGCCCTGGGGGCAATTCTGCGCCTTCCGGATGTGGTTACCCCGGCTACCGACAGCATTCAGGAAGCAGAATGGAAGCAATTTCAAACATTGTTACAGGAGGCGGTGACCGAAATAGACAAGCACAGAATGAACGAAGGAAGCGCCCTGCAAAAAGACCTCGAAGAACGGATAAATAATATCCTCGCCTACCAGGAAAAAGTGGCAACTCTGGAGCCATTACGACAGCATAAAATCCGGGAGAACCTGGTAAAACTGCTGGAAGAAAAAGTAGGCAAAGAGCAATATGATGCCAACCGCCTGGAACAGGAACTCATTTACTACATTGAAAAAATAGACCTCTCGGAAGAGCAGGTGCGCCTCAGGAATCATTGCGATTACTTCTTAAACATCCTTTCAGATGAGGAATCCAGCAAGGGTAAGAAGCTGAGTTTTGTTTTACAGGAAATCGGGCGAGAAATCAATACCACAGGCGCCAAAGCCAACGACGCCGGCATTCAGAAAATTGTTGTACTGATGAAAGATGAACTGGAGAAAGCAAAGGAACAGGTTTTGAATGTGCTCTGATATTTTGTGAGCCGTTGCGGATGACTACCTTTGTGCATCATGACCAGGAATCCTTTTCTTACAATCACATCCTTTGCATTGCTGCTGACAATCCTCCTTTTTGGCTGTCTGCGCCCGGGAAATTTTGAAAAGAACATTGAAATACCGCAGCAAGACTGGCATTACAGCTTCATGCCCACAGTGGCATTTACCATCAACGATACCACCAAGCTGTATAATGTATATATTACGCTCCGCCATACAGAGGCTTATGCCTACCGAAACCTATGGGTTTATTTGCACAGCCGCCAGCCATCCGATAAAAACTTTCAAAAAGAACGCTTTGAACTAGTGCTGCAAGATGACCAGGGCAGATGGTTGGGACGCGGCATGGATGATATTTACGAACTAAACATCCCCATGTTTACCCGCATTCGCTTTACCCAAACAGGTGAGTATACCCTCAAACTTGAACAGATCATGCGTGATAATCCGCTCAAAGGCATCATGAATGCCGGCATCCGCATTGAACAATCAGAATAATATGGCCAGAACCGCCTCTGAAAAGAACGTATATCGCCTCTCGTACCTGTTTTGGTTTCTTTTGGTGTATATCGTAGCTGCTTTAATATGGTGGTTTATTTCATTAGAAATCCAAAACCGGGAAATGACTGCGTTGAAACTCCAACAACTCAGGATCACCGATGCACAGTATCATGCACGCATCGCAGCCATCAAAAGTGAGCAGCAAAGAGCCAGCTTAAAATACATAGGCGAAGGCATTACTTTCCTGGCGCTTACCCTGGCGGGCGCTTTTTATGTTTACCGATCCATCCGCAAGCAAATCGAATTGTCGCAGCAGCAGCAGAACTTCATGATGGCCATTACCCATGAATTGAAAACACCCATCGCCACTACGCGCCTTAGTTTAGAAACCATCCAGCGCCGAAAACTCGATGAGGCACAACAACAAAAACTCATCAACAGCGCATTGGCCGAAACCAACCGTCTTAATATTCTAACCAACAATATTCTGCTGGCTGCACAAATGGAAGAAAAAAACTTTCGCCGCCACAATGAAACGCTGCAACTGGGTAATATCACCCATACCGTTGTGCAGGATTACCGACAGCGCTTCCCCCAACGAACCATTCATATAAATGCAGCCGATGCCGTGATCGAAGGCGATGAGCTGCTGATACAAATTGCATTGAGCAATTTGATCGATAATGCACTTAAATATTCGCCCAAAGATCAACCGGTAGTGGTAGTGCTAAAAGCCGAACACGGAATGATTCGGCTGGAAATAGCAGATCAGGGCGCGGGCATCAGCGAAAAAGACAAGGAATATATTTTCCGTAAGTTTTATCGCCTGGGCGATGAAAGCACCCGAAAAACCAAGGGAACCGGCTTAGGACTTTATCTGACCCGAAAAATCATTGAGCAGCACAATGGTGACATTTCCGTGATAAACAATACCCCGCACGGAAGTATTTTTGTCATTCAATTTCCGGCTCCATGAACACTCCTTCAAAGGCATCTATATTACTGGTAGAAGATGAGGAAAACCTGCTGGAAGCGCTAAAACTCAATCTGGAGCTGGAAGGCTATGAGGTAACTGCTGCAGGCGACGGTGTAGCTGCACTGAAGGCAGTAGAAAATGAATACTTCGACCTCATCATTATGGATGTAATGCTTCCCGAAATGGATGGGATCAGTGCAACGGAAAGTATTCGTCTGCGCAAAAACGAAGTGCCCATCTTAATCCTGAGTGCTAAGAATCAGTCGAGCGACAGAGTAATGGGCCTGAAAAAAGGAGCTGACGATTACCTCACCAAGCCCTTTAACCTGGAAGAACTGCTGCTGCGGGTAGAAAAACTCATTGAAAAAAATAAGCGCCTACAGGAAAAAAATCCGCTCGGCGATGTATACTCTTTTGGCAATAATGCTGTTGATTTTAAAGCGCAGGAAGCAACCAGCTTTAAAGGAGAAAAAATTCAGCTGAGCAAAAAAGAAAGCATGCTGTTACAGCTGCTCATTGAAAACAAAGGCGAAGTGGTATCCCGCGAAAAAATATTACAGGTGGTTTGGGGCTACAATGTGTATCCTACCACACGCACCATCGATAATTTTATTCTCAACTTTAGAAAATACTTTGAGCAGGATAGTCGCAATCCCCGCTATTTTCAAAGTGCACGCGGAGTAGGGTATAAATTTACCCATGAGGAAGATGCATAAATAGCATTGATGCGCGCATAGCTTGCATCATCCTGCCCCATAAAGCTCAAGCTTGTTTTCGTTGCTTTTTAAAGATCTCCCAGCTGCGGACGCAGGGTTATTTCTTCAACGCAGGCCTGTTCTGAAAGCTGTGAGGCAGCAAAGACCATTTTTGCAATATCTCCTGCTTCCATAATCCGCTTCGGATCTACTCCGCTCCCACGCCATGAATCGGTGTAGGCAGCGCCCGGCATAACCGTGGTAACCTTAATGCCCTTATCGCGCAGTGAAAGGCGCAGATTTTTTGAAAACCCCAGCAAAGCAAACTTACTGATACTGTATGCTCCGCCGCCGGGATAGGCCTGTAATGATGCAATGGAACACATATTGAAAATATGACCCTGCTTACGGGCAATCATGGTGGGCAGCAACTTGCGGGTAAGATGATACGCACTGTACAAATTCACCGCTATCATTTCTTCAAGTGCCCCTGCAGGCTCTGAAGGGATATCACCAGGTATAAAGCTTCCGGCATTATTTACCAAAATATCTACTTCGCATCCGCTTTCAATTACCCATTGTCCAAAAGCATCTGCCTCGGCAGGCCTACTTAAATCGGCTGCTTTTGCAAGGATTTGCACCGCAGGAAAGCGACTCACCAACTCGTTCTTTGCTTCAAGCAAGGTTGCTTCATTTCTGGAACAGAGTAAAAGCGAATGACCATTTCCAGCAAATATTTCAGCAATGGCCTTCCCTAATCCGCGCGATGCACCGGTAATTACAACATTCATACATTGTGTTTGCACTACGAAGTACGAACTTTTTTTGGTTTTGAACCGATTTATCAGGGCAGCATACGAACTTTACGGCATGAGATACCGGCACCTGTTCTTTGATCTGGATCACACATTATGGGACTTTGATGCGAATGCCATGGAAACGCTTGCAGATGTGTACCACGATCTTGCCCTGCGCGATCGCGGCGTAGATGATTTTGACCGGTTTTGCAAGCAGTACTTGCACCATAATGCCATTTTATGGGATCGCTACCACAACGGCTTCCTTAGCAGCGAAGAACTGAAATGGAAAAGAATGTGGCGCACTTTGCTCGATTTTAAAATTGGGGAAGAAGCGCTTGCCAAAAAAATGAGCGATTATTTTTTGGAAGTGTTACCCACGAAGCCGCATTTATTCCCGCATACCCATGAAATACTCAAGCATCTCAAGGAAAAAAATTACACCCTGCACCTTATTACCAACGGATTTGAAAAAACTCAGTGGCGAAAGCTGAATCACAGTAACCTCGGACAATATTTTGAGGAAGTGATTACTTCAGAAGCCAGCAATAGCGTGAAGCCGAATAAAGAAATTTTTGACTTTGCACTTCAGCTAACGGGCGCAGCACTGCAGGAAAGCATCATGATTGGCGACAACCTGGATGCCGATATCAAAGGCGCCATCAATGCGGGCATGGACAGCATTTTTGTAAACCATCTTAAAGTAACACCAACCTTACAGCCAACTTACATCATTCACCACCTGCGCGAACTGGAAGAAATCTTTTAATGCGGTTTGAAGCGATGGTTTTTATCTTTGCATCAAATTACTGAACATGTATAAAGTTGTATCTCTGATGCTTTGCAGCGGCATGTTATTGATTGGCTGCGCCGAGAAAACCGAAAAAAACGCTGATCACACACAGCATAATCATTCTGATAAAGCTACCCCTAAGGAAGATCCATTCAAGGATGTAACATTCGCAGCAAAAAAAGACCTGGTATGCGGCATGCCCGTTTCTGCCGGCATTAGTGATACAGCCCACTACAAAGGAAAAATTTATGGCTTTTGCGCCCCTGAATGCAAAGCTGATTTTGTAAAAGATCCTGAAACCTTTTTGGCTGCTCAGTAAGTAGCCAATACGGTTGTTCCTGCTTTCACTTTTTGGTTGAGTTGTACTTTGATTTGCGTGCCGGGAGGAAGCAATAAATCTACTCTCGAGCCGAATTTAATAAAGCCGAGCTCGCCCCCCTGTTTTACCTCTTCGCCGGGCTGCAGATAGTTGACGATGCGCTTGGCAAGCGCTCCTGCTATTTGTTTTACCAGTATGGTGATGCGCTCATTGGAAAGCACCACACTGTGGCGTTCATTTTCGGTAGAAGATTTTGGATGCCACGCAACAAGATATTTTCCCTTATGGTATTGTGAATACAAAACTTTGCCATCAATGGGATTGGTATTCATATGCACATTCGCCGGGCTCATAAACACACTCAGCTGTACGCGCTTGTCTTTAAAGTACTCTTCATCTGCTATTTCTTCAATGGCAACCACCTTTCCGTCGCAGGGACTGGTAATGGCATGTGCATCAGTAAGCATATTACGTGCAGGCACACGAAAAAAAGAAATGATAAACAGCAACACTGAAAGCGTAAATGCAAATAAAATCCAGGCCAGCACATGCGCATGAGGGGCTATGTAAAAGTGATTGGCCAGGTTGATTAGCACAAAAACAATGGCAGTTAGAAAAATGGTTCGGTAACCTTCTCTGTGTATAGTCATAATGGGTGGCAAATGTACGAACTAGAAGCGGGAGGTAATCAATGGATGCACATTACAATAATTTCAGAAAAAGCCAGGTAAACGGCGTAGCCAGCAGCAATGAGTCGAAGCGATCGAGAAAACCTCCATGTCCCGGCATAATTTGTCCACTATCCTTTACACCCGCCATGCGTTTTAATTTGCTTTCAAGCAAATCGCCAAAGGTTCCGGCAACAGAAGCGATCAAAGCGATGATGGAAAAAACTGGTACCACATAGGAGTGCATTCCATATCCTATCAAACTCATCAGTGCTACAGAAAGTATAATTCCCCCAATGGTTCCCTCCCAGGTTTTTTTAGGCGATACTTTGCTCAGCGGGTGCTTACCAATCCAGGAACCCACCAAATAGGCCATGGTATCGTTGATCCAGATGGAAGCAATCAGCACAAGCGGAGCGATCCAGCCAAAATCAATCCCCAGAATTTGTCCCTGCATGCGCAGGTCGATCAGCAAGGTAAAGCTGAGCGATATATATACCAATCCGGCAGCCGAATAGAAAATATTTTTCAGGTTGAGCTGTCGGGTGAAGAGCACTTCAATCAACGGCAGTCCGAACAATGCCACCAGTCCCATATAAAAGCCGATGGCATGTAATGGTATTTCACCCAATTGCATGGGCTCGTTGGTAGCGTATAGCATTAAACACCATCCCGCAAGCATGATTCCATAGCGATGGAAGGGTGTGATGGTTTGATAAGCTTCGTCGGTACGACCAATAAGCTGCTGATACTCTCGCCAGCAACCAAAATGAATTATACTGAAGAGCAGAAAAAAACTCCATTGGTTCCAAAGCATACCCAGGAGCATCACCCCTACAAAAACGAGGGCAGTGATTGCGCGGGTTTTGAGTATTTGCAGGTTGAAGGCCATCTGCAATAATTAAATGGATGTGTTATCGCTTCGCTCCGCAGGCGTATCGGCAATGCTGTCGAACGAAACTTTTGTGCCGGCCCTGCGCCTGAGCTGTAAAAAAAGAAAAACCACCAGGATGATGCTGATAATGGCCGCCCACCATGGAGCACTCTCTCCCACTTTTGTATCGATGGTTTTGTCTTTGAGATACTGAACATACAAAATCGTCACCATCAGTCCGTTATTCACAAAATGTCCCAAAATAGAATACCAGAGATTACCGGTAAAGTAAAAAATATAGCCCAGCATCATTCCCAGAGCAATACGGGGCAAGAAACCATAAAAGGAAAAATGAATCAAACTAAAAATAATAGAAGTGGCAAGGATGGCAACATGCGGGTTGACAAACCAGCGATGAAGCACTTTTTGCATTCCGCCACGGAAAAAGGCTTCTTCCACCAAGGCGGGCAAGAGCGCAATCACCAGTAATGCAGAAATATAATCGAGTGGTGAAGTAAACTGCGCAAGTTGCTTCACCTGATTTTCAAATTGACTTTCGAAATTGTCGAATATTTTCCGCAGCTCGGCGCCAACAGGGATGGCTTTATTCACATCGCCCAGCCATGCAACAAAAGGCAGCACCGAAAGCATCAAAAAAATGGCAATCAGTATGCGATCTATTTTCAGTCCACCTTTAAAACCGAGACGCTCAAAAGGCTTATGACTTACAATGCGGGCAGTAATATAGGCCGGTACAAAGAAGATTAAAATCGAAGAAACCGATTGCATGACTTTCATTGCGCTGACATTTTTCGCATCCAGCATGCCTTTGGCCATTTCTTCAATCGACTGCCCCGTCATGGCAATCCAAATAACAAGTGCCAGAATATTACCTGCAGCAAAACAAGCAAGCCAAATACCCATAAGTGCCAAAAACTCCGAGGCCGGCCGCATCGTTTGCTTGTATCCTTGCATTTCCATGGTAGTGGTTAAAATAGGTTAATTTTGTTTCCCTTTTACTTAGTGGTAAAGATAGGCAACATATCGCTACCTGCATTTCCGCTGCTGCTGGCTCCCATGGAGGATGTCAGCGATCCACCTTTTCGTGCCGTTTGCAAAGACAACGGTGCCGATTTGATGTTCAGTGAGTTTATCAGCAGCGAAGGATTGATTCGGGATGCCATCAAAAGCAGACAAAAACTTGATTTCAGCGAAGAAGAACGCCCATTCGGTATTCAGATTTTTGGAGGCGATGAAGAAGCCATGGCCATGAGTGCACGCATCTGCGAAACGGTGAAGCCGGATCTGGTAGATATCAATTTTGGTTGCCCGGTAAAAAAAGTGGTAACAAAAGGTGCAGGTGCGGCGGTATTGAAAGATATAGATCTCATGGTGCGACTTACCGAAGCAGTTGTAAAATCAACCTCCTTGCCTGTTACTGTCAAAACCCGTTTGGGATGGGATGATGAAACGAAGAATATTGAAACCGTTGCCGAACGATTGCAAGACGTTGGCGTACAGGCACTCAGCATTCATGGACGCACGCGCTCGCAGTTGTATAAAGGAGCGGCCGACTGGACCCTGATTGGGAAAGTAAAAAACAACCCGCGCATCAAAATCCCCATTTTTGGCAATGGCGATATCGACAGTACGGAAAAAGCACTGGAATATAAAAATCGCTACGGCGTAGATGGCATTATGATTGGCCGGGCAGCCATCGGCTATCCATGGATTTTTCGAGAGATAAAACACTATGTAAAAACAGGCGAACACCTGAAGCCCCCCACCGTTGAAGAACGTGTTGAAGTAATTCGTAAGCATCTTTACAGAAGCGTAGAATGGAAGGGGCCCATCGCAGGGATCAATGAAATGCGCAGGCATTATGCAAACTACCTGAAAGG
>CAZDGV010000033.1:0-16641 GCA_964505195.1 uncultured Chitinophagaceae bacterium
AAAAGGATATTCCCTGTGTAATTTCCATGGGAGGAGGCTATTCTCCCGATGTGCGTACGATTGTAGAAGCGCATTGCCAAACCTTTCGGCTTGCAAAAGACATTTACGGACTCAGCTGATTTTTTTCTTCTTAAGCGAAAGATAATCCACGAAATAAATAAAACGAACAGTAAATTCATTCGCAAGGGGATGCTGAAACAGCTCCGATACATTGCTTAGATAACGCTTGCCCGTTGCTGCTAGTGGATAATCAGGACTCATCCAGTTTTTCCAACCGGCTACGAGGCGACTGCCATAGTTGAAATCCCAGGTATAAAAAACGTCTACATTCCAAAGGTTTACATTTTGATCGCGACCATCTACGAATGGCCGGTCGCGCCAGAAACCATCCGGATTCAAATTAAAAAAGCCTACATATTGTACATTATTCCAATAATGCCGTGCCCGAAGTGTAAGGTTCATGCGGGGCGTAAAATTGTAGATGCCATTAATCAGTGTAGTGAATTCTTTATTGTTTCTCCTTCCAATCACAGGATCTCCGTTTGCTTCGCGGAAGAAGGCATATCCAAACTGACCCTTATCGTGCACCCGGCGCAGATCAATATCAATACTCAATCGGTCGCTGAAACGAAATCGCGTACCCAAATTCAGGGTATAAAAAGGATCGCCTTGTATAGCAGCTGATTCTGCAAAACCAACATTCATTCTAACAAACAAGCGCTTTCGGCTATCGGTACTGCCATTAATGCCTACAAATGCAAAGGGAACTTTTTTCATAAACCGTCCCGGCGTACGCAATTCAAAATAATCATCTTGCCAAAAGGGCTGCGTGGAAAAATTGACACTGAGATCCCAGAAATTTTTAAAAAACCAAAATGCATTTGCGTTCATGCGAAAATTGGAATAGGCAAAGGGCTTGTACATCATTTCATGACGAAAATTGATGCCGTATGTAAATGCATTTAAGCGTTTGGTGGGGGTAAGCTGGTTATAGCTGATCCCTGCAATGGTGGTAAACTCATTGGGAGCGCGAAGAATACCCAAATCGTTGGGATCATACCGATCGCTTTCGATATTGTTGGAAACATTCCATTGAATTTTACCGCTCACTTTACCAAAATTGATGAACGATTTAAATCCGTCGTACGGATTCTTTCCCATGATCTTGCTGTATGCGCCTCGCCACTGAAATCCAAATCGGTTGGCTGCATCAAACAATGCAATATCCATTCCACTTACATTTGAATTTCTAGTGCCTCCATTGCGCAGCACGCTGGCATTGGTAAACGTGATAGAAGAACGGTTTTTCAAAGCCTGATCAAAAACAATTAAATTATAGTTAGTCAGCGGTTCCGTTTCAATACGGGTAATTTTTCCCGTGCGTGTATTTTCGAGTTCTGCAAACATGGGTGCACCGATGGCATTGAATACACCGATACCCAATTTTTTTCGATTACGCCCCGAAAATTTAGAAGCGTTGTAGAGCTGCGTGATGCCGGGATTGGATAAAACGCGTATCGAATCATTCGCCATAGCATTTACGCGGAAATATCCACCGGGCGTTGCGCCCACTCTCCGCGAATAAAACAATCCGGCTTTATTGAATATTTCAGTGCCTTCGGTAAAGAAAGGTCTGTTTTCCTGAAACTGCACTTCAAAAGGGGAAAGGTTGTTGATGACGTTATCGGAAATCACCTGTCCAAAATCAGGTATCAACGTCATGTCGAGCGTAAAACTTTCATTGATGCCATACTTCACATCCATTCCACCATTGCCCAAAAATTGGTTTAAGCGTCCATTTCCAAGCGGTGTTGTACGATAACCGCTCGTGATATAAGGAAGAAATGAAAGCCGGAGTGGCGGGGTAAGCTTTTCCAGTCCGGCCAACAAACCAAACTGATTTACAAATCCGTTTTGATTGGGATTGATCGGGTTCCAGTAAGAACTCTCATTGTTACGGCGCACATAGCGCTGAAAGTTTACGCCCCAGTCCTGCATGTCTTTTTGTGCAAAGCGCAACGAGAAATAAGGAATCTTCATTTCTACAATCCAGCCGTCGTTCTGAAAGCTCACCTTACTTTCCCAAACAGCATCCCAGCTGTAATCGCTGGGCGGACCAAACTGCGAACTGCGATTAGGATTGATGCGGCCGTCGGTTTGTACGTTGCGCGAGGTTACAAGAAACTGAAAGCCGTTCTGATCATCATTGTAGGTATCGAAGTACACCGCAAAAAAATCAACATCCTGTCTGCTCTCACCATCGCGGGGCGTAAGCTGTTTACGTACCAGCTTGGGATCATCGTAGAGATAGGCGCCGATGTAAATTGCCTGATCATCATAAATAACATAAGCTTTTGTTGGCTGAGAAGCCTTCGCGCCAAAATTGGGATTATTGATGATAAAATCTTCTGCAAAAGGGGCATTCTTCCATTCTGCTTCGTTCAGCAGTCCGTCAATTTTAGGTGCCACCTTCACCTTACGGGCCACCATACGGCGTTCCGGCTCAGCAGCAATTGTTTCGCAGATCAGCGTTAGCAAGAAAAGGAAAAACAGCAGCGTTTTTTTCACGCCGCAAAGCTAACGTATGTATGGCGAAAGGCCGTTTTAAATAGGATGAGCGGCGGAGCGGAGCTACGAAGCGATCAGTTGAATTTTTTCTTCATCTGATTTACCTGATCCTGCAGATTGCTTACCAACGATGCGAGATTGGTTACATCCCAGCGCTGTTCTTGTGCAATGCGTGAAATTACCAGCTGCGCACTCCACATTTCCAACACATCTTCTGCATTGATTTGATAGGGCTGAAATGCAGGATTGTCGCTCACCAACGTGAGACGCTGCTTGCTGCGGTTGCTCTTCACTACCCGCTTATATACCACGCCTTCAGTGCGACTTAGCACGATATAGGCATGATTGTTTTTCACCGCATCTAGATCTTCTACTTTCTCTCCGATAATCACACTGCCGCTAGGTGTGGGCAACATGGAATCACCGACGATTTCAAAAGCACGGTAAGTGCCGGAGGCCAACATGGGCAGGGTAAACGTATTGAGTTCATCTATAAATTCAGGATCGGAATAGCCGTTCAAATAACCCGCTGCTGCTTTGATCGGTACAAAATGAATCGTGTTGCTGTCTCCCGCCATTTTCAGCATGCGGCGACGGGCAATATAACTGCCCTTGCTCTCGCTGAGATCTTTGCGCAGGAGATCGTCCAAACTCACTTTGAACAGATCGCTCACTTTTTCCAACACATCATAACGGGGCTCTGCCCGCTCTTCTTCATAAGCGCCAAGCAAGGATCTTTTGATACCCAGCTTTACGGCAAACTCCTCCTGTGTCCAGCCTTTCAGGCGACGCAGGTACTTGATGTTTTGATTGGCATTGGCCATGGCTTGCTAATTTTATTGGGCGAATATACTAAATATTTTAGTTTATGCAAAATATTTTTCCCCCTCCTGCCCCCTGTGGTTTTGCAAACTGCCGGATAATGGTCATTTTTACAGCCAACGAAGCAACTATGGCAAAAGCAAGTGTGAGAAAAAAGCCGGTAATCCTGATTACCAACGACGATGGCATTACGGCACCGGGCATCCGCAATTTGGTGGAAGCAGTGAAGGATTTGGGGAAAGTGGTGGTGGTGGCACCCGATAAACCCCAAAGCGGCATGGGACATGCCATTACCATAGGTTATCCGCTGCGTTTGCATGCTGTATCAGTATTTGAAGGTGTGGAAGCATGGCAGTGCAGCGGCACACCGGCCGACTGTGTAAAGCTGGCGGTAGATAAAGTACTGCACCAGAAACCCGATATCTGTTTGAGCGGCATCAACCACGGTGCCAACCATAGCATCAATGTAATTTATAGTGGTACGATGAGTGCTGCCATCGAAGCTAGCATCGAACGCATCCCAAGCGTTGGCTTTTCTCTGCTCAACTATAGCATGGAGGCCGACTTCAGCGCTGCGAAACACTATGCGCGCGTAGTGGTGGAGCAGATCTTAAAAATGAAAAAGATCGACAACCATCTTTGTCTGAACGTGAACATACCAGCTGTAGATAAATCGCTTATCAAGGGTTTGAAAGTTTGCCGACAGGCTTATGCCAAATACGATGAGGATTTTGATGAGCGTCGCGATCCGGCAGGACGCAAATATTACTGGCTCACCGGTGAGTTCAAAAATTTCGACAAAGGAAAAGATACCGACGTGTGGGCATTGGCCAATAACTATGTAAGCGTGGTTCCTGTGCAATTTGACCTGACGAATTACACGCTAAAAAAACAATTGGAAACCAAATTCAAAGGATGATACAAATTGATAAATATCCTTTCGGCGTAGCCATCGGTGCCATCGCACCCGTATTCGGCATCCTCATCTATTATTTTTTGAAAGTAGATACAAGCACCATCGGCTTTGGCATGTTCATGGAATATTTTTTCAAGACCAAGGCGCTGCTTACTGCCGTTGGAAGTTTGAGTTTAATTGCCAACATCGTATTATTTACCCTCTTCATCAACAGCCGAAAAGACAAAACCGCCATCGGCATATTTGCCATGACGGTGATGTACGGACTCATCATCCTCTACGCGAAATTCTTTATGTAACTCTTGCTTAGAATTTTCCCTCATCCACATCGCGAATGAACTTCACTACGCCTGGGAAAAAATGCTTTTGATCATCCCACATGCATAGGTGTCCGCCATCCGGACAAAGCAAGAAGCGTCCTCTCTTTACCTGCGTGCTCATCCATTTCATGTGCTCGGGATCCATGGTATCGTAGGTTGCACCTACTGTTAAGGTGGGCACGGTGATGTTTTTCAAATCGGCACTGCGATCCCAGTTCAGCAAACGACCTCCCACCGAAAATTCACTGGGGCCCTGCATCAAAAGATAAATTGGATAGTTGATGTGCTTGAAAGAACGGTTCACCGATTCGGGCCATTCGGGCAGGCGACAAATATGTTTGGAATAATACTCCTGCATGAGCAATCGAGTATAGTTGGGATCGCTGAATTGCTTGTTAGCTTCATAGGCCATGATGGAATCTACTTTGTCTTTCGGCATCTGAGCATGCAGTTTTTTCTGATACTGCGCATACTGCGGAATACTGCTCATCATATTGCCAATGATGAGTCCTTTTAAATTATCCTGATGTTTCAAAGCATACTCCATGGCCAGCATCCCGCCCCATGAGTTGCCATATAAATAGAAATTGTCTTTGTTCAGTCCGAGCGCCTTGCGCACCTGCTCTACCTCATCTACAAAACGATCGATGGTCCACAATGCACTGTCGGTTGGCTGATCGCTATGGTAAGAACCCAGCTGATCGTATTCATAAAATTCAAAGCCTTCCTGTGGGAAAAAACTTTCGAAAGCTTCAAGATACTCATGCGTCATGGCTGGTCCGCCATGCAAGAGCAATACTTTAATGCGTGGGTGGTTTCCAATGCGCTTGGTCCACACTTTAAAGGTACCCAGCGGCGTGTTGATGGGAATCATTTGAATTCCCGCCGTTCGCACCGCAGTATCGCCATAATTGAAATAATCGCTTACCGTTACCGATCCGTTTTTGTTGCTGTTGGTACAGCCAAGGAGCAGCATAAGGGCTACCATAAATATGATTGCGCGCATAAACTTTTTTTCTAAGATAATATCTTTCGTCGAAGCTGCAAAAGCAGCAAGGCCGAGGATGGCTTCCTTATCTTTGTTCAGCGCATCCGCGTATTACCCAGGATTATGAAGTATTATATCATTGCAGGTGAAGCCAGCGGCGATTTGCACGGAAGCAATCTCATCAAAGCATTGCGCCGTAAAGATGCGTCGGCAAAGATCCGCTGCTGGGGAGGCGATCAAATGCAGGCCGCAGGTGGCGAGCTGGTAAAACATTACCGCAGTTTGGCTTTTATGGGTTTTGCAGAAGTAGTGAAGAATATCGGCACCATTTTGCAGAACCTCGCTTTTTGTAAGCAAGACATACTTGCCCATCGTCCCAATGTATTGATCTTAATTGATTACCCCGGCTTCAACCTGCGCATTGCCAAATGGGCGCACCAGCAAGGCATCAAAGTGGTGTATTATATTTCTCCGCAGGTATGGGCGTGGAAGGCAAACAGAGTGCATATGATGCGCAAGTGCATTGATAAAATGCTGGTGATTCTGCCTTTCGAAAAAGCATACTTCGCAAGCAATTGGAACTGGCAAGTGGAATATGTGGGGCACCCGCTTATAGAGGCGATTGAATCCTTTCAACATGCGTACAACGAAGCGCCCTTGTCGAACAAACCCATTGTAGCATTACTGCCCGGGAGCAGGCAACAGGAAATTTTAAAAAAGCTGCCCATTATGCTGGAAGCCAGTCGCGCTTTTCCTGCATTTCAATTTGTGGTGGCTTGTGCACCCGGCTTGGATCCTTCGCTATATGAAGCGCTCACACGCGGATATCCGAATGTATCCACCGTTATAGGTAAAACCTATGCCTTACTGCAGCAATCCACTGCAGCGCTGGTAACCAGCGGAACAGCCACGCTTGAAACGGCCTTACTAGGGGTGCCGCAAGTAGTGTGTTACAAAGGAAGCGCCATCAGTTACCAGATCGCGAAGCGCCTGGTGAAAGTGCAATACATATCGCTGGTAAATCTCATTTTGCAAAAGCAAGCCGTGCAGGAACTCATACAGCATGATTTAACCAAAAGCAATTTGATCACCGCCCTTGAAGCCATTCTTCCCGGCGGTAGTAGCCGTGAACAACAAATTGCAGATTACGCCAAATTAAAAGCCATGCTGCAACAGGAAACCGCCGCATCCGACCTGGCTGCAGATTCCATTATCGAAATTTTTCAATAGTAAAATCTCTAGCTCCGAACGAGCGGAAGAATAACGAGTTTTACCAGCATTACCAGCAATGCAAAAATGAACATGTAAATAGAAATGCGGTTGATGCCGTGCATGTATTTGATCCACTGCGTGGAAGGTGCATTGGGATCTTTTTTCCGGAGGTATAAATATTCGGCTATTTGCCTTACTACGCCCATAAAATTGGTTTGAACTATAACAAGCAAAGCTAAAGAAAGTTGAAATGGCTTTTTGTCGATCTTCGATACGCTAAGCGGATTACCGCTTCAAAAAAGCATGTTTTCGCCTAAATTCGATCTGCAATGAAACAACGACCCCTACTCCCCGCCTTATTTGCGCTGATACTGCTTACTGCCTGCAATCGTCAGCAGCCCCTTTTTCGCCTGGTACCTGCTGAAGAAAGCGGCATTACCTTTCGAAACGATATCAAAGAAGATGAGCGTTTCAATATCATCAATTACGAATACATCTACAATGGCGGCGGCGTAGGCGTGGGCGATTTCAACAACGATAGTTTGCCCGACATCTATTTTGTAGGTAATATGACGCCCCATAAATTATATCTGAACCGGGGCAATATGAAATTTGAAGATGTGTCGGAAAAAAGCGGCATCACGGCTTTGCAACGCTGGACACGCGGGGTGAGTTTGGTAGACATCAACAACGACGGTTTACTCGATGTATATGTTTGCAATGCGCTTTTTCAACCGGGCAAAGAGCGACGTAATTTTCTTTACGTGAATCAGCGCATCGATCCCGCCACAGGCATTCCGCAGTTTAAGGAAATGGGTGAGGAATACGGACTGGCAGATACCAGTCATTCGCATATGGCTGCCTTTTTCGACTATGATAACGACGGTGATCTGGATGTTTACTTGCTGGTGAACGAACTGGTGGAAAAATATCCCGGTGAATACCGACCCATCCGCACCGACGGCAGCATTCAAAATACCGATCGCCTGTTGCGCAACGACTGGAACGAAAGTTTGGGCCATGGCGTGTTTACCAATGTTTCAGCGACAGCAGGTATTACCTGGGAAGGATATGGACTAGGGGTGCAGATCACCGATATCAATAACGACGGATGGAAAGATGTATATGTAAGCAATGATTATCTCACCACCAACCTGCTGTACATCAACAACCGAAACGGCACATTTACCAATCAGTATGATTTGTATTTCAAACACAGCAGCTTAAATGCCATGGGCAATGATGTGGCAGATATCAACAACGACGGACTGCTCGATGTGGTAGAACTGGATATGGCTGCGGAAGACAATCACCGTCTAAAACTCATGCTGAATGCCATCGACTATCAAACCTTACAGGCCTACGATTATTACGGATACAATTTTCAAAGCGTACGCAATATGCTGCAGGTAAATATGGGTCCGCGGGTGTTGCGAAACGACAGCATTGGTCCACCTGTATTTGCCGAGATCGGCAATTTTGCCAATATCGCCAGGACCGACTGGAGCTGGGGGCCCTTGCTGGCAGATGTGGATAACGACGGATGGCGCGATCTGATGGTTTCCAACGGTTTTCCCCGCGATGTGTCGGATCAGGATTTTATCGCCTACCGCAACAATACCGCACCCAATACGCCCAACAGTGTGATTCTGCAACAGATTCCTGAAATCAAAATCTCGAATTATATCTACCGCAACAATGGTGATCTCAGCTTCAGCGATCAAACCCTTGCATGGGGTTGGGATCAACCTAGCTTTTCCGCCGGCATGGCATATGCCGATTTTGATCGGGATGGCGATTTAGATGTGGTGATCAACAACACCAATATGGAAGCATCGCTGCTGGAAAATACGCTGAGCGATCAAAAGAAGACAACCAATCACTATCTGCAAATTCAACTGCAGGGCGATGAAAAAAATATTCAGGCCATCGGTGCAATCACAACCGTTTTCTTCAACGGACAAAAACAAGTACATGAATACACGCCTTATCGCGGGTATATGTCAACCGTTGAAAACATGCTGCATGTAGGTTTAGGAACAGCATCCAAAGCAGATTCCTTGCACATCATCTGGCCGAACGGAAAATTCACCAGCATCAAAAATATCGCAGCAAACCAACGCATCACGCTACGCATGAGCGATGCAAAAGATTTTTCAGCAAGCGCTACTCCCCTCTTGGCAAGCAATAATTTGTTTACCGATATCACCGACAATCTCGGTTTCAGTTTTCTGCATACGGAAAGAGATTTCATTGATTTCAATGTGCAGAAATTGCTACCGCACAAACTCTCTTCTTACGGACCCTCACTCGCAGCAGGCGATGTGAATGGCGATGGCAAAGACGATCTCATCATCGGCGGCAGCTATCCTACGCCCACCCTGCTCATGCTGCAGCAGCCGAACGGAACTTTCCAACGTAAAACCATCGGAGACACCACTAAAACCAACTATTCCGACGACATGGGACTTTGCTTGTTCGATGCAGATAGCGACGGCGATCTGGATCTATACATCGCAGCAGGCGGATATGAATTTGAATATGGCTCGCCGGCCTATACCGATCGAATATGGATCAACGACGGCAAAGGAAATTTCACGCTGGCAGAAGATGCCCTTCCAAATAACCTTGCAAGCAAGAGCTGTGTGAAAGCGGCCGACTTCGATGGTGATGGTGATCTGGATTTGTTTGTCGGCGGAAGAGTGATGCCGCATCGGTATCCCCTTGCCGAAAATGGTTATCTGCTACGCAACGACAGCAAGAACGGCTATGTAAAATTCACCGATGTAAGTGCTTCACAGGTGCCGGAAATGAAAGCGATCGGCTTGATTTGTGATGCTGTTTGGAGCGATTATGATAACGACGGCGATCCCGACTTGCTGCTGGCAGGAGAATGGATGGCCCCAATGGTTTTTCAAAACAACGGAGGCAATCTCAAAAAAATCAAAACCGGACTGGAAGCGCAAACAGGCTGGTGGAACAGCATTACAGCAGCAGATTTAGACAACGACGGAGATATGGACTATGTACTGGGCAACTACGGAACGAATGGATTTTTTAAAGCCAGCAATGAAAGACCTGTTGGCATTTATGCAGGCGATTTTGATCAAACCGGCACACTGGATGCAGTATTCTCCAATTATATCCCTACCAAAATGCACGGGCAACAATGGCAAGAATACCCGGCCAATAACCGGGAGGATATGATTAAAGAAATGAGCTATATGAAAGGTCGGTTTACCGATCATAATCAGTATGCTGCTGCTACCATGGAACAATTGTTAACAGCAGATGAACGCAAACAAGCACTGATTTTAAAAGCAAAGAATTTGAGTAGTTGCTGGATCGAAAACAAGGGCAAGGAAGGCTTTGTCATGCACACGTTACCGGCCATGGCACAGTGGAGTCCGGTGTACGGCATTTGTGCCGATGATTTTGATGGCGACGGAAATCCGGATATCATTCTGAACGGAAATGAATTTTCCATGAGCGCACATCTGGGCAGGCATGATGCGCTGAACGGATTACTGCTCAGCGGCGATGGCAAAGGTGGATTCCAAGCCAAATCTATTCTGGAAAGCGGCATTTTCATTCCCGGCAACGGAAAGGCCTTGCTGCAAATTACCATCAACGGTATGCCGGCTATAGCAGCTTCGCAAAATAATGGGCGACTCAAATTTTTCAAGCAGAAGAAGATAGCGGGAAAGCTGATTCAACCTAAAAGCAATGAAACCGCTGCCATTCTGCAACTAAAGAGTGGCAAGAAAAGAAGAGTAGAGCTCAGCTACGGCAGCAGTTTTCTTTCTCAATCGGCAAGAGGGCTTTGGATCAACGATGCAGTTGCAACTGTCACCTTCTTACAAAATCAACGCGCAACGCGCACTCTCAGCAATCTGTGAATATGAAACTTACCTCGATGATTTTTGGGGCAATGATTTGCCTTATTGCCTGCAGTAAAAAACAAGCGCTGCCCGACAGCAAAGCATTGCAGCATCAATGCATGAACGACCTTACGGATATCATTGTGCGCGATGTGGTATCTCCACCCGTCGCCAGTCGCATGTACGCTTATACCAGTCTTGCTTATTACGAAGGCATTCGTCACCTGCAGCCCACTGCAGCATCGCTTACAGCGCAACTCAAGGGTTTTGAACAGATGCCGCTCCCCGAAAAAGCACAACCTTATCATTTTCCGCTGGTAGCCGCGCAAGCATTTTATCAAACAGCGCATGCGCTGGTTTTTTCGAAAGACAGCCTGCAGCAAAAACAAAAAAATGCGATCGCAGCTTTCAAAAGCAGTTTAGATGAAGATGCTTTTGAAGCATCGCTTGCGCTGGGCGACAGCATTGCAGCAGTGATATTGCGACGCAGCAAAGCCGATGGATACAAGCAAACCCGCGGACTGCCCCGCTATCATGTGTACCGCGCTGAAGGAAGATGGTATCCTACCCCACCCGATTATATGGATGCCATTGAGCCCTACTGGAATCGTCAAAAGCCGCTGTTACTCGATTCAGCTGCTCAATGCAAAGTGCCTCCGCCTCCCGCATTTGATCTGCGCAATAAAGAAAGTATTTTTTACAAAGAGATGATGGAAACAAAAGTAGCAGTAGAGCAACTGACACCCGAACAGGATAGCATTGCACGCTACTGGGATGATAATGCCTATGTAACAGAACACAAAGGACATTTGGTGTACGCCACCAAGAAAACCACACCCGGCGGACATTGGATGGGCATCACATCTATCTTAAGCAAGCAGACAAAAGCAGATGAAGTAAAAACAGCCAAAGCATTTGCACTCACTGCCGCAGCGATTTATGATGGCTTCATTGCCTGCTGGGATGAAAAGTACAGAAGCAACCGCATTCGTCCGGTTACCGTTATCCGCAATCATCTGCAAGCCGAGTGGTGGCCTATTCTTCAAACGCCTCCCTTTCCGGAGTATACGAGCGGACACAGTGTGATCTCCTCCGCTGCAGCAACGGTACTCACGCAATTATTCGGAGAAAACCTTGCCTTCACCGATACAACGGAGTTGCCTTATCTCGGCATGCAGCGTTCTTTTAGCTCTATTCGCGCAGCAGCCGACGAAACCTGCATCAGCAGATTATATGGCGGCATTCATTTTCGCTCTGCTATAGAACAGGGAAAAAATCAGGGAAACGCAGTAGGTGCATTATATAATATGCTTCATTAATGAGGTAGCGTTACGTTTGTTCTTTTTCTGTAACTGCATTAAATATTTTACGCATGCGTTCCATCATTTCAGCGCTTTCTGTGGCAATGCGCTGCCAGCCATGCTCAGCATCTTCCTGCATATTATGCAAACGCAATTTCAGCGCAGCAAGATTTTCTTCCCAGCGCTTTTCCTGCAATTCCCAGTTGTGCTGCCATGCAAGTCGACCCCAACGATAGAGCAGCCATAGCAACATGAGTTTAAAAGCGAGTCGCTGCAAGCGGAAAGAAAGCGTTACGGATGCTTCTGAATGTTTTTTACCGCCTTTCAACAAATCTTGCAAATGTGCAGCACGATGCTGCAGTTGCAATAAGCGGTAGGCAACTGCTTCTCTTGTGCGGTCGTGCTTGCCGGCATCCAGCTCTGCTTCAAAAGCATCCATACTGGCATGCAGTTTTGAAAGCGTTTCATTAGAATAATCTTTTGCATTGTAGAGCTTCACGCGAAAAGCACGAATAACAGGCTTACACTCGGTTAAGATCGACTGATACGCATTGCCCTGAGCCAGTTCTTCTTTGAGTACCAATCGGCGAAAGTCTTGGATTTCGGTTTCAAGCGTTGCGAGCATTTCGGCTGCTCGATCGCCTGCGGAGGGTTTTAAAGTTAGCATCTTATAATTTTTTTGCTTTAAACACTTGCACAAATTAAATATTTACCCTTATTTTGTCAATACTGCTAATCATCTACTATACTGACGGGAATCATTAGCACCCCCAACCCGGAGAACTTCAGCTGCAACATCTGTTTCCATTAACACCCAAAGCCAGGCATTGGGATAGGATGTTTGTCGCACTAAAAAAGCAATTGAATAAAAAAGAATAACACCATGCAAAACAGAAAAATTTTACTAATCGACGACAACCGGGATCTGCGCGAAAACACCGCTGAAATTTTAGAAATGGCCAACTACACCGTACATGCTGCCGAAAACGGAAAAGAAGGTTTGAAACTGGTGAAAGCTACCATGCCGGATATTATTCTCTGCGATATTCTCATGCCCGAAATAGACGGATACGGCGTATTGCACTTGTTGCAAAAGGATGATGGACTAAAACATATTCCTTTTATTTTTCTTACCGGAAAATCAGAGCGACAGGACATTCGCAAGGGCATGGAAATGGGTGCAGATGATTACATCACCAAACCCTTCAGCAGCACGGAACTGCTCAATGCCATTGAAGCAAGACTTTTAAAAGCAGATGCAGACCGACAATTAGTTTCTACCACCACACCGGTAAAAAAAGAAGCGACGAGTTTACATGAAGAAATCAATCATCTCATCCGCGATCGAAATATCAATCGCTACAAAAAAAGACAATTGATTTATACGGAAGGAAATCATCCGTCGAAGCTATACTACATCATGAAAGGAAAAGTAAAAACCTTTAAAACCAGCGAAGACGGGAAAGATCTTGTGATGGATCTTTACAAGGCAGGGGATTTCCTGGGCTATATCGCCGTATTGGAGCAAAGCACGTACCGTGAAAATGCAGAGGCGATGGAAGAAACAGAGCTAGCCATCATTCCCAAAGAAGATTTTGAGGAAACGCTGCAATACAGTCCGCTACTTTCCCGAAAATTCATTCAACTCCTGGCAAGTAATGTCAGCGAAAAAGAACAGCACCTGTTGAATATTGCCTACAGCTCACTGCGTAAGAAAGTTGCCGAAGCGCTTATCATCATTCTTAAAAAATATGCGCAACCGGAATCATCCGATGGATTTACAATTGATATTACGCGTGAAAATCTGGCAGCCATCGCCGGCACGGCAACGGAATCTTTAATCCGCACGCTGGGTGATTTTCGAAATGAACGCGTACTGGAAATTACCAATGGGATCATTACCATACGCGATAAGAAAAAGCTGCAGCAGCTTACCCATAACTGATATGAAGCCTAGTGCTGCACAATATAAGAGTGAACTATACTGAAGATGCTTTAAAAATAAAACCCCTGCAGCTGAGCTACAGGGGCTAATGAAGCGGTGAGGCAAACCCGTTACCTTACCTCAATTTGCTGTACTGCTTCGGGCTTTACCGCGTGCATGCGGGGCATCATCAGCTTCAAGATGCCGTCTTCATACTTCGCTTCAATTTTTTCTTTGCGCACTTCTTCCGGAATGGTGAAACTGCGACTGAAACTGCTATAGTTATATTCTTTACGCGTATATCTTGCGTCTTTTTCTTCTTTCTGCTCTTCTTTCTCGCAGCTGATGGTTAACATATTTCCATCAACATCGATTTTAAAATCCTGTTTTTTCAGTCCGGGCGCCGCAATGGAAACCGTATAATGATCTTTATTTTCTACCACATTTACGGCTGGCACACTCAGCGTTCTTGCGAAAAATCCATTTTCTGCATCAAACCATTCATTCCAGGGTCTGAAAAAATCATCAAACAAATTCATCCTTTTCTCAAAAGGACGCATCAAAGCTTGGGTCGACATAATTTCCTCCTTGTTTTATTATATGATTGAATCATTGTTGAACAAATGCAAAATACATTCAGCACGATAGGGTTTCAAAGAACGATGATCAAGCATTTGTATGTTTCTCATCAATGCTGCATTAGTAATACGATACCAGCACCACATGTTCATAGCTTTCGGGCAAGTGCGCATCCACAAATTCTACATCGCCGCCGTTTTCAAGTACCAACTCAATGGCATCATCTACTGCATCGTGCATATAAAAGGGATGATTCGCTGCCGGCTCGGCAGCAACAATTTCATCGGGATCGGCGCCATGATAAGCTGCATAGCGATAATTTTTCTCTACCACCATAAGCCTTCCTTTTTTTCCCACCGCTGCTTTCCATACTTCATGAATGCCGGTAATCAATCGGCCTGCCCCCATAGCCTGATCGAGCTGCTCCATTAGCTGCTGCTGTCGCGATGCACGCCAGCTTTGCAGTGCAGGTTGAAGTACCCGATACAATTCTGCTTCGGTTGCCTGCTCAAAATTGCCGTGTACATATTGCACAATATTGCGGGCATGGCGTGTGATATGTTTGAAATGTCCTGCCGTACGCTGGGTTCCCAGTACAAATACAGGCAAGGAATAGGTTTTAAGTATTTGCTCAAGGTGTTCATCGGTAAGGCGGAGAAATTTTTCCAGCAATACTTCCTTGCGTGATTGCGGATCGGAGAAATTGCTCACGCGCTCGCTTACATCATTGGTAACCGCCGCTACATGATCGGGCAGTCCGGATTTAAGGCGCAGCATTTGTCCTCCATTGCCCAGATAAATCATGTTACGCTCAGCACTCAATAGCAGCACCAGATACTTATGGTTTTCTTTTCGATTATATACCAGGTCCCTGATTTCAAAAGACTCATCGATCACAATTTTTTCTTCCACGGGAATATCGAGATAATACACTTTCTCTTTGATGGGCGAGATATAAATACAAATGCTTTTTTTAAAGGTGTTGAAGTTGAGATCTTCCAGCAGCTTGCTTAATTTTTCAAGAACCGCATCTGCCTTCTCAGGCGGATAGTTTTCGCGCAACATACGTTGCACTTTGTCGTAAGCAAATTTCAACCGGTGTTCCAATTCCGTGCGCAGCGAAAGCTTGGGCTCAAAAGGCAAAATCATGGAAATGGCCGGATGGTACCGCACGGTATGAATGAGCTCCTTCTCCGCTTCGTAAAGATGTTTTTTCATGGCCTGCTATTTTTAGGTGAACGATTGCAACCAACAAGGCGACAGATAGCAACACGACACCCCAAAAAGCTTTCAAAAGCAATTTAAAGGCCATCCTCCGTAGCAAAACCTGTCTGTTTCAAATGTATGAAAGGAGGTGTTTATCCTTTATGACCGCCATCAATCATTGATTTGATTGTAAACATTTCAAAGCACGCCAAAAAGAAGATGAGAAAGCTTAACGGATAAAGCCCGGCAGTTCATCGAAATAATTGGCTTCTTCCGTGCTGAGTAGATAATCCTTTAAAGCATATACCACCGACTTACAGGCGGTGATGATTTCGCGGTTAAAATTAAAAAGCGTAGATATTTCTGTTTCGGTTAGCGCTTGCTCTATTCCACGGCGATACAAAAACTGCAGGGCTTCGTTATAATCTACCTGTACCGATTCCAACAGTGGTCGGAGTGCATCAAAGCGTTGATGTAGCGGCAGCTCCTGCAGCAATTGTGAAGATCTTGTAAGGAAAGCAACGGTATTTTCCCGAAGCTTGCAGTAAAAATCGTATTTGAGATCGTTGGATGAATTGCTGAGCTGCCGAATATCGGGCAATGCATCTTTGATATTCTTCGCAGCATACATGCCATTGCGCAGCGCCACCACCAGCTGCTGTAAACGCTCCGTACCTTTTGCATCCACTCTTTGCTGCTGTAGCCGCACAAAGTACTGATGTATTTCGCCGTACAATTTTTTTACCTCATCATACTGCAAGGCAGGCAGCTTGTGCGCAAAATGCGTTTCGATTTTATTAGATGAACTGTCTTCCGATGCCTGTAGTGCATGCTGCGCAAAGGCAAATACGGTTTGAAAAAAATGCTTGGTTTCTTTTTCCAATGCTTCCAAAGCAAGATCTGTATCGGCGAGCGAAACATGCT
>CAZDGV010000034.1:0-15492 GCA_964505195.1 uncultured Chitinophagaceae bacterium
TTTTCAAGCAAATCATAATTGATTTTATCCGGCGTATCTGTGGGCTTATGATAGTCTTTGTGGATGCCATCGAAGAAGAAAATGATGGGCACTCCTTTTTTTGCAAAATTGTAATGATCGCTGCGATAATACAATCGCTGCGGGTCTTTTGGATCATTGTACTTGCGGTCCGTAATAATGTTGATATACAACTTATTAATTGAATCCAACATGGGTTTTAAATCTGAGCTGAGCTTATCATCACCTATCACATAAACATGATTGTTGCTGTCGATGCTTTTCAAGTTATCATCTTTCCGGCCAATCATGTCAATATTCAAATTCAAGGTGGTTTTTTCCAGTGGATATACCGGATATCTTGAATAATAATCACTTCCCCATAATCCTTTTTCTTCCCCACTTACTGTCATAAACAACATGCTGCGACGTGGTCCCTTTCCTTCGGCTTTTGCCTTTGCAAAAGCTTCTGCCAGCTCCAGCACGCCAACGGTTCCGCTTCCGTCATCATCTGCACCGGGGTGAAGCTTGCCGTTAATGATGCCCACATGATCGTAATGTGCAGTGATCACTACCCATTCATCTTTCAGATCGGTTCCTTCTACTACTGCCAGAATATTAGATGCCTGTAAAACCTCCTGCTGTTTGTTGAAATATACCATCACATCACGAGCATAGGTTTTGGTAGTAAGCGACTGATTCCTAGCATTGGCATAATCATCTCCTAGTATGGCAGCAGCCATGGTTTCTGAAATGCGCACTACATTGGCACCAACGCGTGGCCTGAAAATATTATAATACATTCTTCCGCTACGCGAAACAGGTAATTTTTCAATGCCCGCCTGTGCAATCATGATGACAGCAGGATACATTCCTTGCAGCTTTTGCAAATCGCGCATATTGGGCACCTGTGCATCTTTTGCGATATACAATACAGCGCGGCCACGAATATCTGTAACGGTATCACCTTGCTGTAAATAAACTACTTCGCTAAAAAACTGACGCGTGTTACTTACACTGTTTAATGCAATATTGAAGTCTGCTCCAAAACGAAACGACTGCTCGCCAATCATCATCGCAGCATCAAGGAGCGTGTCCTTATACAACGGATACATTTGCTCCTGACTTCCTTTGTTGCCCGGTTGCAATCCCGCATCAGAAAATTGCTGTTTCAAATATGCTGCGGCTTTGCGTTGTCCAGGCATGCCGGTTTCGCGTCCTTCCATCGCCGGATCCGCAATAATATAGAGATGGCGGCTCAGGTCAGCTGCCGTAATGGTAGCAGCATATTTTTCAGCCGTTTTATTCTTTTTCTGTGCTGCAACACTCATGGTGGTGCAGATGAAGAGCAGGGAAATCAGATATTTCATGTACAAATTTTATAGGGAAAGATAGGAAGAAAATGAGCTTGTTGCCGAATGTATTGGCTTAGCTGCAGCGAATTTTATTTACTCTTTTTTCATGCCGTCCACCTTCAAAGGGTGTTTCAATAAACAGCTGAACCATTCTGTCAGCATCGCCTTCGCGCACAAAACGGGCTGGAATGCAAATAATATTGGCGTTATTATGTTGTCGAGCCAGCATGGCGAGTTCTTCACCCCAACAAATTGCCGCGCGCACTCCCTGATGTTTGTTGGCGGTAATGGCAACACCATTGGCGCTTCCGCATATAAGTATTCCAAAAGGAGCTTCTCCCTTTTCAACTGCATCGGCAACCGGATGTGCATAGTCGGGATAATCAGTACTTTCAGCCGAATGGGTACCAAAATCTTTGAATGGCAAACCCTTGCCTTCCAGATAGGAAATAACATCTTCTTTTAGTTCAAAACCTGCATGGTCGCTACCAACTGCTATGGGCTTGGAAAGATCGAAGGGAGACTGCATAATTTTAATTTTTCCAAAGGTAGGAATGAAGCAGCATGAAAGGAATGATTGATCGGGCTACAAATAAAAAAGCGCTGAAAAGAAAAAATGAGGGTTAGTCCCACTCTTTTGCCACGGCACTTTGTCGCCTGCGTTCTGAGCGCGCAGAGAGCGTAATACTCATTTCATATAGCAAATAAAGCGGCATGCTCACCAGCGCCAAACTAAAAGGGTCGGTGCTGGGGGTGATAATAGCTGCCAATATCACAATAACCACAAAAGCATATTTACGAATATCGCGCAGGGTTTGCGTACTTAGAATGCCAACCTTGGTAAGCAACATCAGTACAAATGGCAACTGAAACAGCAACCCGATGCCTACAGTTAGATACATAAGATTTTCAATATAATCAGATAGCGTAGGGCGTATTTCAATGAGCGGACTCAATTTATAATTCGCATAAAAATTCACCATAAACGGCGTAAGCACAAAATAACCGAAAGCAACACCCAGAAAAAACAAAACTGAAATCCACACAATGGCGCCATTGGTGCCTTTCAGTTCTTTTGGGTGAAGTGCCGGTTTTACAAAACGCCACAATTCCCAAAAAATGTAGGGGAATGCAATGATAAAACCACCTGCAAAGGCAATGGTGAAGGTAGCAAGGAACTGCTCCGTCATGGCGGTACTCTGAAAGCTGATTTGAAAATCAGTAAGACAAAGCACGTCTGATAGTCCGATTTTAGCGCCTAACCAGCAAAGCCACTGGTACGTGACAAAATCTTTATGCGCCGGACCCATAAATATCTGATCAACCACATAGGAGGCGTTGGAAAAAATGAGTATCGCTCCGACCAATACGGCCAGTACGGAACGAATGATATGCCAGCGAAGCTCTTCCAGGTGGTCGATGAATGTCATCTCCGCCTGAGGATTTACCGGTTTGTTTCTCAATCTTTCAAATAAATTGCGACGCTCTTTGCTTTTTTCAGCCACTGCTTGGGTTTAAAGCGCAAAAATAAACGGATTTAAGGAGATCGGGTTCTTCAAGTTTGTAATCAGAGCAGCAATTTCATTTTTACCGTTTCAATGCGGGTTTCATTGACATTCAGCACGTCAAATTCAAAATTCCCGATGATAATGCGCTCCTTTGCTTTTGGTATAGTTTCATGATGCTCTACTATAAAGCCAGAGAGGGTTTCCGCCTCTGTTTCCGTAAAACGGAAATCATATTTCTCCTGCAGATAATCCAGCTCCAGTCGGCCGCTGAAGATGTATTCATTTTCGGCAATCTGTCGCTCAATAAATTCTTCCGTATCATACTCATCATGAATCTCTCCAAAAATTTCCTCTAACAAATCTTCCATCGTTACAATGCCGCTGGTACCACCAAATTCATCCACCACCCATGCCATGCTCTTACGCTGCCGCGTTAGCTGGTTAATAAGATCTGTAAGGCCCATACTTTCGGGCACGGCGGGTATGGTAATGAGTATCGAGCGCAATTCAGCGGGCTTATTGAAAAAATCCAGCTGGTGCACGTAACCAACGATGTTGTCAATATTTTGATCGTAAACTACCAACTTACTGAGTCGGTTTTCAATCAGTTTTTGTCTGGCTTGCTCTACCGATAAGGTAACATCAATACCAATGATTTCTTTTCGGGGCACCAAACACTCTCTCACTTTCACATTGGGGAGAGAAAGTGCATTTTCAAACAATTCAGTATTAAGATCCTGATGATCTTCTCCATTTTCTCTTGCCTGCTGAAGAAAACTCTCAGGATCGATGCGGGTGAATGCCTCCTTACGTTCTTTGATGCGTATATCGAACAGATATTTTAAAATCCACTCAGAGATTTGAACAAAGAACTGAGCAACCGGCGCAAATAAGCTATAAAAAAAATGTGCGATGCGTGCAAAAAATATCAACAAGCCATTATTGTTAGCCCTAAAAATGGCTTTCATGATAAAAACAAAAAAGAGAACAATGAAAGTGGCAATGCTCACTTCTGTGAGTAGTCGTAAAAATCCGCGCTGTATGGGCTCGGGGGCCTTTACCCATAAGGGTTCCAGCGCTCGATTGATTAATAGCGCATAGACAATAAAACTGATTGTAAAACCCACCAAAGTAGTACCTAAAAAGCGGGCCGGATATTCCACAAAATGACTAAGAATGCGACCACTTGAAAACCCCTGTTTCTTTTTCAACTCAATCGACAACCTATTTGCAGTTAAAAAAGCAACCTCCAGCCCTGAAAAAAAAGCTGCGAGTATCAAGGCGGTAATTAATGCGGAAAAAATAATCCAGTCTATCATATACAATTCAATCATTAAAGCTAAACATGTTATTCTTTTAACCACGCTCCCACCACTGCAGCTGCTGCCTCACAGGCATCATCCAGGTTTTGATTGATTACAATGCGATCAAAACGTGTTTTGAAAGATAGTTCATAACCTGCCTTATTCATCCGGTCTGCAATTGATGCTGGTGTTTCGGTGCCGCGGGCACGCAGTCGCTGCTCTAATATTTCCAATGAAGGCGGCTCAATAAACAAAGTGAGTGTTTGTTGCGGATATTGCGCTTTTACATGCAATGCGCCCTGAACATCTATATCTAATACGGGTACTTGCTGATGCGACCAAATGCGATCCAACTCAGACTTGAGGGTTCCGTAATATTTTCCCTCGTACACCATTTCCCATTCCAGAAAGGCGCCTTCTTCAATTTTTTGCTTAAAGTCATCCTCATGCATAAAATAATAATCCACTCCATCTTTTTCATTAACACGGGGCGCTCTTGTGGCAGCTGAAACGGAAAATGCAAGCTGCGGAAAGCGCTGCATTAAATGACGGGTAATGGAGGTTTTTCCCGCGCCGGAAGGTGCTGTAATGATTAAAAATTTCGGTTGCATGCAGAATGCAAAAGTACGGATAAGTTGTTTGGCGTAAATGAGACATAGGTCATGGTAAAAAACCAAAACCAATATCAGTCTGCATGAGTAGCTTTTGAATTAATGTTCCGAAACGGAAGAAAACATCAGCTCGCGTACTTTTTCCTTATTTTCTTTTTCTTTTTTCAGGTCGAACATGGTCCCAAATATATGATCCCATAGGGTGCTGCTTACACCAAATCCCTTTGATTCATCTTTGTAGTGATGCAGATGATGATTGCGCCACAGTGGCTTCATCCATTTGAATGGAGGATTCCAGGCATGAATGGCAAAGTGCATACTGCCATAAATAAGATACCCGAATAAAAAACCGGGAAAGAATACAAGTGCATTGCTGCCCATCCCAGCTTTGAAAAGAGAAAACAATACCCCTGCTATTAGCACACTCGGTACCGGTGGCATAAAAAGCCGCTGCTTATCGCGCGGATACTCATGATGATTACCGTGTAAAATATAAATCAACCTTCTTCCAACATCACTTTCTGTTAAGTAATGAAATACAAATCGGTGCATGAGATATTCAAATAACGACCAGCTGATTATTCCTACAAAAAATAGAAGTAAAATGCGAGAAGTGGCCAGGCCAATATATGTCGCACTGTAATAAAGCAGCGCCGCGATCAACGGCAGATACATAGCAGCGATCAACAACGGATGTGTTTTGGTGAGCATTTCAAGATAAGGACTGCGGAAAATTCTTGCCTGCCCTTTGTTATACACTTTTTGAAACTTCATGACAATAGAGGTTAAAGCAGCTAAAATAATGTGCTGCATACCGCATTGTCAATGACTTGTTTCGATTTTTTATTGGCGGAGTTTTTCCCAGATGCCTTGTGCAAAGATTTCAAGTCCGGGATCGCGGGCGCCCATCAGCAGTAATACGCAGGGTCCGGAAAGATGTGGGCGCATTGCCTCGAGCAGCTGATTTCTGTCTGCAACAAAATAAGCACGCTTCCCCCTTTGCGCGATGCCTTCTACAAGATGAGCAGCTGAAATATCTTTTACGGTAGTGCCCCCCGCATAATAAATTTCACTCATCCAAATTTCATCTTCCTCACGCAACACCGATGCAATCTCATGGATGAAGTCGTGTTTTAAAAACCGGGTAGGCGCAAAGCCGTGCGGCTGAAACCAAGCAATTACCTTGGGAGCAATGGGCTGACAAGCTGCAATGGAAGCAGCACATTTGGCGGGATTATGCGCATAATCATCAATTACCCAAAGGTCATCTTTCTTTCCAAGCAGCTGGTGTCTTCGATAAATACCAGCATAAGATGCAAGTGCAGCAGCAGAAGTGCCAAGCGAAACACCTATGCAGGCAGCCATTGTTGCTGCAGCCAGTGCATTTTCCATATTATGCTTACCTGCTGCATTCAGCGCAAAGGGTGTGCCGTTTATGTTAAAACGAATATGCATGCCTTCCTGATGAAAATCCGTAGCATGATATCCGCTGCTGTCGGCAGGATCAAGCGAGAAATCGTCTGCGGGATTTTTTGAAAGCTTCACCGTTAGCGGATGAGATCGATTCACTACAAAATGCGTGTGCGTATTTTGCTTAAACTGCTGAAATATCTTTATCAATTCATCCACTTCTTTATGGTCTTTATCAATATTCAGCAGTATACTTGCTTCGGGCTCATACAATACAATTGAGCCATCGCTTTCATCGGCTTCAATCACCAGCCAATCTCCCTTTCCCACCCAGGCGTTCCCGATTTTACCCTCGCGCATAATACGTACCAGTCCGGCTCCGCTAATAATACCGGGGTCTAGTCCAGCCTGCTGAAGGATATCAAAAAGCATCGCACTGGTCGTACTTTTTCCGGAAGTACCACCAACGGCAATAGTTTTTTTACTGCGTGCAATCATCGCCAGCAATGCAGATCGCTGCAGGATGGGAATACCCATAGTCCGCGCCTTCATCACTTCGGGAACGGTTTCTTCAACCGCAGCAGAAACGATCACCAAATCTGTGGCATTTGTAATGCCTTCGCCGTTCTGTAAAAAACATTTGATGCCTTCCTGTTCCAGTTGCTGCTGAATTATATTGTTGCCTCCCGCAGTAAAATAGCGATCGCTACCGCTTACTTCTTTACCAATACCCTGTAAATACTGTGCTAATGCACTCATGCCGGTTCCGGCGATGCCAATAAAAAAAGGCTTTTTGAAATCATGAATCGATTGTATCATCGGAAGCAAAAGTAAAACATCATGGAATGCTATGGCAATTGCTATTATTTCATTTGCAACAAATCATCTATGCGTTCTAACTGATAACCGCGCTGCCTTAATGTTTCGAGCAATGCAGGCAGTTTCTTATAAAAAACATCGGTTCTGCGAGGATCAACGCCTGCGTGTAGCAATAAAATATATCCGTTTAAACCGGAGGGAGATGCGGCTTCCCTGTTTATTATAGATGTATAAATATCATCGCTGCTGACATAATTTTTTAACTCAGGCCAGGTATAATCCGCAGCAGATTTTGTGCCAGGCGTTAAATTCACCAACTGCAGCCCCATAGCATGGGTCCATGCTGCAATGGTATCATTGTACCACTCATAGGCTGGAAGAAAAAACGGAGCTTGGGAAGAAGAAATACCTAATACATTCATGGCTGCATAATTACCTTTTACATCTTTTTGAAATTGCGATTCGGAAAGCAATGTTTTGTTTCGATCATTCCAGTCGCAATACAGCAGATGTTTATCTGAATGCGCTCCGAGGTAATGACCATCATGCTTTAATGCCAGCACTTCTTTTCGGAAATCAGCATTCCGATAGAAATCTCCCGTAAAGAAAAAAGAAGCTTTCACTCTTTCTTTTTGAAGCGCAGCTCGTACTTGCGAAAGTCCATCACCAAACTCATGCGCTGTGAAAACCAATGCCAACTTTCTTACCGCTGAATCGCCACGCGTAATGGCACCGTGATGCGTTTGAAAAGATGGCTGCAATATAGCATTTTGATGCGCGGAAGCTCCCTGTGCTTCCATAGCAGCGAGCAGATAAATAAGTGAAGCTGTACCATCCATTGTAGGTTCATTGGTACTGTAATCGCCATAATCATCATGATACACCGCCAAATCGCTTTGAAATTCTGCATAGGCATCGGTATTGTATAATTTTAATCCGATAAGATTTTTGAAGATCGATGTATATACCGGACCATCAATGAGTCCGCCATCAATCGGCGCTTTCTTAAAATGTGTAAAGGCGCTGTGCGGATCGATGGGTGTATCACCCCAAGCCGGTAATCCGTACACCATACTGGTACCCCAGGGATTACATCCAAATAGCCAGTCGAAATTTGCTTGTTCCAATTCCCGGAAACGATCATCGCTGCTCAGCTGCCGATACCAGAAACACTGAATGGCAAAGCTTACGGTAAGATTATTGCTACACCAGATAAAAGGCACACCTCTCAAAAACGCATTATGCGATGCTTTTTCCCAAACTTTCTGAATACCGATACGATAAAAAAGCAAAAGCGAGTCTTTACGTTTATCCGACACTTGCTTCGCAAGTTCATAATGCCCCAGATTGATAAACGGATACCACTGATAGTGGCGTGCGGTATCTTTTCCAAGCCATGGTGTAATGGGTTCACGTAGTGCGTAATCAAAAGCATCAGAAAGTAGTGTTTCATTTTGTGGAGCAATAGCATGCAATGCAGCAGTGGCAAGCTCCATATCATCAGTCCAGTTTTCCTCCTCGTATATATAGGGTGCTTTTACAGATGCCGTTTGTGTAACACCGGGAATTTTGAGTGCATAGCGGTAGGCATCCCAGGCTTTATCGGCATACCCGCTGCGCGGCGATGTATTTCGAAACAGGGCATCATTTTCATACAAACGATGTGCTAGCGCAAATGCACTGGCAAATTTGGCAGCGGTGGAGCTGGTGCCTTTTGTTTGATTAAGAAACTTTCCTCTTTGCTGTGGCTTTCCGTTAATAAAATATACAGGTCGCTCATGTCCCCTTCCATACTGACTGTCGAGCCCCGGCATACGCATGCTGATATGATCGCGGTCATCGGCAATTTGATTGAACATATAATCAGGACGCGGATGCATCTTTAGCAACCATTGCAAACCCCATCTGGCTTCATCAAGCACATCGGGTACACCGTTGGGCGCATCCAGACCGTTCGCTTGCTTTTGATCACTAAACACTTTTGGAAAATCACGATACGCCATCAGAAGGTGATAAGTTGCATTGGCACTGGTAGTGCTATACTGTAAATAATCGCTGGCATCGTGCCAACCGCCTGTAACATCCACATAAGCGCTATCGGGAAGTCCTGCTTCGCTGCCATAAAGAGTGTAACCATCACGGGTATGACAGCTGTCGTTTAAAAAGGGATTAAAACCGGTACGCTGTTGGCGCATATACCGCAAACAAAAATCAGCCGCTCCCTTATATACATCTTCTCCAATGGTAAATACAGGCGATGTAGCATTTCCAGCCCTGAGAAAAAATCGCCCTGGTTTTTTGAATATGCTAAAATCCAGCCGATGGCTTTGAGCAAAAGGTCCGTAAGCGCCATATGCCTTCCCTGCTTCGCCGGTTGCAACCGTTTTACCGGTGGCCTCATCTATCAGTTCCCAGTTTTTGAGTGCAACCTGCTGTTTGCTGCACCACACGGCAATTTTGATTCCGTTTGGAAGATAGCCGAGCTGGTTGATGCGGATCCAGCTTTGGGTGTCTTGTTTTCCACTAAACGAAACCATCGACACCAAACATACAAATAGTAAGAGTGTTCTTGTCATGGCAACAAGTTACAATATTTTAATGGCTACCTTTGAAGCCCAAAAGCAGATGGCATGAAGCTGATTACATATCTTAATGACGGACAAGAGCAACTGGCAGTTTTAGAAAACGGAATGGTTTATCCGATGGATCAGTTACACCCCGATTTACCAAGCAGCATGAATCTTTTCCTGAATTTTTGGGACGACTATATGCCGCTTGCTACAGCCGGACTGAAAGCGATTCAAAACGGTCGTTTAAATACTGTTTCTAGCATTCCAGCTAATAACGTATCGCTCATGGCGCCGGTACCATTTCCTTCATCCTGCAGAGATGGCTACGCTTTTCGCCAGCACGTAGAAGCAGCAAGGCGAAACCGTGGCGTAGATATGATTCCGCAATTCGATGAATACCCCATTTTTTATTTCACGAATCATCACAGTATTCAAGGTCCCGGGCCTGTTCGATGCATGCCGGATCATTTTCAGAAGCTGGACTTTGAACTAGAAGTAGCGATTGTAATTTGTCGCCATGGAAGAAATATACGTGCCGAGGTAGCCGATCAATATATCGGCGGATTGATGATCATGAACGATATGAGTGCCCGCACGCTTCAAATGGAGGAAATGTTGCTGAACCTCGGACCAGCTAAAGGGAAAGATTTTTCAACGGTAATTGGACCATGGCTGGTTACGCTCGATGAGTTGGAGCATTATGAAATACCCGCCAAACAAGGTCATGTGGGAAAAAGCTGGAACCTACGCATGCAATGCCGCGTAAATGGAAAGCAGGTGAGCGATGGCAATGTGGGCAATATGGATTGGACTTTTGCCGAAATCATTGAACGTGCCAGTTACGGAGTGGATCTGTATCCCGGCGATGTGATTGGCAGCGGTACGGTTGGCACAGGCTGCTTCTTGGAATTGAACGGCACCGGAAAGCTGCATGATCCAAAATATCAGGAGCAATGGCTGCAAGAGGGCGATGAAGTAGAACTGGAAGTAGATGGATTAGGAAAGCTTACAAATACCATCGTTCGCGAAGCAGATGATTTTTCAATTCTCGCAAAGAAAAAAACCATCTGATACAAACACACTAATCGTTTTTGAATGCTTTTGGATTTACATACCTTATCTCCTGCACAACGGCAATCCTGGCTCCAGCATGCCGTTGCACCGAGGCCCGTAGCTTTTGTTTCTACCATAGATAAACAAGGGAATGTAAATCTTAGTCCGTTTAGTTTTTTTAATCTGTTTTCATCCAACCCGCCCATCGTGGTTTTTTCACCGGCACGCAGGGTGCGTGATAATACCATCAAGCACACACTTGAAAACATTCAGGAGGTGCCGGAAGCGGTAATTAGTATTGTTGATGAAGCGATGGTGCAGCAGGTAAGCTTATCGAGCTGCGAATACGCCAAGGGTATCAATGAATTTACAAAAGCAGGCTTTACACCTGCTGCAGCAGCGAAAGTGAAACCACCACTTGTAAAAGAGAGCAAGATCAACCTGGAATGCAAAGTGATCGAAGTAAAACCACTGGGGACAGAAGGCGGCGCAGGTAATTTGGTAATATGTGAGGTGTTGTGCATGCATATTGATGATAACATACTCAATGCCGAAAAGAGCATGATTGACCAAAGAAAAATGCATCATGTTGCGCGACTAGGCGGTGATTGGTATTGCAGCGTGAATGAGCAAAATTTGTTTCAGGTAGCGAAACCAAACACACAGCTGGGAATGGGAATAGATGCCTTGCCTGTCGCCATTCGGAATAGTTGTTTCTTAACCGGTAATCATTTGGGGCAGCTTGCCAATTTAACTGCAATTCCGGAAATAGATCCTGCATATCAGCATCCTCAGCTACGCCATATTGTGCAGTACTTCTCTTTAAGCCCCGATGATATGGAAAATGAATTGCACAAATTAGCAGCAAAGTTGCTTGATGAGGGCGAAGTGCTACAAGCCTGGCAGATTTTATTAAGAACAGATCTTTAATGTTTTAAGTATGCTCTACCCTAACGGAACATGGTTCAGCATTTTTACAATCGTAAGTTTACGCTACTTCATATTAGCGGGTTTCGCTTTTTTCATTTGGTATGTTTATCTGCGAAAGAAAATCGCATTCAAAAAAATTCAGCTTCGCTTCCCTGCAAATGCTGACTATCGGCGCGAGCTATTTTACTCACTCACTACCATAGTGATTTTTGCAACCATTCCTTGGCTGCTGCTCGGCAACCCCGAAGTAAGAAAGTATACTACCTGGTATCCCGATGCCGATGAATATGGAAAGCTCTATTTCTGGCTTGCTTTTCCGTTGATGCTGATTATGCATGATACTTATTTCTACTTCACGCATCGACTGATGCATCATCCCAAACTCTTTAAGCTATTTCATTTGGTGCATCATAAAAGTACCAATCCCAGCCCCTGGGCTGCGTTTGCCTTTCATCCGCTGGAAGCGATTGTGGAAATTGGCATATTAGTGGTTTATCTTTTTACAATCCCCGTAACCAAGGCACACTTGTTTTTCTTTTTTCTTTTTATGATGGTGTACAATGTTTACGGTCATTTAGGATGGGAGCTGTATCCCAAAAACTTTCACCGAACAAAACTGGGTCGTTGGATTAATACCTCCGTAAACCATAACCAGCACCATCAGTATTTCAAAGGAAATTATGGTCTTTACTTTCTTTTTTGGGACCGCCTGCTGGGCACTTTGCGGAGCGATTACGATGAAAAGTACGATGAGGTAATGCGCCGTCAGTAGCTTACCGAAGAGCTGATGTAAAAGCGCATTATTTTACAAGAATGCATTGTTATTATCGTATGCCAAAAACTTTTTGCATCATTTCCGTTGTACGCTTTACGGGATTCACACGGATCTCCGCTTCTTCCTGTGCAATTTGCTGAAACAGGGCATCCACCGCCTTTTCTACTACATATTCAGTTAGATCGGGGTTTATTTTATTGCGGGTGGTAGGAAATCGATTATAGGAAGAAATTAACTCCCCGTAATAACGGGTTGCTCCTACTTTGTTAAGTGAATTTTGCACCGATGGGCGGAACGCCTCCACCAGCTTGGCAATAGTGCGCTCTTTAAAATAATTGGTCGCCGCATGGTTGGATCCGCGAATAATACCTACCGCATCTTGCAAGGTCATTTGGCGAATGGCTTCTGTAAAAATAGGAGCAGCAAAAGCCACGGCATCTTCGGCACCTCGATTGATTTGCAGAATAGCCCTATCCACCTGCGACCCTAACCCTAATTGTCGCATCGTTCGTTCCACCCGCTGGGCATCGGTTGGCAGCAGCATTTTATAAATTTGATTACCAAAAAATCCATCGGTACGATTTAGGTTGGAAACAGCACGCCCTAAACCTTGCGCCAGGGCTTCTTTAATCCCCTGACCCGCTTCTGCTTCTGTAAATCCACCACCAAAACCAGGTATCTGGCCCATTATTTCGGAGGAAATAATAAGCGTTAGGAATAGCAAAAAAGACAAAACTCGTTTCATTCGTTAAGCATTTATATAATCATGAGGCAGTTTCTTAAGCAACTATCGCAGCAAACGAACCCAAAACCACTGATTGCTCAAAGCTACACAACCAGTAACTTTGTACTTCGTTAAAACCAACACAAAATAGTATGAGTCAGCATTTGTCGGAACAGGAGATAATTAGAAGAGAAAAGCTCAGTCAGTTTGAAACGCTGGGCATAGATCCGTATCCGGCTCCCTTATTCCCCGTTTCGCACCATGCTTCAGATATTCGAAACGGCTACACAGAAGCAACTGCAGAACAATATAAAGAAGTAGCAGTGGCAGGGCGCATCATGAGTATCCGCGATATGGGGAAAGCCTGCTTTGCGGTATTGCAAGACAGCACAGGCCGGCTTCAGATATATGTTCGTCGTGATGATATTTGTGCAGGTGAAGACAAATCGCTTTATGATACCGTTTTCAAAAAATTGCTTGATATAGGTGATATCATTGGTGTAAAAGGTTTTGTATTTACAACCAAAACCGGAGAAATTTCCTTGCATGTACAGGAGCTTAGTGTGCTCACCAAATCGCTCAAGCCCTTACCAATTGTAAAAGAAGCAGAGGGTCAAACTTTTGATGCGGTTACCGATCCCGAATTCAAGTACCGTCAGCGTTATGCAGATCTCATCATCAACCCGCAGGTGAAGGATGTATTCGTTAAACGCACACAACTTATCAATACCATTCGTACCTATCTGAACGAGCAAGGTGCGCTGGAGGTTGATACACCTGTGCTGCAGAATATTCCCGGTGGTGCAACGGCACGTCCCTTTACCACCCATCATAATGCATTGGATGTTCCGATGTACATGCGCATTGCCAATGAGTTGTATTTAAAAAGGCTGATCGTAGGCGGGTTCGACTGGGTATATGAATTCAGTCGCAACTTCCGTAATGAAGGAATGGATCGCACGCATAATCCAGAATTCACCATATTGGAGTGGTACACTGCGTATAAGGATTATTTCTGGATGATGAATACCACTGAAAAACTACTTGAACAGGTGGCAATAGCGCTACATGGTAGCACAGATGTGCCCGTAGGAGAAAAGACGATCAGCTTTAAAACACCTTTTAAGCGCATCACGATTTTTGATGCGATTAAAGAAAATACGGGCATTGATGTGAGCGAAATGGATGAAGCAGCATTGCGTGAAGTTTGCAAGCAGCTTAATGTGGCAACAGATAAAACGATGGGTAAGGGCAAGCTGATTGATGAACTGTTTAGTGAAACCTCCGAATCGAAATACATTCAACCCACTTTTATCATCGACTATCCCGTGGAAATGAGTCCGCTTACCAAAAAACACCGCAGCAAAGCCGGACTCGTAGAACGTTTTGAGCTGATGATCAATGGCAAAGAAATTGCAAATGCATACAGCGAATTAAACGACCCCATTGATCAGCGTGCAAGATTCGAAGAGCAGGTTAAACTAAAAGAGCGCGGCGATGATGAAGCCATGTTTATCGATTACGATTTTTTACGTGCATTGGAATATGGCATGCCGCCCACGGCTGGCATTGGCATAGGTATTGATCGCTTGGTAATGCTGTTGACCAATCAGCCAAGCATTCAGGATGTACTGCTCTTCCCGATGATGCGCCCTGAGAAGTCGGAATAGCACTTTTACTAGCGCAAGTGTTCCGACGAAGTCGGGTCACTTGTGCTTAATAATATTGCGTCGATTGCATCGGCGCAATAAAAGATTTAAAAAAATCTCAAACTAACACAAGCGGTAAAATCCCCCGCTCATTTGTATAATAATCTATCGCACTACTATACTTATAATGCCAGGGATCCCAAACCAGTCCCGCTCGAACAGGATTTTGATGCAAATAATTTAGCCTTTGTTGAAGTCTATTTGAAGAAGACAACTCTATAGGATGATAATATTGACGCCAAAATTGAAAATCCTTGTTTTTATTATTCCCTGCACCAGCATATTTAAATATACTTAGCATCCACGCCTTTCTGCTTTCTTTAGGATTATTTTGTATAGATAGTATAATTTGCTTACTGGTAAATTTTTTGATGTCACGCACTAATTCATATAGCCTATTTGTGTCACTACTAATGATTAAATGTACATGATTGGTCATAATAACCCATGCATGAAGGATGAGGCCTTTTTGTGCTGAGCAAAAGCGAAGACTTTCGATCAGTATATCCTTATATTCTACTCTACTGAACACGTCAACCCATCCGATAACAGTAAAAGTGACAAAATGAGGAATAGCACTTTCGCCAGGCTTATATTTAGATGACACAAATTAACTTTCCCGAAAATTAGAGTTATTTAGTTACTTATTGTTTCAGAAAGTATCCACCAATTTGATAAAATCAAAAAACAAAGCCGTGTTTTTACGAATATTTAATCAACAGCGATA
>CAZDGV010000035.1:0-13377 GCA_964505195.1 uncultured Chitinophagaceae bacterium
ACCAACAGTGCCCGCTACGGCGGATACTGGGAGTGGCTGCAGGCCAACGGTCAGCCTCAGCTCCTGGCTACCCGCAACCCGGTTGCCATGCTTGAAATGCGCAGCAACAACAGTGAAGTACTGCGCAGCATCGGTAACATTCAATTCGATTATGCAACCCCCATCAAAGGATTGCGCGCCAACCTGAATGTCGGCTACGATTTGCAGCGCGGTAGTGGAACCGATGTAATGACCGACAGCGCTGCTGCGGTATATATCAGCAGAGGCTTCAACAATCGCTACTTCTCTTCACAAACCAATATCCTGAGCGATTTTTATCTAAACTATACAAAAGATCTTAGTGCCATCAAAAGTCGCATTGATGTAATGGCGGGTTACGGATACCAGGATTTCAAATTTTATAAAGCCAATGTTTTACCGCGTCAGTTCAACGGTCAAATTGCACCTGGCGCTAACTACGATTTCCTGAATGGTGTTCCCTTGGTAAACAATGGCACACCCGGTTATACCATCATTTCCTACTATGGTCGTATGAACTACACTTTGGCCAATCGTTATGTGCTCACTTTGAATGCACGTACCGACGGTGTTTCAAGGTTTAGTCCTGATAACCGCTGGGGTTTCTTCCCCTCTGCCGCATTGGCCTGGAGGGTGAACGAGGAAAACTTCCTAAAGAACTCTAAAGTGGTATCCGACCTGAAAGTACGCGGTGGTTATGGTGTTACCGGTCAGCAGGATATCGGACCACTTTTTGGATATATCCCAACTTATTTTGTAAGCAATTCACAAGCACAGTATCAACTGGGTGGCTTCAGCAACATGTTGCGCCCCAGTGCATACGATCCTGAGCTTCGCTGGGAAACTACTGAAAACATTAACCTCGCAATCGATTTCGGATTTTGGGATAACCGCATCACCGGTACCATTGAAGGATTCTCGCGCAAAACGCGCGATCTGTTGAGCGTTGTTCCCATTCCGGCGCTTACCAATTTCTCTAACCAGTTGTTCACTAACGTTGGTAACATCGAGTACAGAGGTTTTGAATTTACCTTGAATGTAACGCCGCTGAAGAAAAATGATATGCAGTGGGATATCGGTTTCAACATTACTTATGCCAATCCCGAAATCACCAATTTGTTGATCAACCCCGATCCCAACTTCACCGGTATTCCAGTAGGAGGTATTGCAGGCGGAACGGGCAATACCATTCAGCGTCATATTGTAGGACAGCGTCCGAACTCCTTCTTTGTGTATAAGCAGATTTACGATAAGGACAATAAGCCTATTGAAGGATTGTATGAAGACATCAACCGCGATGGTATCATAAACGAAAAAGACCTTTACATCTACAATAATCCTGAATCAAGAATGTTTGGCGGTGTAAACAGCTCTTTCTCTTACAAAAACTTCACTGCGGGCTTTGTAGCACGCTATAGCCTTGGAAATTATATTTACAACAACCTGCAAAGCGATCGCGGAACATTGCGTAATGTTATTGACCCGCTCGGCTTTATTGCCAACGTTTCAAGAGATTATCTGCGTACAGGCTTTACCAACAATCAGTATTTTTCTGATTACTACGTACGCAACGGATCTTTCTTCCGCATGGATAACATCAACATCGGATACGATGCAGGTGAAGTGATTAAGAATGCCCGCTTGCGCATATCAGCCAACGTGCAGAATGCATTCATCATTACCAAGTACAACGGTTTGGATCCTGAGGTGAACGGTGGTATCGACAATACCATTTTCCCCCGTCCGCGCACATTTGTACTGGGTGTAAATCTTGACTTTTAATCCACAAAAGAATTAAGCATATGAAAAGAATTGCATTATATCTCACTATAGCGGCGGTTGCGCTCAGCTCCTGTCATAAGCAGCTGGATAAAAATCCGCCTAATGCCTTGTCGCCCGAAGTGGTGTATAAGGACGTAAACGGTTACAAGCAGGTGCTTGCCAAAGTTTACGGAAGCATGGCACTTACCGGAAATCAGGGTCCTGCCGGAAACGGAGACGTGGCAGGTATTGATGAAGGTACTTCCGACTTCCTGCGTTTGTACTGGAAAGCACAAGAGCTTTCCACCGACGAAGCCGTTGTTGCCTGGAATGACCCCGGTATTCAGGATTTTCATAACATGAACTGGAGTTCCAGCAACCCGATGCTGATCGGTTTGTATGGTCGTTGTATGTTTACCATTACACTTTGTAATGAGTTTATCCGCGAAAGCGCTTCCGATAAACTCACCAGCCGTGGTATTTCAGCTGATCAAGTGAAACCCATGCGTGCTGAAGCCCGCTTCGTACGTGCGTTTCAATACTGGGTGCTGATGGATCTTTTTGCCAATCCTGCTTTTGCAGATGAAACACAGGGCATCGGTAAATTCAACCCTGAGCAGTCGAACCGTCAAAAGTTGTTCGAGTTCATCGAAAAAGAAATGCAGGCTATTGAAGCTGATTTGGTGGCTCCCCGCCAAAATGAGTATGGTCGTGCCGATAAAGCTGCTGCATGGGCATTGCTCGCGCGTTTGTACTTGAATGCAGAAAGTTACGGCCTTGCAAAAAAATACAATGAGGCCATCGCGTTTTCAAAGCGCGTGATCGATGCGTATCCTGCAATCAATTCAATGAATAATAATTATCGCAACTTGCTTCTGGCCGATAACCATTCCAACGGCAGCCAGAATGAGTTTATCTGGACATTGAATTACGATGGACTTAAAACGCAAAACTTTGGCGGAACTACTTTCATGGTAAATGCATCTGTAGGTGGCGACATGAACAACGAATTTTCAGGCCTGGGTGGCTGGGGTGGTATTCGTACTACGCGCAGACTGCCTGATCTGTTTCCCGATGCAAACGGCAACGGCGACAAGCGTGCGCAGTTCTTTACCGGTCATAATATTGATATTGCAAAAATTTCTGAATTCAAAGATGGTTATGGTGTAACCAAATTCCGTAACCGTACATCTTCAGGTGGTTTCGGAAACGATCCCAACAGAACTTTCTCTGATATCGATTTCCCCGTTTTCCGTCTCTCTGAAATGTATTTGATCTATGCAGAGGCAGCACACCCCACACGCGGTGGCACTGGGGGTTCCAGCGCTCTGGCATTGAATTATCTTAACCAGCTGCGCACAAGAGCACAGGTTACTGCACCTGCCATTACGAGCTATGATTTGGATTATATTTTGGCAGAAAGAGGCCGTGAGCTTTATTGGGAAGGTCATCGCCGCACCGACCTGGTTCGTTTCAATCGCTTTACCGAAGGTACTTATCTGTGGCCCTGGAAAGGCGGCATTAAAGACGGTGTGGGCGTAGATGCATTCCGCAAAGTGTATCCCATCCCTGCTCCAGAAGTAGCTTCTAATCCTAACATGAGACAAAATCCAGGATACTAAAACATACTCATATGAAAAATATAATTAAACAATTATCCATTCCGCTCGCAGTGCTTGCGTTCAGCGCCTGCGAAAAGGTTGAAAATAAAGTGTATTACGAAGGAGGAACTGCGCCGGTAATCAGTCGCAATATCGCCAACGTAGTACTGGAGCCAGGTCAGGAAGACAGAGATGCGATCACTTTCAGCTGGACCAATCCTGAATACCGCTTTACAACCGGCGTAAGTTCACATGATGTAAATTACACACTTGAAGTTGATACCGTTGGGGGCAACTTCAGAAGTGGTGCTAAATTCACCACTGTAGTTGGTCGTAATCTATCGGTTACTTACACGGTGGGCCAGCTAAATGCCATCCTGGGTAACACCATGTTGCTGCAATTGGATCCCCGCCGTTCTTATAACCTGGAAGCAAGAGTAACTTCTTCCATCGGTAATGCGTTGAAACTGGTTTCCTCCAACAAAGTGAGTTTCACTGCTCGCCCTTTCCCTCCTCCTCCTAAAGTGGCTACACCTGTAAATGATGAGCTATGGCTGGTAGGTGGCGCAAGTCCCGGTGGATGGAACAACCCGCTTCAAACCCCCTTCATTAATACACAGAAGTTAACGCGCGTTTCAAGAACCCGTTATGAACTGGTGGTGAATCTTGATGCGAATGGTCCTTATCTTCTTCTTCCTGCCATGGGTAGTTGGGCAACCAAATACTGTTTGGAAGATGGTGTGAACCGTGAATCTACTGCTAATGGTGGCGAGTTTGTTTTCAAAGGCGGTGGCGGCCAAGATTTCCTTTCACCCACGCCCGGCGGAACATTTAAACTTTCATTTGATTTTCAGCTGGGACGCTTCTCAGTTGTTAGACAATAACTCAATAAATTCTGATATATGAAATGGTTGCATAAAATAAACATTGCGCTTCTTTCAGCAGCACTTCTTTTCAGTGCTTGCGAAAAAGCCGATCCGCTGCCCCTCTATGCCGATGCTACTAGCCCTGTGCTTTCTGCATCTGCAACTGCAATCGCTCCCCCCGCAGCAGATTCCAATCGTGTAACGCTGAAGCTTACCTGGACAAACCCCCGACATGGGCAGGATTCTTCCAAGTATAAATATGTAATTGAGATTGACTCTGCAGGTCGCAGCTTCGCTCGATCAAGAAAAATTGAAGTGATCGGATTGCGTGAATATGATTTCATCGGCAAACAACTGAACAGCATTCTGCTCGATTTCGGATTTCAGTTTAATGTGCAGTACGACGTAGATCTCCGTGTTACTTCTTCATATGGAAATAACAACGAGCAAAAAGTATCTAATGTAGTAAGGGTGCGCATGACGCCTTATAAAATACCGCCTAGAGTACCCCTTCCCCCCGGTGGAAGATTATTTATTGTAGGTGGCGCAACGGTTGGTGGTTGGAGCAACCCTGTTCCCTTGCCTAGTCAGGAACTGGCCCGCATCGATGAAACAACTTATGGCGGAATCTTTAATCTGACTTCCGGTCAAGCATATATTTTGTTGCCTGTAAACGGCAGCTGGGATCAGAAATACGCACTTCCAAATTCTACCATTCCGAATATTGCAATGGGTGGCACATTTGCCTATTACGGCCCTGGTGTACCCGGCGGCTCAGATTTCCCCGCTCCATCCACCTCTGGTACGTATAAGATTACAGTAGATTTTCAGCAGGGTTTGTTTAAAGTAGAACCCTTTACTCAGCAGCATGGTCTGCCGACCAACTTGTTCATTGTTGGTGGTGCTACTCCCGGCGGTTGGAGCAACCCTGTTCCGCTGCCTTCGCAGCAGCTTACACGCCGCAATTCGGTGCAGTGGGATATCACGCTCTCTTTACAAAACGGACAAGACTATCTGCTCCTTCCCACCAACGGAAGTTGGGATAGAAAGTTTGGTACTGACGACCGACTTGTTAACAATGCCAATGTGGGCGGAAAATTCCGTCCGGAAGGACAGGATTTCCCTGGCCCTCCTACTACCGGAACCTGGAAGTTCTCCATCGACTTCTTTACCGGCAGGTATTCGGTAACACGCTAATTGATTTCTTTATTACGAGGCAGGGCTTCCGATATCGGAAGCCCTGCCTCGTTTAGGATAATCGATGCTTTCACCCACCCGCCCACCTCAATAATTCCCTAACTTTGCACCACAATTTTGGAATATGCCTTCTTTGAAGGATCAAATTAACCTATCGCGCCTTCCCGAACACATTGCCATTATTATGGATGGTAATGGACGTTGGGCTAAAGAACATGGGCAAGACCGCCTCTATGGCCATTTTCATGGTGTGGAGAGCGTGCGCAATATCGTGGAGGGGTCTGCTGAGCTCGGTATCAAATACTTAACGCTTTATGCCTTTAGCACCGAAAACTGGGATCGGCCTATTGAGGAAGTTACCGGATTGATGGAGCTGCTGGTAGATACCATTCGGAGAGAAACAGCTACGCTGAATAAAAACAATATCCGCCTGCACGTAATTGGCGACATGAACATGCTGCCCGATTATGCCCGGAAGGAGCTGCAGGAATCGCTCGATGAGCTAGATGGCAATACCGGGCTAAATCTCATTATGGCGCTGAGTTACAGCAGCAGATGGGAAATTGTAAATGCCATTAAAAACATTGCAGCGGACGTAAAAGCTGGCAAATTGGAACCCTTTGAAATAGATCAGGATACCATCAAGGATTACCTGGTAACCCGCGAGTTCCCCGATCCGGAACTTATGATACGCACCAGCGGTGAGTATCGCATCAGCAATTTTTTGCTGTATCAGCTGGCCTATGCCGAACTGTATTTTACCCAGGTGCGCTGGCCCGATTTCAGAAAAGAAAACCTGTATGAGGCCATTCTGGATTTTCAGGGAAGAGAGCGTAGGTTTGGCAAAACAGGGGAACAGGTGAATGCTTCTGAAAAGCTAAGTGCATCTTAATTTATAAGTAAGAGGGTCTTTTTAACAATGCGTTTCATCAAAACCCGTTATTTTGCTGCCCGGCTTGTAAAGAAGTAACCCCTTCTGTTTACAAAAAGGCGACCAAAACAAAACGACTAAGCAAACTTCAATGCAGCGATACCGGAAATTATTTCTTTCATTCCTAATATGTTGTGGTTTTTTCACCGGGGCATATGCCCAGCGTGATACCTTGCCTATTTCGGTGGATCCTGAGCTGGAAGCTATTTTCAACGCGAAAGTCCCCAAAGAATACATCATTGCCGGCATTCAGGTAAGCGGTGCCAAAACCTTTGATTCCAGTTTGCTGGTTTCTATTTCGGGCATGAACGTGGGTGATAAAGTAGTGCTGCCCGGAGGAGATCTTTTCAGTCGCGTTATCAATAATATTTGGCGACAGCAATATTTCGAAGATGTTGCCATTTACCTCACCGCAGTTGACGGAAAAGAAATTTGGGTAGAATTGGTAGTGCAGGAAAGATCAAGATTGGGAAGCTATTCCATCAAAGGTATTCGCAAAGGCGAAGAGGAAGAACTGAAAGAAAAGATCGGACTTTCTCCCAATAAAGTCATCACCGAAAATTTGCGGATGACAACAGTAGAGAAGATTGAAAAGTTTTACATCGACAAAGGATACCGACAAATACAAGTTTCCATTGCCGAAAAACAAAATACGGTGAATGCCAACTTCCTTGACCTGGTGTTTACGGTAAACAAGGGCCCTAAAGTAAAAGTGAACGAAGTGTTCATTGCAGGCACTGAAAATATTACTGCCCTGCGGGTGAAGAAGAAAATGAAAGGCACCAAAGAAGTAGGGCGTTATAATTTCCGTGCCAACGAAGAAAAACTGCTTTACGGAAAAAAAGAAAAGCCATCTTTTAAGAACTATCTCAACGATTTTGGTTTTCTGTCACTTAGCAAAACAAAAGAATTTTTAGATCCCTGGTTTCGTTTCAAACCTTTTGCTTCTGCCAAATTCAACAAAGAGAAGTACGAGGAAGACAAAGAAAATATTATTGAGTTCTACAACGCACAGGGCTACAGAGATGCGGTGATAGAAAAGGATACACAGTATTACAGCAAGGAAGGCATGCTGAATGTGGAAGTCAAAGTGAAAGAAGGAAGAAAATATTATTTCGGCAATATGGTGTGGCGCGGCAACACCAAATACAGCGACTCCATCCTAACCAAATTGCTCGGCATTAAAAAAGGCGATGTGTACAATTTGGAAACCCTGAATAAAAAGTTGGGCAAGCAGCTTTCACAGGAAGGAGGGGATATCAGTGGTTTATATATGGACGACGGATACCTGTTCTTCCGCATTGATCCCGAAGAAACACGTGTTTACAACGATACCATTGATTACGAAATTCGTATTGCAGAAGGTCCGCAGGCCACCATTCGTTCTGTGAATATTTCCGGAAACGATAAAACAAAAGAATATGTGGTGCGCCGCGAATTGCGCACCGTGCCCGGTGAAAAATTCAGCAGAGCAGATATCATGCGCTCTCAGCGTGAAATTTCCAACCTCAACTATTTCAATCAGGAAAAAATTGGCATCAATCCCGTTCCCAATCCTGATGATGGTACGGTAGATATCAATTATTCCCTGGAAGAAAAATCATCTGATCAGCTGGAGTTGAGCGCAGGGTGGGGAGGATTGATAGGACTTACAGGAACAGTGGGTATTACCTTCAACAATTTCTCGTTAAAGAACATCACCAAGAAATCTGCTTGGGATCCGCTTCCCTCCGGTGATGGTCAAAGATTATCGTTGCGTGTTCAATCGAATGGTCCCTCTTTCAGCTCACAGAATTTTTCATTCACAGAACCTTGGCTGGGAGGAAAACGCCGCAATGCATTTACGGTTAGTGTTTTTCGTACCCGCTTCGCCAATGCATTTGACCCGGTTACTTTTTTGCCAACACGCAACCGGGGCGAAAATCAATACATGCGCACCACCGGTGCTACCATATCGCTTGGAAGACAGCTCAAATGGCCCGACGACTTTTTCAATTTTGTAGTGGCGGCCAACTTCACGCAGTATAAATTAAAGGACTATCCCATTTTCCCGGAATTACGTGAGGGCGTTTCCAACAACTTTAATATTCGCTTTCAGCTGATACGTTCTTCTATCGACCAGCCGATGTTCCCGCGTTCGGGTTCCAACTTTTCACTGCAGGCAGCCATCACGCCACCGTTTTCGTTGTTCCGTGATCTTTCTGTTTATGATAATCCCGCAGAAAAGTATCGTCTCGTAGAATTTCATAAATGGCGATTCAATGCGGAATGGTTTGTGCCTATCGGCAAGCCAATGGGAGCAGAAAAAAATCGCCAGTTTGTATTGCGCGCAGCGGCTAAATTTGGTTTCATTGGTCGCTACAACAAATCCCTGAGTATTTCTCCGTTTGAACGCTTCCAGGTGGGTGATGCAGGCTTACAGAACAACTTCGGTATTCTTGGTTTCGATATCATCGCACACCGCGGTTATCCGGTATATGAAACTTCCAATCCGCGCCTCAATCCCGATCAGCAATCGGCCAATCAGTTTTTTACCATCTTCAATAAGTACAGTTTAGAAATGCGCTATCCGCTTAGCACCAACCCAAGCAGCACCATTTTCGGCTTGGCATTTTTTGAAGCTGCTAATGGTTGGTACGATTTCAAACAGTACAACCCCTTCAAGCTTCGTCGCAGTACCGGTTTTGGTATGCGCTTTTTCCTTCCCATGTTTGGTTTGCTTGGCTTCGACTATGGGTTGGGGCTCGACAGATATTTCCCCGGCGCCAGACTGCGCGATGTGAGCCGCTTTACCTTTATGCTGGGCTTTGAACCTGAATAATCTTAAACGCATGTATATGAAGAGATTTGCTTTAATGAACATGCTGTTGCTGGCATTGGTAGCCAACAGCTTCGCACAGCGATATGCTATTGTGGATACCCGCTATATCCTCGAAAAGATTCCCGAGTACAAAGAAGCCAATCAGAAACTGGAGCAAACGGCAGATATCTGGCAGAAAGAAATCGATATCAAACAATCAGAGCTCGATAAAATGTACCGTCAGCTCGATGCTGAGCGTGTGATGCTGAGCCCCGAATTGCTGAAAAAGCGCGAAGATGAAATCTTCAATAAAGAGAAGGAAATACGTGAAATGCAGCGCAAGCGATTTGGTTACGAGGGCGACTATTTTCGTAAAAAACAGGAGCTGGTAAAGCCTATTCAGGACAAGGTATATAATGCCATTCAGAAAATGGCTACTGAACGCATGTTTGACTTCGTTTTGGATAAAAGTGAGGGAATAACCGTTATATTTGCCGACCCGAAACTGGACCGCAGCGATGATGTACTCAAGATGCTAGGTTTGAAGCTTTGAGCAACCGTCGGGTCTATATCGGGGAAAAGTAAACCGACTTAAAACAAAAGAAAGATTAATACCATGAAAAAATCAATTGCCGTTGTGCTGGTTAGCATCGCATTGCTCGGAGCGCATCATGCAAATGCACAGGCCAAATTAGGCCACATTAATACTGTAGAGCTGATTCAAGCCATGCCTGAAACCAAAAAGGCACAGGATCAAATGCAAAAAACGCAAGACTCTATGCGTTTGGTTTACTCCGAGCTGGTACAGGAGTTTAATCAGCGTGACAGTGTGTTTGCAGCTGATTCTGCACAGTGGACGCCCACCAAGCGCAATATGAAGCGTGAAGAGCTCGGACAGCTTTATGTGAAGCTTCAGAACTTCCAAAATGAATCACAGGAATACATGGAGGCAAAGCAGCAAGAGCTTTATGCCCCCGTTCAGAAAATGGCGCTGGATGCCATTCAAACCGTAGCCAAAGCAAACGCATACACGTATGTATTCAGCCGCGATGCCTTGCTGGTTGTTCCTACAAGTGACGACTTGCTTCCGTTGGTGAAGAAGCATCTCAAAATTGCAGATACGCCGCCGGGCGCTCCGCGTCCCGCTACAAAACAATAATTCAAAGCCGCTCCGATCAGGAGCGGCTTTTTTGATTTACTACGATTTTTTACATTTGAAAAGATGGCAGCGCAACATCCCATTGGTGTTTTCGATTCCGGCTATGGCGGGCTAACCGTATTGAAAGAGTTTATGGCATCGCTGCCGCAATACGATTATCTCTATTTAGGCGATAATGCTAGGGCGCCTTATGGTACCAGGTCTTTTGAAACGGTATATGAATACACGCGCGCATGCGTGGAATGGTTTTTTGATCAGGGTTGTCCGCTAGTAATTCTAGCTTGTAATACCGCTTCTGCTAAGGCACTTCGCACCATTCAGCAAAAGGACTTGCCAGCAAAGTATCCCGGAAAGCGGGTATTGGGGGTTATACGTCCTACTGCCGAAATGATTGGACAGTGCAGCAAAAGCAAAGCAATTGGAATACTTGCTACTACGGGTACGGTAAAATCTATGTCGTATCCCATTGAAATCGAAAAGTTTTTCCCCGAAGTGGCGGTGTATCAGCAAGAATGTCCACTTTGGGTGCCCCTGATCGAAAGCAATGAATATGATAATGCCGGTGCTGATTTTTTCATAAAAAAATATATCGCTCAGCTGCTGGCACAATCTGCCGATATCGATGCCATATTACTGGCCTGCACACACTATCCGCTTATTGCAGATCAAATTCGCAGGCATTTGCCGCAACATATTCAGCTGCTTTCCCAAGGACCGATCGTTGCCAGCAGTTTGGCCCATTATCTACAACGTCACCCTGAAATAGAAACTTTGCTCAGCAAGGGCCATCCGCCTCGGTTTTGCACGACGGATGAAACCGCCGATTTTGATTTACACGCAGGGATGTTTTTTGGAGCATCGCTGCAATCGGAGCTGGTGCGACTAAAAAATCACTAAATCTGCCTGATTTGCAATAAAAAAGGCACAAAAAGCGATGTTTTTCGCCTCCTTCGCTTACCTTTGCCCTCCCTTTCACAGGCGGTGGGAAGTGGTGTTCTCACTGGTTTAAAAAACAAGATCGATCTCGGCTTCTCCCCGGGTCATTTTTAAACGATTAAAACATTGTTATGGCACAAAAGCGTACCTATCAACCTTCGAAGCGTCGTCGTAAAACCACACATGGTTTCCGTAAGCGCATGCAAACTGCCAATGGCAGAAAAGTACTTGCCAGCCGTCGTGCAAAAGGCCGTCATAAGCTTACAATCAGCGATGAGCGCATTGGTAAAAAGTAAATCGAATTGAAAATACGATATGCAAAAGCTCTCTTCATCGGGAGCTTTTTTTATTTTAGATGCAGATGACGCAACGCAAATACAGTTTTAGCAAAGGAGAGCGGCTCAAGCGCAGGAAGCAGATCGATTTGCTTTTTCGCACAGGCAAGCGCATTTCCATTCCCGGCTTTATCCTCTACTACCGCTTTGAAAGCAATCTTCAGGGCACATGCCCCTTGCTTGCGGGAGTGGCTGTAAGTGCGCGTAATTTTCGAAAAGCAGTACAGCGTAATCGCATCAAGCGTCAGCTGCGCGAAGCGCTGCGTTTGCAAAAACATGCACTGGAAGATGCTTTAAAACAAAGCAACAGGGCACTTGACATTTTTGTGGTGTTTACCGGCAAGGAACTGCCTGCTTTTGAAACCGTTTTTTCATCTTGCGGTAACCTGCTTTTAAAAGTTCAACAGCTTGTAGATGAAAACGCTTCGTGATATTGCGATTGCCCCCTTCATTTTACTGATCCGATTTTATCAGTATGCGTTGTCGCCGATGATCGGTCCTAAATGCAGGTATATCCCCACCTGCAGCCACTATGGCATTGAAGCATTGCGCATACATGGCCCTATCAAAGGCCTGTGGCTTACAATGAGAAGAATCGCTCGCTGCCACCCCTGGGGCGGAAGCGGATATGATCCTGTACCACCGCCAAGCGCTGACAAAAGAAAATAAAAAAGCCATCCGCCTAAATATGAATCGGATGGCTTGATGTAAAGTCAGCAGATTATTTCATAGCTGCATCAAAACGCGCAGCGATCTTGTTCCAGTTTACTACATTCCAAAACGCACCGAGATAATCAGCACGGCGATTTTGATATTTGAGATAGTATGCGTGCTCCCATACATCTACCCCCAGCAGTGGGGTGCCGGGGCATTCAGCAATATCCATCAGTGGATTGTCTTGGTTGGGTGTTGAACAAATGCAAAGCTGCTTTTTGCTATCCACACAAAGCCAGGCCCAGCCGCTTCCGAAACGGGTTAAGCCCGCACTGGCAAACTTCTCTTTGAATGCATCAAAAGAACCAAAAGCGGCATTGATGGCATCGGCCAATGCACCGGAAGGATTGCCCCCGGCATTGGGCGCCAAAGATTCCCAGAAGAAATGGTGATTCCAGTGGCCGCCTCCGTTGTTGCGTACGGCAACGCTGATTTTTCCGGCATGCGCAACCAGCTCTTCCAGCGATTTATTTTCATGTTCTGTACCAGCAATGGCTTTGTTCAGATTATCTACATATGCCTGGTGATGCTTGCCATGGTGAATTTGCATGGTGAGTGTGTCGATGTGTGGCTCCAGCGCATCGTGGGCGTAAGGTAGAGGTGCGAGTGTAAATGACATGGTGTTAAATTTTCAAATAATAAAATGAGCAATGTTACAGGAACAACAAAATTAGTCGCTCTTGGTTGAACATCGGCTTGCTTTGTTTACAAAATCCTTTGCTTCTTTTAGGAGGATCGGCGGGCAGCAAAAAATGCTTTCATGAGTGCTGCGCAATCTTCTTTTAAAATACCTTTAGTAACGCTGGCTTTCTGATGAAAAGGCCATTGGCCCGAACCTGCCTCGTAATTGCCCGTTATGTGCAGGTGGCCATTTTTTTCGTCATCTGCACCCCATACAATGCGATTCAGCTTGCTCCAGTATAGGGCTCCCGTACACATCAAACAGGGTTCAACCGTTACGTACAAAGTTGCTTCGGGCAGGTATTTGCTTCCTAGCTGACTAAAAGCCGAAGTGAGGGCAATGATCTCAGCATGGGCTGTGCAATCGTTCAGTTTTTC
>CAZDGV010000035.1:13477-14652 GCA_964505195.1 uncultured Chitinophagaceae bacterium
GCCGAAGAGAGCTGGGTAACGGAAACCGGATTTCTGCTCACAGAAATCAACGAAACAATCCGTCATCTGCGGGAATGGATGGAGCCGGAAAGAGTAAAAACAAATCTGGTGAATCTCCCTTCTTCCAGTTATATATATCGCGAGCCGCTGGGAGTCGTACTCATCATCGCCCCCTGGAATTTTCCGTTGCAGCTGCTTTTTGCTCCTCTGGTGGGCGCCATTGCTGCGGGTAACTGTGCTGTGCTAAAGCCCAGTGAGTTTGCCCCGCATATTGCCGATGTAAAAGAAAAAATTGTCCGCGAGGTATTTGACCCGGCTTATGTGTTGTATGTGCCGGGCGATGGTGCAAAAGTGATTCCCGAAATGATGAATCATTTCCGCTTCGACCATGTATTTTATACCGGCAGCACGATGGTGGGAAAGATCATTTACCAGATGGCAGCAAAAGAACTCGTACCTGTTACGCTTGAGCTGGGAGGCAAAAGCCCCAGTGTGGTAGAAGCGGATGCCAACCTGAAAGTGGCTGCCCGTCGCATTGCGGTTTCTACTTTCATTAATGCCGGACAAATGTGTGTAGCACCTGATTATATATTGGTGCATGAAAAAGTGAAAGATGCATTTGTGCAGCAGCTGATACAAACCATCCGACAGTTTTTTAGCGAGCAGCCAGAAGAAAGTGCCAGCTATGGAAAAATCATCAATGAAAAACAGTTCGACCGACTGGTAAGTTATTTGTCGGCCGGAAAAATTGTTTTCGGTGGCCGACATGATCGCAGCCGACTGTTTATTGAGCCCACGCTCATAGAGCATGTAACTATGCAGGACCCTATAATGCGCGATGAAATTTTTGGTCCGATCTTACCGATCATTCCTTTCTCCGATCGCGAGGCTGCTGCTGCTATGATTGATCAAAACGAGCATCCGCTGGCCTTTTATGTTTTTACCAGCAATAGCGAAGTTGAATCCTGGTGGCTGAACCGCATTCCTTTCGGGGGCGGTTGTGTAAACAATGCCAGCTGGCATGTAACCAATCATCATTTACCTTTTGGCGGTAGGGGATTCAGCGGTTTGGGTGCTTATCATGGTAAACACAGCTTTCTCACTTTCAGCCATCAGAAATCTGTAATGAAAACGCCTACCTGGTTTGATCCGGCGGTAAAGTATCCGCCTTTTCA
>CAZDGV010000036.1:0-14121 GCA_964505195.1 uncultured Chitinophagaceae bacterium
CAGCCCGTGTGCAAAATCAGGAAGAGAGTAACAAAGCGGTGATTGAAAAAGCGCTCAAGCGCACCTTCTCTCCGGAGTTTCTCAATCGTATCGACGATGTAATGATCTTTAATTCCCTTACCAAGGAGCATATTTTCCGCATCATCGATATTCTGATGAAGGGTGTTACTGCCAGATTGAACAATCTAGGCTTCACGCTGGAGCTCACGCAGGATGCCAAAGATTTTATTGCAGAGAAAGGTTATGATGTGCAGTTTGGCGCGCGTCCGCTGCACCGTGCCATTCAAAAGTATCTGGAAGATCCGCTGGCGGAAGAGATTTTAAATATGCAGATTAAAACAGGTGATATGCTGGTTGCCGATCTGGATAAAGAGAATCAGAAAATCAAGTTCATCATGCCGGAGCCCAAAAGCAAGTCGAAGAAAAATCAGATTCCCGACAAGCAATAAAATAAGATTTTTTAGAAGGCCGGCATTAAGTCGGCCTTTTTTGTTACGGTGTTTCACTGTCATGCAAACAATCTGCAAAGCTGTTATCTTTGTTGCCTAGCTTGCTGTATTGATGCAAGTATGAATTACTAGCTTTCTAAGTCCGGGTAACTCCATGAAAAAAATCATCATCGCCATCGACGGATATTCTTCTTGCGGTAAAAGCACACTTGCTCGTCAGCTTGCGAAAGCGCTCGGTTATGTGTATATCGATAGTGGCGCCATGTATCGTGCCATTGCCTTGTATTTTTTGCGCAATCATATTAATGAAACGGATGCTTTAGCGGTAGAGGCTGCACTGCATCATATCGGTTTGCGTTTTGAAAAAGATGAACCAAGCGGGGAGTCGCATATTTGTCTCAATGGCGAAAATGTAGAGCCGTATATCCGAGCTATGGAGGTAGCAGAAGCTGTTAGTCGCGTTGCCGCGATCAAAGCTGTTCGCGTGTTTGCCGTAGCACAGCAGCGCGCAATGGGGGCTGAGAAGGGAATTGTAATGGATGGAAGAGATATCGGCACCACTGTTTTTCCGCAAGCCGAACTCAAAATATTCATGACCGCCGACCCGGCAGTCCGCGCACAAAGGCGATTGAAAGAATTGCAGCAAAAAGATCCGAATATCACGCAGGAAGAAGTAGTTTCTAATATTCAGATGCGCGATCATGCGGATATGAATAGGGCAGAAAGTCCTTTGCAGCAGGCGCCCGATGCCGTGGTTATCGACAATACGGCACTGAGTCCGGAAGAACAATTTACATTGGCGCTTGAATATGTGCAAGCGCGGCTCCGATAAATCTTGTTTTCAAAAAAAAATCATTTTGCTTGCAAAATTGAAAACACGCAATTATTTTTACCACCCCAATATTTTGCAAAGACTTTCGCTTCATTATCTCTTATCCTGATAACCATTCTGCGCTTGCATCAATGCAAGCTGTTTTTCTTGCGGCATCATTAAGGGCATCTTGTTCTTAGTGGCGCAACGATTATTTTAAAATGGACCCTCATTAAAACTGCTTTTGAAGCAGCAGGGCATTGTTTTCTCTGCCTGCTGAGCAATATTGGTATATCTGTTCCTTTGACTGCTTTTTCATTCCTGCCCCGGTGAAATCTCTCATCACCAAAAAAATCAAGTATGAAAAAGACCTTTATGGCATTGCTTGTCAGTGCACTTTTAATGAACACAACCGAGCTTTTCGCGCAATGTGCAATCACAGATGTAGTAACGAATATTCGCCAGTCGGTTCCCGATCCGAATATCAGCGGGAATTGTTTGGTGACATTCGATATGCACTTTAACATTGATGCCAACAACGGCTTTAAGATTACAGTATTGCAGGCATGGCCCGAACAGGATTATCCTAATTACTGGGGCAATAATTGTTTGGCTTCCGGTTCCTCTCCAAAAAGAAATGATCTGCGAAAAAATCTAACTGGGCCTCTACCATTTCTGAATTTAGCATACGAAACAAACGGTAGTACTTTTACCCCGCTTACTAGTTATGTCGATGCAACGGTTCCGCTCAATACGGGCTATACCGTTACTGCTGGACAACCTGTGCTGGGTTTTATACCTGTAACCATATCAAATGTTACGGTCTCTCTGCCAGGCGGTTGCAGGGGTGTTACGATAAAAGCGGATATTTGGGGAACGCAGGGAAATGTTACTTCACAGTGGAAGCCGCATTGTGTAAGCTGTAATAATGTATACGCTTTCAACTTCCCAACGGTGCAAGGGTTTCAGGACTGCCAACTGATCGACAATACAGTACAGCGCACCTATCGATTAGCGGTAAATAATTCAAATACCAATCAAACTATTACCATTAACGGGTATGCGGTTTATCGGGATGATAATAATTCGGGAAGTTTGGAATTAGCTTCTGATGTAAGGGTAGGATTAGATCAGACTCCGCGTATATTGGCACCCAATCAGAGTTTTGCCACCGATCCGGTGACCTATGCAGGTAATTCCGGTACAACACGCGATCAAAAGCTTTTTATTGTTCTAGACATAGCAGGAGTAATCAACGATGTATTTACAGAATGTGCACAAGTGAGTTGTGGCAATTTGCCTGTTCGCTTGAAGAGTTTTCAGGCACAGGTAAAAAACGGCCGCACAAGACTAGTTTGGCAAACTGCGAGTGAGCAGGATAATAAAGGATTTGAAGTACAAAGAAGAGGAGGCAATACCGACTTCGAGACAGTTGGGTTTGTGGCTACAAAAGCCATCAACGGAAACAGTAATGCATTGTTGCATTATGAATATGAGGATATTATGCTTCCCAAAGCCGGCGTGGTGTACTATCGATTGAAGCAAATTGATTTTGATGGGAAAGCATCTTACAGTGATACACGATCTGTGCAACATGCATTTTCTGCCAATGTTTCGGTATTTCCGAATCCAAGCAGGGGCAATATTTCTATTCAGATTCCGGAAGTAATTGGCAAATATGATTTGATATTAAGCGATCAGTATGGCCAACATCTTCGACAGTGGCTGAATGAAAGCAAATCGGTTTTTAATATCAGTCAGCTTAAAACAGGGGTTTACCTCGTAACGGTACATGCACGTGAAGCAGGTAAGCGTTATACGCAAAGAATCATTGTGCAATAGCAAGTGAATCCTGTTAGATCAACGGATTAATGTTGAAACTGATCAATCATTGTTTCCAGCTTGCTTTCGGCATCAAAGAATCCGGCAATTTTTCGGATGATGCGTTCAACCAGTGCATCTGGGCAAGAGGCACCGCTGGTGATGAGTATTCTTACGGGTCGGTGTGAAGGAAGAAAATCATGTGTTAGATATTCTTTCTGCTCATGGAAATTAAAATGCATGATATCTTTTTCATTCATGATTTTGTCTTCACCATTGATGAAGTAGGTAGGCAACTTGGTTTCACAAAGCTCAACAAGGTGTGTTGTGTTAGAGCTGTTATATCCTCCTACTACAATGGCGAGGTCGGCCGGTGTATCCAGTAAGGCCGTAACGGCAGTTTGATTGTCGTTGGTAGCATAGCATAAAGTGTCGCGCGTATCTGCAAAGTGCGCACCGATGCTCGTTTCGTCGAGCTTGTAATGTTGCATTATTACCGAGCGCAAGTACGCAGCAATTGCCTGTGTATCGCTTGCTAGCTGGGTGGTTTGATTGATTACGCCAATGCGTTGCAAATCGCGTGTGGGATCAAAGCCTTTGCTATGTTTGTCTTTGAATGTTTCGAAAAACAAATCAGCGTCTTTTTCTCCCGTCATGAACTTTGCAAGCTCGATGGCATCATTCATATCGTTTACGATTACCGTGGGTGTTTTGGCGCTGGCATGTGAAAAAGTAGCCCTGGTTTCTTCGTGCTTGGGTTTTCCGTGTACTACAATGGAATAGCCCTTTTCGGCGATCTGATCGCCGCGGTTCCATACCTTTTCAACGAAGGGACAGGTAGTATTATATTTTTCGGTAGTAATGCCTCTTGCTTGTAATTCGGCTTCAATGGACAGCGTTGTTCCAAAAGCAGGGATAATTACAATATCTTCCGGTGTTAGCGTATCGAATCCAATTTGTTGCTTTCCCTGCGTGTCCTGTAAAAACTGAACGCCGCGTGCTATCAGGTCGGCATTTACCTGCGGATTGTGAATCATTTCACTTAACAGAAAAATGCGTTTTCCCGGATTATCTTCTATGGTGCGGTAAGCAATTTCAATAGCGTTTTCCACGCCGTAGCAAAAGCCAAAATGCCTTGCAAGATAAAACTGAACCGCACCGGCATCGAGCAGGGTAGGAGTAAAATCTTTCTTCATCTTATCCTGCTGCTTACGGTATTGCTTCACCGCTGCAATCAGCGGACTCTTATATATCAGCGGTACGTCGAATTTTTTCATAAAGCCCTAACAATGCACAAAGATAAATGGTTGCGGGCTTGTGAAAGAAAATGGATATTTCCCGTGCGGTTCGTATTTTCATGCTCTTTCAGAAAGCATTTTTATGGATAAAGCCTTCCGGCGCTGCTCCTGGGTTGCAGCAACGAATATTTACGAAGTAAACCTGCGACAGTACACTTCGGAGGGTACCATACGGGCATTCATGTCGCACCTCCCGCGTTTGCAGGATATGGGTGTTGAAACATTGTGGTTGATGCCGATAACGCCCATCTCGCAAAAAAATAGAAAAGGCAGTTTGGGTAGTTATTATGCTGCGTCAGATTACATATCAGTGAACCCTGAATTTGGAAACCTGGATGATTTCTGTGCCTTGGTGCAGGATGCACATGCACGGGGTATGAAAATTATCATCGATTGGGTGGCGAATCATACCGGATGGGATCATGTGTGGACGCAGCAGCATCCTGAATTTTATACAAGAGATGAGCAAGGAAATTTTAAACCACCCTTTCCCGATTGGGAAGATGTGATTCACCTGAACTACCAAGAGCCGACATTATGGAAAGCGATGATTGCTGCCATGCGTTTTTGGGTAGATACATGTGATATTGATGGGTTCCGCTGTGATATGGCGATGCTGGTAACCCGTGATTTTTGGACGGAAGCGCGAAAACAACTCGACGCGGTAAAGTCGCTTTTTTGGTATGGTGAATTTGATCAGTGGGACAATCCTGATTATGCGTACATCTTCGACGCCTCCTACAGCTGGCGTTGGATGCATGCTAGTGCAGAATTTTATCGTCATCACCGCAACATAGCTGCGCTCGATGGTATTTTGCGCCATTACGACCATATGGGTCCGCAGGAACATATCCGTAGTTTCTTCACCTCCAATCATGATGAGAATAGCTGGAATGGAACGGAATATGAAAAGTACGTTGAAATGGCAAAGCCGCTGGCGGTGTTCAGCTGCACCTGGAATGGCATTCCGTTAATCTATAGCGGACAGGAACTTCCCAATTATCAGCGTTTGCCGTTTTTTGATAAAGGTGCCATAAGCTGGACGGATGACTGCAAGCTGCATTTGTTTTATAAAACCCTTTTGCAGTTACGAAAAACGAATGCGGCCTTGCAAGCCGGTGATCCATCTGTGCACACGATTCGTTTGGGTAATAATGCCGACCACGAGGTATTTGCCTTCGTTCGGAAGCATGCGATGGACGAACTACTCGTCGTGCTTAATTTCTCGCCTTATCCACATCATATTCATTTGTTTGATGATCGAGTACAAGGTGATTTTACAAATGTGTTTACACAGCAAATGCTTGATTTGAATGTTGAGCGACATATATCCCTAGAGGCCTGGGGTTTTCGGGTGTATAGCAAATAAAAAAAATGCCGACTGAGAGCCGGCATTTTTTTTATAACTGAATAGGTTGCTGTTATCTTCTCAGATCATTGATTCCGTAAGCATACACGCCATCGTATCCGGGGTAAATGCCTTCTACCATAATGCTATTGCCTGCTTCTTCAATTACTTTCGTAAGCTCCTCTACGTTGCGTACAGTTTTTCCGCCGGCACGGATAATGATGAATCCTTTTTTGATGGTGGTTTGCTCGTTCAATAGTCCATCGCCAATGGTTTTAATTTCAACGCCGCCTTCCAGTCCGTACTCGCTTGCTTTTTTCTTTTCAATTGTTTCAAAGCTTGCTCCGAGTTTGTCGAGTACAGAGGTTTTTACCACATCGGTATTGCCTGCGCTGTTTTTGAGTGTTACGCTCACGGTATTTTCTTTTCCGTCGCGGATGAATGTTACATTGATTTTTTCACCCGGACGGAAGCTGGCAATGGTGCCGGTAAGCTCATTCCATGTGTTCACCGCCTTGTTGTTCAGCTTGATGATTTTATCACCTTTCTTTAGCTTTCCGGCTTCAGCAGCACTATTGGCCATTACTTCACCAACAGTAACGCCATCGCCTTCTTTAATGCCGGAATCTGTTTCTTCGGAATTGTTGATATAAGGTCTGATGCCGAGATAGGCACGCTGTACTGATCCGAATTTCATCAGATCTTCCATTACTTTTTTTACAATGTTCACCGGAATAGCATAGGAATAACCTGCATAGGCGCCGGTGGGAGAGGCAATGGCAGAGTTGATGCCTATGAGTTGTCCGGCTGTATTCACCAGTGCGCCACCACTGTTGCCCTGGTTAACGGCAGCATCGGTTTGTAAAAAACTTTCAATTACCTGTGCGCGATCGCGTGCTTTGCGTTCGTTGATGCCGAGAAATCTTGCCTTTGCACTGATGATACCTGCCGTAACAGTAGCTTCGAGGTTGAGGGGATAGCCCACTGCCAGTACCCACTGACCAACATTTACTTCATCGGAATTTCCATAAACCACATAGGGTAAACCGCTGGCATCGATTTTTACCAGTGCGAGATCTGTATTAGCATCGGAAGCTATCAGCTTTGCTTTGTATTGTTTTTTATTACTGAGTGTAACAGTCATTTCATCTGCACCATCAATTACGTGGTTGTTGGTAATGATGTATCCGTCTGAACTCATAATTACACCCGATCCCGATGCCATCTGCGGACGGTTCATGTTCGGGGCTCCAAAAAACTGATCGAAAATATCTTCACCGAAAAAATCGGAAAACGGACTGCGTCTGCGAGCGGTTTGTGTGGGATTGGTTTTTGTTTTGATGTGTACTACCGCCGGTATTGCACTCATCGCTGCCTGCTGAAAATCTACCGGCTGTCCGTTGTTAATGTTGCGGTCGAATAGTCCCGCATAGTTTACCGGCATTTCCGATTTTCCTTCATAGGCGATACTGCGTGGCGCAAATTTGGCATACAGAAAAACGCTGCCGACAGCTGTCAGCGCACTTACCATTACCGTAATCAAAATTTGTTTTGCTCTCATAGTAGATCTATTTGCAATCATGAAATCATCAAAGCTTATGCCTTGGGCATGTAAATTAACGAAGCTGACATATTTTCCTGCATATCGGGGGCTTACATTTAACAAAGCCTTATTAAAACAAGTTGTGAAAGCTGAAAGTTCGTCAGCTTACCCAAGCGTTGTTAAAAAAGCCATGGTGTCAACCCCGTCAGCATAGTCCATGCAAGCCGGTTTTTGGGCATTCCCCGGCTTGATGCCTTTTTCGCCTACAATGGCCTGGATCCGGGGATCGTTTTGGAGGCGTGCATAGAGCGCATTTTCCTCATCGTAATAACTATAATGTAGCGTTCCGATCGGCGAAAAGGGCAGTTCGCTCTCCATCATTACCACACAATCGTTGGTCATATAGGGCCGGTTGCTCATAATGTAAATTGCCAGCTGGTAGTCGTAATTGTTGCGGTATTTGTGGTGATCAAAGCAAAAAGCGTAATCTGCTTTGATGGCTTCCAGCAGTGGTACAAAATCATATTCCCTAGGCACATAAATCTGGGTTACGTTACGGCAGCCCAAGCCAAAGTATTGCATAATATCTTCCGAGAGTGCGCGAAGGGTTGCTGCATTTTCCCGGCCATTCAGGATGGCTACTGAGGTGCGGTTTTTTCGAATGATATGAGGGTAGCGCCCAAAATAATATTCAAAATAGCGGGCGCTATTGTCAGAGCCCGTGGCAATATAGGCATCACAACCCTTCAGCATAGACGCAAAGCCAATCAGTTCTTGTACGGCGGGATTCCATTCGATCATTTTTGCTGTTAAATGGCGGATCAGCACTTCGTCTTTGGATGAAGTTTTGATCATTTGCCGGTGGCCGCTGAGAAAGATGCAAAGAAAATCGTGAAAGCCCACCAGCGGGATGTTTCCAGCCATCACCAGTCCAACCAGTCGGGGAGTTGCGGGCGCTTTCATATTATAATTTTCCAGCCATGTCAAAATCTTTGATTGCTCCAGCATTTCAGAAGCAATATGGGTTGTTGCCAGGTCAATAAAATCCGGGATGAACCAGTTGTTTTTTGTGTAAGCTTCCTCTTTGGCTTGCAGCCAGTTTGTATCCTGTGAAGAAATATACTTTCCCAATTTGCAAACAAGATCAATTCTTTCTTGTAAATTCATCACGAGTCATTTATTTTTGAACTGCAAAGTTAAATCCGAAGTAACCCAATTAAATCAATACGCTATGGCTATTAAAATTACCGATGAATGTATCAACTGTGGCGCATGCGAACCCGAATGCCCGAATAATGCAATTTATGAAGGGGGTGTAGAGTGGGCAATTGCTGACGGAACAACCGTGAAGGGATCTTTCACCCTTATGGATGGATCTGTGGTAGATGCCGGTGCAAAGCATGCTCCCATCAGTATGGACACCTATTATATTACGCCGAACAAGTGTACCGAGTGCCAGGGATTCCATGAAGAGCCCCAGTGTGCTGCGGTTTGTCCGGTGGACTGCTGCGTTCCTGATGAGCTGTATCAGGAAACAGTGGAAGCACTCATGGAAAAGAAAGATCGTTTGCATATCTGATCTTCCGGATTAGATGGTCACATAATAGAAAAGGTGGAGTAATGCTTCACCTTTTTTAATGATTCAATGATCCGTTTCACAGATTTTTGAATTATCGCACGCAGTTCATGTAAATGCTGCAATTTTGTATTGTTACATGGTTTTCAGAACAATCTGTAGCAATCATCAATACAAGCCAAATATTGGAATGCCCAGTAGGACGCTTGAATAAATAATGGTATCCATGAAGAAGAAAATTGCTTTGGTTACAGGAGGGTATTCCTCGGAAGCGGTGATTTCTTATCGCACTGCAAAAAATATTTTCAATCAGCTCGATCAAAATAGATTTGATGTGTACTGGATTGATATAAAACCGGCGGGATGGTTTTATGAACAGCCGGATGGGGTGCAAATACCGGTAGATAAAAATGATTTCAGCGTTTCAGTAAATGGGTCAATAATCCATTTCGACGGCATTTTTATTGCTATGCATGGTACTCCCGGGGAAGACGGTAAGCTGCAGGGTTATTTCGATATGCTGGGATTGCCCTATACATCCTGTAATGCTACAACTTCTGCCATTACCTTCAACAAGCGTTATACCGTAGCGGTCGCTGCCGCTTCAGGTATTCATGTGTCGAACAGCATTCATCTCTTGCAGCATACGCCATATGATGTGGCAGACATACTTGCCCGACTGCGTTTGCCTGTTTTCGTAAAGCCCAATAACGGAGGGAGCAGTATCGGCATGAGTAAAGTGTCGCGCTCTGAAGATCTTGCGGCTGCTATTGAAAAAGCTTTTGGAGAAGATCAGCAAGTACTGGTGGAAGAGATGATTACAGGACGCGAGTTTACCATTGGCGTTTTTAAATCGAAAGGAGAAATCATTTCTCTGCCCATGACAGAAGTCAAAGCGCATGCCGATAAAGACTTTTTTGATTTCGAAGCTAAGTATCAGGGCAAGAGTGATGAAACCACGCCGGCAGAGGCAAGCCCAGAAATTTATGAGCGGGTAAGTGCTGCTGCCAAAAAAATTTATCAGGTGTTTAACTGCAGCGGGGTAATTCGGATTGACTTTATTTACAATGAGGAGCAGGGTGTTCCTTATATGCTAGAGATCAATACAATACCCGGACAAAGCGATGCCAGCGTGGTGCCGCAGCAGGTAAGAGCTTATGGGTGGACATTGGATCAGTTTTACAATGGTTTGCTTTTAGAAGCGCTTGAATCCTGATTTACAAGCATAGATTCATGATATTTGTACTCAAATCGTTTCAGTTTGTTTGAATTCATTACACGCAAGTCTTTTTTGTTTAATCTGGCAGTTGCCATTTTTGCGGTAATGCTGTTTGCCTTTTTGTTTCTGCAGTCGCTCAACTTCCTCACTAATCACGGTGATTATGTAAAGGTTCCCGATGTAAACGGAAAAACAGCCGAAGAGGCCATTCGCTTGCTGGAGAAAGCAGGCTTTGAGGTGGCGGTACAGGACTCGGTTTACTACGATAGCTTGCCTAAGCTGAGTGTAGTGCGACAAATTCCTGCTCCAAATGAAACAGTAAAAGTAAATCGTACGATTTATCTCACCATCAATCGCGCGATGGCGCCATTGGTGGCCATGCCCAATTTTGTGGGTCAACCATTCCGTTCCGTAGAACTACAGTTGAAGTCGCTCGGTTTGAAATTGCTGGATACCATTTACAAACCTGATTTTGCGGTAAACTCTGTGCTTGAACAGCAATTTGAGGGAATGCCCATTAAGCCCGGCACTTCACTGCCGATGGGCTCGGCCATAACCCTTGTACTAGGAGGCGGGATACAACCTGTTGACTTACCCGTTCCGCAGTTGCTGGGACTCAGCTTTGCCGAAGCCAAATTGCTGCTCGAGTCGCAGGGCATTTTGCTGGGTGCAGTGGTGGCAGATGCCAATGTGCGTGATTCTGCTTCTGCATTTATATACCGTCAAAATCCAACTACCAAAACCGAAGATGGTTTTCCGGTGCGAATCAGGCCCGGTCAGTTGATGGATGTTTATTTGAGTTTGGAAAAACCAGTTTTAGATACCGCTTTGCAACAAGCACCACTTTATTAATTGATGCTATGAAACTGATAACACCCTTAGAACTGAAAGCCCGGCTGGATGCTGGAGAAAATATTCATCTGGTAGATGTGCGTGAGCTACATGAGCACGAAGAGTTTAACATCGGTGGCATTTTGTTGCCTGTAGGTAAAATCATGTCGATGGAAACCGAACCCATCGAACACCTCAAAAACGAGGAAGTCGTTTTTTATTGCAGAAGCGGCGGCCGCAGCGCTCAGGCTTGCATGTTTGCTGAAACCTTGGGTTTTGGCAATGTTACCAACCTGAGCGGCGGAATGCTCGCTTGGAAAGAGCAGTGCTCCTCCTGATTTGATTAGAAGCGTACATTCAATGCAACGGTAATATTTCTTCCGGCCATTGGGAAGAAGAAATTTTCTGTTACCATCTGCTGCATGTATAAGTAGCTGTAGGTGTAGCCATTTGCCTCGTACATTTTATTCCAGATATTGTTGATCTGAATTATGAAATCTGCTTTGGTAATCTGCTTCGATTTAATCGTGTAAATCCAGCGAAGGTCCTGTATAAAATATCCGTTCAATACGCGCTGTTCATTGCCTGTATTGTCCATATACTGCTTGCTAACCGATTTGCTGATTAAACTAATGGTGTTGCGTTGGGTTGGTTTGAAGTTGATGGTACTGGAGCTCACCCATTCCGGAGAAAAACTCATGGGTGTATTTTTATACAACGTGCTGTCCTGGCCAATCAAGTCAAATGCTGCGTCATAGCTTGGAACGGCATCGGTGAAGTTGAGGATGCGGTTTCTGCTCCAGGTAAGATTGGCTTCTGCATCCAGCCAGTCATTCAGGCGGTAGGTTCCCTGCAATTCCAATCCCAGACGGAAACTGTTGGGTACATTCACTCTCACTGCATCACCCACATCGTTAATGCGCCCAGTGAGTACCAACTGATCTTTATAACGCATGTAAAAAAGGTTTGCATTCCAGCTGTAGTTGCTTTTGTTTTTCGATACACCTGCTTCAATATTGTGGAGCTGTTCCCGCTTGGGTAGCGGATCGCTGGCGTTGCGCTCATAATCGTCGCGATTGGGCTCTTTATTACCTACGGCATAGGAACCATAAGCCTGATAGCCATTGCGGCGATAACTGAATCCAAGTTTCGGATTTAAAAAATCAAATCTTTCATTTACTGAAATGGTGGGGAATTTCCGCGTGCCAGTAAAGCGATAGGTTACACCTCTGTATTGAAGATCGGTGAAAAGCTCAAGCGCATCCGATAGGGCATACTGCCATTTGCCGTATAGATTGAAATCTTTTTTCGTAGCATCGAAATTATACCACCGATAACCCTGTGTAATACCGATTGCTGCCCAGGGAATCTCCCCAAAATGATCTCCGCGGTATATGGTATATCCGCCGCCGCCTACAAAGCGATGTTTCTGCTTATTGTATTCTAGTGTATAGAGTCCGCCGTAAAAATCATTATCTAGCCAAAGCTGCCGTATCAGATCGGTTCTACGGATGGTAGTATTTCCCACCACCACATTCGGTAGCCCATAACTGCTAAAGCGATTGTTGTGTCGATACTGCTCATAATAACCTGCACCCTGCGAATAAAAAGCAGTGATATTTCCTTTTAGGTTAGGATTAAATTCATGGTTTACAAAAAACTGATAGTGATCTTGCCGATAGTTGTCTGTCTGATTTTCGTATAAATACACATTGAATCTTCTAGGATCTGAATTGAAAAGATTTGCGGAATCTTGTGGTGTAAAATACAGCACGCCAATATTATTGTAATAATGATCGCGCAGTTTATCGGGCTGGTTGCGCAATTTCGCTTCTGGTACACCATTCCATGCCTGATATGTTTTTTCTTTTCCGCTAATAATGTTCAGTCGGATTGATGTTTTTTGATTGATATATGCACCGCTCAGATAAAACGATTGCAGGTCGGTGGCGGCCCGGTTAACAAAGCCATCGCTTTCAATACGGCTTAAACGTGCATCCACTGTAAAATGCTGGTTGATGAGGCCTGTGCCTGCTTTTACGGTATGTTTTCTTGTGTTGAAGCTTCCGTAGCTGTTATTCACTTCTGCATAAGCCTTTTCATTTAATTCATTGGTGCTGAAATTCATTGTGGCTCCAAAAGCGCCGGCGCCATTGGTTGAAGTACCCACGCCCCGCTGAATTTGAATGCTGCTTACGGAAGAAACCAGATCGGGCAAGTTTACAAAAAAGATACCCTGACTTTCTGCATCGTTATAAGGAATGCCGTTAATGGTCATGTTAATACGCGTTGCATCGGTGCCGCGAATACGAATTCCCGTGTAGCCAACTCCGTTGCCTGCATCACTAGTTACTACTACCGAGGGAGTTTGATTGAGAATAAAGGGGATATCCTGGCCGAGATTTCTTTTTTCAATTTCGGCTTTGGATAAATTTGTTTTTGCAAAAGGTGCTTTGCTGCCCGCTCTGCTGCCACTTATTTCAATGGGTTGCATGAAGAGTTCTCTTCTTTCCAATTCAAAAACGAGTTGTTTGGTATCTGCACCTACGGAAACTTCTTTTTCCAAGGTTTTATAACCTACTGCGGAAACCATGAATCGATAGTTGCCCGATTTCCTCAACTGTATCCAAGCCATACCTTCATCGTTGGTTACGGTACTTTGTTGCGATAAAAGCTGTAAGCTGGCATTGCTCACCGGCACACCGGTTTCTTTTTCAACAACAGAAGTCGTAATTCGAATTTGCGACCACGATGTTTGTTGTATCAACAATAACAGCACTCCCATGACAAAACGTTTCATACTAGTTAGATTTGAAGGTTTAACAAAACTGGGGATGCAGCGAGGATAGGGGTTGGACTGAAGCGTCCTGATTCCTTCCCTGCGCAGGCATTACCCTGATCAGGTTCTACGGGTTTTTCTCAGTCGCTTTGCAGCAACACCCCGAGGAAACTGTGCAATCGTTTATTGCGGTGCAAATGTATAACGATTCTTCTTTTCATTCCAAACACAAATAGATGGGCTATCACTAGAAGTTGTATCTGCTTGCTTTTTAACTTCTTTTCAAAGCAAATTTGGCTGCATGCAGCAGGAAACGTATCTTTGCTCTCCACATCGCGAAGTAGAGCAGCGGTAGCTCGTCGGGCTCATAACCCGAAGGTCGGAGGTTCGATCCCTCCCTTCGCAACAAAGCTCCTGATCATATCAGGAGCTTTTTTTATTGTGCG
>CAZDGV010000037.1:0-13958 GCA_964505195.1 uncultured Chitinophagaceae bacterium
GCACCGTTTGAGCCAGGCAGTGAGCTCTTAATCATTGTTGGCGATGCAAACAATGCCATGGTTGCTGTTCAGGTACTTGGTGGAGGTTGGTTGAAATTGAAGTTGACCGACAATGCTACCGGATGCATGAGCGAGTGTTATGTGGTGGTTGCAACTACACCTAATGCTGCTTGTACATTGGAAGGACCTGTAAAAGCTTGTACCAATGAAGTTGTAACCTATTCAACTGTTCCAGTAGAAGGAGCAACTTATAATTGGAGCATTGAAGGCGATGCAACCATCGTTTCTGCTATGCCTTATGGTAGTTCCATTCAGGTGAAAGCAGGTGGAGAAGGTACATACACCGTGTTCCTGGTAATCACCAAAGAGGGTGAATGTCCCAGCTACTGTGATTGGACTACTTCCGTAGAGCTTTGTGGTTTGCCGTTGTGTACTTACACACAGGGTTACTATGGTAATATTGGCGGTAAAGCATGTACACCACAAGGTATAAGAACTACCGTTGGTTTGATCAGTGAATCACTGGCAGCCATGCCGGGGGGTAAGCTTTACTTAGGTAAGCCTGGTCGTTCTTTCACCGCTTCTACTGCATCTTATATCATTGGCATCCTTCCTGGCGGAGGTCCATCTACCATGCTGCCTGCCGGTGATTATGTCAATGCTACATCTGCAGGATTCCTCAAGCGGGGAAGGGTTAACAATGTTCTGCTTTCTCAAACCATCACACTTGCGCTCAATGCCTATATGCCCGGTTCTAAACTTCGTGAATTGAGTTTGGCCGCTGGTGCAGGTATGGGAGATAAGTGGCTGATTACCGTTGAGAAGAAAGGTAATTGTGATCTGAGCAACGCAGTGGCTGAAGCATGCAAATTCACTCCGATCTATTCACCTTGTGGTGATGGTAAATATATCTCCGGATATACTACTTCTTACAACCCCTATAGCGCGTGGAAGCTTTCTTCCAAAGTAATCAATGCGCTTCCGGGCGATAAGACTGTAATGGATCTGTTGAATTTGGCAAGTGCTGCCCTGGGTGGTACTTTGCCTGCCGGACTCAGCTACAGCGATATCGCAGGTGCAGTGGGATTGATCAACGAGGCATTTGATGAGTGCAGACTCTTTGTTGGAATTACATCTACAGGCAATGTAAGCGGATATTGTGTGCCGCCTGCTCCTGAAATGTGTCCTGCAACCATGAGCGCATCTGCTAGTGGCAACAATGAAGCGCCAGATGCTGCATTGCCTTCTGTTGTAGTGATGAATGTGAAAGAGCTTACAGTAAATGCATATCCCAATCCATTTAAAGGTCAGCTCAACTTCCGTTTCGTTTCTCCTGTTAGCGGTAACGCAAAACTCGAGATGTTCAATGCAAGTGGACAACGACTCGCCATCGTATTCGACGGTAAGGTAAGTGCCGGTGTTCAGAACTTTGTACGCTACAGTCCTGATGCTCCTGCAAGTGGATTGCTGATTTACAAGCTCACTGTTGGTGATAAGTCTGTAACCGGAAAAGTTCAGTCGATAAAATAATCAAAACATTTCTTCACATTTAAAAAAGGGGGCCAATGGCCCCCTTTGTATTTCATGATTGTTGTGCATTGTATATGGAAGCTTATTTCTTCGTCTTTACATATTTTTCAAGCCAGTTATGTTGCTCCCAAAGCATATGCAATACATTTTCTTTTCCGCGGTAGCCGTGCGCTTCATAAGGTAGGCTTACATAGCGAACATTTCCTCCGTTGCCTTTTAAAGCGGCAAACATTCTTTCACTTTGTACCGGAAAAGTGCCGGTATTGTCATCGGTATCGCCGTGAATCAAAAGAATGGGTGTTTTCAATTGATGCGCGTAGCTGAACGGACTCATATCATAATATAGCTGCGGAACCTGCCAGTAGGTGCGGTCTTCATTTTGAAAACTGAATGGCGTTAACGTTCTGTTGTAAGCACCGCTGCGCGCAATGCCGGCTTTAAACCAGTTGGTATGTGCAAGCAGGTTAGCCGTCATAAATGCGCCGTAGCTATGTCCGCCTACGCCTACACGCGTACTGTCGCCCACACCCATCGATGCCAATTGGTCAATTGCTGCGCGCGCATTCAATTTGAGCTGTGCAATAAAATCATCATTGGGTTTTTTGTCCGCCGATGTGCTCACAATGGGCATTTCTGCATTGTCGAGCACAGCATAACCTTGTGTGACCCAGTAAATGGGCGAGCCCCAGCTGATGCGTGTGAAAGTATAAGATGATCCGCGTACCTGAGCGGCATCGGCTGCGTTGTTAAATTCTCTTGGGTAAGCCCAAAGCAACACAGGTAAAGGTCCCATGTTTTTGGCATCATATCCTTTTGGTAAATACAAATCGCCGGTAAGATCAACGCCATCTGCACGCTTATACTTGATTTTTTGTTTGCTGATGCCCTCCAATGCAGGGTAGGGATTCTGAAAATCGGTGATTTGCTGATCGGCAATTCTTAGTTTCAGGTTGCGGATATAATAGTTAGGCACTTCTGTATTGCTCTCCCTGCGGGTGAGGATTACCAAATTTTTACTGTCTAATATTTCGCTGATGGTTTCAAAATAGCCCTCTTTACAGCGCCAAAGCGTGTCGGTCTTTTTTGTAGTCAGATTGAAACTGCTGAGGAAGGGGAGGTCGCCGCGCGGAGATGCACCGGTGGTGTTGTTCATCAACAAGGTGGTGCCGTTGTTCTGCAGCTCAATCACATTTCTGCCGAACTGATTTCTGTGCATTACCGGTGTGCCGGGGTCAGCATAGGCATTGGTTAAACTTCTTTCAAACAGCAATTCAGTTTCTCCTGTGGTAGGATTGAAGCGATGTGTGCGTACTTGCTGCTTGCCACGAAGCACTTCGTTAAGCAATGCAAAATTTTGATCGCCCCACATGATGCCGCCAAAGCGCATGGTTGTTTTGGCAATTTGCTTTGCTTCTCCGTTAAAAGGGGCTTGTAAAGCATACACTGCATCACGATGCTCCGCTTGATTTTTCATCAATCCGCCATCCAATGCTTTTACCCAAACAATCGTAGCAGCTTCATCATCTCTCCAGCTATGATTGCGCGGAACATCCTGCACATTGTCGTTTCCTGCAGGTGCAGTTTCGGCAGAGGGTAGTTGTGCTAGTTCCTTCACCAGCTTTCCATTAGCATCCCAAATCACCAAACTGCTTTTGAAACCATTTGCAGGCACTGTATAGGAATAGGGTTTTTCAACGATTCTTACGAGCAGATATTTTTTGTCGGGCGACGGACTCGCCTGCGTGTAAATGGCAGGTTTTCCCATCATCGTTTCGACACCATTGCTATTTTTTACTATTTGCACAGTAGTGTAAAACTCAAAAAGCTGTTCGTCGTAAGGCGATTTGATCAGATCCTGAAAAGTTGGTCTGGGTGCAGCTTTGCCATAGCTTTCCTGCACGGTAGGACCGGGAGGAGTAATGGATTTTTTAGGTGCCATCGAAGCTGCTTTTAATATCGTTTTATAGAGCACGGTCTGATCGTCGATCCAGGTAAAGGCAGCGCCCATCATTACATTCAGTGGCGTTTTGTTGATCCGCTTTGCCTGCTGTGTAGCCACATCAATCACGTACAAATCAACCTGTGTTGCTCCATGATGGGTGAAACCGATTTTTTTATCTGTTGGGCTCCAGGAAACGGAAGTGGCTGATAGGTTTTCAGGAAGTCCGTCAATAGAGTAGGTTTTGCCGGTTTTGATATTCTTTAAACTCAGTTGATTGATAAAATTCTGACGGCTTTGCGAGAAATTATTGGGGTTCATGCGCATGCCGGCCACTCTAATTTCGGGCTGACCAAGTTCTTCTACGGTGGGATAGCTGTTTCTTTCCATCAACAACATCCATTCGCCGCGGTTGTCAACACTCACCGTTGGGGTGGGCTTGGCCAGTGCCAGATCCGCGATGGTTTTAGGGGGTACCTGATACGTTACCGCATCCTGCGCTAAGGTTGTTCCTGCAATCAGCAGGAAGATCCATGCAAAAAATTGTTTCATCGTTACGTGATTTAGGGTTCTAATGTAAGCTATACAAGGTTATTATGGCTTACCGTTCAACAAAATATTGGTCATATTACCTGCTACCCTTAATTTTGCGTCATGATTATGCTTTCACATATCCATCATCACGCATACCTTTTTAGGTAGGCCGGTGATCTTATGTGTAAACATAAAAGATATTACAGGGCTTACGGAGGTAAGCCCTTTTTTTGTCACTAATAATAAAGCAATGGATCGGTTAAACATCAAAATTGCCATTCAAAAATCAGGTCGGCTTTACGACGATTCGGTGAAGCTGTTGCAGGAATGTGGTATTGAGCTGCGCAATGTGAAGGATCGTCTTCGTACTGAGTCGGATACCTTTCCCATGGAAGTGTTTTTTCTGCGCGATGATGATATTCCCCAATATGTGGAAGACGGTGTTGCCGATATCGGCATTGTGGGAGAAAATGTTTTACTGGAGAAGAATAAAAAAGTGAGTCTGGTAGAAAAGCTGGGCTTTGGTCGCTGCCGACTTTCACTGGCCATTCCGCGCGGCGAAAACTATGAGGGACTTGCATCGCTCAATGGAAAACGTATTGCCACCAGTTATCCTTTTCTGGTAGATCAGTTCTTCAAAAACCAAGGACTTGCTGCCGATATTCATGAAATCAGCGGTTCGGTTGAAATTGCACCCGGTATTGGTTTGTCGGATGCTGTTGCCGATTTAGTAAGCAGTGGCTCAACGCTGTTTATGAATGGTTTGAAAGAAGTGGAAACCATCCTACAGTCGCAAGCAGTACTGATACGCAATCAGCAGATCAGCGCCGAAAAAGAAGCATTACTCAACAAACTGCTGTTTCGCATCCATGCTGTAAAAAAATCGAAACGCAATAAATATGTGCTGTTGAATGCGCCCAATGATAAGCTCGATGAAATCATCGCTTTGTTACCGGGTATGAAAAGCCCCACCGTGCTGCCCCTCGCGCAAAGCGGATGGAGTAGTGTGCACAGTGTATTGAAGGAAGATGAATTCTGGATTAAAATCGAAGCACTCAAAGCGGCAGGAGCAGAGGGAATACTGGTAATACCGATTGAAAAAATGATTGTATAACACAACCCAACTATCATGCAAGTTTTTCAATATCCGCAGCGGCATACATGGTCATCACTGTTGCAACGTCCTGCCTTGGATGCAGCTGCATTGGAGAAGTCGACCCGCAAAGTACTTGCTAAAGTGCAGCAGGGTGGCGATCGCGCTGTGCGTCGCTTTACAAAGCAATTTGATGGCATTGCACTCCGCAACTTTGCAGTAACAACAAAAGAAATTGCTGCAGCTGCAAAGCAGATCGATCCGAACCTGCGCGCTGCGATTGATGTGGCAATGAAAAACATTCGTTGTTTTCATGCAGCTCAGTTGTGTGAAGAAGAAGTGGTCAGCACCATGCCCGGTATCCAATGCTGGCGAAAGATGGTGCCCATTGAAAAAGTAGGACTCTATATTCCCGGCGGAACGGCACCGCTTTTTTCCACCTTACTCATGCTGGGCATTCCCGCAACCCTTGCCGGCTGCAAAGAAATTGTGGTGTGTTCTCCCCCCGATAAAGACGGTAAGCTGCACCCTGCTATTTTATATGCAGCAAAACAATTAGGCATCACCAAGATTTTCAAAATAGGTGGCATACAAGCCATTGCTGCGATGGCATACGGAACGGAAACGGTGCCGCAGGTATATAAAATATTTGGACCGGGCAACCAGTACGTTACTGCTGCCAAGCAGCTGGTGCAGCAGGAAGGTGTAGCCATCGATATGCCTGCAGGGCCCAGCGAAGTGTGTGTGCTGGCCGATGAAACTGCCGTACCTGCTTTTGTCGCGGCCGACCTACTTTCACAAGCAGAGCATGGGGCCGACAGTCAGGTTTTATTGGTTTCCACTTCTGCTGCTTTAATCGGTGAGGTAAATAAATGCATAGATGAACAACTGCAGCAATTGCCGCGTGCTGAAATAGCCCGACTTGCACTTAACAACAGTAAAGCGATCGTGCTGGAAAACATACAGGATGCCATTGATTTGGTTAATGCCTATGCAGCCGAGCACTTAATTCTCGCAAGTGATGATGCAACTGCCCTTTCTCCATTCATTGTAAATGCAGGTTCGGTATTTGTAGGAAATTATGCACCGGAATCGGTGGGTGATTATGCCAGTGGCACGAATCATACTTTGCCTACCAACGGCTATGCGCGTGCTTACAGTGGCGTAAGCGTAGATAGCTTTGTGAAAAAAATTACTTTTCAAACGCTCAGTCAGGATGGTTTGAAAGCGATTGGCAATGCAGTCGTTACACTTGCAGAAGCAGAAGGACTCACCGCGCATGCAGCGGCTGTAAGCATTCGTTTGAAAAATCAACAGTAGATTAAAAAATAAGATCATGTCGTTTCAATTGCAAACACTGCTTCGTCCCAATATTGAAAAGCTGGTGCCTTACTCGTCGGCAAGAGATGAATTTCATGGCGAAGCGCGCATTTTTTTGGATGCCAATGAAAACAGCATCGGTTCGCCACTCCTAAAGTGGTACAACCGCTACCCCGATCCCTATCAGCAAAAGTTAAAGCAGAAAATCAGTCAGGTGAAAGGCGTTCCGCCTGAGAACATATTCATAGGCAATGGAAGCGATGAATGCATTGACTTGCTCTATCGTTCTTTTTGTAATCCGGGTAAAGACAATGTAATTATTGTTCCACCAACATACGGTATGTATGAAGTGAGTGCCGCCATCAACGACGTGGAAGTGCGCAAGGCGCCGCTGCTTGAAAATTTTCAGCTCGATCTGCTGCACATGGAAACACTGGTAGATGAGGATACCAAAATCATCTGGATCTGTTCTCCCAATAACCCTACTGGCAATGCAATGCAGCATGAAGACATCGAAACCATTTTGAATAATTTCAATGGATTGGTAGTGGTAGATGAAGCGTATATCAATTTTGCAAGGCAGCGATCTTTCATTTCATTGTTGAATGAATATCCCAACCTGGTGGTGATGCAAACATTGAGCAAAGCCTGGGGACTGGCCGGCTTACGCCTCGGCATGGCTTTTGCATCTGCCGAAATAGTTGCAGTTTTAAATAAAGTGAAACCTCCTTACAATATCAGTGAGCCTGTACAAGATTTGGTTTTACAGGCATTAGACCGACTGGAAGAGGTGAATGAAATGATACGAGAAATTGTGCGTGAGCGGGAAAGATTAGCCACTGCTTTGAAAGCCCTTGCATTGGTGCAGCATGTGTATCCTTCCGATGCGAATTTTTTATTGGTGCGTGTGGCAGATGCCAGAGCGGTGTATGGCTATCTTTTAGCCAATCAAATTGTAGTGCGTGACCGCAGTAAGGTAATGCTATGTGATAATTGCCTGCGGATTACAGTAGGCACAGCAAGGGAAAATGATGAACTTCTGAACGTTCTGAACGCTTTTATTGTTTAATCTTATTTTTAGGGTATAAAAATCACTCTCATGAATAAAGTCATCCTGCTTTTTTTAGCACATTGCACCACCGTATTGTTTGCATGTGCGGGCAATCCTTCTTCCAACGGCAAAAATGATCCTATTGATGGCGTTGCCATCACGCTTCCAAAAGGGTTTAGTGCCAAAGTGGTTGCAGAGAAACTTGGAAGAGCACGTCATATCGCTGTAAACAGCAACGGAGATATTTATGTAAAGCTGGAACGCCTGCGCGACGGAAAAGGCATTTTGCGCTTGCGCGATACCAATGGCGATGGCGTGATGGATGATGTATTTGCATTTGGTGATTATCCCGGTACCGGCATTGCCATCAGTAACGGTTATTTATATGCATCGAGCAACAGTGCCGTTTATCGTTATAAATTAAATGCAAAACAGGATATCGAAAATCCAGATCAGCCTGAAGTGATTGTAAAAGATCTGGTCGATAAACGCCAGCATGCTTCCAAGTCAATTGTGCTTGATGGTAAAGGATTTATTTATGTAAATATTGGTGCACCATCCAACGCCTGTCAGGAACAGGATCGTACGGCGGGTTCGGCCGGACAAATGCCTTGTCCGATTTTAGAAACAGCAGGAGGTATCTGGCAGTTCAAGGCCGACCGTTTGAATCAAACCTACGCAGAGGGTATTCGCTATGCAACGGGTTTGCGCAATGTGGTGGGCTTAGACTGGAACCATGAAATGCAGGAGCTCTTTGTAACCCAGCACGGGCGTGATCAGCTCAATCAATTGCATCCCAATCAGTACAACGCAGAACAAAATGCCGAGTTGCCCGCAGAGGAATTTTTGATGGCCAAAAAAGGAATGGATGCAGGATGGCCCTATTGCTATTACGATCCTTTTCAAAAGAAGAAAGTATTGTCGCCTGAATATGGAGGCGATGGAAAACAAGAAGGTTTATGTGGTAGCAAAGAGCAGCCACTGTATGCTTTTCCTGCACATTGGGCTCCGAATGCGCTCATGTTTTATACCGGAAATCAATTTGGTGCCAAATATTCAGGTGGTGCTTTCATTGCTTTTCATGGAAGCTGGAACCGTGCACCCATGAAGCAGGGAGGATACAATGTGGTTTTTCTTCCCATGAAAAATGGAAAGCCCGCAGGTGAGTATGAAATCTTCGCCGACAATTTTGCGGGAGGTGAAGAATTTCTCACGCCTGCAAAAGCCAAGCATCGTCCATGCGGCCTGGCCATGGGAGCAGATGGATCCATGTATATTTCTGATGATCAAGCAGGCACCATTTGGAAAATAACCTACACCGGAAAATGAGTTTTCGTTCAACATTTATTTTCGCGACTGCGATAACCTGTTGCATCAGTTACAGCAGCTTTATTTTACCCGCACAGGATGCGGGCAAAGCATCGGTGCAGCGTGGTAAAAAAGTATATGAGCAATACTGTTTAGCTTGTCATCAATCGGGTGGGGAAGGGGTGCCTCGGTTAAACCCGCCGCTCATTAAGAATGAATATGTATTGGGCGATAAAAATCGCTTGATTCGTATTGTGATAAAGGGCTTGAACGAGCCCATCGAAATTGAAGGAGAAGAATATTATAATCCCATGCCTGCACAGCCGCAGCTCACCAATCAGCAGGTAGCAGATGTGTTGAGTTATGTGCGCAGCAGCTTTGGTAACAAAGCATCACTGGTAACCCTTACAGAAGTACAGTCGCTGCGCGTAAAACTGAAATGAAACGATTTGCGTATCCTTTGAACAGCAAGAAAAAATGAAAAGAATTTTATTGATCGATCGCGATGGTACTTTGATACAGGAGGCGCCGCCTACTTATCAGATTGACCAGCTGGAAAAACTGGTATTTTATCCGGCAGTATTTCAGTATCTCTCGCGCATCGTACAGGAATTGGATTATGAGTTAATCATGATTACCAATCAAGACGGACTGGGCACTGCCTCTTTTCCTGAAGAAGATTTCTGGCCTATTCAGCAGCATATCATACGTTCTTTTGCTAATGAAGGGATTACCTTCAAAGCAGTGTATATCGATCGCAGCTTACCCCATGAAAATGCACCGACCCGTAAACCAGGTACTGCAATGCTGACCGATTATATCAACAATCCTGAATATGACCTCACTCAGTCTTTTGTAATCGGCGATCGCTTGACTGATGTGCAGCTTGCGAAAAATTTGGGTGCCAAAGCCATTTACATGAAGCAGGAAGAAGGATTGGGTGGCAGTGCATCGGAAGGTATGGAAGCTTTGCAGGATGTGGTGGCGCTCGAAACCACACAGTGGTCGGAGATTTATGCTTTTCTGAAAGCAGGACTGCGACAGGTTTCGCTGGAGCGCAATACGCAGGAGACCAAAATAAAAATTGATCTCAACATGGATGGCAATGGGGTAGCGGCGATACATACCGGCATTGCTTTTTTTGATCATATGCTCGATCAGATTGCCCGCCATGGCAAAATAGATTTGCGCATTCAGGTGGAGGGAGATTTGCAGGTAGATGAACATCATACCATTGAAGACACGGGCATTGCATTAGGAGAGGCTTTTGCAAAGGCGCTGGCCGATAAACGCGGTTTGGAGCGCTATGGTTTTGCTTTGCCCATGGATGATGCAGCTGCAAAAGTGCTGATCGATTTCGGCGGCAGAAGCTGGATTGTTTGGAATGCGTCCTTCCAGCGGGAAAAGATTGGTGAAATGCCCACCGAAATGTTTTTTCACTTCTTCAAATCTTTCAGCGATGCTGCAAAGTGTAATCTTCATATTGAGTGCAGTGGAGACAATGAACACCATAAAATTGAAGCGATCTTCAAAGCGTTTGCAAAGGCTATTCGTATGGCAGTAAGACGCGATCCTTTTTCAAGCCATCTTCCTTCTACCAAGGGCGTTTTGTAATAACTGATTAATGCCATGGTTTCCCGTGATGTAAATCATGGTGCAGGGTTTTGTCGTCATGTAGTTTCACGGTGCAAAAAATCGCATCATGAAACAAATATTGGTACCGGTCGATTTCTCCGAAACATCATTGAATGCAGCCCGTTATGCCCTAAAATTTGCCCGTAAGGTGGGCGGTTGTGTTTCCCTGCTGCATGCATTTGTGCCTCCTCCTGTTTTTCCTCAATACGACGGATTGTTAATGAGCGAAGCAGGCATGCGCGAAATGCAGGAGCGTAATCTCAAGGAGCTCGCAGAAAAACTGCATAAGGAAGATATCATGATCAAGGTAGATGCGTTTGTGATGGATGGACAATTATCCCAGGCAGTACGGCAGTTTCGAAGTTTGAAGGAAGTATTTATGATTGTGATGGGTATAACAGGTGCGGGAAAGCTCAAGCAAACGCTGATCGGCAGTAATACCCTGGATGTTGCAAAGCATACGCAAACCCCTGTGCTGATCATTCCGGAGCATGCTGTATATGACGATATCACAGATATTGGACTTGCGACCGATTTTCGCGAAGTGGCGGAAACCATTCCAGAAAATAATATCCGATGGGTACTGGATGCCACGGGTGCCCGGCTGCATGTGTTGAATGTAGATTTTGAACATGCCCATGCCAATGCCGATACGCCATTTCAGAGTGGATTGGTAGAAACCATGTTTCAGCGATATGCACCCCGCTATCATTTTATCAACCATCCCGATATTGCCGAGGCTTTAGATCAATATGCCGAGAAGCTGAGTATTGAAATGCTGATAGTATTGCCTAAGAAACATCATTTTATCGATCGGCTTTTCAGGGGCAGTGCTACCCAAAAGCTAGTATTCCATAGCCGTATTCCCGTGCTCGTATTGTATGATGTTGCTTGATAGCGCTGAGTGTCGGTTGAATTTTGAAGGGACGCCTGAATTTTCATCTTTTTTCATGGTATTCAACAGTTGAATCGTTGGATAACATGAGGCATTATCTTTGTTGCTTCATCAAGCAACTAATTCAACCCTATGCGTAATTTTCTCACCGCCTGTATGTTGATCCTTGCAGGAACAGCTGCAGCCCAGAATGATACCACCGAAGTATTCGATTATAGTCAGTTCGGCGATGCCGAAGGAGTGAAGCGTTATTGTACGCAGAAAGTATTGAATCAAACGCCACAACGTATTGTAAGTGTGGGATTTGAGCATCATGGAAGTTTCGCCATGCCAAGTGTACCGCTTTCTCCCATGTTGCCTGCCATGCAGGATTTTAACGTGAGCCGCGTTTCAGCACTCCGCGTACAGGTAAACGTGCCGGTGGTTTCCAACAGTAAGGTAATTTGGCAGCTCGGCGCCAATTACTGGGGAAGTCGGTTTGCAATTGAAAATCCCGGCACCAATGCATTTGCCAAAGGGTTGAATGATGGAATGATGACCACGGCCGGAATCAACACCACCGTTTTTAAACCCCTGAACGAAAAGAATTTCATGATTTTTCAGGCCAGTGCCGATATGAACGGAGTAGCAGAGGGCTTTGATTTTATGAAAGGGAAAGCGCTCACTTTCAGCGGTATATTGCTCTATGGCTGGAAGACATCTGAAAAGAATATGATTGGTACCGGTATTGCCCGAACTTATCGTGCGGGACAAATTCTGCATGTGCCTGTATTGCTTTGGAACAGAACTTTCAACGACCGCTGGGGTATGGAATTATTGCTGCCTGCAAGGGGCTATCTGCGTCGCAACTTCTCTACTTCCAGTATGCTGCAATTGGGTTTTGAGCTGGAAGGCAATCAGTTTCGTATGCCGGGCGTTGGCTTCAACAACGAAGTGTTTGTGCAGCGCGGCGAACTCAAGCCCCGTATCATGTGGGATAAAAAAATCAGTGGCTTCCTCTGGTTCAATGTTCAGGCAGGACTCAGATACAACTGGCGCTTTGATGTAATGAATGAGTACGACGGGAAGAAAGACAGTCAGCTTTACTTCAGGAGCAACTTAGGCAATCCGCTGTTTTTCAACTTCAGCCTCAACTTCGTTTCGCCTTAGTGATCTGCGTTATTTTGCTACCTGTCTGGTCCAAATGTCGGTACGACCAATCAGCGAAACACCAATATAACCTCTTACTTCAAGCGTGTTGGCATTGGTGAGCTTCATGGTGCAGGAATACGTATTACCGTTTTTGGGATCGTAAATATTGCCTTCGTCCCAAACATTTTTCCCTTGGTAAGTAAAGCCCCAGATATTCACCAAACCCAGAATTGCTCTGCTGCGCACTTCGGCATCAGGATGGTTTTTATCTACTTTGGGTTTGCCGGTTTCAGGATCATTGGGCTCTTTCAGCCAAACAATTTTCCCTTGGTATTTATCACCGTTTTTGTAAATCCGAACCATGGCAGTTCCCTCTCCGGTTTTCCATACGCCTACTAGGGCATCGGGGTTGTCTTGCTGCAAATGAAAGGCTGTGGTAAGCAGCAGTAATACAAAGCCTGCAAAGGATATGAAGAATAGTCTTTTCAAAGCCATAAGGCGCTTTTTTGTACAAAATTCCATGGTTTTCATATGAGGGGTTTGTTAAACAAGACAAATATAAACAACTTGAGGTTTTGTTTTTCGGCAGAAAAATTTTGAAATCTCTTGTCAGTCGCCCATCTTTGTGCTCTTATGATTTACTTCACAGGCAATTTACATTGGTGGTGGCATACAAACTCTTTCGGGGGAATGTAATGTTATTGCTTTTGTAAAGTCGATATAACATAATAGCCCCCGGTTTCGGGGGTTTTTTATTGCCCTTTGGAGAAGAATATTAGCTTGATAATCGATTAAACATGAAACCTGTTCGGATAGAAACCCGCTCAAAAAAAATGCTGGCCGATGTGTTCACACCGGTGGGAATATACATGCGCCTGCGCGATCGCTTTCGGGATACACTTTTGCTGGAAAGTGCCGATACACAAAGTGCCGAAAACAGCTGGAGTTTCATCTGCGTCAACGCTATTGCGGGAGTAGAAGTGTTCGACGCGCAAACCCTTGAGTACAAATTGCCCGGTCAAAAACCTGAAAGAGTAGCAATAGAAGGAGTACCATTAACTGAATTGCTGAAAGCATTTATGCAGCGTTTCGAAATGCTTCCTGCTGCCGATAAAGAAGCAAAATTTGCACAGGGCTTGTATGGTTATACTGCTTACGATGCCGTTCGTTTTTTTGAAAACATCCCAATGGTGCAAAGCGAAACAAATGCGATTGGATTGTTGAGGTATCGGTTGTATCAGTATGTGATTGCCATCCATCACCATCAGGATGCACTTTATCTATGCGAGAATGTTATAGATGGCATGCAAAGTGAAGTCGCTTTGCTAGAAAGCATCATTCGCAGCAAAGATGTGCCTGCGTTTCCTTTTGTATTGCAGGGAGAAGAAAGCTCCAGCTTAACAGATGCTGCATACATTGAAATGGTGAAGAAGGGTATTGCCTCTTGCATGCGGGGCGATGTATTTCAAATCGTATTGAGCAGATCCTTCTCCCAGGCATTTTTGGGCGATGAGTTCAATGT
>CAZDGV010000038.1:0-13931 GCA_964505195.1 uncultured Chitinophagaceae bacterium
TGGAAAGATGGATTTCGCGCCATCTACTGCATTTTACGTTACAATCTTTTTCGCTGAAGCTTTATTTGTTGAGCCGAAAAATATAAAAGCTATCTAGGACGTTTGGCCGTGTTCTTGCGTTTAGAAATGCAGGCGTCAACATTGAAACATGAAAATCCGGCCCTGCTTTCATCTGCTCAAAATTTTTCTCTGAATCTTCTATTGTTTTTTTTCCATTTCTGTCTGTAAGGATCCAGGTGCCTGTCGCAATCGAATCGAGATGGTTGATTTGCTTTACTACCTGCCTGCTGTAAAAATGCACGCTGTGCTTGTTGCCCTGGTATTGGTACATCACAAACTTTCCTGCTGGAACACCTTGTTCCTTTACAAAACGTCCTGCATTATTACTCGCCTGATAGCGTAAAAGATTTGGATAAAACCAGGTGCTTAGCAGTACATTAAAACCAATGATTGCGATAAATGATGCAAGCAGCACTTTGTGTGTGATGCGTCTGCTTAAAAGCACATAAATAAGAAAGCAGAGTTGGCAAAAAAGAATGAGCCAGGGTAGCCACTCCTTGCCGGGGAAAACCCAAAGAATTAGCAATAAAGGAAAGCCGAGCAGCAATGTTACCACCAGCCATTGCCCTGCAAGCATGATGCGGCTCCAAAGCGGTGGCATCGAACCTTTGAGTAAAGCATATAATGGCTTGGCACTGATGATGGCCGCAAGTGGCAATACAACATAGATATAGTGCGGTAATTGAAATTTTGAAATCGCAAGCGAGCAATAGGTAATAAGAAAGCCTCCTAAACTGATTGCTTCTTCACCGTTTTTCAAGTGCAATCGGTTCTTTAAAAGCGCTACTATTTTCATCAGTAGTCCTGCAATCAGGAAAAAAGTCCATGGCAGCCAGCCCCACAATAAATTTTCAAAAAGGAACGTAAAAGAGGCACCGTTATTCCACACACTTTCGCCGGTAATGCGACCAAAACTCTGCGTCCAGTAAAAAAAGCGCAGTCCCGAAACGCCCTGTGTTCCGTTTACTGTTTTTTCAGGATGCAGATCAAATTGCTGATATAGCCCGATGCTCATGGGGGTCAGCAGTATCGCAATTACAAGAATGCCTAACAGTAATACAGGTTCGAGCAGCAGTTTCAAACGGCGCAAGAGTAGTAGATGCGCTCCCATTGCAAAAATCGGCACAAGCAGCGCAATGGGTCCCTTAGTCATCATACCAAAAGCGATGGCTGCGCAGCCCAGAAAAAATGATCTTTTTTGCTGTGTTTCCACCCAGGTGGCTAGTTGCCACAACGACAATGCCACCCAACCCATCAATATAGTATCTGTTTTTATATCGTTGGTAATGAGAAACAGTGCCTGAGTAGTTCCTAACATCGCCAATGCGAGCCGAGCAATCGCTTCTTCATAGTATAGCTTTGCCAAACGATAAGTGGCATACAAAGCAAGCAGTGCAAAAAGAATAGAAGGCAGTTTAAATGCAAAATTATTTGCTCCGAAAATCTGCATCGAAACACTGGTGATCCAAAAAAGAAAAGGCGGCTTGTCGAGATAATCTCTTCCCTGCTCATATACCTGTAGGTAGCTTCCGCTTTCCATCATTTCACAGCTCATGGAGGCATACTGCGATGCATCTACATCCATTGTGTCCACATTAATGGACAGCAGGTACAATATCGCGAGTGTGCCAATGATCCATTTGGGTTTCGGTAAATGTATCATCTTCAATGTTTACAGGTGAAAGTAAATCTTTTATCTGCATGTTGAGTGCAAAGACTTCTACGGTGAATTAAAGATGCAATTAAAACGAATTCAAAAAAGCATTGATATGTATTGCGCAGCGTTTGTCAATTCTTATTCCCTGCTTCCAACATCATTTCGGCCAGGCGCTCATCGCGGTTATAAATGTCTTTTCGGAATTGAATAGACCCTTGTTCGTCAACCCATGCTGTGAAGTAGGTAATATATACAGGCACTGGATGTTGGATGGTTACCCAAAGTTCTTTACCCGCATGCATCGCCTCTTCCATTTTTTCTTCAGTCCATTCCGGCTGATCTTTTAGCAGGTATGAAGCTAGTTTTTTGGGTTGTGCAACGCGTATACAACCATGGCTAAACGCACGCTGATCACTTTCAAACAAGGTTTTGGCGGGGGTATCGTGCAGATACATATTATAACTGTTTGGAAAAATAAATTTCACCAGTCCTAATGCATTATCCGGCCCGGGCTTTTGCCTTATCTGCTTTCCGTTCCATTCCATATGATGCTGATACAGGTAGTTTCTGTTTTTTCGGAGAGCAGGTAATATTTCTTTGGCCATGATACCCGGCGGAATATTCCAGTAAGGGCTAAATACTACAAATTGGAGTTTACCGCTAAATACTGCTGTTTGGTGAATGGCCTTGCCCACCACCACTTTCATACTCCACGCTACGGAATCTTTTTCGTAAGCATAAAATGTAAATGCAGGGATATTAATCATAAAGTGTCGGTCCGGTATGGTTGCCGGCAGCCAGCGGCTTCTTTCCATGTTTACCATCATTTGACGAATGCGTTGGCTTACGGAAACATTGAGTGCTTCTAGAACATGCTTGTTTGCAATGCCATCTTCCGTTATGCCATGCCGCTGCTGAAAATTTTTAACTCCCTGTATCAAACTTTCGTCGTAAACAGCAGATCCGTTGTTTGAGGGTAAATCATCAGACTGCCATAAGCGTTCGCGTAGCATGCGTATTTCTTCACTGCTATCGCCGGGGCGATAGCTTTTCTTTGACCATTGAATAATCGACCAGCCGCCTGCTTTTTCAACAACACTGTATTTCTTTAATGCAGCTTTAAGGCGCGTGTACTGAAAGTAAACGGGATCAGTTTGTTCAAATGCAGTTATCGGACCGCGCAGCAACGAGTCGAGTAATTGCACATAGGATAATTTTTTTCGCGGCAAATTCCATTGTGCCTGCTGCATGCCTTTTTCACCAAGGCCTGTCCATACGTGTTTTGCATAAAAAAAATACTGCGCTGTAAGCATCAGTTCCAGTATGGTTTGCGTTGGCGGGCTACTTGTCATCACCGTATCTCCTTCAATCAGTTTTTTAAAAACATCCGCATAAGGCACTGTTGCTGAAATGCCCTCTTCTGTAAGGTTGTTGAGTCGGTTATACAAATTCCCTGCTTGTTCAATGATGCCTGCACCATCAAACCAGGCATAGCTATAATCCCTGCCATGGTAAAATGCTTCCATTTCTTTTTTGTAATAACGTAGCTCGGGAAACTTTGCAATGAAAGCAGGAATAGCTGCACTATCGAATGTTAAGGTGGTTTGTGTGCTAAAATTACCAGGTATGCTTGCATCCTGCGTGTAAGTAGGCTTGGGCAATGTGTCTTGTATTGCAGCACTTTTTCCATTAGGGTGAGCTGTGCACGCAAAAAAGCAAAGCATCACAATGCCGAGTAAGATGATCAAAGCAAATGGAGTGTTGCGCATACGTTAGTCGGTTCAAGATAAAAAAAAGTCCCGCCAAAAGGCAGGACTTTACAATTGTGTTTTTTGGTATCAGGCTTCAGCCGCTACTTCCAAATCGATTTCAGTTTCCAGGCCGCTGGCGAAATCGATTTTCGCCTTGTAAGCACCCAGTTCTTTGATATCATCGATCAGATGAATTTTTCTGCGATCAATTTCGTAGCCTTTTTGCTCACGAATGGCACGGCTGATCATTACGGTTGTAATGCTTCCGAAAATTTTACCACTGGTACCGGTTTTGGCAGCAAGCTTGATAGGGCTTTCCTTCAGCTTGGCAATTACCTGATTAATTTCCGCCAACATTTTCTCTTCTTTCTTCTTCTGCACTTTCAGGCGTTCTTCCAGTTGCTTTAAATTAGAAGGAGATGCTTCGATGGCCATTTTACGGGGGATGAGAAAATTACGAGCATACCCGTTTTTCACCTTCACTACTTCGTTGTAGCCTCCGAGGTTGTTGACATCTTGAATTAAGATAACTTCCATTTTGTTTTTTTTAGATCCCAGTGCCCAATCTTTGATTGTGACTGTCATGCCGCGTTACCGCAGCAATTAGGGATGGTGACTAAATACAGTTTATTTCAAAAGGTCTGTTACGTAAGGCAACAGTGCCATTTGTCTTGCCCTTTTTACGGCATCGGATACCTTGCGCTGATATTTCAGCGAGTTACCGGTAATACGACGGGGCAGCATTTTGCCTTGCTCGTTCACGAATTTTTTCAGAAATTCTACGTCTTTGTAATCAACGTAGCGCATGTTATAGCGCTTGAAGCGGCAATACTTTTTCCTGGGCTTATCGGTTTTGATGGCCGTCAGGTATTTGATTTCATTTGCCTTTGCCATGATTAAGCCTCCTGTTTTTCAGTTTCTGCCTTTACGCCACTTTTCTTTCTTGCATTGTACTCAACGGCGTATTTGTCGAGTACAGTAATGAGGTGACGCAGCACTTGCTCATCACGCTGAAGCTGAACCAACAGCTTCTGATTGAAGTCGGATGGCGCACTATATTCCAACACCCAGTACAAACCAGTGGTTTTTTTCTGGATGGGATACGCCAGTGATTTTAGTCCCCATGGATTGGAATGCACAACTTCCCCGCCTTGGCCGGCCAGGAAATCGGTGTACTTTTTTTGGATGTTTTTAAACTCTTCATCCGAAAGTACAGGGGTAAAAATCACCATCAATTCATAATTGTTCATGATCCCTGTTTTAGATTAAAAAATATTCGGGCGGCAAAGGTATGGAAAAGGGGCCATAAATACACAATTCAGCGCCTTAAATAATTCGGAAGCGGTTCACTTCCAAAAAGCGGGATAAAAAACTGAAAATGAATCTGTTAAATCAGGGTTCCGTGTATCAGTGCCCAGGCTTAGTGCAGCCGAGCCGGCACGAAGGAGTGTCCGTATTTGTGCGACCAAGGCCGGGGATCAGGATTGCAGGCCTTGGCCGCGCTTGGGAGCAGTTCAACGCCCCGTTATATCCAGCGGCATTTAAAGGATAAAATTACAGGGTTAAGTATAGCCAATGGGTGCTTACGTGTAGTCCAGATATCATGCTAAAAATCAAACAAGTCCCCTAGCAGCCCCTTGTTTTTCTTGTAGTGATATTTATCTGAAGGGTAACGTTGTTTTTCAGAATAATGATCGGGTTTTTCATGTTTTACATTTTGAGTGGATCGCTCGATGATTTTATCAAGTTCACCACGGTCAAGCCAAACACCTCTGCAATCGGGGCAGTAGTCAATTTCAATACCGCTTCGGTCGGTCATTACAAGGATAGCATTACAGTTTGGGCATTTCATATGGGTGTAATTTTTTATTATTTAATGATCTGCTCAATAAGTTTTGTTTTGCCATTTGTGATGGAATCAAGTTTCGAAGTGTTTTTATTAATTAGCGAGTCGAGTTTCTTTACTTTTTCATTCTCACTGCTGATTAATGAGTCGAGGGTTAATACTTTGTTCACTTCTTTGTTGATGGTAGAATCCAAAGATTCTGTTTTGCTTTTCAGCTCATTGAGCTTGTTTTCAATATCGTTACTCATATTGCTACATGCAGTGAAGAAAAAGCAAGCAATGATGGCAACTAAAAATAGCGAATGAATATGTTTCATTTTATTTGTTTTTACAATCTGATTTGAAGGGGTAAAATAGAACATCGCTATTCAATCTATGCTCATTCTTTGAGAATTAACATTTAATTATTTTTTTCGTTTTCGGTGTTGGTTTACGGGCTGGGTTTGAATTGAAAAATTTTCAATGATGCAGTGAGTATGAAAAAGATGCTAAAGCTGCGTTTTCGCCTTTTGTGCTCCATTTAATTGGGGGGAGGGCCTAATTGCAGCATACTATTTTAAGTAAGCTAAATTCATTTTCAGCAGCTTTTATTTCTAGTACATGCTGAGGAGCCGGGCTTTACGATGAATCATCACATCGTAAAAGGGAGTTAGTTTTCCGATGGTCTAAAATCGAGCACTTTAAGTTGCAGGGTGGTATTTCCGTTGTACTCATTCTTTTCCATGTGGTACACAATATCTACCGGTCCTTGTTGTAAAAGCGGAAGCATATGTGCTTTTCCGAAGGCGATACCCGTAAGGGTTATATTGTTTTGTTGTAGTACAAAGCGCAGATGTTCTTCTTTTACTACTTTGCTTAAGCCTTTATCGCGTACGCGTCGGGAGAGAAAAACCGGCTTCATGTTTTCCGGACCAAAAGGCTCCATCTGCTGAAGAATATTGTAAAAAGGCATTTGGATGTCTTTGAAATCAATTTCAGCATCAATCACAATTTCAGGTATCAGCATTTCGGGTTCAATGCGGGAGGCAACGGCTGCTTCAAAAGCATCTGTAAAGTCGTTCAGTTTTTCCGGCGCGAGCGTGAGTCCTGCCGCAGCGAAATGACCGCCATAGCCAATCAGGTGTTCGCGGCAAGTATGAATGGCCTCGTAGAGGTTGAAACCCGCAACACTGCGCGCACTGCCCGAAAGTACTTCCCCGCTTTGTGTTAAAACAATGGTGGGCCGATAGTAGTGTTCAGTGAGTCGGGATGCTACAATCCCCACAACGCCTTTATGCCAATGCGGTTGAAAAAGTACGGTCGATTTGCGTTGTTGCAATGCGGTGCTTTGTTGAATTATTTCAAGCGCCTCGGCGGTAATGCTGCTGTCTCTTTCTTTGCGGTCGTCATTGTCGGCGTGCAGCATCTCGGCATAATGCATGGCTTCTTCCAATGAGGAAGCGATAAACATCTGAACCGCTTTTTTTGCATCATCCATTCGGCCGGCTGCGTTTACCCGCGGTGCAATCATGAACACCAGATTGTGAATTTGTACGGGTGTTTTCATGCCGCTCAGTTGCATCAATGCGGCAATGCCCAAAGAGGGTTTGCTGTTGGCCTGCAGCAACCCATGATAAGCAAGTATTCTGTTTTCGCCAGTAATGGGTACAATATCAGCGGCAATAGCGGTTGCTATCAAATCCAAATAGGGGAAGGCAAAAAGATCGAGTGAAAGGTTTTGTTTTTCTGCAAGTGCACAAATTAATTTGAAGCCAACGCCGCAGCCACAGAGGTCTTTATAAGGGTAACCGCAATCGCTTTGCTTAGGATTGAGGATGGCAACCGCTGGCGGTAATTCAGCATCTGGCAGGTGATGGTCGCACACGACAAAATCTATTCCCATCGCTTGTGCTTCTTCAATCAGTGCAACTGATTTAATGCCGCAGTCGAGCGCAACGATCAATGTGAATCCATTTTCTTTCGCAAAGCGGATGCCTTCTTTGGAAATGCCATAACCTTCGCGATAGCGGTGGGGAATATAGTAGTCGAGGTTTTCTTTCTTGTATGAAGCGCACAGAAACTGATACATGCACGCTACACTGGTGGTGCCATCTACATCGTAATCGCCGTAAACCAATATTTTTTCCTGCTCTGCGAATGCTTTCAAAATTCTTTCCACCGCTTTGTCCATATCCTTCATCAGCCAGGGGCTGTGGAGTGCAGTTTTTTCCGGACGAAAAAATGCTTTTGCATCTTCAAAGGATGCAATGCCGCGTTGTGCGAGCATGCGACAAATGACAGGGTGTATTTTGAGTGTTTCCGAAAGGGTACGAACGGATTGCTCATCGGCAGCGGGTATGGTCCAGCGTTTTAGCAAAGGGCTTAATAGTTGCGATCGGTGGTAAAGCGCACCAGTTGCTCCAGTGCATCCCGATAGGTATTCTTTTCAAAATGATTCAGCAAGTCAATGGCTTCATCACGATATGCATTCATGCGTTCTGTGGCATAACCAATACCTCCGGCCTGTTGTACTTCATCAATGATTTGCTGAATGTATTTTTTCTTTCTGTTTTCATTTTTGAGGATGTAAATCATCTCTCTCTTTTTTTCGCCACTAACGTTATTGAGCGTGTACAGCAGCGGCAGGGTTACCTTTTTTTCACGGATATCATTTCCTGTAGGTTTTCCTACCGAGGCGCTTCCATAGTCGAACAGGTCGTCCTTAATTTGGAAAGCAATTCCCGCTTTCTCTCCAAAGAGCATCATTTTTTGAGTGATTGCTTCATCCTCGGTGCCCGACCAGGCACCTGCGCCACAGGCGGAGGAAAGGAGGGAGGCGGTTTTGTTGCGAATAATTTCGAAATAAATATCCTCGTCCAGGTTCAGTCCCCTTGCCTTTTCCAGCTGCAGGAGTTCGCCCTCGCTCATTTTCTGTACCGCTTCGGAAAGCAGCTTTAGAATCTTAAAATCTTCATTTTCAAGTGAAAGTAGGAGTCCGCGGGACAGCAGGTAGTCGCCCACCAGCACGGCAATCTTGTTTTTCCAGAGGGCGTTGATGGAGAAAAAACCTCTTCTTTCTAAGGACTCATCCACCACATCATCGTGCACCAAGGTGGCGGTGTGCAGCAATTCTACCAGGGCTGCCGCGCGATAGGTACTTTCCTTTACAGGTCCGAAAAGACGTGCGCTCAGCAGTACAAACATCGGACGAACCTGCTTGCCCTTTCTTTTGATAATATATTGCATGATACGATCCAGCAGGGCTGTTCTGCTTTTCACGCTTTTTTTAAAGGTAGATTCAAATTCACGGAGTTCGGAATCAAGGAGTTGCTGTATATGATCCATGGTATTCATCCGCCGGCAAGATACAATCAGATAGTGCTATTTAAAAATTCTGGTGCCGCAAAGCAACATTTTACCCAAAGGGCTGGTCTTTGTTCCTGATGTACAGGCAAAAGGGGGTTAAAAATTTTGATTTTTAAGGTATTTTCCTATATTTTTGCCCTCATCAGGTTTATCTTAAACTTAATTAAACAACTATGGCAAGCAAACTGAACCTTGCGCTCGTGGCTATCCTCTGTTTCATTGGTTCCACAGCGTTCTCTCAAAGCTATGACTGGAAAGACTCCTCCTTGATCCCCAAAAGTGGAAAAGCACAACACAGTGAATTTCTTCAAAACCAGTATCCTTTCCCCGCAATGCCCCGCAATCAGTGGGAAGTTGGTATTGGTTTAGGCAACTCATCTATTTCTGGTGATGTTCCTGCGCGTTTACCTAATTTGGGTATTGACCTGCATGTTCGTAAATCACTCGGATATATCTTCTCTCTCCGTGGTCAGTACAGCTATGCTACTGCACGTGGTTTGAACTATTTGTCTGCTTTGAATTTCGGTAGCAATCCTGCTTGGAATGCACGTTACAATGGTCCACGCGATATGAACCTCGCCAACGGAACCAAAATGACCTACACTAGCCCGAGCTATAGTTCAGCCAACCCTGTCCCTTATACCTACCTGAATGCAGATGCGGTATATTATAATTTCCGCACCGTTATGCATGACCTTTCGTTGCAGGGTGTAATTACACTGAACAACGTACGTTTTCATAAATCTAATTCCGGATTCCTTCTTTATGGTTTCGGTGGATTGGGAACATTCCTTTACAGCACATCTATCGATGCGCTGGATGCGAATGGCAATCCTTACAGAAGCGCATTCAATGCAATTGCTGCTGCTAACCGCGGCGGTAATGAATATAGCAACCGCAATACCATTCGTAAAGACCTGAAAGCGGTGCTGGATGGCACTTACGAAACAGATGCTGAAACAAACGGAAAGAGCGGTTCTTTGTTCAACATGACCATGCGTCCTTCGGTTTCTGTTGGTGCCGGTGTTGCTTACAAGCTGAGCAAGCGCCTTAACCTTGCACTCGAGCACAAGTTCACTGCCGTAAAGGATGATTTGCTCGATGGTCAGCGTTGGCAGGAAGCTCCTCTTGGAAATGCATCACTTACACGTGATTACGATGCATGGCACTATACTAGCGTTCAATTGAACTTTAACCTGGGTGCTAAATCTGTTGAGCCACTCTGGTGGATGAATCCGCTGGACTATGCATACAATGAGCTTAACGCTCCCCGTCACATGAAGTTACCCAAGCCTGTATTGGATGATGCAGATGGCGATGGTGTTGCAGATCAGTTTGATCGCGAACCCAACACACCTGCAGGTTGCCCTGTAGATACACATGGTGTTAGTCGCGATACAGATGGCGATGGTGTTCCTGATTGCAAAGACAAAGAATTGGTTACTCCTACCTATTGCCAGCCTGTTGATACAGATGGCGTTGGTAAGTGTCCGGATCCTGCTTGCTGTAAGAATGCAGTAGGTATGACCAGCAACGCTTGCCAGCTGGTAGATCTTCCTTCTATCAACTTCAAGGGCGGTGCCACTTCACTTGGTGCAGAAGCACAAGCATTGCTGAACAGCGTAGCTTCTTCAATGCGCAGCCAGCCAAATTGTAAACTTGTAGTATGCGGCAGTGCTGCAAAGAGCAAGAGCGGCCAGGCACTTGGTCAGAAGCGCGTAGATGCAATTGTGAAGTACCTGGTTGAATCTCAGGGCATTAGCGCTGATCGCGTAGCTGCTCAATACGACTGCAGCGAAGGTGATCCTTCTGTAGTTGAGCTTCGCGCTGAGCAGAAATAATACATTCTAACTTGTTTAAAGGCCTCATGAAATTCATGGGGCCTTTTTTATGGACATCGGTAGGGTAATGAGCTGGTTTTGAGCTAATTTGATTCCGGTGTAAATTGCCCTGAAATAATTATCTTTGCCATCCTCTATGAATTCGATTGCCAGAATTGGTTTGTGGTTCGCTTTGATCATTATCATGGCAGGCTGTTCTAAAAACAGCGTTACCAAGATCCAGAAAAGCAAGGATGTAGAATACAAGCTGCGGATGGCTGAGAAGTTTTATGCGGGAAAAAAATACAGTAAGGCACAGATACTCTTTGAAGAATTGTATCCACTGCTGAAAAATGATCCCCGCTTTGAAGATCTTTTTTATAAGTATGCACATTGTGCATACTACCTGCGCAGTTATATGGATGCAGAGAATCTATTTAAAGGATATCTCGATGCATTCCCCAAAAGCCCACGTGCGGCAGAGGTCGATTTTATGCGAGCACTCTGCTTTTACAAGCAGTCGCCTAAAATAGAGCTCGATCAATCCAATACACAAAAAACGATCGGCTATATGCAGGCGTTTATCAATACCTATCCTGAGTCGGGCAAGGTGCAAGAGGCAAAGGATATGATTGATCAGTGTTTTGAAAAGCTGGAGCTAAAGGAATTTAAAAGTGCTGAACTCTATTACAATGTCGGATCGTTTAGAGCAGCGGCGATTACCTTTACCAACCTGCTGAACCATTATCCAGAATCGAAACGCGCAGATGAGTATAAGTTGATGGTGATAAAATCGTATTATGAATATGCTTTAATGAGCATTGAAACCAAGCAGCAAGAGCGTTACGGACAGGTTATTTCGGAGTATTACGATTTTGTCGACAGATTTCCTGAAAGCAAGTTTTTAAAAGAAGCAGAAAAATATTTCAACCTTACACAAAACAATTTAAAAGTATTACAAAATGAGCAAACTGTTAAGAAAGATTAGCGCCCATACCAGCAATGTTGCTGAAACGAAGAACATCGCAGAGATTAAGTCAAAAACAGGTAATGTTTATGAGTCGATCGCTGTAATTGCCAAAAGAGCAAATCAAATCAATATTGCTTTAAAAGAAGAACTCCATAACAAGCTGGAAGAGTTTGCCAGCCATACCGACAGCCTGGAGGAAATTCATGAAAACAAAGAGCAGATTGAGATTTCCAGAGCGTATGAAAAAATGCCCAACCCTGCATTGCTTGCAACGCAAGAATTTCTAGAAGATAAAGTTTATTACCGCAAGCCGGAGAACGATCTCTTCTCCTAATTGATTTTGCGTATACCTACTTGGGCGGTCTTTTGACCGCCTTTTTTATTTTCTCTAGCCATTTAAGTATTGAATCATTTTTCCAAGTACCTTATGAAATTGGCACTTACATGCTTAACTTTATCTGCAGATAATTCTATATGCGCCAATTGTTGATACTGCTTATATTATGCACAGGTTTTTTTCGCATGAACGCACAGGAGTTGAATGCCCGTGTTACCGTGTTATCGAACCGAATGCCTACCACGGTTGATCGTAAGATTTTTCAGACACTTCAAACTTCGCTTCAAAACTTCTTGAATAACAGAAAATGGACAAAGCTTACCTATAAGCCTACAGAAAGAATTGAATGCAGTTTTTTGCTAAATCTCGAACGCACGCCCGAGTTGAATGTATATGAGGCAACACTTACCGTTCAGGCCGGGCGTCCGGTATATAGTGCAAATTATTTATCGCCCATCATCAATTTTCAGGATCCAGCCGTTTCATTTCGATATGTTGAATTTCAGCCCATGGAATTCAATGAAAACAGAGTCAGCACTGGTGATCCCCTCATTTCCAATTTAACAGCTGTATTTGCTTTTTATGTGTATGTTATTTTAGGTGCAGATAACGATTCGTTTACACAAAGAGGGGGAGATCCCTATTTTCAATCGGCGCTTAACATTGTAAACAATGCTCCGGATGCACGCTATATTACCGGCTGGAAATCTTTTGACGGTATCCGAAACCGATATTGGCTAGCAGAAAACTTTATCAATAGCCGATATGCGGTGATGCACGATGTATATTACAGCTACTACCGGCGGGGCTTTGATATGATGTATGAAGACGAGCAAGCCGCTAGAGATGCGATGATGAATGCGCTGATTTATCTTGAAAATCTGCATAAAGACATACCGAATTTGATGATACTGCAGTTTTTTCTGCTCGGCAAGGCAGATGAGCTGATCAATGTTTTCAAAAAGGCGCCTGTTGATGTAAAACAAAGGGCGCGCGACATATTATCCCGAATTGATATTGCAAATGCGGCTCGCTATAAACAGGATTTAAAATGAGATATCTTTTTTCATGGATGATCTTTTTACTTGTTGCATGTCGCGGCGCGACTTCCCATGACGTTCTTTCTGAGGCTGAAATGCAAATGGTGGTTTGGGATTTATTGCGCGCAAACGGCCTTACCCAGGCCGAAGTTTTAAAAAACGGGAAGGTAGAATCACTTCTCTCTGACGCAGAAAAGTATCAACAGGTATTTTCTTCACATGCAATGAACAGGCAAGATTTTTTTAAGAGTTATACTTATTATTTAGCGCGGCCCGATCGATTAAAGGTGATTTTGGATTCGGTTTCCAATATGGCGATCCGATATACCGAAGAAATTCAACGAACACCTTAAATATAGTTCCCTATGGTTGTGACAGCTCATATGCTTCACCATGATATGGGTGTTGATGAAGAAATTGCAAATTATTTTGCAAACCAGCGCCCTGTGCCAAAGCAGAATCTATTCTGGCAGGGGAAGCACATTTATTTGTCTGCAGGGTTTGGTACGCTAACGATTCCGCTGGTATATGATTTGCAGTTCAAAATGGGGGTTGATAAAACAGATCTGCTTAACGATGCGCATGTTGCTTTAATGGAAGCAGGCTTTGATTTGCTCAGTCGCTATGAAAACGGATTCATCGATTTGCCTGCCTTTTTGCAGGCCTGTAAGCTTTTGTTGGCTGATAGGGTAAAACAGCATCATTTAGCGCAGGATTTATTTTCCTTTCTTTCAGGCAATATGCCTGCCTATTTTGAATTTGATAGGCATCATGCATCCCTGGCTCGATCTGATATGTTTCTGTTTACTTTGACTGATCTGAATGTGTCAGATGAATGGGTGAAAGTATTTTTGCCTTACTGGTATGCCGTGGCCAGGCCAATTCTTATTATGGATGATTTTGTGGATTTGGAAGAAGATCGCTTAACAGGCGAAAAGGAAAATATCATTATTGAGCTGGGCAATAACCCGGAGGCCATTTACAAGGCATTTGAAATGGGCATGGACGATTTACATCGGCTTGCTACAATCAATGAAAAGCTGGCGAAGCATATTATGCTCAGGCTACACCAGTGTATGAACAAAAAGTATATCCGTGCACAGCT
>CAZDGV010000039.1:0-12789 GCA_964505195.1 uncultured Chitinophagaceae bacterium
CCGATATCAGTTGCTGCATTAAGCCAGCCGAAACCAATAGGGCCCACTTTTAAGATATCGATTGCGAACACTGGAATCAATGCTACCACCCCTCCAAAAAGTACGGCAAACAAATCGAGCGTAAGCGAACCAAGAAGTACTTTTTCATGCATCACAAACCGCAATCCTTCCTTCACACTTTCCCAGGTTCTTTGTTCTTGCAGGTTGCCATGTACAGGCGGCTTTGCATCCAGGCTCGTTAGCATCAGCACAGCAATGAAAACCAACGTAAGTACTACGGCAAATGTGCCGGTATATCCAACAAAAGCGATCAGAAAACCGGCACCTGCATGTCCCATCACGGAGGCAGTAAGCCAAACGCCAGTATTAATCGCTGCCGCGTTGGGTAAAACATCCTTCGGTACCAGCTGTCCGAGTGTAGCACCGAATGCCGGCCCCGAAAAAGCACGAATGGTACCGGTGAAAAAGATGACAGCATAAATGCCGATTAACATGGCAGATGTTCCAAACTGCTCTTTGAAGTAAGTGGTAGAGATAAAAAGCAGTAGGAGTGAAGTAACGCAGTAGAGGGAGATGGTTTTTACCAGCAGACTGCGCTTTTCACTGCGATCAATCACGACCCCTGAATAGAGTGCCAGCGAAACGGCAGGCACCACTTCGGCTAGTCCAATCAATCCTAATGCCAGCTTGCTTTGCGTGAGTTCGTAAATCCACCAGCCTACCAGTGCCCCCACCATACGCATGCCTACTACAAAGCAAAAGCGTGCAATCACAAAATTTCTGAATTCGCGAAACTGCAGTGCTTGTAAACGATTCATGAGCTTATGGCATTATGCAGGCAGCGTGATATAATGTTGCCCGGGCGCATAATCTTTTTGAAGGGCTTCCAATACGGTTTCTAAATGAAGTGGGTTTTCCAAAAAGTCGGCATGCGTAACATCAATATAAAGTGTTTTAATGTCGTGTTGTTTGATGTACTGCGTATAGGTTTCCTGAATGTTGAACAGGTAGTCGTCTGGAATATTCTGTTCATAAGGGCGGTTGCGCTTTCGGATATTTTGCTGTAGTTTTTCTACCGGCGCATGCAGGTAAATCAGCAAATCGGGTTGCAGCAAATGTTGATACATAATATCAAACAAACGTTGATAGAGTTTGTACTCATCTTCTGGCAAAGTCACTTTGGCAAATAGCAGACATTTGGTAAAAAGGTAGTCGGATAGGGTGACCGATGAAAACAAATCTTGTGCATGTATTAGCTCCTTCAGTTGCTTGTAACGTTCCGCCATAAAAAACAGCTCCAGCGGAAAGGCATACTGCTGCGGGTTCTCGTAAAATTTGGGAAGAAAGGGGTTGTCGGCAAATTCTTCCAGAATGAGTCGTGCGTTGAGGCGCTCCGAAAGTAAATGTGCAAGTGTGGTTTTGCCTGCGCCGATATTTCCCTCTATGGTGATGAACTGATGTTTCATGTATTAGATCCTGCGACAAAGAAAATGAATTGTTCTTAGATCCGCGTAAGTGAATCAGGTAGATCATAAAACGCGTGCTCAGCTGATTTTTTTTACGGGCAGCTCGTCTTTGCAATGCGATAACAATTCCTGTACCGATTGCTGAAAAACAGGGTGGATCAGGTCGGGTGCCAGCTCTGCGAGCGGCGTGAGTACAAATCTTCTTTCCTGCATGGCCGGATGCGGAATGGTAACGATGGAAGAATGATACACGAGCGCATCGAACAATAAAATGTCGATATCAATGCTGCGCGGCCCGTACCGTTCTTTCCGCGCTCTTCCCAGCGACTGCTCAATTTCCAGCATCGTTTGCATAAGTGTTTCAGGGTCTTGCTTTGTTTCTACTAGTAATACCTGGTTTAAAAATGCCGGTTGATCTGTAATGCCCCAAGCTGCCGTTTCATACAAACCCGAGCGGCGAATAACTATAATGTCATGTTGTGCAATAGCTGATTCGGCTCTTTGCAACATGATTTCGCGGTCGCCCAAATTGCTGCCCAGCAACAGAAAAACGCTGTGTAGGTTCATGCTTCAAAAGTCGGAAAAAGCAGCTGAACAGCACGAATGGAAATAAACAGATAGTTTTGTAATGCAATTCCTCATTCATGAGCAAATCTTATAGTCAATGGCGGGCCATGCTGGCGGTAACCAAGGGGAGCATGCGTGCTATTCTGCGTAGTCCTTCTGCCATCATCTTCGGTATTGGCTTCCCGCTCATTTTCATCGTGGTTTTTGGTTTGCTTGGCAGTACTAGTCCGGTGTTAAAAATTGCTTTTGCGCCTGATTCCGATACCGCAAATGCGATGTATCGCATGCTGCTGAGCGATCGGAATATAAAAGTGGTAGAAAAGCCATTTGCGGCATTGCAAAACGAGCTTACCAAAGGTCGAATCACGGCTATTGTCAGCATTGTCAAAATGCCGGAAGGCGTTATGCCCAAATATCGTTTGGAGTTGCAGTCGTCCACTGCATCGGTTGATCGTATTGGTATGCTTCAATCAGCCTTGCGTGAAATGATTGCTGTATTGGATGCGGCAGCGGCAACGCAGCAAAACCATTTTGCTGAAATACGACAGATGCCTATGATTCAGGGAAGAATTTATCGGAGTATTGATTTTATATTACCCGGACAGTTGGGCTTTTCATTGTTAAGCTCGGGTGTATTTGGTGTGGCTTTTTTGTTTTTTAATCTTAGAAACCAGCTGATATTAAAACGCTTTTTTGCAACGCCTATACGTCGCGCCTATATTGTTTTTGGAGAAGGCATTAGTCGCGTTGCTTTCGGAATGCTTACTGCAGTAGTTATTCTACTGGCAGGACATTTTATTTTTAAGTTCACACTGGTGAACGGCATGCTTACATTTTTGGAGTTGTTGCTTTTGAGTATCATCGGGCTCATTGTTTTTATGGGTTTTGGTTTTGTGGTGAGCGGACTGGCAAAAAACGAAAGCACGATTCCGCCTTTTGCCAACCTGGTCACCTTGCCGCAATTTTTGCTTTCAGGAACTTTTTTCTCTATTGAAAATTTTCCATCATGGCTGCAGCCGCTTTGCAATGCACTACCCCTTACACATTTAAATAATGCCATGCGTAATATTGCTTTTGAGGGTGCGCATTTGTATCAGTGCGGCACAGAACTAGCTGTATTGTTGGCATGGGGCATTGGTATTTACGCATTGGCGGTGCGGGTTTTTCGCTGGGAATAAATTGTATTATGATTCGTAACATTAAACTGCTTGTTGTTGGTTTCTTCGGATTGGCATTGCTGCTTTTCGTAATGGGCCTCATCATTCCCTCCACCGTAAAAATTTCGCGTGGCATACTGCTTTCGCAATCCTACGAAACGGTATATGCGTCGCTGCAAGATGTGGATGGCTGGGAGGCCTGGATGCCTTGGACTAAATACGATTCAACGGCTACTGTAACACGCAGTGAGCGCAGAAAGGGTGCAGGTGCTAGCTTTCAATGGGCGGGTGCCGATAAAAAAAATCAGGGAACGATTCGCATTGTAAAAACCAATGCAGAAGAGATTGGTCTGCTGTATGAGTTTCAAGATATCGCTCCGGCTAAAGGGGGATTTCGCATTCGTACAATAGAATCCGGCAATGGTGTTGAACTCATCTGGTTTATGGAGTATCAGCTGCACTGGTATCCTTGGGAGCGCTTTTATGGCATATTTGCCGATAAAATTTGGGGACCGGTATTTGAAAAAGGATTGGCAGATTTTCAGGAGCATCTCAACCAACAGGAATCGCGTGCCATGCTTACCAGGGAAAACTGATTTTCCCCATCGTAATATTCGGAACACCCGGTCGATCACCAAAAGAAACATTACCGCCTGCAATGCATTCGTTGGCTAGTACAGCAAATAAAACTGCTTCTTTCGCATCGGGGTGTACGCCCAAATTTTCAGTGCGGTGAAAGGAAAGCTTAGGTAGTAAATCACGCAGATGTTGCATTAAAACAATGTTATGCATACCTCCACCACTGGCATAGAGATGCGCGCCTGCGTGTGCAACATCTAGCTTCAGCACACTCTCAGCAATGGTTTCGGCAGTAAAGCGATTGAGTGTGGCCATCACATCGGCAATACTTAAATCGGTGGTATTGCTTTTTTGTTGGGCTGCGTTGAGGTAGGCAAGATTGAAAAGTTCTGGTCCGGTGGTTTTGGGAAAAGGCTGCTCAAAAAAAGGATGATCTTTTAATGCGGCAAGTAACGCAGCATGGATATTTCCTTCTGAGGCGAGTCTTCCGTCTTTGTCAAAGTATTGATCGGGAAAATGTTCATGTATCCACGCATCCATCAGCGTGTTTCCGGGCCCGGTATCGGTACAAAAAACTTCATGCGCATGTAAATTTCCGGGTAGGTAGGTAAAGTTTGCAATGCCGCCCATGTTCAGCATGATGCGATCCTCGCCGGCTTTAGAAAAAATGAGATAATCGCCATACACTGCTAGCGGAGCACCTTCGCCACCTGCGGCAATATGTTTTTGTCGAAAATCACTGATGGTGATGATGCCGGTTACTACAGCCATATGATCGCCATCGCCGATTTGCAGCGTTGCATTCCCAAATTTTGTCTGTTGATGTAGTGCTTTCGGAGCATGGTAAACGGTTTGTCCATGACTTGCAATCAGGTCAATTTCAGCTGCCTCTATGCCTCTTTTTTTGAGGAATGCGAGGATCAGTGCCGATTGTTGCGTGGCTACCCAGGGGTTAAGCAGACAAAGCTTTTCAAAGTCGATCTGCTTTTTGGAAAAAATGGTTTTGATCTCCGCTCTGAAATCAGGGGCATATGCAATGGTTTCAAAATCAATCAGTTCCATTTGAGTTGTTGGTCCGTTGCCCCTAAAACGGCAAAGTGCGATGTCTAATCCGTCCACCGAGGTACCGCTCATTAAACCCAGGATCATGCGGGTTTCTTTAGCGGCAATGTGCGAGAGTTGTTGCAGATTTCGGTTGAAAGCCATGGGGTTGGTTTGCGCTTATTGTAAGGTTTTGTATGCCAATTTATGCAATTTAGAAAAAAAATAATGCGTGAATGTGCGGTTTTTTGATTATCTGTTTAACTTACGCCTGTATTTTCCAAAACGACTTGCCATTAGGAATGCTTAAGAAGGAACGCCAAGCTTATATTCTTCATCAAGTGAATTTACACAATCGTGTACTTTCATCTGACCTCAGCGTGCAGATGAAAGTTTCGGAAGATACCATTCGTCGCGATTTACTGGAATTATCGGAGCTGGGGAAAATCATGAAAGTGCATGGCGGTGCTTTATCGCGTTCTTTCAACAGCTCTTTGCACAATGGTCAGGTGTATGCGCAAGACAATAAGAAACTGATTGCATACAAAGCAGCCCAGCTAATTGAGGATGGTATGTTTGTGCTTACCACGGGTGGAACCACCATTATAGAATTAGCAAAAGCTTTGCCGGAAGGGTTGCGTGCAACATTTATTACAGGCAGTTTGCCTGCTGCGATTGAATACTTGCAGCATCCCAATATCGAACTGATTGTAATTGGTGATAAAGTTTCCAAAAGTTCAAAGATTACCATTGGCGGAGAAGCCATTCAAAAGGTTAGCGCCATCAGTGCCGACCTGTGTTTTTTGGGCATCAATGCCATTGATATTACACATGGAGTAACTGATAATGACTGGGATGTAGTACAGGTGAAGAAAGCGATGATTGCATCGGCAGGTAGAACCATTGCATTGACGATTTCAGAAAAAATAAATACACATCAGCGGATTCAGATTTGCGGACTGGATGAAATTGATGCCCTGATTTCTGAACTGCCTGCTGATGATATGATATTGCAGCCGTATAAAACGGCTGGACTAAACATTTTGTAAACCATTTTTAAACCATAAAAACCGCGATATGAAAAAACAAGTCAGATCAAAAAGCAGCGGAAGATTCCTGCTGATGCTCGTGCTGATGACGTTCGCAACGTCATGGGTGCAGGCACAGGTAAGAATCTCCGGTAAAGTTACCGCTACCGGTAACGCTGCATTGTCGAACGTTTCGGTGGTGGTGCGCAACACCAATTTTGGTGCTTCTACCGATGCCGAAGGCAATTACACTATTCTTGCCGAGCTGAAGCCCGGTAAGTACACGGTAGATTTCTCTGGAGTGGGCTACAAAGCCGCTTCTGCAGCGCTCACCATTACCTCCGGCGAAAGCAGCTATACTGTGAACGCTGGCTTAACGGAAGATGCGCTTGGTTTGGATGAGGTTGTAGTAACCGGTACGCTGGGAAGAACATCCAAGCGTCAGCTCGGTAACTCTATTTCAACCATCAGCGCCAAGCAGTTGCAAAATACTGGTGCACAAAACCTCAGTGCCATGCTGAGTGGTAGGGTAATGGGTGCACAGGTAACGCAAAACTCCGGCGATCCTGCAGGTGGTATTTCCGTACGCTTGCGTGGGGTTGGTTCTATCTTCGGTTCTTCTGAACCACTTTACATTGTAGATGGAGTAATCGTTGACAACAGCTCTGCCAACGTAGTAAACCTGAATGCCGATGCGCAGGGTTCACGTATTCAGGCAGGTGCCAACCGCTTGGTTGACATCAACCCTAACGATATTGAAAGAATAGAAGTCATCAACGGTGCAGCTGCTGCCGCTGTTTATGGTTCACGGGCATCCAATGGTGTGGTACAAATCTTCACCAAGAAGGGACGCTCTGGTAAACCACGTGTATCATTTACTACCAGTGCGCAGCACAACAGCTTACGCAGAAGATGGGAGATGAATAACGAGCCGGTGCGTTTTGGTATTCCGGGTAATACACGTTATTCTACGGTAGGCGATCGTCTAACCATGATTGCCAACCTACGTCCTAACCAAGCTGCAGTGCCCGGTACCGGTCCTGCTTCACTCGGTGGTCGCCTCGATCAGGAGAAATATGCAGTAACCCGCTTCGATTATCAGGATTTTATTTTCAACTCTTCTATGGGTACCGATAATCACCTTTCTGTTTCGGGTGGTAACGATAAGAGTTCTTACTACTTCTCATCTTCCTACACAAAAAACGATGGGATCATCCGCAATACCGATTTCCAGCGTTATGGTTTCAAACTCAGAACCGACTTTACGTTGGCCAGCTGGGCAAAACTATCGGGCGGTACCTTGTATTCCAATTCGCGTTCCAAGGATCTGCCAAACGGAAACAACTTTTTCTCGCCTATCAGCACCATGACCATTACCGACAACGTATGGAACATTGCTGAGCGCGATGCTGCCGGCAGATTACAGCACGTAGAACTGCTGCGTGTGAATCCGCTCACGGTAATTGAAACCTATGATATTCGTCAGGAAGTAAACAGAAATCTTTCTGATGTGAAGCTTACACTTACACCCATCAAGGGCTTAACGCTGGATCTGACCAATGGTTTTGATACCTATGCTCAATCAGGTAATACCATTCAGCCCCGTATGCCTTACGAATCACTCGTGGCTGCCGGCTTCTTCCCCGATGGTTATGTGAGCTATGCCAACTTGAATTATTTTCAGTGGACAGGTGATTACATCGCTTCATACAAATACAGCGCAGGTAAAAACTTCCAGCTGAACACTACTGCAGGATATACTGTACAGTACATCAAAAATTCATTTACTGCACAGGAAGGTCGTGATCTGCTCCCCATCGTTCGTACGATTCGCGCAGCGCAAAACCTTTTCTCTTTGCCACAGGAGAGCAGAAGCGAGCAATCGATTTGGGGATATTTCTTACAGCAAACCGTGAATTACAAAGACAAGCTGTATTTGACAATCGCTGGCCGTTACGACGGATCCAGTGCTTTTGGTGCCGATGTGCGTAACATCTTCTATCCCAAAGCAAGTGTGAGTTATAATATCAGCGATGAAGATTTCTGGCAGAACAGCAAGATCTCTAAGTGGATGAACACCATGAAGCTGCGTGGTTCATACGGACGCGCAGGTAACCTTACCGGCATCGGTGCTTACGAGCGCTTCACCGTGTATCAGCCGGTTGTATACACTGGCGGTGGCTTTGCTCCTCAAAATCGCATCGGAAACCAAAATGTACGTCCTGAAATTAAAGAGGAAATTGAGGGGGGCGCCGACATTCAGTTCCTGAATGGTCGCTTAGGTTTGCAGTTTACTGCTTATCGTCAAAACATTACCGATCTGTTATTGCCGTTTAACCTTGCGCCTTCCTATGGTGCCGGTTCAATTCTCGATAACGTAGGTAAAATGACCAACCAGGGTGTGGAATTAATGCTTACTGCAACCCCTGTGAAGAAAAAAGATATGCGCTGGGATGCCTCTTTCCTGTTTAACAGAAACAAAAACAGAGTGACTGAGGTGTTCAGAAATGCAACCTTCCTTGGTTTCGATGCATCCGGTACACAAGGCGTACTTGTTGGCCACCCGGTGGGTTCTTATTTTGTTAACTACTTTGCTCGCAACAACGATGGCAGTCTGCTGCTCCGCAACGTGAACGGCTTTTTGCTGCCTCAGGTAGAGCGCGGAAATCCCAATACCAATATTGCGCAGCGCGATGCCAATGGTCAGCCTACTGGCACACCATTGCGTAAAGTACTGGGTGATCCCAACCCTGATTTCACGCTCACTTTCTCCAACGAATTCCAGTATAAGAACTGGTCGCTTCGTATGCAGTGGGATGGGGTATATGGGTTTGAAGTGTACAACTGGGACTGGATTACGCGTAACAACGTAGGAACAGGACCCACTGCAGTGAAAGAGTTGCGTGGCGAATTGCCTCGCGGCTGGGTAGCTGCTATCGGTGGATTTATTGGTCCCCGTATTCAGGAAGAGCATGTGGAAGACGGATCTTTCACCAAACTGCGTGAACTGGCATTGACCTATCGTGTAAACAAATTAAAGTTTGCAGATAACATGACATTCTCGCTGATTGGTCGTAACCTGCTTTCAATTGATAAGTATCGCGGATTTGATCCTGAAATCAACTCTGCCGGTCAATCTTTCGTTCGCGGAACAGATTTCGGATCATTCCCTATTCCACGCACCATTCAGTTTTCAGTGATTACAAACTTCTAAACGCATTGACATGAAAACCAAAATTCCCATTATCATATTCCTGATCACGGTCGCATTAACCGGCTGCAAGCGGGAATATCTCAACCCCAACCAACCTACTGATGCTGAGGTATTCAGTTCGGTGGATGGACTTACCCGGGCCATTGTAGGTTTAAAACAGCGTTATGCTGTAAATACCCTTGCGCCCTCCGTGGTGTATCAAGCCATTTCTGCTAGCGCATTATCAACCCGCGAAGCGGTTGTATTAAACGCAGGTAACGCTGATTTGGCACAGGTAGAAAACGGATTAAACAACCTTGCTCCCAACAATGGTGTGATCACCAGCTTATGGACAACCGCCAATGTAGTAAGCTCCGAAGCACAGAAAATCATCGATGGCTCACAAAATGTAACCGATGCGAATGTGAAAAACGGTATTCGTGTTTATGGTCACCTTTACAAAGCACTTGCATTGGGTACCCTTGCAAGTTTTTGGGAGCAAGTGCCCATTGCTACCGGTCCGAATGCAGCATTCGTTTCACGCACCCAGGCTTTGCAGGAAGCAGTGCGCTTGCTCGATGAAGCATCTACTTTGCTGGGCAGCACTACCTTGCCGGCTTCTTTCCTGAGTGCCGTGGGCAACGAAATCAGCTTGCCCAATACCTTGCGTGCACTTGCTGCCCGTTATTACAATATGCTGGGCAACAATGATCTGGCTATTGCGCGTGCTGCTGCCGTAAGCGCAACCGTTCGTTCGGAGTTTTTCTATAACAACGTAAACCCGAATCCCGTGTTTCGTTCTTCGTTGGTGAACAACAACACCTATGGTGTGCGCGCTAACTTTGGACTAACCGGTGCATTGGCTCCCAATGCTGCTGATCAGCGGATTGCTTTTTACCTTACACTAAACGCACAAAACGGTTCAGGTTTCTTCCGCGGCGATGCCACCCCAATTCCCATTTACACACCGGGTGAAATGCTGTTGATACAAGCCGAAGCACATGCCCGCCGTGATCAGCTAACACAAGCGGTAGCATTCCTGAATCAGGTGCTTACCAAAACGCCTGCTGCCGATTTGTACGGTGTGGGTGCTGGCTTAACTGCTTACAGCGGTGCATTAACGCGTAATGATTTGTTGCTTGAAATCTATCGCAACCGTTGCATCGAGCTTTATTTCAGCGGTATGAAGCTGGAAGACAGCCGTCGTTTCGGCCGCCCTGGACCAGGCGCGACCGGCTCTGAGCGTAGTCGCAACTTTTATCCTTATCCGCAGCAAGAGCGTGATGGCAACGCCAACACGCCTCCTGATCCTGCAGGATAATCAACTGAATAGTCAGCTAAATCAAAGCCCCGGCATGCCGGGGCTTTTTGTTTGCTTTTAAAAGCGAAAAATGTTCTATCAGTCATTTGGCCTTTCTTCTGCTTGTGCAACAAAACGAAGATTACGCTGTATGCCTCTAAACTTACTGCGTTGCAGGGGAGAGTGTTTAAAAATACTTTTAAAAGCTTCTTCGCTCATCGATTGCCACGCGCCGGTGGAGAGCTCCAGTATTTCGGGCAGCGGCTGAAAACGTTTTTCTTTTGTTGCACTGCTAAAGCGGTTCCATGGACAAACATCCTGACAGGTATCGCAACCGAACATCCAGTTTTCAAATTTTCCTTTTACATTTTCAGGAATCAGCATTTCCTTTAACTCGATGGTATAATAGGAAATACATTTACTGCCATCTACTATTTTGTTGGGTAAAATGGCATTGGTTGGACAAGCATCGATGCAGCGCGTACAAGTGCCGCAAAAATCTTTTGCAAAGGGAGTGTCGTATTCCAAAGCTAGATCTGTGATGAGCGTAGCAATAAAAAAGAATGAACCGGAAGTTTTCGTAAGCAGATTTCCATTTTTTCCAACCCAACCCAAGCCACTTTTTAAAGCCCAGCTTCTTTCTAAAACGGGCGCACTGTCAACAAAACCTCTTCCATTCACCTCGCCGATCTCTTGCTGCATTTCAAAAAGAAGCTGTTGCAATTTTTCTCGAATCACCTGATGATAATCTTCTCCGTATGCGTATTTCGCAATTTGCGGTGCATCGCTTCTTTGCTGTTGTGCGGGAAAATAATTAAGCAAAACCGTAATCACCGATTTTGCGCCCGGCACGAGTTTCGAAGGGTCAATGCGCAAATCGAAATGTTTTTCCATGTAGTGCATGCTTCCGTGCATGCCCTTTTGCAACCAGCTTTCCAGTCGGCGTGCATCATCACTGAGTAGCTCCGCTGCTGCGATGCCGCAATAGTCAAAACCCAGCTTTTGAGCGGTGGATTTAATAAATCGGGTATGTTTTGCTTGTAGGCTCAATGGTGATCAAAATAATTGCATTATTGGTTAGCGGAGTTGCTTTACTGCTTCTGTAGTAAGCTGTACCAATTCCTCATGCAACTCTTTTCTTCCCTTGGTGCGCATATTCATGGTTAACAAAAAAGCACAGTAGTGGTTACTTGCATCTATCCAGGGAAAACTTCCAAAGAGTCCCGGACTTGCAAGCTGCATACTGCGCTTATCGGCTGCTATTCCATCTAACACCCATGCACCAAAGCCGTATTCCCATTCGCCCAGCTCTTCGGGGCGGTAGGCAATGAGACAATCTTTTCTGATTCTGTTTTTCATCATTTCATTGATGGCTGCTTTGCTCAGGATACGTTTGTCTTTATACATCCCCTCATTGAGTAACATCGCCAGCAATTTCATGTAATCTTCCGGTGTACTCCAGGCGCCACCTGCTGCGAGCGGTACAGCGGTTTTCCCGAAGTCGGTAGCCTTCATTTCAAGCGGCTCTGCAATTCTTTGCGCAAAAAGCGTTTCAAAATTTGCGCCACCTATTTTCTCTATTATGGCTGCCATGATTTGCATACCAGCATTGCCGTAATGAAAACTTAGCCCCGGTTCTCCTTCCATCGGTAGTCTTGCAATTTGCTCAATCGATTCACTCATACTTTCGATGCTCTTCAAATCATCCAGTGTTTCTCTCAGTCCGCCTTGCTTAATGCCGGTAAGATGACTAAGGCAGTGCCATACCCTGATATGTCCCTTGCCGTACTTGCTCATGATGGGCAGGTATTTTCCAATGGTATCCTGCAATCGCAGTTTCCCTTCATCAACAAAAGTCATGGCAAGTACTGCGGTGAGCCATTTGCTGCTGCTGGCAATGCGCAGGCGTGTGGTAGGTGTAAAATCGCTCAGTGCGGCTTCTGTAGATATGCCTTGCCGTACGGCAGCAATTTTAGCAGCGATTTCTTGTCGCTTGTTTAGTTGATTCACGCTTTGGCTATATACAATCTCTCCGTTTTTGTAAACCAGCAGCACCGCTCTGCCGCCCAGCGGCTCTATGTTTTTTTGCATCCATGCGGTGAGTGGCTCAAAACTCGCTTGTGCATTAGCCAACTGAAAGATTAGCAGAAAAGCCAGTACAAACCTGCATTTGAGGCAGAGGAGTTTCGAAAAACATGACATAGTTTCCTGAATTTTTGAATTGGATTATCGTTTGCGGCCTAGTGATATACAAGGTGAAATTAAGGCATCGGTTGTTAAAAATAGATCAAAGCAAGCCAATCTGCCTGATTACACCTGTTTAAAACATAACGTATATGAACCTCGGAAATTTTACCATGAAGGCAACAGAAGCGGTGCAGCAGGCACAGCAGCTTGCTTTCAATGCAAAGCATACGAACATTGAAACAGAGCACCTGTTGCTGGCCTTGCTGGAACA
>CAZDGV010000040.1:0-12641 GCA_964505195.1 uncultured Chitinophagaceae bacterium
GTCATTCCCTTTCAATTCGATTTCCTTTTACCTTAGCGCCAAAGAAGATTGGCCATATGAAAAAGCTTGAAAATTATGTGGGGGGCAGCTGGATCCAGGGCGAAGGAGAAGGCCAGTTGCTTTTTAATGCCGTTACAGGCACTCCCATCGCTGCAGCTTCCACCAAAGGAATTGATTTTAAAATTGCTACCGACTATGCAAGAACCGTGGGCAATCCCGCCTTGCGTAACATGACTTTTCATGCGCGCGGCAATATGCTGAAAGCACTTGCACTGCATTTGCGCAAGCATTTGCCTGCATTTTATGCGCTCAGCTATCAAACAGGTGCTACCAAGGCCGATAGCTGGGTAGATATTGAAGGTGGTATCGGTAATCTTTTTGCAAACGCCTCTCTGCGGAGAAAGTTTCCCGATGATGTGCTCTGCATCGATGGTGAAAGTCACAATCTTAGTCGCAACAACACTTTCATGGGTACGCATATTCTCACCCCCAAGGAAGGCGTTGCCATACATATCAATGCATTCAATTTTCCGGTGTGGGGCATGCTTGAAAAAATAGCAGTGAACCTGCTAGCTGGCGTACCTGCCATCGTAAAGCCTGCTACCGTTACTTCTTATTTAACGGAAGCTGTTGTGAAAGAAATCATTGCTTCCGGTATTCTGCCGGAGGGCGCATTGCAATTGGTTTGCGGCAGTGCGGGCGACTTACTGAATCATGTTACCAGCCAGGATGTAGTAACCTTCACCGGCAGTGCAGATACCGGTCATATGCTCAAATCGCATCCGCGCATACTTGCTGAAAATGTTCCCTTCAATATGGAAGCAGATTCGCTGAACTGTATTGTGCTTGGTAAAGATGTGGAACCCGGCATGCCGGAGTGGGAAATATTTGTGAAAGAGGTTAGAAAGGAAATGACTTTGAAAGCCGGTCAGCGCTGCACAGGCATCCGCCGCATTTTTGTTCCTGAAAACAAAATGGAAGACATGTGGAAGTCGATCGCTGCCGCGCTCAGCCAAACGGTGATTGGAAATCCACTTAATGAAAAAGTAAGAATGGGTTCGCTGGCAGGACAAGCACAACGTGAAGAGGTAAGGGCACAAGTGCAGAAACTGCTTGCATCATCGCAAATTATATATGGCAGTCTCGACAGCGTATCCGTGGTAGATGCAGATGCTGAAGCAGGTGCTTTTATGAGTCCTTTGTTGCTCATGAATGAAAAGCCATTTAGCAGTCCGGTTGTACATGATGTGGAAGCATTTGGTCCGGTGAGCACTATCATGCCTTATCAAAACATAGAAGATGCGATTGCGCTGAGTAAAATGGGTAAGGGTAGTCTTGTTACCACCATTGTAACTGCTGATCATGCTACTGCGCGTACCTATGTGATTGGTGCTGCATCACATCATGGTCGTATTCTGGTGCTCAATGAGGCCTGTGCAAAAGAAAGTACCGGACACGGTTCGCCCTTGCCGCTGCTGGTGCATGGTGGACCAGGCCGTGCCGGAGGTGGGGAAGAGATGGGCGGACTGCGCGGAGTAAAGCATTATCTGCAGCGCACTGCCATTCAGGGTTCGCCGGCTGCTATTACTGATATTACCAGGGTGTATCAGCCGCATGCGCCCGGCAAGGATCCCGGCAAACATCCATTCTTAAAATATTTTGAAGAGTTGCAGGTGGGCGATCAAATTGTTACCGAAAAGAGAATGATTACAGCAGAAGATATCGATCGTTTCGCAGATCTCAGCGGCGATCATTTTTATGCACACATTAAAGAAACCGATTTTAGTGGCACCATGTTTGAAAAGCAGGTAGCACATGGTTATTTGATTATGAGTATTGCAGCAGGATTGTTTGTAGAAAGCTATGATATCAATCCCGTACTGCTGAATTATGGTATTGATGAACTTCGTTTCACTAAGCCAGTTTATCCGGGTGCTGAAATCCATATTCGCTTTACTTGCAAAGAAAAATTGCCAGTAGATAAACGCGTGGTAGAAAAACCCGAGGATGCACGCCGCGGAGATGATATTGAAAAAGGAATTGTAAAATGGTTGGTGGAAATGATCGATGATCAAAATGAGATCACCGGCATCGCCACGATTCTTACCATGGTGAAGAAAAAAAATCAAAATAGTTAAACAAAAGGTTATGCAGCAGCATATAACGGAAGGATATGTAACAACAGCGTTACGCAATCAGGTTGCCATCATTGAATTTCATCACCCTCAGAGCAATTCCCTGCCAGGAAAAATTTTAGAGGCGCTTGCTAGCGCGATACATGGTGCAGGCAATGATGCGGAAGCAAAAGTGATTTTACTGCGGTCTTATGGTGAAAAAGCATTTTGTGCCGGTGCTTCCTTCGATGAGCTGGCGGCCATTCGTACTGAAGCAGAAGGCCATGCTTTTTTTAGTGGCTTTGCGCATGTGATTAATGCGATGCGCACCTGCAACAAGTTTGTGGTGGCACGCATCCATGGAAAATGTGTAGGCGGTGGTGTAGGCATTGCAGCAGCGGCAGATTATGCAATTGCTGTTAACAATGCTTCGGTAAAATTGAGTGAACTGGCTGTCGGGATCGGTCCTTTTGTAGTTGGTCCGGCAGTAGAAAGGAAAATTGGTCCGGCAGCTTTTTCACAGTTGAGTATTGATGCTGCCAGCTGGCGCAGCGCAAGCTGGGCACATAAAAAAGGGCTTTTCGCAGAAGTATATGAAACAGAAGAGGCAATGGATGAAGCCATTGACCGACTCACCACAACACTGGCGCATTCCAATCCCGAAGCCATGGCTGCATTAAAGCAAGTATTCTGGTCGGGTACCGAACATTGGGATGAGCTGCTATTAGAGCGCGCAGCCATCAGCGGCAAGTTGGTACTGAGTGCCTTTACTCGTCAGGCTATTGAAAAGTTCAAAAAGAAATAACACTTCCCAGTACTTTACTGCAACAGCCAAGCTATTTTACACAGCTTCGTTCAGGAGCCTTGTAGTAATTTTGAATGGTGGATACATCCTTTCAGCGCATTGCGGTGCCAACTGCCGATGGCAGCACTACACTTTATCTTCCCCAGTGGAACGAGCATTACCATTCAGTGCATGGTGCAGTGCAGGAATCGAATCATGTATTTGTACAGGCAGGCTTACTGTATTATCTGGAACAAAATATTTCCAATAAGCCAATACAAATACTCGAAGTAGGTATGGGCACAGGTTTGAATGCACTGCTTACCGCTGTAATTGCACAAGACAAACAATCCGCGATTGATTATACTGCCCTAGAGGCCTATCCCTTGTCGGATGATGAATTACGCCAGCTTAATTTTTCATCCACTGTCGGAGTAAATGATGATGCACTTTTTGAAAAAATGCATAGCATCCCATGGGGGAGAAAAGAATATGTGCATGGTTACATGCAACTATGTAAGGAAGAAGTGAAAGTGCAGGATTGGCATCCAGCGCAATGCTTTGATCTCATCTATTTCGATGCCTTTGCACCAGCGGTACAACCCGAACTGTGGACGGAAGCCATCTTTCAAAAGCTGTTTGAAGCAAGTTGTTCCGGCAGTGTACTGGTAACTTATTGTGTAAAGGGAGAAGTGCGTCGTGCAATGAAAGCTGCCGGTTGGGAAGTGTACAAAATTCCGGGACCGCCCGGCAAACGTGAAATGACAAGAGCCATTCACCCATGAAAAAAGTAGATTTTCTTGTAGCCGGACAGGGTATTGCAGGTACCGTATTCAGTTATCTTGCTATGCAAGCTGGCTATTCGGTACATGTGGCGGATGTTACGCTACCGGGCATGGCGAGTAAAGTGGCTGGCGGACTCATCAATCCCATCACCGGAAGGTTTATGAAAAAAAGCTGGATGGCTGAAATGCTTTTTCCTTGTTTGAATGAGGTTTATAAAGATATGGACGCATTGCTGGGGATTGAAAGTTTTCAAGCCATGCCCATTCTGCGTTTATTGGAAAACGAAGAAGAACAAAACCGGTGGGAGGAGAAGCGGTTATTGTTCGATCATCAGCCATTTATGTCTGCTTCTTCAGCATATGATCATCCCGGAATTTGTGCTCACTACGCTGCAGCTTCTATTTTACAGGGTGGCTGGCTTGATACAGGGCTTTTACTCAAGCATTGGCGGGATTACATCATCAAGCAAAATATATTTTCTGAAGAGCAGGTATTACCGACGGATGTTACTCAGGGAAGATGGAAGGAGATTGAATTTCGTCATCTCGTTTTTTGCGAAGGGTTTCATGGGCATCATAATCCATTCTTTCCCGGCATTCCATTAAATCCTGCCAAAGGAGAATTATTGCTGGTTGAAATTCCGCAAGCCGACTGGAATTTTGTGATCAACAAACACCTGCTTATTATTCCCCTGGGCAACCATATGTTTAAGGTAGGTGCAACGGTAGAGCACACAGATGCCTTACAGTTGCTGGATACAAGTTTGGAAGAGTTGGAAATAAAAATGAAAAGCATTGTTGCATATCCTTATCATATTCGCGAGCGACTGGTAGGTATTCGTCCAACAGTAAGAGATAGGAAACCTGTGCTGGGCGCTTCTACCGAAATGCAGGGTGTTTGGTTGCTAAACGGATTGGGTACTAAAGGCGTGGCACTTGCCCCTTACATGGCCATGCATTTGCTACAGCACATCGTTACAGGTGCGCCATTAATGAAGGAGGTTGATTGGCGAAGATTCATATCAAACGGGCAATGAAGGCTGCGCCTAGTCCTTCGAAAAAAATCTGTTGCTGTTCCCGACGCTGTTCATCTCAATGCGTATTCCCTTAGTTTCAGCCTTTACTTTAAAATCGTTGATGATATCAAGAATATCATTATCAATAAACTTCGTTTCACTGGCATCAATAAGAAGGATTGCATTATTTGGAATTTTTTTCAGCATTGATTTGATTGGACCCTTATTAAGAAAGGTCACTTCTTTCTCAAACCGGAGTATATAATGCAGATCTGTTTTTGTTAAGCTAACTGCTGTATGAAAATTATTTTTAACCAGAAAAATAAATCCGGTTATAAGGCCAATGATGATACCAATCAGTAAATCAGAGAATAAAATAGCGACAATGGTGATTCCAAATGGAAGAAACTGATTCCATCCCATTTGATAGTGTTCTTTAAACAGAGACAGGTTGGCCATTTTGTAACCTGTGAAAATTAGTATCGCAGCTAAACTTGCTTTGGGAATCATATTCAGCAAGTCGGAAATAAATAAAATACTCAGCATCAGTAGTATGCCATGTAGTATTGTTGAGCGCTTCGACCTTGCGCCTGCATTTACATTGGCTGAGCTTCTAACTACGACGGAAGTAACAGGCAGCCCTCCCAATAATCCGCTTACAACATTGCCTACCCCCTGTGCTTTTAATTCGCGGTTGGCAGGTGTGATTCTTTTTTCCGGGTCTATTTTATCAATAGCTTCTATGCTAAGCAGCGATTCCAAACTTGCCACAATGGAAAGTGTAATTGCGGTGATCCATACTTGTGCATCACGAATACCTGAAAAATCTGGTCGTGGTAAGCCAAAAAAGAAATCCATTGGTTGTGCAAAAACGGGCAGTTCCACCAATTGCTCCCCTTGTAATGCAAGCATAGGCATAGTGCGTGCTGCATATGCATTGACTAGTACGCCACTCAAAACCACAACCAAAGGGCCAGGCAAGACATGTGCAACCCTGCTTTTCTTTAGCCGGGGAAGTTCATAAAAAGCAAGTAGGAATAACGAAGCAACACCAATAAAAATGGCCAAAGGAGAGAATAGATCCATTGCATTCTTTAGTGCAGAAAAGATATTTTCCTGTGTTTTATGCTCAAACGAAGCCATGCCAATTGGATCCACATCATATCCAACTAAATGGGGAAGCTGTTTTAAAATCAATATTATCCCAATGGCTGCCAGCATGCCTTTAATGACTGCGTTGGGAATATAGTTGCCGACAATGCCTGCTTTCAAATATCCCATGATGATCTGCAGAATGCCGGCAATGATTACGCTCAATAGAAATACTTCATAGCTATTGAGTTTTGCAATGGCGGCTGCAACAATTGCGGTAAGTCCGGCGGCCGGTCCACTTACACTCAGCGGCGACCCACTCAATGCACCTACTACTATTCCGCCAACCATTCCCGCAATAATCCCGGTAATCGGATTGGCATCGGAAGCTACTGCCACGCCCAGGCAAAGGGGTAGGGCAACCAGAAATACAACAATCGATGCCGGAATATCTGCTGCAGGTATTGATTTAAACTGGGATGCTTTCATTTACTATCTAATGCGCATTAAACTTGATTCCAGTTAACTGGCTTTGTAAAATTTTGAAATATAATAAAGTTTTACCCATTTAATCAATTTAATACACTATCGTAAGGCTAATTGGTTTTTTATTTGCAACTTTAAATGACGAAATTCTTTAGCCCGGATTTTTGTCATCCATGCCCCATGAATATTCAGCTGCTGCTTAATAATTTAACTAATCCAACCTTGCTTTTCTTTTTGTTGGGCATTTTTGCGGCATGGGTCAAAAGCGATCTTGAAGTTCCTGGTCCAACTATAAAGTTCATTTCGCTGTATTTACTTTTTTCGATTGGGTTTAAAGGCGGGCAGGAATTAAATCACAGTGGGTTTACTACAGAAATCATTCTTACCTTATTGGTAGCTTTTGTATTGGCAGCCATTGTTCCGCTTTATGCTTTTTTTATTTTACGACGTAAGCTGAATGTGTATGATGCAGGCGCTGTTGCTGCAGCTTACGGCAGCGTAAGCGCGGTTACTTTTGTTGCTGCTTCTGCCTTTTTGGAGTCGGAGGGAGTGCATTATGGCGGACATATGGTTGCTGCGATGGCGCTCATGGAAGCACCAGCAATTATCATTGGCGTAATGCTCATCAGAAAATTTGATGAAAATCAAACCAAACATCAAAGCATCCGATACATTATTCACGATGCGCTAACCAACGGATCGGTATTGATGATTATGGGAAGTTTAATCATTGGCTTCGTGGCAGACGCCAAGCAGGCAGAAGGCATTCGTCCCTTCACATCTGATATATTTAAAGGCTTTTTAGCCGTTTTTCTGCTCGATATGGGGATGGTGGCAGCTAAGCGCTTCAAGGCATTTCGCAGTTACGGCGGCTTTGTAAGTTTATTTGGTTTGGTTTTACCACCGCTCAACGGGTTATTAGCAATTTATGTGTCTTCTTTTTTTGAAATGGAAATCGGCAATCGGTATTTACTTGCTATTCTTGCTTCCAGTGCTTCCTATATTGCCGTACCTGCTGCCATGCGTTTGGCTGCACCCAAAGCCGATCCAGGTTTGTATATTCCCATGGCACTTGGAGTAACTTTTCCTTTTAACCTTACTATCGGAATGCCACTTTACTGGTGGCTGGTGCAGGTGCTTTAGAGCATAAATGAATGCATCAAATATTCAAACCACCACAGGCACTGATGGTTTGTCCGGTAATATAACTGCTCAGATCGCTTGCGAGGAAGAGTGTAACATTAGCAATATCTTCTGCACTTGCAAAACGGCCTAAAGGTATTCCGGCTTTATATTTATCCGCTGCTTCTCCTTCTTTTAAATAGCTGGTCATATCGGTTTCAACAAAACCGGGTGCAATGGCATTGCAGCGGATATTCCGACTACCGAGTTCTTTCGCAACGCTTTTTGTAAAACCAATCACCCCGGCTTTGCTGGCAGCATAGCTGCTTTGTCCGGCATTACCCATTTCGCCAATCACCGAACTCATATTGATGATACTTCCTTTTTTGGCTTTCATCATCGGGCGCATCACCTGCTTGGTCATATAGAAAACACTGTTCAGGTTGGTGCGGATCACATCATCCCACTGTTCGGGTGTTAAGCGCAGTAGCAAATTGTCTTTTGAAATGCCAGCATTGTTTACGAGTATATCAATCGTTCCAAATTCTGTCACCACATCATTTACCAGCATTTCACAAGCAGCATAATCGCCTGCATTGCTTTGAAATGCTTTTGCTTTCACACCCATTTGCAGTAAGCGTGCTTCAAGGGCGGCTGCTTTTTCTTTGCTGGAATCACTTACAAAAGTGAATGCCACCTGAGCACCCTGCTCCGCTAATTTTACTGCAACTGCTTCTCCGATGCCGCGGGCAGCACCGGTAACAATCGCCACTTTTCCTTCAAGTAACTTCATAAAGATTGAATTAAAATGTATTGCAAAGTAAGAAGAATTGCGATTGATCAATCAGTAAAGTGTTTCAAAACGATTTTGCAGGTACAGAAAATCAATTTCTTTTAGTCAATAGACTTCTATTGTTTGTCTTTTTCTGACTGCGCGATATGGATGATTTCTTCCAGTATTTTTCTGTCGTTGCTTAATCGGGGTACTTTATGTTGGCCTCCTAATTTTCCCTTACGCCGCAGCCATTCTTTGAAGCATCCGTTTTCAATGGCATGTACAATGGGCATGCGCAGGGCAATGTCTTTATAACGCTTGGCTTCGTAATCGCTGTTAAGGGCTTTCAGCTGGCTGTCTAGCTCATAAATGAAATCTGAAAGTGAAGCAGGTTGCTTTTCAAATTCAATCAGCCACTCATGTGCGCCATTACTTTCATTACCAAAGAATACTGGCGCTGCGGTGTAATCATTTACAATAGCCCCTGTTTGTTCGCAGGCATGTGCAATGGCTTTATCTGTATTATCTACCATCAGTTCTTCACCAAAAGCATTGATAAAATGTTTGAGTCGCCCACTTACTTTAATGCGATAAGGTGCGATCGTTGTAAACTGAATGGTATCTCCTACAATATAGCGCCACAGGCCGCCATTGGTGGTAATGACAGGCGCGTAGTGCACGCCGGGTTGTACATCTTGCAGACCAATTGTTTGCGGGAAAGGTTTTCCGTATTCTTCCAGCGGCATAAATTCATAAAAAATACCATGATCGCAGAAAAGCAACATCCCTTCTTCACCGGGCTGATCCTGTGCTGCAAAAAAGCCCTCGCTGGCATTATACATTTCCAGGTAGTTGATGTTTTTGCCGATAATGCGCGCAAACTGTTCACGATAAGGCACAAACGAAACGCCACCATGCAGATATAATTCAAGGTTGGGCCATACATCAGCGATACAGTTTTTACCGGTGAGCTCTAAAATGCGTCTGAATAAAACCAATGTCCATGTAGGAACGCCTGAAATAGAAGTTACATTTTCATGAATGGTACTTTCCGCAAGTTTCTCCACTTTCGATTCCCATTCATCCATCAGCGCAATGCTGAGCTCGGGCGTGCGAATCCAATGACTCCAAATCGGAGAGTTTTGCATCAGCACTGCGCTTAAGTCGCCAAATTGTATTTCTTCGTTGATTTTGTTTACACTGTGACTGCCACCAATTACCAATCCCTTTCCTGTAAGTAATTCAGATGCGGGGAAATTATGATAGTAGAGGGTAAGCACATCTTTTGCGGCTTTATAGTGTCCGTCTTGCAAGCTTTCTTCACTTACTGGTATAAACTTGCTTTTATCTGCCGTAGTGCCACTGCTTTTCGCAAACCATTCTATGGGCGTATGCCATAACATATGCTCTTCTCCCTGCATCATCTTTTCAATCCAGGGTTTGAAATCGTCGTACTCATGAACGGGAATGCGCTGTTTAAAGTCGCGCAGCGTAAAGAGCTGATCAAAGCCGTATTTACGCCCAAAATCGGTGTACTGTGCAGATGTAACCAGGTCTTGCAGCACTTCGCGCTGTGCAGCGATGGGATGCTGCATCCAGCTTTCAATACGCCACATACGCATGCGTGCAAAACGGGATATGGCCGGGCTTAACAGCTTCATAGTGTAGCAATATATTAAAAAAAGTTAAGGCTGTTTAGGACGCGGATTGCGCTGTACTTGTATTGCGCGCTTCTTCATGCAAGTAGTCTTTACGTTTCAACTCAAAATTACGCCCCAGGTATAGTCTGCGTACTTGCTCATCTGCTGCCAGCTCTTCGGCTGTGCCGTCTTTGTAAATTTTTCCTTCAATCAGCAGATAGGCCCGATCACAAATGGATAAGGTTTCTGTAACATTATGATCTGTAATAAGAATGCCGATATTTTTGTATTTGAGTTTTGCAACTACGCTCTGGATATCTTCTACAGCAATGGGATCTACGCCGGCAAAAGGTTCATCGAGCAGAATGAATTTTGGATCTACTGCTAAAGCACGTGCAATTTCAGTACGCCGTCTTTCACCCCCGCTTAAGCTATCGCCTAAATTCTTGCGAACATGATGCAGTCTGAACTCAGTCAACAGCTCTTCCAACTTTTCACGCTGTGCTTCTTTGCTCAGGGCAGTCATCTCTAGTACGGCAGCAATATTGTCTTCCACGGATAACTTGCGGAAAACAGAGGCTTCCTGGGGTAAGTAACCTATGCCCATTTGCGCACGCTTGTACATGGGCATATCCGTAATGGATTCTTCATTTAGAAAAACTTCTCCTTCGTCGGGCTTGATAAAGCCCACTACCATATAAAATGTGGTGGTTTTGCCCGCTCCATTGGGGCCTAGCAGTCCTACAATTTCCCCCTGCTCAACCCGAATGTTCACATGGTCTACGACCGTTCGGTTGCGATATGCCTTTACCAGCTGACGTGTATGTATGATGAGCGACAAGGAGGGATGGATTGGTTACCCTGCAAAAATAAGGCTCAATGGCATAGGTTGGGATACAAAGCCCTACAATACGTTTTGATGATCCGATAGGGCTTTCTTAGATTTGCAGTTACATTCGTACAGCAAATGAAGGTTACCGAACACATCGCCAAAGCTACTGACACCTTAGTTTCGTTTGAAATTTTGCCTCCGTTGAAAGGCAAAACCATCAATTCCATCTTCGAACATTTGGATCCGTTGATGGAGTTCAAACCTTCTTTTATCAATGTTACCTATCACCGTGCCGAGCATGTGTTCAAGAAAAAAGTAGATGGTACTTTTGAAAAAGTAGAAGTAAGAAAACGTCCTGGCACCGTTGGAATTTGTGCCGCACTGCAAAACCACTACGATATCGATGCCGTTCCGCACCTGATTTGCGGTGGCTTTTCAAAGCGTGAAACGGAAGATGCATTAATCGATCTCAATTTTATTGGAGTGCAAAATGTATTAGTGCTTCGCGGCGATGCTGCTAAAAATGAAACCTATTTCGAGCCGCATGTGGAAGGACATAAATATGCTATCGACTTACTGCGTCAAACCATCAAGCTCAATCATGGTATTTATCTTGAAGAAGATATTCGTGATGGCTTCCGTACCGATTTTTGTGCCGGCGTTGCGGGTTATCCTGAAAAGCATTTTGAATGTCCGAACATGGAAATTGAACTGCAGCGTTTGAAAGAAAAAGTAGATGCAGGGGCGGAATACATTATGACGCAGATGTTTTTCGACAATCAGAAATTTTTTGCTTTTGTGAATGCCTGCAGAGCAATGGGGATTGATGTTCCCATTATTCCGGGATTGAAACCCCTTACCAGTAAAAAACAACTGAGCGTTATTCCGCGCACTTTTCACGTAGATATTCCCACTGAGTTGAGTAACGAAATGATGAAAGCCAAAACCGATGACGATTGCAAGCGTATCGGTACCGAATGGCTTATACAACAATCGAAAGAGCTCAAAGCATTCGGTGTTCCGGTATTACATTACTATACACTTGGTAGTCCGAAAGTGATTTACAATGTAGTGAAGGAAACACTTTGATATTTTCTTATTTTCTAGTTTATTGGTTAAGTAGCATCGCTTTCCACAATGCCTCATTGCGTTTGATAGGAAATCTTTGTTTCAGATTTTCTATCCATCTTTCTTCCAGCACTTGCTGGTAGTCATTGATCACCGCACCAATGGCTTCTTCAAAACGGCGCAATTCGGGAGCTTCATGTGTTTTTAAAACGTATATAAAACTTACGGATCTATCTTGTTCATTTGAGTCGAGCGGAAGAATAGTAAATGGTGCAGGTATTCTGCTATCTTTTAATGGCAGCTGTGAAACTTCGAAACGGCCACTATCTGCAAAAGTTTTTTCCGCATAATCTTGCAAGATCTCTTGCCATGCTTTCGGTGTCTTTGTAATTCTTTCTGCCAGGGCATCTGCAGTTTTTTGATCGATGCAGTTTACGAGGATGCCACTGAAGCCCGGCTGCCAGATAAATTTATTTCGGCTTACTTCGTAATACTTCAGAAGTGCGGCGGTATCGGAAGCAGCCTTGCGCCATACTTCTCGGTCCATGATTTCAAAAATGAGTCCTGCTTCCTTGAATTCATTCATTTGTGCTGCGAAAGCAGGTGCATAGTCTTCCAGCTTTGCTTTGTATGCTTGCGTTACAATGCTGTCCTGGAATTTTTTCATCCACTTCGTGATGTAATTTTTATTGACTGTAACTGATGCTTTTTTACCTTGCACATATTCCAGCCAATCTGTAAATACATAATTCCTTTTACCGACTTGAAACAATACCTCATTCTGCAATGCAATTTTTTTTGCACCCTGTGTATTATTTCTTAAAAGGCTATCCGTGCGGTCCCAAAGTGTTTTTTCATGCTTTATAAATGAACGAAAACCCAGTTGGGCGTACATATCTTTTCTGATTGCTTCTCTTGCAATTTCAA
>CAZDGV010000041.1:0-11713 GCA_964505195.1 uncultured Chitinophagaceae bacterium
TTGCCATTATGATGGCAGGCTGTATTTCCGTTCCTATATATCCAACACTGACTGCAGCATCCATTCAACCCATTTTAGAACATAGCGATGCAAAAGCCATTTTCGTTGGCAAGCTCGACGATTACACAGCACAGCAAAAAGGTATCCCCGAAAATTTACAGCGCATCAGCTTCGATGCCTATGGCATTCAGGAGACCTATACCTGGACGCAACTCATTGCTACACATCCGCCGATGAACGAAGTGTATGGTTGGAAAGCGGAAGACATCATGACCATCATTTACACCTCCGGCACTACCGGACAATCGAAGGGCGTGATGCATACGGCAGCCACTTTTGATGTGGTGCTTACGCTGGCTTTACAGGAACTCTATCTTCCCAAGAAATCTATGCTGTTTTCCTATTTGCCGCTAAGTCATATTGCAGAGCGACTGGCTACAGAGATGAATGCATTTTATAATGGAAGCACCATTTCTTTTGCAGAATCGCTGGAAAGCTTTGCAGAAAATTTAGCTGCCACGCAACCGCATTGCTTTTTTGCCGTGCCACGCATTTGGGGAAAATTCAGAGAAGGCATTCTGAAGAAAATGCCGGAGAAAAAACTCAATATGCTGCTTGGGCTTCCCTTGATAGGCAAGCTGGTGAAAAAAAGCATTCGCAAAAAATTAGGTCTTGCACGCGCCACCCATATTTATAGCGCCGCTGCGCCCATTGCCATGGACATTATGCTTTGGTTTGAAAAATTGGGCATTCCCATTTATCAGGCCTACGGCATGACGGAAGATTGTGTGTATGCGCATTTTGAACGACCGGGCAAGCGACAGATGGGCAGCGTGGGCAAAGCATTGCCCGGATTGAAAGTAAAGATTGCCGAAGACGGAGAAATCCGCGTGAAGAGTGCCGGCAATATGAAAGGGTATTACAAAGAACCTGCGCTTACTGCAGCCATGTTTGACGAAGATGGTTACATGAAAACAGGCGACAAAGGTGAATATGATCACGAAGGATTTCTTTTTATCACAGGTCGTGTAAAAGACCAGTTTAAAACCGATAAAGGAAAATACATCTCGCCCGCCCCCATTGAAATGAAACTACTTGCATGTTCCGATATTGAACAGGTATGCGTGGTGGGCATGGGCATTCCGCAACCCATTGCCCTCGTAACACTCTCAGATATTGGTAAAAAGAAAGACCGCGAAGAAATCAATAACATCTTATCTGCCTTACTGCATCAAATCAATCCTTCGCTAGAAAATTACGAGCGCATGGCCAAGGCAGTAGTAATGAAAGAAAACTGGACGGTAGAAAACGGATTGCTCACGCCTACCTTAAAAGTGAAACGCAATCAGGTTGAAAAAATTCATCAGCCCTATTATCCCGCATGGTTTCATGCTGAGGGTACTGTGCTTTGGGAATAAGTGAAATGAAGCATGCATCACAAAACCTTAACAGTTTCCACAAGGTGTGAATAAGTAACTTTGCCAACAGCGTGCAGGATTACTTAATATTGATACAGATGGGAAAAAGTACAGTAAACCGGCACAAGCATCACACACAAATTTGAAACCTTTGAAAGAAACAATCATCAACCTCGAAACCGTTAACCCGATTGAATTTTTTGGTGTAAACAACGGCAAACTCGACATCCTCAAAAAGAAATTTCCACTGCTTAAAATCTTATCCCGCGGCACACAGGTAAAACTGAGCGGAAGCCCCGAACAGATTGAAGCCGCTAAAGAAAAAATTGATTTGCTCATCTCCTATCTGGAGCGGAACGGACAATTGAGCGAGCAATATTTTGAGCAGATCCTGGGAGGCGACGATCAGGAAACCATCGATCACTTTGTAGAACGCAACCCCAGTGAAGTACTGGTATTTGGTCCGAACGGTCGTACCGTTCGAGCCCGCACGCAGAACCAGAAAAAAATGGTGGGCGCAGCCGATAAAAATGATATCGTGTTTGCGATTGGTCCGGCCGGAACGGGTAAGACCTATACCGCTGTTGCACTTGCAGTGCGCGCACTGAAGAATAAGCTGGTCAAAAAAATCATTCTTACACGTCCGGCAGTAGAAGCAGGAGAAAGTCTGGGATTTTTACCCGGCGATCTGAAAGAAAAAATCGATCCCTATCTGCGTCCACTTTACGATGCGCTCGATGATATGATTCCTGCCGACAAGCTGGGATATTACATGAGTACACGTGTAATAGAAATTGCACCGCTGGCATATATGCGCGGAAGAACCCTCGACAATGCATTCATTATTTTGGATGAAGCGCAGAACACGACCGACCTGCAGCTGAAGATGTTTCTTACCAGGATCGGCGCCAATGCAAAAGCCATCATCACCGGCGATCTTACGCAGGTGGATCTTCCTAAAAATCAGCGCAGCGGATTAGAAAAGGGTATTCGGATCTTGAATAATATTGATGGTATTGCACATATTGAGCTGGATGAAGAAGATGTGGTGCGTCACCGTCTCGTGAAAGCCATCATCCGTGCTTACGACCGCGATCATAAGAACGAAGGCGCTTAAGTCTTTTTAAAATGTTAAACCCAAACCTTTGTCAGTAGGCAAAGGTTTTTCTTTTTTGTACTTTTGAACCATGCGTACATTCTTTTTAATGCTTTCCGCTGCGTTTTTTTTGTTTGCCTGCAAACAGGAAGTACCCCGCCCCGATGATGCACTGGGCACTGCTCGTCTTTTTATTGAAAGCTCGCTTAAAGGCGATTACGAACTTGCACGTAAGCTCATGCATGCCGATAGTGTAAATACCTACGAACTGAATCAGCTGGAAAGAAAGTATAAAGAGGATATGAATGAAAAAGACAAGGCAGGGTATCGCAAAGCGTCGATCATTATTCATGAAGTACAGCAGGTGAGCGACTCCATCGTGATCATCAACTACAGCAATAGTTTCAAAAACAAAAAAATGCCCATCAAAGTCATTCGTCCGAAAGACCAATGGGAAGTTGACCTACACTATACTTTTACCGGAAATTTATAAGCATGATCAAAGAGCTGCTCATGGTTGCGTTAGGAGGTGCACTGGGCAGCAGTTTGCGTTATGGTATTGCACAGTGGCTGCGTGAAAGTGTTTTTCCGCTGGGCACATTACTCGTAAACCTTGCAGGCTGTTTCATCATTGGCATGGTACTGGCAGCATCATTAAAGCATCAGGATTTCGCAAACAACTGGCGCGTTTTTTTAGCAGCCGGTTTTTGTGGTGGCCTAACCACCTTCTCGGCTTTTTCATTAGAAGGCCTGCAGATGCTGCAGGAACAAAAAATACTCCTGTACATTTTTTACGTGTGTGGATCTGTTCTTTTTGGACTCGCAGCAACCTGGGCGGGCTATCAGCTGATTAAATGAACAAAACTGAAATTCGTTTTCGCTTGCTTTTAAAGCAAGCATTCATTTGTACCTTTACTATATGCTTACCGTTTTACATCCCTGGCATGGCGCAGAACCGGGCAATCAGGCCCCGGAAAAAGTAAATGCACTGATTGAAATACCGCAGGGCTCCCGATCTAAATATGAAATCGACAAGCATACGGGATTATTAAAGCTCGATCGGGTAATTTACTCTTCATTCATGTATCCTGTGAACTACGGTTTCATTCCGCAAAGTTTAGGTGAGGATGGAGATCCGCTCGATATACTCGTAATTTGTTCGCAATCCATTCAGCCACTCTGCTTGGTAGAAGCAACGGTGATTGGTAATATGCAAATGATTGACCAGGGACAGAAAGACGATAAAATTATTGCCGTTGCCAGCAACGATCCTTCTGTCAATCACATAAAAGACATTGAAGATTTACCGGCACATTTTTTCAACGAGCTCAAGCATTATTTCCAAGAGTATAAAGTGCTGGAGGAAAAGATTGTAGAGATTGATCATTTCCAAAGCAGGACAGAAGCGTATCGCATCATTGAAGAAGCGATGGCTTATTACCAAGAAAAATTCAGACAAAAGATTTGATGCATCAAAATAAGAAAATGGATATTACAACGCTTCTCGGATTAATCGCCATCGGGCTGATTGCCGGCACACTCAGCGGACTGATCGGCATTGGCGGCGGTGTGGTCATCGTTCCCGCATTGGTAATGTTTATGGGTTTTAGTCAGCAAGCTGCACAAGGCACTTCACTTGGTTTGATGTTGCTGCCTATCGGCATTTTGGCGGTGATGAATTACTACAATAAAGGATATATAGATCTGAAAGTGGTGGGCGTGATGGTCATTGCTTTTGTTATTGGCGGATACATTGGAAGTAAGTGGGCGCTCGTGTTACCGCAGGAAACCCTAAAGAAAATTTTCGCCGTGATACTCTTTTATACCGGCATACGCATGATGGGCTGGGACCAGTCGCTCGTACAACTGTTTAAAAAAGCCTTTTGATAATACGCAAACTGTGCGTGCGCATGCCGCTATCACTGTTGACAATGCCGGCTGTATCGATATGATCGATGCGTACTTTGCCGGCAGCATGAATAATTTCATGATCGTTGAGCAAAATGCCTACATGAATAATATTTCCTTCGCCGTCGTTGAAAAATGCCAAATCGCCGCAGCGGGCTTCCTGTAAAAAATCTACTGTATTTCCTTCATGCACCTGCAATGATGCGTTGCGTGGTAATTTCTTTCCGAAAAAACGATACACCACCTGCACAAAGCCGCTGCAGTCGGTTCCGTAAATACTGCGACCTCCCCAGAGGTATGCCGTGTTGAGATAGGGAAAAGTTAGTTGACGAATAAAATCTTCCGCTCCTTCCAGGCTGCCTTCCGCGATGAGTTTTGAGCTGCTGCGGATTTGCCATTTGCCCCAGCGCGCTTCGCCGTTTTGCAAACCGGGCAAGGCACTGCCCAGCGGCACATGCATGGGCTGATCGTTCACCATCACCACGCCCTGCCAGGTGCTTACCAAAGGAATGACGGGAGAGCGAACGATGTCAATATCGGTAACGCTAAGTTGGTTCATGGTACACCAACCTTCAAAATTGTCGTAGATGCAGCGCACATTCACCCAATCATCTACCGATGCGAGCAATTCCACCCCCTCGCCAAACAAAAGCTGCGAAGTCATTTCACTTTGATGAGTGGGTTCGGCACGCACGGAACAGATGGGCACAACGCAGAGGGCTGTAAGCATCGCCTTTCTTTTTGAAACAATTTATGGAAAAAATGAATAGCCGGCATCACAAGCATATATTATCTTTCGGCAAACCCCGGCAGCGGATGAAAGACAACCATGCAGATTTGAGCGACCAGGCACTGTTACAAAACTACCGCCGCACAGAAGATACGCGCTGGCTGGGATGGCTGTTTCAGCGCTATACCATGCTCGTTTTTGGGGTATGCATGAAATATCTCAAACAAGAAGAAGATGCGCGCGACTGCACGCAGCAGGTATTTGAAAAAGCCCTGCAGGAGATTGCAAAATATGAGATCAGCTATTTCAAAAGCTGGGTATATCAGGTAGCCAAGAATCAGTGTTTGATGAAATTGCGTTCGAAAGGACATGCTACTTCGGAACTTACCGAGAACATGATTGAGCATACCGAAGCAACGAACCAGATTGGTGATGCTATGCAAAAAGAAATGCTGCTGCGCAAGATGGAAGAAGCGATGCTTACCCTCAATGCAGAACAACGCAGCTGCATTGAACTATTTTATCTGCAACAAAAAAGCTATCAGGAAATCAGTGATATAACGGGCTATACCCTTTTGCAGGTTAAGAGTCATATACAAAACGGCAAGCGTAATCTGAAACTACGTATGCAACAATTCAAATCGACATGAAAGAAAATTTACTTACTATTTTACAAGAAACAGACGAGCCGACGGAAGCAATGTTGGACGCCTATATCAACGGCACCCTGAGCGAAGCCGATCAAATTGCTTTTGAAGCACAGCTCGCCTCCGATCCCATGTTACGCGATGCGTTAGAAGGATTGCGTCAGGTTAAACAACCGAAACGTATTGCACAGGTTTCCGCTCAGCTGAACAAACAAATATTAAAACGACTCCAACAAAAAAACAGAAAACAACAAGCGTTGCCTTCGCCATTGCAGATTGCATTGGTTGCATTGGTAATATTGCTTGCTATTATCCTGATTGCGTTTTTAATGGTTGACAAACTGCAGCGGGGATAAGCATCATTGCTTTTTAAGCAAAACCGCAGCCGACATTGGCTTTAAATCAACTGATTTCCCCTTTACGCTTCCACCATTCCATACATCATCATATCTACTTCCAGTAGGCAGAGAAAAAGAGGCATCCTCGGCGCCCATATTAAAGAGCACGAGCATCTGAGTAGATTTGTCGGCTCGCTCATACATCAACGTTAAGCCATCTGCTTGCAAAAAGCGTAATGTGCCGCTGCGCAACACAGGATATTTTTTTCGCAGACTGATAAGCTTGCGGTAATAAGCAAAATGATCCGCGTTAAATGCAGGTGTGCTGTACTTGCTTTCTAAAGCATCTGCACCTACATTTTTTTCCGGAACGAAATTCATTCCCGGCCACCAAAGCGGTTTGCGGCAGTCGGGATCATCGCCACCCCACATACCCATTTCATCGCCATTCCAAATTTGCGGTGCACCAATACTGGTAAACTGATGAATGAGATAAAACTTTGCACGCTGATATGTTTCATCATCGGGCTTGCCGGTTTTATATTGAGCATCGGCATAAGGATTGGCATTGTATTTGTATTTGCCCGGATTATAAAAACAGGTAAGCAAGCGTGGTGCATCATGCGTTGCATTTACATTCATCATCGCATAGGAAAATACTGAGTCAAGTCTCCCCCACTGGAATTGCAGACTATCTGCAAATTGTTTTGCGTCGATTTTAAAATTACTGTTTGCAAAAAAACTGCGTGCCGGGCGATACACCTGGTAATGCATCACCGCATCAAATACATCGCCTTTGCAATATGGAGCGGGATTCATGAGGCGGTCGGGCCATTGCTCCCACCAAATTTCACCCACGAGGTATGCTTGCGGATTGATCGCTTTTACAAAGCTTCGGTATTCGCGCCAGAATGCCATACCGATATGATCCGCAACATCGAGGCGAAATCCGTCGATGCCCTTTGCAACATCCCCATTCGGTTTCAGCCAACGTTCTGTAACATCGTAAATATGCTTTTTGACGCCAGCATGAATATTCCCTTCATAGGGGTAGCCCGGTACGCGTTCTGTTTTAACATCTACTTTTTTTAGCTCTGGTAAGCTGCTAATGTTGAGCCATCCCTTGTAAGCAAATTCATTTTGAGGCGTTGCAGGATCATCAAAAGAGGTGATTTCATACCAGTCTTTGTATTTAGATTGCTGCTGCTTTTGAACAATGTCTTTCCATGCCCAAAATTCAACACCGGTATGATTCCATGAATAGTCAACGATCACTTTGATATTCCGGCGATGTGCCTCATCCACCACTTTCAAAAAAAGTTTATCCGCACTGGTCCAAACCCAGGTGGCAGGGTCTTCCGGATTCTCAGCAGCCATCAGCTTCATGTCACCCTGCGGATCAGGACCAAAGTTTACATCGATATGATGATAATTTCTTGCGTCGTACTTATGTGAAGAAGGCGCATCGTTGATGGGGTTGAGATAAATGGCGGTGATACCTAGCTCTGATAAATAATCAAGCTTTTGCAAAATGCCTTGTAAGTCGCCACCATAACGGCGGTATTGCATGGTTTCATTTAACTTTTTTCCGGAGGCAACAGCCCATGGCTCTTGCTGGTACCAATCGCTTGCCCAGGAAGTCATACTCCAATCGGTCGGTAACGGAAAGGAAGCCGATGCGTTGCGGATGTTTTCTGGTTTTGGATCATTGGTGGTATCGCCATTATAAAAGCGTTCGGGAAAGATCTGATACCAAATGGCGTCCTTCGCCCAGGAAGGCGGTTCATTCAAAGCCTGCTCAACTTCAGCTTGCTTGCAGGAAAAAGCACTAAAGAGCATAAGCGCCAAGGCAATGAAACGAGGATGTTGCATAAAAGGATCTTTCACTAAAGATCAATAAAATACAAATAGGATGCAAAATGATGCTGCAAAGAAGTGAAACTACATGCATTCAACTGTGGGGCGCAAGGAAGTAAGTAGCTGTAAACCAGCGCGAATTCAGTCATTTCAAAATAATAAACCATTTGTGGGGCATAAGCTGTATATTTGCTATGTTATTTTGAGTTCTTCAGCATTTTGTAAGTGAACGATTTTTTCTGCTAAGCACACTCTGCTATTGGTTGATCTTCTTTTACGTTGCTTTTTTGCTCAATTATTTTTTGATCTTTTTATTTTTTAAGCATGAACATTTATGTTTCAAACTTGAGCTTCAACGTACAGGATGAAGACTTGAGAGGTTTTTTTGCAGAGTATGGAGAAGTTTCATCTGCCAAAGTTATTACCGACAAATTCACCAACCGCAGCCGTGGTTTCGGATTCGTTGAAATGAACGACGATGAAGCTGCCCGCAAAGCCATCGCTGAATTAGATGGCGCAATGGTAGAAGGTCGTGCCATTAAGGTAAACGAAGCGCGTCCTCGTGAAGAAAGAAGCAACAACAAGCCTTCTTTTTCAAAGAACCGCTGGTAAGCTATTCAAAGAGAGAACCGAATGGTTCTCTCTTTTTTAATTTCATTTTAAGCCAAAGAATATGACTGTTGAATTGATAGAAAAATTTGTTGAGCAAACCGAAAGAAAGGGAAAGCCGGTGAAGATCCATTTCAAAACACGGAATACCATTACCGGTATTTTCATTGAAACCAAAGATTACGGTGAGCTGAAAGCAAAAAATTTCTGGCGCATTGTAACCCAACAACATATTCCCGACTGGAAAAAAACCGGAAACATTAATCTTGCAAAGATTTTCAGTGGTTCCGAGTTCACCAAGCTCACGCCCGACGCGAATTAAGCGCGCTTTCTTACCATTTTCGAGTCAGACTTTTTCGGTTTGACACATTCCTCGATGTGTTTTTTGATGCTTTCGTAATCAAAACTCCCTTTGTAGATCACTCCGTTGATCAGTAAGGCAGGCACATCGCGTATGCCTAGCTGCAATCCATCCAGTAAGTCGCCCCGCACTTCCCAACTATAGGTAGAATCAACCAGCGCACCTAAAAAACGCTTGCATGCTTGTTTATCAAAGCCAAGCTCCTTTGCATATCCCTTCATGGATATTATGCCCAAATGCCTCCTGTTTTCAAAAAGCATTTGATGCATGGGCCAGAACATTTTTTCCTGCAAGGCAGCTACCGATGCTTCTGCTGCTTTTTGTGCCTTCTGATGCACTTGCGTAAGCGGAAAATGCCGGTAGCCAAAACGTATCCTACCTTCGTATGCAGCAAGCAACTGCTTAATGATGCCGTGCAGCTGATAACAGGATTCACTTTCATAATCACCAAACATTACCAATGTTACCGGCGCATCGGGCGGACCGATGAAAAAAGATTTTGGAGAAATGATCTCCTCTGTTTGTTTGTTTTTTGTTGCCATGGTGTTTTGTTTTTAGTAAGCAGGGTTTTGGCAACAAAGTAGATGGTGCTATGAGATTATACTTTTTCGGTTGCTTCATTTCTGAAAACTACCAAACCGTCAAATACATCCACCACTACCGGTTTCGACTGATCAATGCTGCCCGCCAGAATTTTCTTGGAAAGCTGATTGATGATTTCTTTTTGTATCAAACGCTTCAGTGGACGGGCTCCGAACTGAGGGTCATAGCCGTTTTCAGTGAGGTAGTCGGTCAAGTAGTCGGTAAACCGCAATTCAATACCATTGGCAGCCACCATCTTTTCCAACTGTTGGAGTTGAATGGCAATGATGCCACGGATTTCACTGCGCATGAGCGGCTGGAACAGAATGATTTCATCTACGCGGTTCAAAAACTCAGGACGAATGGTTTGCCGCAGCGTTTGCATCACTTCCACTTTGGTGCGCTCTACAATCTCCTCTTTATTGCGCTCATTCACACCTTCAAAATTCGACTGAATAATATGACTTCCGAGGTTGCTGGTCATGATGATGATGGTGTTTTTAAAATTCACCATACGCCCTTTGTTGTCGGTTAAATGACCATCATCCAGCACTTGCAATAATACATTCCACACATCGGGATGCGCTTTTTCAATTTCATCGAGCAACACAACGCTATAGGGTTTGCGCCGTACTGCTTCGGTTAGCTGTCCGCCTTCATCATAACCTACATATCCCGGAGGCGCGCCCACCAAACGGCTTACGGTATGCTTTTCCTGGTATTCACTCATATCGATGCGGGTCATCATCGTTTCATCATCAAACAAATAGGCAGCAAGCGCTTTGGCCAATTCGGTTTTACCTACACCGGTAGTACCTAAGAAAATGAAAGATCCAATTGGCTTGCGTGGATCGCTCAAGCCGGCTCTGCTTCTGCGAATGGCATCAGCCACTGCTGTGATGGCCTCTTCCTGTCCTACTACCCGCTGATGCAATTCGTCTTCCAGTAAGAGTAATTTTTCGCGTTCGCTCTGCAGCATTCTGCTTACGGGAATGCCGGTGGCTTTGGCAACATTTTCAGCAATATCTTCTGCATCTACTTCTTCTTTGAGCAATCGTTTTTCACCGGTTTGTTGAATTTGCTCGGTAAGCTCCTGAATCAACGCTTCCTGCTCCTTCACTTTGCCATAGCGTATCTCCGCAACTTTTCCATAATCCCCTTCCCTTTCAGCACGCTCAGCCTGCAGTTTCAGCTGCTCAATAGAAGCTTTTGCCTGCTGCACTTTCTCCACCAACTCTTTTTCCGCCAGCCATTTAGCTTTGAGCGTATCGCGCTCCACGCTCAGATTGCTGATTTCAATATTGAGGGATTTGAGTTTTTCTTCATCATTTTCACGCTTGATGGCTTCACGCTCAATTTCAAGCTGACGGATCTGGCGTTCCAATTTATCTAGCTCTTCTGGCATGGAATTCATTTCAAGACGCAGCTTTGCTGCACTTTCGTCCATCAGGTCGATGGCTTTATCGGGCAAAAAGCGATCTGTCATGTATCGGTTCGATAATGTTACCGCTGCAATGATGGCTTCATCTTTTATGCGTACGTGGTGATGCGTTTCGTAACGATCTTTTAAACCTCTCAAAATAGATATCGCATCATCAACTCCAGGCTCTTCAATCATTACTTTTTGAAAACGCCTTTCAAGGGCTTTGTCTTTTTCAAAATATTTCTGGTATTCGTTGAGTGTAGTTGCACCCACTGCACGTAGCTCGCCTCTTGCCAAGGCAGGCTTGAGAATATTGGCAGCATCCATTGCGCCTTCGCCGCCACCGGCACCCACCAGCGTATGAATTTCGTCAATGAAAAGAATGATCTCTCCTTCACTGGTGCTTACCTCTTTTACAACGGCTTTTAAACGCTCTTCAAACTCTCCCTTGTATTTAGCGCCTGCAATCAGCTGACCCATATCAAGGGCATAAATGATTTTTGATTTGAGGTTATCAGGCACATCGCCGTTTACAATGCGCATGGCCAATCCTTCTGCAATAGCAGTTTTACCCACACCTGGCTCACCCACCAGAATGGGATTGTTTTTAGAACGGCGAGAAAGAATATGCAGGGTGCGACGAATCTCTTCATCGCGACCAATAACCGGATCGAGCTTACCCTGACGAGCAAGTTCATTCAAATTGCGCGCGTATTTATTGAGTGCATTGTATTCCTGCGACTG
>CAZDGV010000042.1:0-11278 GCA_964505195.1 uncultured Chitinophagaceae bacterium
AAATTCAGGCGTACTGTTTACATAGCCATTTACTTTTACAATGCGTTTTATCTTACTTAAATCGCCTACTGCCTCTTTCAGCGTTGCCAGCAAATTCAACGCCGTCACTTTGGCTGCATCGTAACCCTGCTCAATACTCATGTCTTTTCCCAACTTACCGGTAATCTGACTGCCATCAGCGCGGGTTGGTCCATGACCTGCCAAGAAAATCAAATTACCCGTTTGCACATAGCGCACATAATTGGCCATGGGCTTACTCATTGCTGGCAACCGTAAACCCATTGCAGTCATTTTTTGCTCAGGACTTTCCTGGGCGAAACAAAAATGTGCCTGCAGTACAAAAAGGAATAAAGAAAACTGTTTCATAGATTGATTTTTACAGCGAGGTGTTTATGGTAAAAGATTACATCCTCTAAATTATAATGCACTATGCGAAGCGCCAAAGAATAATTAGTTTTGAAACATGCGTACTTATTCTATCCTGTTGGCATGTTTGTTTTTGTTTGCCTGTAAAGGAAAAAAAATAAAACAAGATGCTACCGAGGCCCTGCAGGCAGCTGATTTTTCGGATAGGGATACCATTATTGTATGGAACTGCGATGCCGAAAATCAAACCCGCTCGCGTATATTCCAGAGCGATGATTCCATTCAAAATGTTCTTCCGCTCATCAATGGCATCAACAGCACCTATCCAGAAATGCAGCTTCGTTTTGATGCCGTTTCGAAGGATACCGTTTTGGTGGAAGTGATAGAAGGAAAACTACTCGTAAACCAAATGGGTAGCAGTGGTGCCGAGCAGTATCTCAGCTTTGCTGCAATGAACCTGCTGGAAGCAAAAGGAATCCGTTTTGTAAAATTCTCACTGCCGGAAGGAGCGCATGCAAAAACCAGCGTGTGGAATAGATCAGATTTTACCGACTGGAAAATTAGTACTGAATAATCATCAACATTTATACCCAACCCATGAGAATATTATTAATCGGATTAGTCCTACTCAGCTTCACCGCAAGCGCACAGCGTAGCGACCGAAAACTTGAAAAGGAAATCTTATCGGTGATAAAAGACTTCAAAGGTGGTATTGGTATTTACGTGAAAGATTTGCGAAAAGAAAAAATCGTTGCTATCAATGCAGATACCCTTTTTCCAACTGCGAGCATGATTAAAGTGCCCATTTTGGCGGGCATCATGAATAAGATTGAAAATAAGGAACTCGACTACCATCAGAAGCTAGTGTACAAAGACTCTCTCTTTTATGCAGGGGAAGATGTGTTGGGATCGTTCAAGCACGACGAAGCAATTGAACTTTCAAAAGTGATGATGCTAATGCTCACGCTCAGCGATAATACGGCCAGTCTTTGGCTACAGTCGCTTGCAGGCGGTGGTGCTGCTATTAACTCACTCATGGAAACATTGGGGCTGCAATATACCAGGGTAAATTCCAGAACACCGGGAAGAGAAAACAACAGAACGCAGTATGGTTGGGGACAAACTACTCCACGTGAAATGGCAACACTGTTGGAAAAAATTTATCGTAAGGAAGTGGTAAGCAACAATGCTTCGCAGCAGATGATGCGCATGCTGGGGCGTAACCACTGGGATGAAGAAGCGCTGTCGGCTATCCCGCCCACCGTAGCGGTCTTCAGTAAGAACGGTGCAGTAAATGCAAGCAGAAGCGAAGTGTTGCTGGTTAATGCGCCGAATCGTCCCTATGTTTTTTGTATTATAACCAAAAATAATAAAGACCAGCGCTGGAGCGACGACAATGAAGCATGGGTGCTAACAAGAAAGCTGTCGGCCTTGCTATGGAAACACTTTCAATAAAACGCATCAGGATAAAAGCTGGTAAGCAAGGAAACTAAAACCATAGGCCAACGCCGTCATATAAAAAAGCTGTATTAGGGGCCATTTCCAGCTGCGGGTTTCGCGCTTTACCACCGCTAACGTACTCATGCATTGCATCGCAAGCAGATAAAAAATCATTAGTGAAATGCCCGTACCAAGCGTGTACACCTTGGTTCCGTCGGCGCGTACCGCCGATTGCATTTTTTCGCGGAGCGACTGTGTATCTTCCTCTGCATTGTCCACCGAATAAAGTGTTGCCATAGTACCCACAAATACTTCTCGGGCTGCAAAAGAAGTGATCAGGGCAATGCCAATTTTCCAGTCGTACCCCAAAGGTGCAATTGCTGGTTCTATATACTTGCCCAAAGTACCTGCATAAGAATGTTCAAGCAAGGCGGCTTGCTTTTGTTTTTGCAACTGCTCTGCTTGTTGTGGTTGAGTTTGTAAAAGCTGATCATATTGCTTTGCTACACGGTGCATTTGATCAGACGGACCATAATTGCTCAATACCCAAAGTACAAGGCTGATGATCATAATAATTTTTCCCGCATCAAAAACAAAAATGCGCGCCTTCTCTATCATGGTATAAAAAACATTCTTCCAACGAGGTGAGCGGTATAATGGCAGCTCAAGAATAAAAAAACTCTTTTCTTTTAAATCGATAAATCGTTTTGCTATCCATGCAACGGCTAAGGCTACCAACACACCAAAAAGATACAAACCCATCATCACCAAGCCCTGTAAACTCAACACGCCGAAAAAATAAGTTTCAGGAATCACCAGTCCGATAAGGATGGTATATACAGGAAGGCGTGCACTGCAGCTCATGAGTGGTGTAACAAGAATGGTGAGCAAGCGCTCTTTCATGTTTTCAATATTGCGAACACTCATAATGGCGGGCACAGCACAGGCAAACCCACTGATCATAGGCATCACACTCTTCCCGTTTAAGCCCGAACGGCGCATAACTTTATCGGTAAGAAAACTAATGCGTGCCATATAGCCTGTTTCTTCCAGCAAGGTGATGAGTCCGAACAGAATCATAATCTGCGGCACAAAAACAAAAATGCCACTCAGTCCGGGAACAATTCCGTTAATCACCACATCGCTTATAAGGCGATCGGAAGGCAATTGTGCCGATAAAAAAGATCCCAGCGCAGTAAAAACATGTTCAATCCAATCCATCGGATAGGAGGCAATCCAGAAAATACTTTGGAAAAGAAAAAATAATACAGTCATCAAAATCACGTAGCCCCATTGGCGATGTAGCAATACCTGATCAAGCTTATCTGCAAATGCTTTTCTTTCCAGCAGCGTAGGCTCTTTCACTGCTCGCTCCATTATTTGGTGAATGTTTCGGTAGCGCTGTAAAATCTCTTCTGCCTGCACGCGGGTAGCACTGAACTTATACTTTTGAATCATTTCCCCCAGCACTGCTTGCTCTGGCATTGGAAGCGATAAAGAGCGGTAATGAATCAAACGATGCAAAACTGCATAATTACTCAACGATGGCTGCAACTGCTTTGCAGCTGCGATTGCTTCCGGAGCAAGCAAAGCACTATCTAAAAACGATGCGGGTTGCTTTGCGGGCGACGACAGTTTTTCTTCGATGGTACGTTTAAGTAGGGCAATACCGCTGTTTTTTCTGGGGTTCACCGGTATAACAGGTATGCCCAAAGCCTCTCCTAGGGCATCGCAATTGATTTGAATACTCCGCGCACGGGCGATATCCATCATGGTAAGCACCAACACCAAGGGAATATTGAGGTCAATCAGCTGAGAAACGAAAAGCAAATTTCTTTTCAGGTTGCTCGCATCTGCTACCACTACCACCAAATCGGGTTGCAATTCCTCATCTTGCTGCATCAGCACTTTATAGGTAACCCATTCATCGGCACGCTTAGGATACAAACTGTAGGTGCCCGGCAAATCGATGATGGTTGCATTCGTGGTTTTGCTGAGGCGACAGCGACCTGTTTTCTTTTCTACCGTAACGCCGGGGAAGTTGCCCACTTTTTGGTGCAATCCCGTAAGGCTGTTAAACAACGATGTTTTTCCGCTGTTCGGGTTGCCTACTAGTGCGATATGAGGTAAACGCTGGTTCATGTTTAGAACAATGCAAAACTAACCTATCTGCGGGGTAGAATGCTTACGAATCAGGAAAAAACCACATTGCGTAATTTTTTGTCAATTCTACATGAACACTTTTTTCTTTAACATTAACAGAAATACCTTTGCAGTCAAATCAGCAATACATGAAACGCTACCTCTCCTTTTTACTCATCCTGGTTTTATCGCAGGCTTCTGCACAAAAGCTGAGTAAGGCCGATAAGGCTTTAATGAACAACCTGAAGCAGCACCTGAGCTATCTAGCAGACGATCGGCTGGAAGGCAGAAGAACCGGCACCAACGGAGAACAGCTGGCGATGGCTTATATCCAACAAGTTTTTGAAAAAAACGGCCTGAGCGCCCGAGGAAAAGATGGCTATTTTCAACCCTTTGAAATCAATGAAGGCCGAGCGGTTGCCGCTTCTTCGCTGTTAATGATCAACGGAGCCTTGCTACAACTCGAAAATGATTTTTTTCCACTGGCTTGCAGTCCGGATGTAACAGATGAACACATGGTTGCACCTGCATTATCAGAAAGCGGCTTGCCCTGGTTTTTTGATGTAGAAGATATGTTGGCAAACAATACGCATCCGCATTTTGATTTATATCAAGCGCTGAAAGACAAAGCGAGAGATGCTGCAGCCAAAGGCGCTACTGCGCTTTATGTATATAATAGCAGCACGCAAGCCGACGGCCTCAAATACGACGGCACCGATCGCTCACCGCGTTCCAGCATCCCCATCATTTATTTGAAAGCGGATGTCGTAAAAAAATGGATGGCTGATCCTACTCATCCGATCGAAATAAAATTACGTTTACAACAAAAGAACAAAATACGTAAAGGCCATAACGTTGTTGGCTACATCGATAACCAGGCACCTACCACTGTAGTCCTGGGCGCACATTTTGATCACCTTGGTTACGGAGAAGACAATAACTCAAGACATACCGGCGATGCAGCTATTCACAATGGAGCTGACGATAATGCCAGCGGAACTGCAGCACTGCTCGAACTCAGCAGAATGCTGAAAAAAAGCGGACCACGCAATCACAATTATGCATTTGTCGCTTTTTCCGGTGAAGAACTGGGGCTGTATGGCTCGCGCTATTTTACTGAAAACCCAACGATCTCACTATCTGATGTTAGCTATATGATTAACATGGATATGGTAGGGCGTCTGAACGATTCTTCCAAAACCATCACCATTGGTGGCTTCGGTACTTCTCCATCCTGGCAGCAGCTGCTGTTTGCAGAGAAGAAAATGCCTTTTCAAATTAAAATCGATTCCAGCGGAACCGGTCCGAGCGATCACACATCGTTCTATCGCAAAGACATTCCGGTATTATTTTTCTTTACCGGACTGCATACAGACTATCATAAGCCCTCCGATGATTTTGAAAAAATTAACTACGCAGGTACAACACATATTGTAAACTATATCTACCGACTGATCGGTCGCACAAGCAACAACGGAAAGCTGGCATTTCAAAAAACACGTGAACAGCAAACTACCACCTCGGCACGCTTTACCGTAAGCATGGGTATTATGCCCGACTATACCTACAGCGGAACCGGACTACGCGTGGATGGTGTAAGCGAAGGAAAGCCTGCACAAAAAGCAGGAATTAAAGCGGGAGATATTGTAACCATGCTGGGAAGCTATCCCGTTTACAGCGTAGAAAGTTATATGCAAGCCCTCAGCAAATTCAAAAAAGAAGATGCCACACAGGTAAAGCTGAAGCGAGGTGAAGTAGAGCTGATGGTAGAAGTTCGTTTTTAAGCACCATAAAAATGGCGTAATATTGAAATGCCATGAAACTGAAAATTGACAACGACGCCATTGCGGAAGAGTTTTTTGAAGACACGCGGCTTTTTGGCGTAATGGCACCCATACCGGTGTATCAATTTGTATGGCAACTCAATAACGGACTGCGAGTTGACTTTCGCATTAACAACGAAATTGAAATTCAGCTCACGCGTAAAAACCGCAACTATTATTTTTCCATTTATCAGCACCGCGAACAGCACCGCACACTCGATCATTTTTTGTATTGCAATCATTACGACGGAGAATATTTACTTCCTGAATTCAGGCATATGGACTTTCTTTGGCTCGCCAAGGGCGATCCGATGCAGGATGAAGAAACACAAAGCCTTACAAAAAGCATTCGTGGCATTGGCGGCGTTCAGCTGGTAACCGAACTGACCAACGAAAAAATTCGCAACAAACAACACCTCATTTTTTAACTCCATCACTATGTGGACTGAACAAAACAACAGCCTCTATCGAAAATTCGAATTCAAAAATTTTTCTGAGGCATTTGCATTTATGACACAGGTTGCGATGATAGCGGAGAAGATGGATCACCATCCTTTATGGACCAATGTTTGGAACAGTGTTGAAATTTGGCTGAGCACCCACGATGCAGGAAATGTAATTACGGAAAAAGACAGGAAGCTGGCGGCAGCCATCGACGAACTGTAAAGCCATTTACCCGATAAACGCAAACCATTGTTGAAAAAGATTGCCCACGAGCGGCAGAGGTTTTTGTTCGCCGTTCAGTGCGGCAACAATACCCATCACCCAAAAAATAAAGAGCGCTACCCACAGCACCCACTGCAACGTCCAAATACCGGGGAAAATTCCCATATACATTACCTGCGAGAGAATCCATACCGAAGCATAGCTCACCATTAGTCCGAACATTTGTCGTAAATGAAATCGAACCAATGCATCTTTTTGAGGTGCGTTTTTATATTGCAAAAAAGCAATCAACCATCCTACCAATGTAAGATAGGCAACCCAGGCAGTCGTTTTATTGTCCATATGTAATGAATAAAAAATTCAGCATGCAGATCGATTACATATACAATATAAAATTCTAAGACCGGATTTCCAAATTTCAGCCTGCAACGGTAATCAGCTTTTCCTTTTGGCTATGCATACTGCCGATCGGTGTCGTATGTTTTTCCAATCCTGCTTTTGCTAAGATGCTCTGCACTTCCTGCAACGCTTCCGGTTGCACTGCAATGAGCAGACCCCCATTTGTTTGCGGATCGGGGAGAAGGTTGAACGCTTCCATTACATCCACGCCTGTTTCAAAAGCAACTTTGGAGCTATAGCTGTTCCAGTTGCGATAAGTGGCATCGGGTATTGCACGCTGTGCGAGGTAATTGCGTGCAGCGGTTATAATCGGAATATCCTTGTACTGCAGTGTTGCAGAGAGAGACGCACCTTCGCACATTTCAATCAGATGTCCAAGCAAACCAAAACCGGTTATATCGGTCATGGCGGTTACGCCTTTTACTTCACCCAATTTTTCTCCCACCTTATTCAGTGTAGCCATTTGGGCAATCGCTTGTTGCATATCCTCTGCTGTTGCAATGCCCCGCTTTTGCGCAGTAGCAAGAATGCCTACGCCGATGGGTTTAGTGAGCAGCAAAAGATCGCCACTTTGTGCAGTATTGTTGCGTTTTAAGTGCAGAATAGGAAGCGTACCACTAACGGCGAGTCCAAATACCGGCTCCGTGGTATCAATACTGTGGCCGCCTGCCAAGGGAATGCCTGCTTCGGCACAAACGGAACGACCACCAGCAAGTACTTGCTGTGCCAGTTCAGGTGGAAGCTGCTCTACCGGCCAGCCCAGTATGGCAATGGCCATGAGTGGCTTTCCACCCATCGCATATACATCACTGATGGCATTGGCCGCAGCAATACGCCCAAAATCAAACGCATCGTCCACAATCGGTGTAAAAAAATCTGTGGTGGAAACCAACGCTGTGCCGTTGCCGAGATCATATACTGCTGCATCATCTCGACTGCTATTGCCTACCAATAGTTGTGCGCTGGGAGTTTGCCATCCATCGCTTTGTAGCATTTTTTCCAAAACGGAAGGTGCAATTTTACATCCGCAGCCGGCACCATGTGAATAAGCAGTTAGCTTTATGTTTGAAGTTTCCATAATCAATAAAAATGTTTTTAAAACTGCAACAGCTTTATAGCGTTGGAAGCATGTACCTTTTCGCAGGCGATGCTTTCTACTGATGCTGCATCACCGGATCTTTTTTCAAATGCTTTTTGATACTGCTTATCGTAATAGCGAAGTAAAATCCGAAAGCTTTCCGGAATATTTTCTTCTATCAGGGCATGAATTGCATTTTTAGCTTCCAGTCCGCCTAGTCTTTTTTTAATCCGCAAAATCGCGTTCACCATCCGCTCTCTATCTTGCTGTCCATATTCCGCTACAATATGCTTGAGCCGTTCTTCAAAAGGAATTTCAAGCAAGAACAAAGGTGCTGCCAACATCTGTTTTAAAAAGATCATAGGGATGTTCACGTCGCCGATACGCTGACTTTCATCTTCCATCCATATAGCTTGTTGTGCTGTATTGTCTTGCATGAGCATTTGCGATGCATTATGCAGTGCCATGCCCAATTTGTTTTCAAACATTTCCTGTGTGGGCTGTGCCGGCATGCCGAGATTACCGAAAGCGGAACCTTTGTGATGGGCAAGTCCTTCCAAATCTATTACAAGCTGTCCTCTGCTTTCCAGCGCATGCAGCAATACCGTTTTTCCGCTGCCGGTATTTCCTCCCAACACCCTCAGTGGATATTTTTTTTCAAACTGTTGTAACACCCAATGCCGATAGGTTTTATATCCACCCTGCAATACAATCACCTGAAAGCCGTAAAGCTGTAATAGCCATGCCACTGCAGCACTGCGCATGCCACCACGCCAACAATGTATGAGCAAAGTGTTTTTTTCAGCCTTTTCATTTTCTACAGCATATGTCATTACAATTTTTTCAGCAGCTTCTACCATACTGCGCATCTTTACGCCAAAAAAATCGAGGCCGATGCGAATGGCTTTCTCACGGCTTTCCTGTTTATATACCGTGCCTACCTGTTTGCGTTCTTCATCGCTGAACAGCGGAAATGAAATGGCACCGGGAATATGTGCATGTGCATATTCGGAAGGACTTCGCACATCCAGTATGGGAGCGTTTTTTGCGCGCTGAAGAAAGGAATCAATATCCACGGATGCTGCGTTCATGAGGAGCTAAAGATAATTCAAACTTATCCTGCGCCGATCTTGTAATGCTTAAGGAGATTGCAAAAAAATCCCTCCGGTTTGCGGAGGGATGAAATTTAGCTGTTCATACTGGCAAGGAATTCATAATTGTCTTTCGTGCCCTGCATACGTTTGAGCATTTCCTGCATTGCTTCTTCCGTATTCATATCTGCCATATACTTACGAAGCAACCACATGCGTTGCAACACATCGCGCTCAAGCAGCAGATCGTCGCGTCGCGTTGAAGATGCAACTACATCGATGGCAGGGAAGATGCGGCGATTGGCAAGACGGCGGTCGAGCGCCAATTCCATATTGCCGGTACCTTTAAATTCTTCAAAGATCACTTCATCCATTTTGCTTCCGGTATCTATCAGTGCTGTAGCAAGAATGGTGAGTGATCCACCGTTTTCGATTTTACGCGCTGCACCAAAAAATTGCTTGGGCTTTTGCATGGCGTTGGCTTCCACACCACCGCTGAGCACTTTACCACTGGCAGGTGCCACGGTATTGTGTGCGCGCGCAAGGCGGGTGATGGAATCGAGTAGGATTACAACATCGTGTCCGCATTCTACCAGTCGCTTTGCTTTTTGCAAAACGATGCTGGATACTTTCACGTGTTTCTCGGCCGGTTCATCGAAGGTAGATGCCACCACTTCTGCTCTTACACTTCTTTCCATGTCGGTAACTTCTTCTGGGCGCTCATCGATCAGCAATACAATCAGATATACTTCAGGGTGATTCGCCGCAATAGCATTTGCCACTTCTTTCAGAAGCACCGTTTTTCCCACTTTGGGCTGCGCTACAATCAATCCACGCTGGCCTTTGCCTATGGGCGTAAACAGATCCATAATACGGGTGCTGTAATTATTGGAAGCTGTAGAGAGATTGAGCTTTTCGAAAGGAAACAACGGAGTGAGATAGTCGAACGGAACCCTGTCGCGCACTTCTTCAGGACGCTTGCCGTTGATAAAATCTACTTTCAGCAGCGCAAAATATTTTTCACCTTCTTTGGGAGGGCGTACGGAACCATACACAGTATCACCGGTTTTCAAACCAAAGAGTTTGATTTGAGAAGGCGATACATACACATCATCGGGCGACGATAAATAATTATAATCGCTGCTGCGCAAGAATCCGTATCCATCAGGCATCATTTCCAATACCCCTTCACCCTGTATCACACCATCGAACTCAATATTGAATACGGGCTCACGGCGCGTAAGAATTTTACGGGGTTCTGATGATGACTCTTCGGAAGGGGCTGCTTCGCGTGCAGCATTGTCTTCATTCAGCATTTCACCTACTTCCATTTCAGGGGGCGATGCCACAAAATCATCTTCTCCGGGCAATACAAAATCAAGCGACGGAGGCGCCGGCTCGGCCTTATCGCCTGTTGCTTTCTTTTTGGTTAATCCCTTTTTGCCACGAGCGGTATCGCCAGCGGCAGAAGCGGCTTTATCTTTTCCTTCGCTCTCCACTACGGCTTCTTCGGTTGAAACGCCGGTAGTAGTTTTTACAATGCGCTTGCGGCGGTTTTTGTCTTCGCCTTCTTTTTTCTCACTGGCCATAACTGCTTGTTTGTCGAGTATTTTGTAAATAAGAGTTTGCTTATCCATTTTTTTCGCAGCCGGAATCTTAAGCTGTGCTGCGATATCGAGCAGCTCGGGTACGAGCATATCGTTCAATTGTAAAATATCGTACATATCTATGGTTAAATCATGAACACAGTTGCTGAAACAATCTTCTGTGTGCTGGACGGGTTGAATTGATGAATCTGGGAATGGTGGGACTGAAACTGATACGCGATGGCAAGTGTGGAACCTCTAAATCAGCTCATTTACCAATGCAAGGTTACGGCAAATTTATTGATACTAAAAATTTTTTTAGGGAGCTGGCCGCCGTTACAGCGGGGCAATGCATCGACAGGCTGTATCTTTGAGCTCCTTTTCGGATTCCTAAAACAACGGGCTATGTTTAACAAAAGAACAAAAATCAATGCACTCCTTTCCATGGAGCCACAGCAACAGGAGGTGACAGTGATGGGCTGGGTGCGTAGTTTTCGCAACAATCAGTTTATTGCCCTGAACGACGGATCCACCAACCACAACCTGCAGGTGATGGTGGAGCTGGGATTGCTGAAGGAGGAAGTACTGAAGCGCATTACCACTTCTGCTTCGCTGCGGGTGCAGGGCCTTTGGGTGCCATCATTGGGAAAAGGACAAAAAGCAGAGCTGAAAGCTACGGCGGTAGAA
>CAZDGV010000043.1:0-6893 GCA_964505195.1 uncultured Chitinophagaceae bacterium
GCATGGCTTTTTTACCCAGCTTACGACCGGCAAAAGCCTCACCCATACAGGCACCGAGGGCAATATGTGTAATACTATCCAAATAAAATCGCTTGTGCTGCGAAGGTAACGCGAATCTGTTGGAGATGAAAGTACAGTAACGCTTGGCTCAATGTATGTGCAGGCAAAGCAACTGACCGTCATCAATGAATGCAGCTAATTGCGTCATGCTTCCCATATTGCCCGAAATGTAGTTTTAAGCATAATCTTTTTTCTATGCTCAAGTACATCGCTGCGTTCGACGGACTCAAATATTCATTAGCCACCCGCGACTATGCTATTCATTTAAGCAGACAGGCATACGCGCATTTGGTGGGCGTGTTTTTAGACGATGTCACCTATACCAGCTACAAGATTTATGAAATGATTTCAGAAAAGGGCGTGACAGAAGATCGCATCCAAGAACTTGAAAAAATAGATGCGGAAAAACGCAAACAGGCTGCAACCGATTTTGAAACAGTCTGCAAAGCAGAAGGTATGGTTTGCGATGTGCATCACGATGAACAAGTAGCCTTACAGGAGCTGATTCATGAAAGTTTATTTGCCGATCTGCTGATCATCGATCGAAAGGAAACGCTCACGCATTATGAAGAAAATACTCCTACCCGCTTTATTCAGGATCTTTTTGCAGAGGTACATTGTCCGGTTTTGCTGGTTCCCTCGCAATATCAGCCAGTTGAGCAAATTCTGCTTTTATACGACGGATCACCCGATTCCATTTATGCACTGCGCATGTTTAGCTATGTGTGCAGCGCCATCAAATACCTGCCCACCACCTTGGTGCAGGTGGCAGAGCAAGGAAACAAAACCCCTTCCGATGCCATGCTGCTGAAAGAATTCCTTAAGCGTCATTATCCTGCAGCTACCATACATATGCTGGCAGGAGATCCGGAGTCTGCCATCCGAGCATTCCTACTAGAGCAAAGTGCAGCATCGATGCTGGTATTAGGGGCCTATGGTAGGGGAAATCTTTCAAGGTGGATGCGACCGAGTATGGCCGACAGACTCATGGAACAATTCAACCTGCCGCTTTTTATTGCTCATCGCAAAGCTTAGTAAAATGAACGAGTTGCTCAGCGCAAATGCAATGCAGTTGCTGGAGCAACGCTATTTAGTTCGGGATACTTCAGGCAAAATCGTTGAAACGCCTATGCAAATGTTTCGGCGCGTAGCAGATACCGTTGCAAAAGCCGAATTAAAATGGCATGATGTTGATAAGGCAAAACAATATGCAAATCTGTTTTTTGAAGCAATGTCTAGCCTTCAGTTCTTGCCTAACTCACCCACCTTGATGAATGCCGGCACCGATCATGCCCAGCTCAGCGCATGTTTTGTGCTGCCTCTGGAAGACAGCATCGATCAAATATTCCAAACGCTACATGCTGCAGCAGTTATTCAAGAACAGGGCGGCGGAACAGGTTTCGATTTCTCAGCCATCCGGCAGCAAGAAGAAGCATACAAAGCCGGGATTGGCAACGCTAGCGGACCGATTGCTTTTCTTTTCCTTTTTAATGCCGCTACCGCTGCAATTAAGCAAGCGGGAAAACGCAGGGGTGCGAATATGGGTGTATTGCAGGTATCGCATCCGGATATCTTAGCCTTTATTCGTGCCAAAGCGCTACCGGAAACACTGCAGCATTTTAATCTTTCCGTAGGCATCAGTGATGACTTTATGAATGCAGTGCAGCATGATCATGCCTGGCAACTTTTTACACCGAACAGTAAAACAGTTTTTGAAACCATACCCGCACGCATCATTTGGAAAGAGATCCTACACCATGCCTGGTTAAGCGGTGATCCCGGTTTGCTGTTTATCGATACCATTCAAAAAAAGCAAGCGCTGCCACAACTGGGCCGCATCACTTGTACCAATCCCTGCGGGGAAGTGCCGCTGCTTCCCTATGAAAGCTGTAATTTGGGATCTATTAACGTAGCGGCCTTTGTGCAAGATGCAAAAATCAACTGGGCTGCCCTAGCGGAGATGGTTAATTTGGCCGTTCGCTTTCTCGACGATGTAATAGAAGTTAATCAATACCCCTTACCTGCTATTGAAGAGATTACGAAAGCCAATAGAAAAATCGGACTTGGTATCATGGGCTGGGCTGATATGCTGTTACAATTACGCATTCCCTACGATTCAGATGCAGCTGTAGCACAGGCAGCTGCACTCATGCGTTTTGTGCAGTCGGAAAGTGCAAAGGCCTCCGCCATGCTAGCGAAAGAAAGAGGCGCATTTCCAAACTGGGATAAAACCAAGCAGCCAAATGAAATTCCTCTTCGCAATGCAACGCTCAACAGCATTGCACCCACCGGTAGTATTTCTATGATTGCCAATGTTTCTCCCTCCATCGAACCCTTGTTTGCACTGGCTTATCACCGGAAACATATATTAGATGGCAGCCCCCTACCTATCATGAACCAATATGTAAAAAAGATATTGGAAGAAGCCGGATTATGGAACGAACCTTTAATAAAAGAACTTAAGCAATTCGGATCCGTTGCGCATATGGTTTCATTACCAACCTACTTACGGGATATGCTGAAAATTGCAATAGAAATTCCGCCTATGCGTCACCTACAGCACCAGCTGGCTTTCCAAAGCTATACCGATAATGCGGTATCTAAAACCATCAACCTAGGGCACAATGCGACAGAAAAAATAGTAGGGGATATTTTTATGGAAGCCTGGAAAGGAGGCGCCAAGGGCATTACGGTATTTCGGGAGCAAGCAGAAAGAAATGTGTTTGTCGCCGGTATTCCCGAAGCCATGCACCACTGCAAAGTTTGCAGGTAATTAGGATTGTGCAGCAATGCGATAGCAGGAAATAGATTTTACTAGTCCGCCATAAAATTCTTTGTACATCATTGCACCGGGGAAAAGTTCCTGCATTGCTTTGGGTGTTAATAACTGCACTTCATCTACCAATGCAGCTGCCTGAGCGGGATCTTTTAGTCGCGGCATATGTCCCCATGCTCCCATGCGCGTGAGTGCAATGCGCCAACTGCGCGGCATAAACTGAAAGCCGGGAATGAGCCAGTGCGGCTCTATGGGAAAATAGTAATTGGGAGTTTGAATGAAAAAAGATTTGCCCACGCGCTGCACTTCGCTGGCCATCTTTTTCTGTTGCGTGTGGGTAAACAAATGCTCGATAACAGAATTGGAAAACACCAGATCGACAGACTGATCCGCCCAGGCTGATAAATCTGTAGCATCGCCTTGAACAGATTGAAACATCTCCTGATTTTTTACTGGTACTTGTTCCAGGTTGAGCAGGACAATGCGGATATCATTTGTTTGTAAACCCATGTTTTCCCAATAAGCCTCGGTACCGCCAAGATCAAGAATGGTGAGGGGCCTGGGAAGGTGGCTAATCAGCTCCATAAAAAAACGAAAGCGCCTGCGACGCATGCGATCGGTAAGCGGACGAATCAGTGCTTTCATTTTCACAGGCCGAAAATAGTTAATCTGCGGGTTTGGAGGAAAGGAAACAAAAAACTGATAGTGGTATGGGAAAATGCGCCTTACGATGCGACTGCAGCATGAGCATGCTTGCGCAGGTACCACCAAAGATAGAGAGGGTTAAAGAAGAAATTGGTAGCAAGTAAGGCTATGCAGGAAGCCATAGCCAATCCGGTGATACCAAAAGAAGGATAAAGAAGATAAGTCAGCAAAAGGGATAGTCCGCCCTGCAACAAGGCCACAATGGTTTGGATACGATTGATGCCCATTGCACCGAGAAAAATTGCACTTACACTATCTAGAATAATCAGCCAGATAAAAATAGCATACACATAAAAAAGTTGATTCACTTCAGGTGAGCGTACACCACTCCACCACTGGAACACCGGCAGCCCCCAGAAATAAAGCATAAGGAAAAAGAGTATCAGTCCGGCCGACATGCGCAGCATTACGAGTGTATAGATTTTTCGAATCTGCAATAAATTTTGCTCCCCCTGCAGTGCGGTGATGCGTGGAGTGAGCACCACGGTAAAATTGGTGAGGGCAAGACGCAACACTTCAAAAAAACGATGCACGATGAGAAACTGAGCTACTTTTTTTTCATCGCCGATACTAGCCAACATAAAGATTTGTCCATTGAAGGTGATCAATGTTGCCAGTGAAGCAAGAAAAAACCAGCGACTATACTGAAAATGATCCACCAAGGCATGCAAGGAAGCATTCGACCAGCGCAATGTGAACGCATGCTGGTATTTAGCAGCAAAAAACAGCGCAAGAATATAAACTAGATTTACGGCTACTGCCCCACCGAGCAGTAAGTACACATCGTTGTAATGCAGTAAATACAAACTCAATGCCAGCTCAGCCAGCAGCTTAATGATTCGAATGCTTTTGCTAATGTAGATTTTTCCGCCGGTGTTGATGACGGTATCGAAGAGATATGAAAGGAGGAAAAGACAGGCCAGCGCGGCAACAAAAAAGCCGGAGAGCCAAGGAAATTCACGGGAGGAGAGCAACTTGCTGTAAAACAGCGCCCCAAAAGCGGGAATGGCCAGGATGCCAATGCCTACAAAAAAGAAGAAAAGGGTATTAAGATATTTTTCGGCAGCATCCTTTTCTAGGATGATGCGCCGCAGTAAGCCCATATTCATGCCAAAATCGAGCATGGCAGAGAAGGCTACAATATTGAGAAGATAGCCGTACCATCCGAAATCTTCTTTACCTAAACGCTCAAGCAATAAGGGCGTAAGAATAAAAATGGAAAGTGCCGTTACAGCTTGCGAAGCAAAAGTGGTGCCCAGATTCAACAGGTAAACCCTGTGCGCACGAATGATTCCGGATGTATATTGCTTCAGCATCTGCTGCAGCAAAGTTAAGCAGATGCATTATCTGCCGTGCGGTTCATGCCGGTATTTTCAAGCCAGCAACCGACGAATATCCAAAAAGGCATGGCTGCCATGGGACCTTCCAATGCAACATCAAAGCTTGCATTCACCATGAATGCTACAAGGGTACAGAGTACTGCTAGTCGGCCTCTGCTCAAATCCGGCACACGCAATGAACGAAAAATAAGGAACAGCCAAGTGAGCCAAACCAAGGCCATGGGCACACCATACCTTGCTAATATATTCAGGTGAAAATTATGCGGCGACCGCAAGGCATCGTCTTCAAATGGTATATCATCGTCCACGGCCAGATTGATACCGAGTCCCTTGCCCTGTAAGAAATAAGGACCTGCAAATGTATAATCAATGATCTTACCCCACCATGCCAATCGCCATAGTACGTTACTATTGAGCTGATCGTCACTTTCTCTACTTACAATGCTGATCACATTTTCTTTCAGTTGCGACAAGCCCGTATTACGCCCCTGTGTTTTGTCTTCAATTTTGGTGAACATATAAAGTGGCACCACCAACATAAGCAGCAGCGGCAATGCACGCAGAGTACGAAACAAAAATGCCGAAGCAGCATCACGCCGCAGGTACCAAAGGTAACAACCCGCACCGACCACATAAGCCACCATGCCCCCACGATTAAATGTTGCTGTAATAAATAAAAGATAGAACAATACAATTGCCTGTGCAATGGCCCAGCGATCGGGGATATTCGGTCTTCTTTCAATTAAAAAGAAAGTTGCCACCAGCAGATGTACGGCTAAATCGCCGTTTTTATATACCAGCAAGGGCACTTCGCCAAATAACACCCACTCATTCAGTTCAGGAATAAAACTGCGGAGCAGTAAAGTACTTACCACCACCCAGGGGAATACAAAATAGACCCTTGCCAGTCCGCGCATAAGCTGCGGATGCATAGGACGCAGTAGTGCCACGACCAAAATAAAATAAGCGTACTGAAGCATGAAACTGTCGCGCAGCACCTCAAAAAAGGGATAGCTGAATATACCGCGAACAACATATAACAAATTGATGCCTAATAAAATAAAGAGCAAGATCATGGAACGATCCCATACCCATGACCATTGTCGCCGATAGCGAATAGCAAGTAAGAGACCCACAACCAAATTGATTTCAGCAAGAAAGGAATAAGCTACCCCCCTGTTAAAAAACAGATAGAGCGCATACACGCTGAGAAAGAAACGGAGGTAGAGGCTGAGTAACATATTCAGGAAAAATAACTCACAAAATGATTACGAAGATGTACCAACTGCATTTTGGCAACATACCAAAAAGATTGTCGGCTAGGATGCCCAATAGTGGTACTGCCGGGCATTTCAGAAATAATTTCCGGACTTACCGCCCCGATACGCAAAGCAGCTTTTGGCAGATAACGCTTGAACTCATCTGCCGGCCAGGCAATTTTAGCAGTGGAACGCAGTAATACCGCAGCTGCTTTCTTATTGATGGCATATCCATAACCACTGCAAATAGTTTTAGGATTCGCATCCCCTACAAAATAAGGCGCCGCTACTAGTCGCCTGGTACTGCGATGCAACAATATTTTTCCCATCCAGCCACCAAAGAAAAACAAATCGTAACCCTGCAGCATGGAAACTGCTTTTTGCTGGAAGAGCGCCAGGTTGTTGATGCGACTATCTGATTCCAAAATCAAAAAATAATCCTCCTCCCCTAGCTCCATCGATAAAACTTTTCTCCAGATGGCACGATTGGAAAGCAAAACACCAATTTCGCCCGGATTAAGCGCTATACCCGTGCGTGTAGCACTCAAACGAATCATTTTATCCAAAAAAGGAACTTTTTGAATGCGTGGATTAATAGCGTGCTGCAATATGGCAGCAGGAAATGTTTTTTGCAGCGATGCTACGTGATTACGGCGCTGCTCCGATTCCCAATCGGCAGTAATGATCAATACATGTAATGTTTTTTCAGCGCTCATGTTGATTTATCCATTCTTGATACAATGCAATTTGACG
>CAZDGV010000043.1:6993-11254 GCA_964505195.1 uncultured Chitinophagaceae bacterium
TACCACAGGGAGGGTTGCACTAAAAATCTAGACCGGCCAATGATCTCCAGGGTTTCTTCCTGTGTACGGGCACCGAGGAATTGAATGCGCTTGTCATTTTCGTATTGCGCAAGGAGTTCAAGTTCCATGCTGCCTGTACCTACCACTGTAAGCATCGCATCGGCTGGCATTTGCTGCCACGCTGCAAGCAGTATTTGAATGCCTTTTGAAGCTTCGAGTCGGCCGACGAACACAAATCCGCTTCTTTGATTATTTGTGAATGTAGGTTTAGCATTCACCCAGTTCGACTTGTAAGCTATTCTCTGCTTAGAAATTCCATGCTCCTGCACCCACTGTTCATGAAATGGACTCAACACGATAAAATGGTCGATGTAACGGAAGGCAGCTTGACGATATACTTTCATGAGCCATACTGCCCAAAAAGATTGCAGCCGTGAGCGGCGATAGCAGGCATGTCGTACCCCATGCCATGCATTACCTGTAGTTACACATTTTTCACAGATGCCTACCGCCGGACGATACAGTTCTGCATTGATGCACCACCAGCGGTAATTATGCAATGTATGCACCAACACTGCCCCCGCATCTTTTGCAGCCCGAAAGGCCGCCCCGAGGAGCAGGGGAAAAAAATTATGAACATGCACAAGTTGTATCTGATGCTTTCGGATCAACTTGCGAATCCTGATATAATGAAAAAAAGGAAATAAGCTCTCGCCTAAAATGCGCAGACCTGATGAGGAAGCGGTACTCACATGATACTCCAACACTGCATCCGCTCCCAGTCGCGCACGCAAAGCATCTCGTTCCTGAAAAAACACTTTGTCTTCTCCACCGTAATGTCGATACGAACTATGTATAAGCAATATGCGCATCTTTCTTTAACTACTTTTAAAACCGAAACCACTTCGCAACCAAACTTGCAACTGCGCGAACAGCAAATGAAACTCACCCTTGATCAATCCGCGCACCAGCGTAGCAATAAAATCGAATACAACTGCTAGCACAGCATAAACCACCCCATGCGCTTTGCGATAAAAAATTTGTCGCCCACGTAGATAATGCCGGTACCTGAACGCGCTAAATGCTGTTCTTTTATTGGAACCCGCAGTCCCTTCTTCATGCACAATCTTTACAGACGGTAGCACCGCCATTTTCCAACCTGCCTTCCGCATACGCCACGCCAGCTCGGTTTCTTCAAAATAAAGGAAAAAATCAGGGTCGAAGCCACCGACTTTTTCAAACACTGCTCTCCGCACAAAAAGATTGGCGCCGGATACATAGTCGATATCGCACGGTGCAGTTCCCATATCCGTAACACCGGTAGCCAAATGCCGATAAAAATAGCGAGCATACAACCTGAAAAAACCAATAGAAGAAAAGCTATGGAAGAGCCCGGGGAAATTTCCTCCACTCGTAGCGGGTTTTCCTACTTCATCAAGGAGCTGTCCACCACAGGCGGCATAACTATCATGAGCAGGGTCATCCAGCCATTGCGCAAAAGCTTCGCAAGCGTCGCTTTGCAATAAGGTATCCGGATTTAGAAAAAACAAAAAACGTCCTTTTGCCCATCGCAGTGCTTCGTTGTTGGCGTTTCCAAAACCCAGGTTTTGAACCATGGCATGAAACCGTACCCATGGAAATTCCTGCTGAAGTGTCTTGAATAAATCCGAAGAAAGAGAGGCATTGTCTAAAACAAAAATCTCCCTGTCGGTAAGGGAGATATGCTGTTGGATCGATGCCAAGCAGCGCCGCAGCGCCGGCACACAATCATAATGTACAATGATGATGGAAACCTGCATCTAAATGTTTTAAGTCGACAAAGGATGCAAAATAAACCTGCTCACTTGCTGCGACCTTATTGAATTTATATGCCAAGGTAAGTTTTTTATCGAGAAATTATTGCAACCCGTAATGAATACCCAGTTGCATGATGTTTTGTCGTAAGCTTGCACCATTTTCCGCTTCACGATTTTGCAGCTGCACATTACCAATGATGTAAAGATTATTGATCCACTCATAATGAAAACCAAGGTGTAGATCACTGCGGTTAAACTGAAAATCTGAGAGAAAGCGCGGCTGCGGCTGCGCATAATACTGATCCCAAACACTGCCCGGTGCTCCTTTTCGGATATACTGATACCGCATATTGAGTCGCAAGCGCGGAAGCGGATTATAGCGCATAAAAGCAATAAAACGATCGGAGTTGGCACCTAGCCAGTCGCCCATTAAATGATCATGATGGGTATAGTTTTGCGTAGGAACCAAATTCTGATATACGAAGGGATTTACGCGGGTGTATTCCGCCCCTATAGTGAGATAGTGCAAAAGCAGATCCGTAACACTGAAACCCGCATTGAAGCCAATCTGGTTGCGACTGCGTTGACGGTCGAACATACTTGAAATACGAATTTCATCTATAAAAAGAGTAGCATAGAGATGTGTATTCTTAAGATGATTCCTGGAGCTCACTTGCGCAAATAGCTGTCCGTTGTTTCCTGCATTCAAATTATTAAAGCTTCGATTATTATCATACACCTTAAATAAATTGAAGGGAATCAAAAATCCCGGATCGAGGCGATCACTGTAAACAATCGATTCTCCTACACTCACATTCAGGCCACGTACGGGTGTAATTTGTAAAGTATGTGAAGCAATGTATTTGGAACGGAAGATCAGGCGCACATCATCAAAAACACCTGTAGTACCCGTACCGTAGGTGCGATTGCTATCCACCAAATTCGAATTCAACCATCCGTGCATGTACTGAAAACGCATCCAGGGTAAGGGCTGATAATCCCAGCGCAGATAAGTGAAGGAAGGCGATTTATCGCTGTTGACGATTCTTCCATTTTCACCATAACCCCAGAGGTATTGATCCTTACCTAAACTAAGGGACGACTTTTTCCATGCATAGGAAATATTGGCTCTGATTTCGCTATGGTTTTGTTGTTGCTGACCGGATGTGCCCACACGAATGATGCCAGTTTCCGGACTTTCTTCGCGGAAAGCTCGCATACCTGTGCCCGACTCAGTAATATCGCGATAGTAAAACTGAAATCCCCATCGCTTCGCCGTTCCCCAAAACTGCAATCCGTTGCTCACCTGACGAAAACTGTTATCGCCAATAGACACCCCACCAACACTCAAAATAGGATCGGCGTGCAACTGAAAATCTTTGGTGACTACACTGAAGGCGCGCCAACGCTTGTTGGCATCTTTGCGCAGCAAATGGGTAACGGCAGTAGCAGTATCGGCTTGAGTAAGCGGACGATATTCCTGTAAATAGAAGTTTAACTCCTGCTTTTCGCGCTCACTCAGCTGATCGGTTTTTCCTGCAAGGGTTTCCAGCTGTTCGAAAATATGCTGGCGACTCACCGGACGAATGATATCATTAAACTCAACCAATCCCTTCTGTGCCATACGATACAGATAAGGATATACTTCACTGCGGTGATTTTCCCAAACAATCTGGGAAGATGCAGTGTGTAAAAAAGTAAATGCGGTCAAAACAGACAGCAAAAGATAGGATACGCGTTTTTTCATGTGTTCGCTATTTGTAGCTTCAGATATGAATTTACACAAAAGTAAATGCTTGTAGTTCAGTATGCATTCTGATCACCGCGGAGAAAATTGATAAAGGTCTGTAGCATTATCTGACAATCGAGCCAAAAAGTCCAGCGATGGATATAATACAAATCGAAATCAATGCGGTTTTGCATGGCACTGGTGGTCTTGGTTTCACCGCGTAAACCATTCACCTGCGCCCATCCTGTAATACCCGGCAATACGATATGTCGGAGCATGTAGTTTTCTACTTTATGCATCGACTCAATATTCAAGGGTGTGGGGTGTGGACGCGGACCTACCACCGACATATTCCCCATGAGGACATTGAAGAACTGTGGCAATTCATCCAGATTGGTCTTGCGCAAAATCCGACCAATAGGCGTAACACGCGGATCGTTGCGTGTTGCCTGTGCATAACGACCGTTTGCATCGGTTTCGTTTTCGCCACAGTACATGGTACGGAACTTGTAACAAATAATTTTTACATTATTCAGCCCCCAGCGCTCCTGCTTGTACAAAATGGGGCCGCGAGAAGTAATTTTAATGAGCAGTGCAATCAGCGGATACAGGATGATTCCGGCTGTGGCAATAAATACCACCGTGAATACAATATCAAACACCCGCTTCAATATCCGATTTCCCAGCTGATCCAACGGTAGCGGCTTTACGTTCAATACCGGCAGCAAACCGATAT
>CAZDGV010000044.1:0-10960 GCA_964505195.1 uncultured Chitinophagaceae bacterium
CGCAGACCCCCGTCTTCACTCACATCCACACCTGAAGTGCCGCAGCTAATTAATCTCCCTTCATTCAAATAGGTAACGGAACTGCGGTAGCCAAAGGGTGGAATTATAGGCAGTGCCATCTTCTTTCCTTTATTGCTCACCATCACACAATTGCCTTCGCGTAAACTGTCTTTTGAAAAATCGCCTCCCACGATTACCATATTATATTCATTCCATACCGCAATGGCATTGGCGCCGGTAGTGGTTTGTCCTTGCTGCAGTGGCAAATCAATTTTTCGATCGCGGATGAATAATCTGGATTTTTTCCCGCCTGTTACAAACACTGCTTCTTGCTCATTCAGCTGGGTGATATTGGATCCGCTTGCTGCAAAAAGTGCCTCACCTGCTTCCGCTTGTGGGGCATAGCGTTTCGGTACTTCACGCCAGTTGTTGCCACCATCAATGGTACGCGCAATAAATATTTTTCCATCGATCGGATCTCCAATTACAATTCCGCTTTTATCGTTCCAAAATGCAAGGGCATCCAAAAACATGCCCGGCGTATTATTTTGATAAACAACTTTCCAATCTTTTCCTCCGTTATCGGTTTTTAGGATGATGGCAGGAGTATCAACGGCTATAATAATGGCAGTTTGTGCGTCCATCGCTTCGATATCGCGAAAATCGCGCTGTTCAAAACCTTTTACCGGCATGCGTTCCCAGCTTTTTCCTGCATTCATACTGCGTACCACCGTACCCTTGCTGCCACTGGCCCATACAATCGAGTCGCTCACCACGCTGAGTCCGCGCAGCGAAACATTTCCGATGCTTTCCAGCGGTTGCAGCTGCTGTGCGGTAGCTGGCTGCAGGGAAACACATATGCCTAAAAACGCAATAATTATTTTCATCACTATGTCAAAATCTTTAAACATCTCCGCTAAAGATAAAGGTTTCCCTCAATGCAAATTGTTGCAGCGGCATCCATGGTTTGCAAGGTTCAGGGAATGTTGAAAAACGACTTGGTGCAGCTGCTGCAGATTTATTACATTCGTCGCATTGAAGCCATTATGAAAGAGTACAATTATTTGCCGCTCGATGAGCAGCCGCTCAGTTTTGATCAGATTTCAGATTACCTGCATTATCAACAGCTGGTTTCCATCACTTTTCGGGCGCATGAAAAAATAGATGCTTGTCGCCGTTACCTCGATCAAAAAATGGCAGGCAGCAATGCTGCTTTTTACGGCATCAATACAGGCTTCGGTTTTTTACAAGATGTAGCCATCGGCGATGATCAGCTAGAGCAACTGCAGAACAACCTGCTGATGAGTCATGCTTGTGGTATGGGAGAGGAAGTGCCTGCTGAGATGGTGAAGTTGATGCTGATGCTGAAAATTAAATCGCTCAGTTATGGTTACAGTGCTGTGCAGCTCGATACGGTGGAGCGCCTGATGGATATGCACAATAACCACGTGCTGCCCGTTGTGTATCAGCAGGGTTCTTTGGGTGCCAGCGGAGATCTTGCACCGCTCAGTCATTTGAGTTTGCCGCTGATTGGTATGGGCGATGTAAATTTTGAAGGGCGCAGGCTTCCTGCTGAAAAAGTTTTACAGGAATTAGGCTGGAAGCGCATTGCATTGCGCAGCAAAGAAGGACTGGCATTGATCAACGGCACTCAGTTTATGAGTGCATACGGATTGTACTGTCTTGTGCAGGCAGAGCGACTTTCGCTTTGGTCAGATGTAATTGCCGCTATTTCTTTTGAAGCCTTTGATGGTATTGGTCAGCCCTTTCATGAAAAGATTCACGCGATTCGTCCGCATAGCGGACAAATCGCTACCGCATCGCGCATGCGCGCCTTGCTTGCGGGCAGCAGTATTGCTGCAAGCAGTAAAACACAGGTGCAGGATCCCTATAGCTTTCGTTGTATTCCACAGGTGCATGGTGCCAGTAAAGACGTGATTGCACATGTGAAGCAGGTGTTCATGCAGGAAATCAATTCCGTTACCGATAATCCCAATGTATTTCCCGGGGAAGACTTGATTTTAAGCGGCGGAAATTTTCACGGACAGCCCTTGGCGATGGCATTGGATTATTTTGCGATTGCCATGAGTGAGCTGGCCAATATCAGTGAACGGCGCACGTATCAGCTTATCAGCGGACAACGGGGTTTGCCACTCTTTCTGGTGAAAGAAGCTGGAGTGAACAGCGGGTTTATGATTCCGCAGTACACGGCAGCAGGCATCGTAAGTGAAAACAAACAGCTTTGTACACCTGCAAGTGTCGATTCCATTTCATCTTCCAACAATCAGGAAGACCATGTAAGCATGGGTGCCAATGCAGCTACCAAAGCATATCGTGTAGTACAAAATGCCGAGAAAGTACTGGCCATCGAACTGCTGAGTGCTGCACAGGCCATGGAATTCAGAAGGCCACAGCAAAGCAGTCCTTTTATAGAATCCTTACTCAAAGCTTTTCGCAGCACGGTATCGTTCGTAGAAAAAGACCGCGTGCTGCACAACGACATGATGCAGGCCTTAGCATTTATAAAAACCTATCCGCTTCAAAAGCAATTTGAAGCACTGGAGAAAAACATTTAATGATTATGAGTACCACTTTACATCGCTACGATACTAAAAAGTATAAAACCCCCACCGGTACAACCTTGCAATGCAAAGGTTGGGTGCAGGAAGCAGCCCTGCGCATGTTGCTGAACAATCTGGATCCTGCCGTAGCGGAACGCCCCGACGATTTGATTGTTTATGGTGGAAGAGGAAAAGCTGCCAGAAATTTTGAAGCGCTGGATCGCATCATCGCTGCACTTAAAGTGCTTGAAGATGATGAATCTCTGATTATTCAAAGTGGCAAACCGGTAGCGATGTTTAAAACACATCCCGACGCACCGCGTGTGCTCATCAGTAATTCGCAGCTGGTGCCAGAGTGGGCGAACTGGAAGCATTTTGAAGAACTGGAACAGAAAGGTTTGATGATGTACGGACAGATGACCGCGGGCAGCTGGATTTACATCGGCTCGCAGGGCATTGTGCAGGGTACTTATGAAACTTATGCAGCCATTGCAAAGAAACATTTTGGCGGCAGTCTCAAAGGCACATTAAATGTAACTGCGGGTTTGGGTGGCATGGGAGGCGCGCAGCCGTTGGCCATTACACTTAACGAAGGAGTAGCGTTGATTGCGGAAGTAGAGGAGTGGAGAATAGATAAGCGACTGGAAACAAAATATCTCGATGAGAAATATCACAACATCGATGAAGCCATCAATGCAGCGATGCAATATCGCAAGCAGGGTGTCGCACGCAGCATTGGCGTAGTTTGCAATGCCGTTTCGTTGCTGGAGCGCTTGCTGCAAAAAGAAGTGATTCCCGATACCCTAACAGATCAAACCTCTGCACACGATCCGCTGATCGGCTATGTGCCGCATACACTAAGCAATGAAGCAGCGCAGATACTGCGCCTTGAAAATCCGGAAGGGTATAAGCTTCGCAGTTATGAAAGTATGTTTTTGCATGTGCAGCTGATGTTGTCATTGATGGATAAAGGTTCCATTGTATTTGATTACGGTAATAATATCCGTGCGCGTGCGCAGGAATACGAAATGCAGCAAGATGAGGATGCTTTGCATGGGTATCGGCGTGGACGCTGTTTTGATTTTCCCGGCTTTGTTCCCGCTTATATTCGTCCGCTGTTTTGTGAAGGCAAGGGGCCTTTTCGCTGGGCGGCATTGAGTGGTGATCCTGCTGATATTGCCGTAACCGATGCTGTGATTGCGGAAATGTTTCCCGAGAATCAGTCCCTCCAACGCTGGCTTGCATTGGCTAAAGAAAAAATTGCATTTCAGGGTTTGCCCGCACGCATCTGCTGGTTGGGGCAGGGTGAGCGTGAACGCGCAGGGCTCGCATTCAACGAACTGGTGCGCAGCGGAAAAGTAAAAGCACCCATCGTCATCGGGCGCGATCATTTAGATACGGGAAGTGTGGCTAGTCCGAACCGCGAAACCGAAGCCATGCTCGATGGAAGCGATGCAGTGGCTGATTGGCCCATACTGAATGCACTGGTGAATACAGCAGGTGGTGCAAGTTGGGTTTCACTGCATCATGGCGGTGGAGTAGGAATGGGCTATAGTATTCATGCGGGCATGGTAATTGTGGCCGATGGCACCGATGCTGCAGCGGCGCGACTCGCAAGGGTTTTACGCAACGATCCGGGCATGGGGGTGATCCGCCATGCCGATGCAGGGTACGATGTAGCAAAAGATACGGCCAGGCAGCATCGCTTAGACTTACAAGAAAAGCTAGGTAATAAGTAAGGTAAAACGATGTGCAACTAGCGCCGTTCATCCTCTTTGCAACGTGAGAAATTTCAATTGTGATATATTCGTTTAAAATCAAAGCGCATGTTTAAAATCCTGTACTCTTTTTTGTTGTTGCTTTTTGTGCAAGCAGCAGTCATCGCGCAAACTGCTAAGCGTAGTTTGCAGCCCACCGATCTTTATCGTATGAAAACCACCGGCAGTGGAGAAATTTCTCCCGACGGCAAATGGGTGTTATATACGCTAACAACGATCGACTCTGCAAAAGACCGACGCAATACCGATCTCTGGATGATCAGCTGGGATGGTAAGCAGGAAGTGCAACTCACCCATACTCCGGAGGGCGAAAGCAATCCGCGTTGGAGTCCTGATGGCAAGTATATTTCCTTTACCGCATCACGCAGTGGCAGCAGTCAAATTTATTTGCTGAACCGCCTGGGTGGAGAAGCGAAGCAGCTTACACAAGTAAAAGGCGAGCTTTCAAATTATGAGTGGAGTCCCGATGGCAAGCGCATTGCATTGAGCATGCGCGATGCACAGGATTCCAGTGAGAAGAAAGGCAATAAGCCGTATGTGATCGATCGCTATCAGTTTAAGCAGGATGTAGTGGGATATTTATACGACAAGCGCAAAACACATTTGTATTTGTTTGATGTAGAGACCAAGAAAATCGATACGCTTACACGCGGCAACTACGATGAATCTTCATTTCAGTGGAGCCCTGATGGAACACGCATTGCGTTTGTGAGCAACGTAACAGCGGATCCTGATAAAAATTCAAATACGGATTTATTTGTAATAGAAGCAAAAGCAGGCGCAAGTGCCAAAAAACTTACCGACTGGAAAGGAAGTGATGATAATCCGCAATGGAGTCCGGATGGAAAGCGCATTGCTTTTTTACGCAGCACCGGCGATGCAAATTATTTGATGTATGATCAGGATATTCTTGCAGTAATTGAAGCCGAAGGCGGCACGCCGCAATTGCTAAGTGCAAGTTTAGACAGGCCCGTAGGCAACCATAAATGGAGTATGGATGGCAAGCGCATTGCTGCGGTGGTTTCTGATGATGCAGAGCGATACATTGTTTCCTTTGATGCTGCAAACGGAACTATGACCAAGCTGATAGGCGGCAACCGCGTATTCACGCTGCGTCAGCAGCATCCTGGCGGTGCATGGCTTACGGCTATGAGTGAACCACATTTACCTTCAGAATTGTATGCGTTGGAAGAAGGCAATCTGCGTCGAATTACTACCGTGCAGGAAGCGTGGGTGAAAGATCTTTCGTTTGGCAGTGTTGAAAAAATGGTTTCCAAAAGCAAGGATGGAGCAATGGTAACCAGTTTGCTTTTCTTGCCGCCCGGAGCTGCAAAAGAAAAGCTACCGGTAATATTTTTTATTCATGGTGGACCGGTAGCGCAGGATGAGTTTGGTTTTGATATGACGCGTCAAATGCTGGCAGCCCGTGGTTATGCCGTGGTGGCGGTAAACTATCGCGGAAGCGAAGGAAGAGGCTTGGCGTTTTGCAAAGCCATTTATGCCGACTGGGGCAATAAAGAAGTGCTGGATATTCAGGGAGCTGCAGATCATTTGATTGCAAAAGGAATTGTTGATCCGAATCGTTTGGGTATTGGCGGTTGGAGCTATGGCGGTATTTTAACCAACTATACCATTGCAAAAGATGCGCGCTTTAAAGCAGCCGCCAGCGGAGCCGGAAGTGCGATGCAGTTATCTCTTTACGGAGTGGATCAGTATATACTGCAGCTAGACAATGAAATTGGTCCGCCATGGAAAGACAAGAACTATGAAAAGTATTTAAAACTTTCTTATCCGTTTTTGCAGGCAGATAAAATCAAGACGCCCGTATTGTTCCTTACCGGAGAAAAAGATTTCAATGTGCCCGCGATTGGAAGCGAGCAGATGTATCAGGCACTGCGTTCAAATGGAGTGCCTACACAGCTGATTGTATATCCCGGACAGTTTCATGGCATATCGGTACCATCCTTTATCCGCGATCGTTGGGAGCGTTATATTGGTTGGTTTGATCAGTATTTGAAGTGATCTATTTTGAAATAGATTTTTAGTATGCTATTGCGAGGCCCCGTAGGGGCCTCGTTTGTTTTTTAGTAACAATGGAATCAAATGCGCCACAAAGTTATTTGGGAAGTAATTTGTAAACACGCATTAGCGTCTTGTGTTTACATGCTCACAAAAGTGCGACGCTTGCACCAGCAGCGCGCATGGAAACTATAATGGACACAGAATAAGATATAACTGTTAAAAAAGAGAGCGGATCTATTTTCTCCAATATGTGCAGATTTGACTACATTCACTTGAAAATTTTTCTTTCTTAATACCTGTTTGCTGTCAATACCAATGATGCTGCTTATTGCTTTATTAACCGTTTTTCTTGCTGTACTGGTGGTATATAAAAACAGGGGAGTGCAGCCAAGTTCCGTTTGGTTTGCACTGGCTATGGTGATTATTTCGGTGATTCAATTAGCGCACTATTTTGCATTTGCAGGTGCTTCCACCACCTGGATGGCAATTTTCTTCATGCATCCTAGTCCGCTTTACTATTTACTGGGACCATTTATTTTTTTCTATATACGCGGCACATTAAAAGATGAGATGCGGCTTCGCCGTAAAGATGTCTTGCATTTTATTCCCTCTCTCATACACATTATAGGAATCATGCCCTATATACTTAAGCCATGGTCGTTTAAGTTGCATGTGGCTGAGCAAATGATGCAGGATGTTCACTATATGGTGATTGCAGATGATCTGATGTTATATCCGGTTATCATTAATATTATTATGCGTCCTGTAACATGGGTTGGATATACCGGTTATGCGCTTTTCCTTTTATTGCGTTTTCAAAGAAAATATCCTGTTGATGGAAGAGTGCCCATCAACCATGCGAGATATACGCTTCGTTTCATGCTGACTTTTTTGGTAATCTGTCTTTTAACACAGCTGTCTTATACTGCACTTTCGGTTGAATATTTTTTACATTTCGACAAGTCCACCGCTGCGTTCATCAATACTCCCTGGATTTGGGCAACCAACCTGGGAGTGGCAGCTATCCCGTTCATTTTAATTTTGTATCCAGAGATTCTTTACGGCATACCCCGTATCCGAAAGAGTGAAGATCAACGTGATGGGGTGGCGGAGCAGTCGGAAGAGGGAATACTGCCGGTTATACTGGGGCAGAATATTCAGATTCAAGATTTGAAGTCGCGTGATTCGGATGCCTCCCATGAAAAGGGTTTTGAAGATTTGGCTGCTAAGATCATTGAAACGATGGAGCGGCAGCAACCCTTTCTTAAACCCGATTTTAGTCCCGACGATCTGGCATCCATGCTGGATGTGCCCAAGCACCATCTGTATTACTGTTTTAGTAAAATCCTCAATACCCGTTTTACCCGTTTAAGAGCTGAGTACCGAGTGCGTTATGCCCAGCGACTGATAGATGTGGGCGCAACCCGTACCAAAACCCTCGAGGCCATCGGCCAGGAATCCGGTTTCTCCAACCGTATATCGTTTAACAATGCCTTCCGTGAAGTAGCAGGCTTGTCGCCCACTGACTATCTCCGAATGGCCCAAAAAAATGAGTGATTTCCTTTTTTTTTGGTAAAAAAATTACAATTTTTTACCAGGATGTTCATCTCCATTTTTAGCTGCCATGCTTTAATGGATTTCTTTTGCATGCAGTTAGTTGCAATTTCTCCACTCTTACTATGAAACTTTCTTTAGTTATCCTCAGAATCTTACTGGTTCTATTGGTTTTATCGTATTCTATTTCTATTCAAGGGCAGCATCTTACTATTAGTACTACGGGTGGACAAACGGGTACCTCGGGTAGTTCTTGGAGTAGTACAGCAACAGCTAACTCCGTAACCATTACTTTCACGGGTACGGCTTCTATCCATCCTTCTGTAATTGAAGGCCATCTGAACGCTGGTAAAGATGTTTTGGTGCAATCCGGAACAGGTGGAAGTGATATAACCATATCCAATAACATAACATCAACAACATCTAGGAATTTAACTTTCAAAACAGTTGGTAATATTACTCTGGCAGCCGGTCGTTCTATCACCACCGTAGGCGGGTCAATTGTATTGTGGGCTAACAGCGATGGAGAAACCACAAACGGAGGAGTATTCTTTGATCAAGGAGCTAGCATATCTACAAGTGGTGGTCATATTTGGATTGGTGGTGGTAGTGGCACCACCAGTTGGAATAACTTAACAGTAGGAAATGGATATGCAGTGAGTGGTAGAAATTTAATTGGATTTTTAACCAGAACTGCAGCAAAAATCGATTGGGATGCCGGTGTTTTGCTGGATGAAACCTCGCTCAATTCCGGTGGAGGCAATATCTACATTGCCGGTCAGCGCAACGCCCGCAACAACTATGACGGTGGAGCCGGTATCATCAACTACAGCGGCACAGCGGGCACAACTATCAATGCTGGAACAGGAACCATAGAGATCGCAGCCAGCGGGAACTACAGCGTGGGTACCAATGGGTTTATGACTGGGCTTCATCCGACTCAGGTCACAGGCGGGTTGTCGATCACGTCGTCCAACGCAACGGCCGCCAATGCCATAGGTATTACAGCGTCAACGCTGTCAAACACTCATAATGGAATGTTTGTTGAAGGTAATACGCAGTTTTTATCGACAGCGGCTACAAGCGGTGGCGGTATATCAATTAATACCTCATCTCCGGCTGGAACGGGCTGGAGCACCTGGGTACAAGTTGGTTCACTCAATGTTCTGAGTGCCTCTGGAGCCATCAGCTTTAATGCAGGCAACTCTGGACTGGGTCTACATCCAAGTGCCGGTACAGGATTTCTGTACCTCGGTAGCAAAGCAGGTACATCTGTCACCAGCAGTACGGCGAGTATGATACTTACAGCAGACAGAATTGTGACCAACACCGGCAGTTCGATCAATGCGGCGTCATCCGGCACTTTGACGGTTGAATCGGCTGCTGCATCGTTCAGTCAAACTGTATCAAACAGCCAGTGGGTGTTTGGCACGGGTTTGACGGGGTTGAGGATTGGAAAAGAGAGTAATACGGCGGCTATCACGATCGGTTCAGCCCAAACCATCGCGGGGCCCATCTCCATTTACGGAGGAGATATCGATATTAATGAAAATATAAACACGACGACGGGTGGGGCTGCAGGCGATATTTTACTAAAATCGTCCGCAAACATTGTACTTGCTGGCAGTAAGTCATTGACTACCACCGGTGGCGATGTGATTTTCTGGGCCAACAGCGATGGCCAAACTGCGGATGGCGGTGTATTCTTCAAGACCGGCAGTGCGGTTTCCACTTCTGGTGGGCACATCTGGATCGGTGGTGGCAGCGGCAATAACACCTGGAATGGTCTCACAGTAGGTAACGGCTGGGCGGTGAGTGGAAGAAACCCATCCGATTTAGGATACATTGGCGGTCTTAGTGATTGGTATGCAGGTGTAGCGTTCATACAGACCAACCTTTCTTCCGGCGGCGGTAATATTTATATAGCAGGCCAGCGGAATAGCAATTCTCCCGTAAATGTCGGCGCCGGAGTGATCAATAATAGTGGTACGGGAACGCTTATAGATGCAGGTGCTGGAACGGTCACGATTAGGGGCGACAACACAGCTGCAGGTAATGGCGCTTTTGGCATCATGACAGGGCTGCATCCCAATGGGTACACCGGCAGGTTTACAGTTAAATCTTCAAACAGCACTGCTACAAACGCTATCACTGTTGATGGCACATCTTCGGCCGGTACAGGTGATGGAATACTAATAGAAAACCATGCACGCTTTTTGTCCACTGCCACTACAAATGGGGGTGCCATATCCATCAGTGGAACAGGTTTCAGTGGCCGCAATGCCTTGTCTGTTGGCATTGGTGCTAACGCTGGCACACTCGATGTATTGAGCGCCTCCGGTTCAATCAATATTAACGTTGGCATTTATCCGCTTCTGGTAGCAAGTCAGGGAAATATGAAACTTGGATCTATACTAAATGACGCTGATGTTGGGAGCAGTACTGCCAACGTAGTCATTACTTCAAATAATGTGAGTTGGACAGGCAGTGTTCCAATCAGAACTTCAGGCACCTTGATGGTGACACCCACAGTAGGTGGCTCGTTTGCTGCAACACTTAATTCCAGCGCATTGAATTACTCCGGCATATCGGGGCTGGTTCTTGGAAACGCCACCAATACTGCTGGTATAACGATTGATGCTATTACTCCCATAGCTGGTCCGATAGCAGTTTATGGCGGCAATATTGCCATTAATCAAAATATCAGCACAACGAATAATGGTAATATAATTTTAAATGCAGAGACAGGTTCGCAATTAAGTTTTACAGGAAGCGGTATTTCATTAGCATCAAATAAAAGTATTACAACTAGTGGTACTGGCAGTGTCTCACTGTCTGGTCGAGGAGGTAATAGCAATGCTGGTTCACAATTCGGTATAGTGCTCGGGGCAGGATCTTCCATTACAACATCGGGGAGTGGAAATATTACATTGAACGGAATTGGAGGGAATGGCGGTACTTCCAAAAACTACGGGGTTAGTTTTGCATCTGGTACTAATATAAATATTTCCACCGAAGGTGGGAATATAGCCATCACAGGTGTAG
>CAZDGV010000045.1:0-10870 GCA_964505195.1 uncultured Chitinophagaceae bacterium
GTTGCTTTGAACTGCCGTCCGCCCATTTATGGGCGGATATGAATCCGATGCTCTATCCCGAAGCTATCGCTGTCGGGACCTTGAAAATCTAACACACCTTCGTCGTGTTGATTTTCTACGGCCAGCTGAGCTACCTCGCCAAAAAAGAACTTCTTTTTCCCATATTTGGGGGTGCAAAAATAAAACTTCGCCCCCAGCTACCGAAATCATTTTTCCGTTCTTCCCGGATACACCTTCAAAGCCTGCTCCAGGCAATCCATGGCCTTGTCAAGGGCCGCTAAGTTCAATACATAAGCCAATCGCACTTCATCTTTACCCAAACCTTTTGTGCCATAAAAGCCCGTGGCGGGAGCCAGCATCACCGTTTCTCCGTTGTGCGAAAAGGATTCCAGCAACCATTGACAAAAACGATCTGCATCGTCAATGGGCAGCTTGGCCATAGCATAAAATGCCCCGCCAGGATTTGGACAATACACCCCTTGCATGGCATTCAGTCGCTTCACCAACAAATCCCTGCGCGACTGATACTCTGCTTTGGGCAGATCAAAAAAATCATCGGGTAAATCTACCGCCGCTTCGCCCATGATCTGGGCAAGACCGGGCGGACTTAATCTTGCCTGTGCAAATTTCATCGCTGTATCGTACACTTCCTTATTCTTCGTTACAAGTGCACCCAGTCGTGCACCGCAGGCACTATAGCGTTTGCTCACCGTATCCATCAACACAACATGCTGTTCCATGCCCTCTAAATGCATGGCACTTACAAAGCTTCCATCGTAACAAAATTCCCTGTAAGCTTCATCCGAAAACAAATAAAGATCATGTTTTAAGCAAAGTGTTTTCAGCTTCAGCATTTCTTCTTTGCTATATAAATAACCAGTGGGGTTATTGGGATTGCAAATCACCACCGCTCTGGTTTTATCGGTAATGACTTTTTCAAATGCTTCAATCGGAGGGAGCGCAAATCCGCTTTCGATGGAAGATGTAATAGGTACGACCTTCACACCCGCCGCAACGGCAAAACCATTGTAGTTGGCATAAAAGGGTTCCGGAATAATCACTTCATCGCCCGGATTCAGACAAGTAAAAAAACCAAACTGTATGGCTTCGCTGCCTCCCGTGGTAATCAAAATTTGTTCATGCGTAACTTCTATTCCTACCTTATGATAATATTCTGCAAGCTTGCGTCGGTAGCTTTCATTGCCGGCACTATGACTGTATTCCAGCACTTTGATATCCGCATCTTTTACCGCCTTTAAAATGCTAGGGGGTGTTTCGATATCAGGCTGACCAATATTTAAATGATAAACTCTGATGCCCCTTTTCTTGGCTGCCTCGGCAAAGGGTACCAGTTTGCGGATGGGAGAGGGTGGCATGGCTAATCCACGCTGACTAATTGTAAGCATGCCGCAAAGATAAGATGGCCTTATCGGCTGATAAAATAGAAAACAAAAGGCTGTGCCAAGCACAGCCTTTTGCAATAAAATGAATGGATGCTTTATTGCTCTACGATACCTACAATGGTCAGGTTTTTCTGCTCTTCAATGCCGAGAAATTTAACATAAACGGCTTTGTTGAAATTGCCTACTGCAGCGGCATTGTAAGTAGCCGTGATCTTGCCGGTTTTACCGGGTTTGATGGGTTCCTTGGTGTAGTCTGATTTGGTACAGCCGCAACCGGGGGTTACATTTTCAATAATCAGATCTTCCGTTCCTGTATTGGTGAGCGTAAAAGTGGCTGTTACTGGATTGCCAACTTTCACTTTGCCCAGGTCCACTGTTTCGCTCGCAAACTTCACCTGATCGTTGGTTTTTTTTGTTTGTGCAGAGGCTGCGTTTACAAATAACATCAATGCCAATGCCGTGAAAACATGCTTCATGATTTTTGATTTTGAGTTTATGGAAATTGTTTAAATACGTTTAACAATGCATTTTCGGGAACAGACTGCTGCGGTGTTTGCCAAACATTTCCGCGGATATACAACGACTGTGTTCTTCCGCCATTATAATAAACGGTGATATTTTTATCGAAAAGTCCGGTGGCTTCTGCGTTATACCCTACTTTTACTTCTGTACTGCTGCCCGGTGCAATGGGCTCTTTTGAGTAATTGGGGGTGGTGCAGCCGCAGGAACTTTGCACATGCTCAATACGAAGGGTATCGGCACTGCGGTTCTCTATCTTAAATGCATGATATACCGGCTTGCCCTGTGGTATTTTTCCGAAATCATGCACGGTAGCACTAAGATGTAACAGATTCCCTGCCGATTTTACGGATTCGGCCTGCGCTTTGGAGGGAGCTGAAAGTGCTTGCCCTGAACACCAGGTGCCCGTTAAAACTAAGCCCGCAGCTAAAAGAAATTGTTTCATACTTTGGCGTGTAACCGAATCCAAATATAGGGACTAATTAATGATTGTACAATGTGGAAAAAGGTTGCTTTTGCAAACAATTAACGCTGCGCAAGGCCCGCCAAATCATTTATTTTTGCCCCATGGAAGTCCAACTTAACGAAAGCTTGTCCACGGAACAATTATCCTTTGAGCATTTCCGCGAGGCGGTGCTCAACGATTATCGCATCTGCTGCATCAGCCGGGAGGCAAGTCTCCTGGGCCGCAAAGAAGTATTGACCGGCAAGGCCAAATTCGGCATTTTTGGCGATGGTAAGGAACTGGTGCAGGTGGCCCTGGCCAAATTTTACCAGCCGGGTGATTTTCGTTCGGGTTATTACCGCGATCAAACCTGGATGCTGGCATCGGGCATTACCACCGTACAGCAATTTTTCTCACAGCTGTTTGCCGATCCCGATGTTTCCAATGACCCTTTCAGTGCAGGTCGACAAATGAATGCACATTTCTCCACCCCCAACGTGGATGCGGATGGCAATTGGCTGCCCCTGGCACGCAAAAAAAATGTGGCGGCGGATCTGGCGCCTACTGCCGGACAAATGCCTCGGGCAGTGGGTTTGGCATTGGCTTCTAAATTATTCCGATCGGTAGAAGCACTTAAGCCCTACGATCAACTTTCTGATCACGGCAATGAAATTTGTTTTTGCTCCATTGGCGATGCATCAACCAGCGAAGGGCATTTTTGGGAGTCGGTAAATGCAGCTGCTGTTCAGCAGATACCGATGGCCATTTTTGTATGGGATGATGGATACGGTATTTCAGTTCCGAAAAAATATCAAACTGCAAAAGGTTCCATTTCTGAAGCCCTGAGTGGTTTCAGAAAAAAAGATGGTACGAATGGAATCGACATATATAAAGTGAAAGCATGGGATTATGCCGGCATGTGTGAAGTGTTTGAACAGGCGCTTGCCAAGATGCGCACCACGCATATTCCTGCATTGTTTCATGTGGAAGAAGTAACACAGCCGCAAGGTCATTCTACTTCAGGTAGCCATGAGCGTTACAAAACACCTGAGCGCCTCGCATGGGAGCAGGAATGGGATTGCATCAAAAAATTTAGAGAATGGATTTTGTCGAATGATCTTTCTTCCGAAGCGGTGCTACAGGAGCTGGAGGAAGCAGCACGCGAACAGGTGCGTGCTGAAAAAAATAAAGCATGGGAAGCTTATCAGGCACCCATCAAAGCACAGGCGCAGCAAGCCATCGATGCGCTGCAGGCATTGATCGATGCAGGATATGATGGCGGCGGATCGGTGCAGTCGATCATTACCTCACTTCAGCAATCACGCGATTTGATGCGGCGCGACATTTTAAAAGCGCTCGGCACCCTGGTGCAACAGTTAAAGGGTTCACCACTGGCAGAAAGTATCACGCAACTTTATCATACTTGGAAGAAGGAAGGGCATGATTTGTATGAGCGTTACTTGTATACACAGACCGATAAAAGTGCAGTTCGGGTTTCACAGGTGCCTGCTTCCTACGATGAAAATGCTCCTGTAATCAATGGATATGAAATAGTCAATCAGTATTTCGATCAGCTGTTTGCACGCGATGGCAGGGTAGTGGCATTTGGAGAAGATGTAGGATTTATTGGTGATGTAAATCAGGGTTTTGCCGGCTTGCAAGCTAAGCATGGAGAAAACAGAATTTTTGATACCGGCATCAGAGAGCTTACCATTGTTGGACAGGCAGTGGGTCTTGCACTGCGCGGCATCCGTCCAATAGCCGAAATACAATATCTCGATTATCTTTTATATGGACTGCAGCCACTCAGCGATGATGTGGCAACGCTGCACTGGCGCACTGCAGGGCAACAGAGCTGTCCGCTCATCATCCGCACACGCGGACATCGACTGGAAGGCGTGTGGCATAGCGGTTCGCCCATGGGCATGATCATTAATAGTTTGCGTGGAATGCATGTTTGTGTGCCCCGCAACATGGTGCAGGCAGCCGGCATGTACAATACCTTGCTGCAAAGCAACGATCCCGCCTTGGTGATCGAGTGCCTGAATGGATACCGACTTAAAGAAAAACTCCCTTCCAACTTGGATGCTTTCACCGTTCCGCTTGGCATACCTGAAATACTTCGAGCAGGAGAGGATATTACGATTGTAAGTTACGGATCTACCTTGCGCATTGTGATGGAAGCTGCTGAAATATTGGCACAAATGGGCGTCAGTTGCGAAGTGGTGGATGTACAAACACTTTTGCCTTTCGATTTGCAACATCGCATTCTTGAATCGCTCAAAAAAACCAGTCGCATACTTTTTGTAGATGAAGATGTACCGGGCGGTGCAGCAGCTTACATGTTTAATCACGTAATGGAACAGCAGGGCGGTTATCGTTGGCTAGATGTGGCTCCGCGCACGCTTACCGCAAAAGCACATCGTCCTGCATTTGGAAGCGACGGAGATTATTTCAGCAAGCCCAATACGGAAGATGTTGTTGAAACGGTTCAGTCGATGATGCATGAATAAACGCATGAAAGAACTTTCTATTTTTCAGGTAGATGCTTTTGCTTCGGAACCTTTCAAAGGCAATCCGGCAGCAGTTATCCCTTTACAGGAATGGCTGCCCGATCATCTCATGCAGCAGATCGCACTTGAAAATAATTTGAGCGAAACCGTATTCTTCGTTCCCACGCCGGGCACAGATGCCCATTTTCATATACGTTGGTTTACACCACTGGTTGAAATCAATTTGTGTGGACATGCTACACTGGCGGCAGCTTTTGTTTTGTACAATCATCTTCATTACGAAAACGAAGCGCTTATTTTCAAATCACAAAGTGGTTTGCTGAAAGTGCATCGTAAAGATGATTTGATCTGGATGGATTTCCCTCGCTGGCAACCTGAACGCATGCAGGATGGTTATGCAGACATTATTACAGCGCTCGGCCTGAAGGAAGTGCTGGGTGTGTATCGCAACCGCGATGTGATCGTTGAGCTCGTGGATGAAAAATCGGTACTGGATTGCAAACCTGATTTTACTGCTTTGAAAAAAACTGGCGCCAATGTAATTGTTACGTCACCTGGCACCGGTAGTACAGATTTTGTATCTCGTTTTTTTGGTCCGGCCGTGGGCGTAGATGAAGATCCGGTAACTGGATCGGCACATGCACAGCTGATACCCTTTTGGCATGAAAAACTGGGGAAGGCAACTTTACAAGCTCGTCAGCTCAGTACCCGTGGCGGCGATTTGATCTGTATCGATCAGCCATCCCGCGTGATGATGGCCGGTCAATGCGTTTTATTCATGCGTGGAGTAATCATGATCGATTGATCGTTCTGCTTTCAGTCAACAAAACGCTCCTTGACGGAAGCATCGGGCAGCATGCAACTTTCTCTTTTTCCAAACCATCGATACCGATTTTGCGCAATGATCCTGTAAACAAAATCTCTGATGGGAGTTGGGATGATCGTTAATATATAAAACATTTTCCATGCACCGCCTAAATGCTTACAAATGCGCAAAACTGCAGAAGTGTTTTGCCATACTTTCCCTTTTTCGATAAAAACTACTGAAGTAATTTCTTTTTCATTGATGCCATAAAGCGGTAAGACCTTTTTTGCAGTGCTTCCTTGCAAAGTGCCAAAAGAGAGCTTTTGTTTTTGATCTCTTTTTAAAGCAAAGCGTACCCAGTAGTTGCAGAAATTACAAAGGCCATCAAATAATATGAGATAATCCCTCTCCATTTTTCAAAGTTACGCTCCGCCATAAAAACAAAAGGGGCTTTACGCCCCTTTGTTATTTTTTAAGAAGTTCTCTTATCCCATATTATGGAATACTTTTTGAACATCTTCGTCTTGTTCCAGTTTTTCCAACAGCTTACTAATATCTTCCGCCTGCTCATCGGTTACGGGAACCGTAGTACCCGGTATCCATTCCACTTCAGCACTAATGGGCGTAATGTTTTTTTCTTCCAGTGCTTTTTGCATGTTGCCGAAATCGGTGAAGCCGCAGCGTAACACCAAAATCTCTTCGCCGTTTTCACCGGTGCTTTCTCCCAACTCTTCCAGTCCGCTATCGATCAGCTCCAGTTCAAGTTCTTCCGTATTCATGCCGGCGGGGTTTAGTTTAAATACGCCCATTTTTTTAAACTGAAAGCTTACGCTTCCACTATTGCCTAATGCGCCTCCGCCTTTGTTGAAATGACTTTTTACATTGGCAACGGTACGCACATGATTATCCGTTGCTGTTTCAACCAATATCGCAACACCATGCGGACCATAACCCTCATAGAGGATCTCCTCAATATTGTCCATTTCTTTGCCGAGCGCTCTTTTGATGGCAGCTTCCACGCGATCTTTTGGCATGTTCACTGCTTTTGCGTTGGCAACACAACGGCGGAGAGCAGGGTTGGTACTGGCATCCGGTCCGCCCGCTTTTACAGCAATGGCGATTTCTTTCCCGATGCGGGTAAACTGTTTGGCCATGCGGTCCCAGCGGGCAAACATGGTGGCTTTTCTTACTTCAAATATGCGACCCATGCGATATTAGATTGGAGGGCAAAATTAGGGAGATGCCCGTAAACAAAAAACCGCTCCGTAAATGGAGCGGTTTACAAAAAAGATGATTAAGAGGGGTTTCGCAGTTTACTGTGTTTGGCGCTATAGGTGAAATAGATCACCAATCCGATTGCCATCCAAATAAACATGTTAAGCCATGTATTAAATGGCAACGAAACCATCATGGAAGCGCAAACTAAAATTCCCAAAATAGGCACCAATGGTACCAGTGGGGTGCGGAAAGGACGTTTTGCGTCGGGTTCTGTTTTACGCATTACCATCACGCCAATACATACCAGTACAAAGGCGAAAAGTGTTCCCATGCTTACCAGTTCGCCCACCACTTTTACGGGAACAAAGCCTGCAAACAGACTTACAAACACCAGAAAAAGCAGATTGCATTTATACGGTGTTGCAAATTTGGGGTGAAGATCTGAGAAAAGTTTCGGCAACAGTCCATCTTTGCTCATGGTATAAAAAACACGACTTTGTCCGAGTAACATCACCAGCATTACAGAGCTGTAGCCGGCCAAAATAGCAATGATGACGGTTTGATTCAGCCATACATAAGGCGTTTTTGCGATGGCAATGGCAACAGGTGCAGCACTGCCTTTGAACTCGGTGTAGTTGGCTACGCCGGTCATTACATAAGAGAAGAGAACATATAAGATGGTGCACACAAACAGCGATCCCAGAATACCAATGGGCATTCCCTTTTGCGGATTCTTGGCTTCTTGTGCTGCGGTACTTACGGCGTCGAAGCCGATGAATGCAAAAAATACAACACCTGCACCTCTTAGAATACCGCTCCAGCCAAAGTGGCCAAATTCTCCAGTATTTTCAGGAACAAAAGGTACATGGTTGGCCTCATTGATGAAGCTCCAACCAATTGCGATAAAAATCAGTACCACTGAAACTTTCAGAATCACCAGCAAATTATTTACGATCGCGCTTTCCTGCGTTCCTCTGATCAGCAGCAGCGAAATGAGTACTACTACAATTACGGCAATCACATTCATGTTGCCTCCCTGCATAATTGTTCCGTCTGCCAGGGTATATTGTTCAAAGGGTGAATGCATCCACTGATGCGGAAATTCTATCCCCATATTGTGAAAGAATTTTCCGAAGTATTGCGAAAAGCTGATGGATACCGTTGCGGCGCCCAAAGCATATTCCAATACCAACGCCCAGCCAATGATCCATGCAACAAATTCACCCATGGTAGTGTAGGCATAGGTGTATGCGCTTCCTGCAATGGGAATCATGGCAGCAAACTCAGCATAGCACAATCCTGCAAACGCGCATCCAATTGCTGCAATGACAAATGAAAATACAACGCCCGGTCCGGCATTTTCTGCAGCCACCAATCCGGTAAGCGAGAAAAGTCCAGCACCAATAATTGCGCCAATGCCCAAAGCAACCAGGTTAAATGAACCCAGGGTTTTTTTCAGTCCATGAGTGCTTCCTTCGGCTTCAGCCAATAGGCCCGACAATGGTTTTTTAACGAATAAGCTCATAACGGTACGGTTGGTTTTGATATTTAAGGTGGGAAAATAAACAATTCTGTGATATCTGCTTGATTCTATTTTTCGGTGTAAGTTTTTAAGGATGCGCGGCATATCGTTCAGACTGAAAGTGTTATCTTGCTCCTTTCAAACGGTTCGCCAATGATGAAGGGTAATCGCCTCACTACCTATATTCTCTTGTCCATGGTACTGGGCATTCTGGTTGGCTATTTGGTGCATGTGTCGGCACCCACAGAATGGATCCAGTCCTTTTCCAAAAACATTAAACTGCTAAGCACCATCTTCATTCGTTTGGTGCAAATGATCATCGCTCCGCTGGTATTTGCCACGCTGGTGGTGGGCATTGCTAAGCTGGGCGATTTAAAAGCAGTTGGTCGCGTGGGTGGAAAAGCTTTGTTGTGGTTTATTACGGCTTCGCTGGCTTCATTGCTGCTGGGGATGCTGCTGGTAAATTTTTTCCAGCCCGGTTCATACATCGATCTGGCACAAGCCGATCAAGAAGGGGTGAAGGATCTCATGACCAAAACCTCCGCTTTTTCGATACAAAATTTTGTGGAACACATCATTCCCAAAAGTTTGTTTGAAGCGATGGCTACCAATGAAATTCTGCAGATTGTTGTCTTCTCTATTTTCTTCGGCGTCGCTGCCGCTGGCATGGGGGAATATACCAAGCCATTGATCAAAGCACTGGATGTGGCATCGCATATCATTCTTAAAATGGTGAACTATGTGATGAATTTCGCGCCACTGGGTGTGTTTGGTGCCCTCTCTGCAGTAGTGGCAGTGAAAGGCTTGGGTATTTTTCAATTCTATTTTATTTACTTCTTATACTTCCTGCTCGGCATTGCCATTTTGTGGGCACTGTTATTGGGAGTTGGATATTTAATTTTAGGTGCGCGCATTCGCACGCTACTGCAGCGCATAAGCGGTCCGCTGCTCATTGCATTCAGTACTACCAGCAGCGAAGCCGTTTTTCCCAAGCTTACCGAAGAGCTGGAGCGTTTCGGTTGCAAGAACAAAATTGTAGCATTTATTCTGCCCTTGGGTTATTCTTTCAATCTCGACGGCAGCATGATGTATATGACCTTTGCCAGTTTAGCAATTGCGCAGGCTTATGGTATTCACCTCGATATTGGCACACAGCTTACCATGTTGCTCGTACTGATGCTTACCAGCAAGGGCATAGCAGGCGTACCGCGTGCATCCCTCGTAGTGGTGCTGGCAACCTGCGCCATGTTTAATATACCACCGGAAGGCGTGGCACTCATCCTGCCCATCGATCATTTTTGCGATATGTTCAGAAGCATGACCAACGTAGTGGGCAATGCGCTGGCTACCTCAGTAGTAAGCAAGTGGGAAGGTGAACTAAGTGATGGAGAACCTGCCGTTTAATTTTCTGCTAACGCGATTTAAAAAAGTTACCATGCATCGTTTATTGATTGTTCTTTTTGGTTTCATGTTTTACACTGCCGGTGCGCAACAACGTGTCAAGCTTCGTGTTTTCAATCAGTATGAAGCGCCGGTGGATCAGTTTTCGGTTTCGGTGCAAGGACAAAAAACGGATTATTCCAATAATGGCAGTGGGGTGGTGGATATTACTATTTCCGGAGCCGATACTGTGCTTTTTTCAGCCAAAGGTTACGCCGATCAAAAATTTTCCGCAACATCGCTTACTAACAATGATACCATAATATTAAAGAAGCAATTCAGCTGGAAGGATCTTCTGAATCCGATGTTTTACATTGTTTATGGCGGACTTTGGTTATTACTCTTTATTGTTTTTGCTGAAACAGGTTTGTTTGCCGGCTTTTTCTTGCCTGGCGATTCTCTGCTTTTTGTGGCCGGTATATACAGTGAAAATCTTGCGAAAGAGTTTTTGAAGCTTTTCGGAATGGCTGCAATTGGTAATGAATGGCTCGATCTGCTTGTACTATGTGGTTTGATTTCAGCTGCCGGTATTATTGGTAATGCGGTGGGGTATCGCTTTGGAAAAAAGATTGGTCCGGCCATGTATCAGTGGAAAGACAATCTGCTGTTCAAAAAAAGATATTTACACGAGGCGCATGATTTTTATGAGAAGCATGGCGGTGGTGCCATTGTGTTTGCGCGTTTTTTACCCATCGTACGCACTTTTGCTCCCATCGTTGCGGGCATAGTGGGAATGGATCGAAAGAAATTTGCATTCTACAATGTGATCGGATGTATTGCCTGGGTGGTGAGTATGATTTTTGCCGGCCATTTTTTACAAATATGGGTGCGCAATCAATTCGGATTTGAATTAAAAGACCGTTTGGAATTGATTGTGATCATCATCATTCTTGTTACCACCGCTCCGGTATTCTGGAAATTATTTTTTGGCAAAAAGAAAACTACCGAAGCAAATCAAAACTGATTTATGCAGAAGTCGTCCAGTACCTCTATTATTTCTGTGCC
>CAZDGV010000046.1:0-10352 GCA_964505195.1 uncultured Chitinophagaceae bacterium
TTTTTTTCATACTTCAAAAAGTTACCACAACGGTAGCAGCGGCAAAGCTTGCAAATGTGAATAGCGCTGCTGCGCGATGTGCCGATTTATACTTTGCATTTTCACCTGCCATCTCTGCAAGAATATTCGTTGCGATCATGCCCGACATATGACCAACCGCAAGCCATTTATGCAAGCGCACGGAGCTGAGTTTTTTATCTCTGTTCAGCATGGGCGGCGGTGCGAGAAAGGAGGTAATGGCTCCCAGCGAATAAGTTACGTTAATGACACCTGCCAGATTTTCGTGGAGTTCGTAATTTTTATAATTGCCTCGATACAGCTGACTGCCAATTATTCCCTGTGCCAGCATGCCTCCCAATGTTGCAAAGCCAAGCACCTGATGCGTTTTTAGCATTGCTCTGCGCAATTTTAATTCTTTCATGCGCGTTGTAGCATTGAGTGGTGCAATGCCCGTGCTGCGAAGTAATCCTTTTTCGCCCCAGAAAACACGTTGTGTTAAAAGCATTTTAGGTGGAAGCAATGCACTATCAGGTTTTGCTTCCTGCATCAGTTCATCGAGCAAGTTGTTGTCCTGTGCAGAGAGGATTTGTGTTGGCAATGCCCAACACAAAAAAATCATCAGCCAATATTTCATCATGAAAAGATACGAAGATTGTTCCCTGTTAAAGAAGTATTGTATGCTTTGAGCGGAGCAGAAGCTGGCCCCGTTACAACCGTTCCGTTTGTTTGAAACAAGGAGCCGTGTGCCGGACAGTAAAGCCGATTGGTATTTGCCTGAAACTCCACGGTTGCCCCCTGGTGTGTACAAGCCTGCGATACCGCTATGAAGGTACCGCTCAATGTTCTGGCAACAATGATTCCGTTGCGATAAATAAAGCTGCCGGGATTGTTGAGTGCTGCATTGGAAGCATCAGCGAGATTGAGCGTGAAGTCAACACTGGAGGGGGGAGGCGTGCCGCCGCCGGAATTATTATCTTTTGTACAACCGCCCAGGCAATAGCTACTGAAAATGGCCGCGCCGGTGAGGCCAAGCTGCTGTAAAAATTCTTTTCTTTCCATGTGTGCAATTTACAAACCATAACACCCGGCCAGCCATTTTTGTTTTTGAAACAAATTAGGGTACTTCAGCCAAGGATGGTAAGACGAACACATGTTTATAGCCGTTCAAATGCAAGGCTGCCAAAAATTTCTGTTTTCCTGCGGCTTTATTCCTATATTCAAGTATGAACTCCAGCAAGCCATGAAGGCAGATGTGTTTTTTTCCGTGGCTTTTCGGGCCCGCTTCGGTAGGTACATACTCTATATTGCTATTGCCAGTTTTCTGATTCATCTTTCACTTTATTTCTCGGCTACTTATTTGTTCAATTGGCATCCTGAAGGGTTACTTACCAACCCCATCAATGCCATTTATACTCCTTTTTCTTTTTTGCTTGTGTATGAAGCGTATTTACTGTTGTATTATTTACAGCAGTCGACTACTTTTTATATCGGGAAGCAATATGAAATCATCATGCTGATTTTAATAAGGGGCATTTTTAAAGACATTACGCATTTGCATTTTATCAACGGAAGTTTGGAGTTGCGCAGCCATACAGAGCTTTGGTACGATTTGGCTACTGTGTTGATTGTTTTTCTGCTCATTTTTCTCTTTTATCGCGTGAGTGCACGCGTTAAAACACAGGCGGAAGCTACAGATGCGCCGCCGCAAATGAAGCGGTTCATAGAGGCAAAAAAATATCTCGCCGTTTTTCTGTTGATGATATCGGTACTACTGGGCGGGTATTCTTTTATTGATTGGCTCTTACATTTCTCTACCGATCAGGCGATACAAGCAACCATGGATATCAATGCGATTTTCTTCGATCACTTTTTCACCTTGCTCATTATGAGCGATGTGGTAATACTCTTACTCTCGCTATTTTATACGGATGAATTTCCGCTCATCATTCGTAATTCAAGCTTTGTAGTTTCTACTATTTTACTCAAGCTTTCTTTTGCTGCCACAGGCATCATGGCGCAGGTATTCATTATTGTGGGCGTAAGTTTTGGTGTGGCCATGTATGCCATTGCAAATTTGTATCCACAGGCAAAGCTTCCAACAACCTCCAAATAGACTTAATCAATAGGTAATTAACACTTCAGCAACAGGTATTGAATCATCACACCATTAGCAATATGCCAAACTAGATAATGTCCAAGTCGAACTGAGAGTGCGGATATAAAACCCTCACGGCGAAAAAGTAGCGCCTGAATAAAATTCATGGCTACACCTGTGGTTAGTGCGTATACTACAAACCAAACCGGCCCTTGTGGCCATTGCTCCAGGGGCTCGCGCAAAGAGGTGAGGATTGCCCCCGTGTAAAAAGCAGCTTCAAAGTATTTCCCCTTTTTGTACCGATGAAAAAACAATAACAAAACTGACAGAGGGATAAGTCTGTAAAACACTTCTATTTCAAAAGCACCTGAAAAATAGAGGAATAAGGAATAGGGAAAAGGTTGTGTATAGGGCGGCAGGCTGCTGTGAGGCGGATGCGGGAGCATCCATTCGATGGTAATAACATCCAATATTCCAAAAAGCACCCCTGTCATCATCGGGATCACTATCTGTTTTTTTGAAAACAAAGGGGCTGGTGTAAAATTGGGTAGCCCTGCAGTTGGCAAAAGCAATGCAAATGGCAGACCAATTAGTATCAGTCCAATATTTTCAAAGCTCCAAATCCTTAATCCTTGATATGCCGGTTCGATCTGCTTTCCGTAAAAAATCCCGATTACAGCAATGGCCGTAAAAATCAGATAAGCAAGAATGGTTCTCTTCATCTCCGGGATTCTAAATATTCAGCAAGATATAATGCTAAATGTTTGCGGAAAAAAAATAGGCCAACCCTGAAAAGAGTCGGCCGTTGCTAACCTATGAAAAACACCTATGCATCAAAATTAGAAAAACCATGCAGAATCTTGCAGAATCTGCCAAATCTTATTTACGGAATGAGAAAAAAATTCTTCAAAAGCAAGTATAATGTATAATGCGCACAAGTGTAAACACTTATAATTGAAGATTATTTTAAACCATAATCTGCAGAATGGCGCAAGCGCGGGATGCTATCTTGCTTTCTGCGAAAGGCGACTTTTCACCATTTCAAGGGCTTGCTGCACGCTTTTTTCAAAATCCGCAGCCGCATTATTGCATAACACGATGATGGTTTGCTTGCGATCAATGCAACGGATGATCTGCGTTTTATAACCGGGGTTGTCGCCGTTATGCCCTACCATTTTTCCCAGGGTTGGGTCTGTTTCCAAATCCCAGCCAAAACCATAAAGCGATAATTGTCCATTGTTAAGTTGCATGGGCTGAAACGCTTCGGCGAGGGTATTTTTATTAACCAGTTTTTCGGCGTACAAAGCCTGATCCCATTTTAGCAAATCAGCAGCGGTGGAACTGATGCGTCCCGGACCCTTGCGGTTACCCAGCCAAATGGTGTAATTGGAAGAAGGAAAAGAATCGGCATGGATATAGCGTTGCTTTGCTGCCACCCAATGATGCCCTTTTGCAAAGCGCGCTATTGCCCTTTTTTCTGTCGCACTGCGTATATCTGTATCCTTCATGCGTAAGGGTTGGAAAATCCAACTGCGACAAAGCTCTAAAAAATCTTTTCCGGTAACTTTTTCAGCAATGCTTGCCAGCAGCACATATCCCGTGTTACTGTAATCATATTTTTCTCCCGGCGTAAACAGTATTGGCGGCGCATACTTGTTCAGGTATAAAAGAATTTCTTCGTTACCGGCTACCTTGCTTTTATCCCAAAACCTATTCATCAGCTGTTGGTAGTCGGGCAGGCCCGATGTATGGGTAAGCAGGTGGCGAATGGTTATGTTGGGATAAGGAAGGTTGAGATACATTCGTATATCATCATCGTACTGAAGCTTTCTTTTTTCTTTCAGCATCATGATGATCATGGCTGTAAATTGCTTGGAAACAGAAGCAAGTTCAAACACATCGTTTTCCTGCAATGGGGTATAATTGGCGAAGTTTCGAAAACCGCTCACAGTTGTTTTCCATACTTTACCTTCATCTGCCAGCAAAACCACGCCGCTGAATATAGGACGGGCAGTATCAGCTTTACTATTGTATCCACGATCCTTTGCATGGATGCCCGATGCGACGAACAGCATCAACAACAAAAGAAAGTTACGCACTGATATGTTGAGTTTTCGTTTCATGAAAGCAGTTTTTGTCGAAGCACTTCCCATTTTTCTTTTTCAATTTGGTAAATGGCATTCATCCGTTCCGGTTCTCCAAAATAAGCTACGCTTACCTCGCCGATGGTTTCAGCGCCCAGCTTCTCCATGGCCTTGCGTGATCGCATATTTTGAGCGCCCACATGAAAAATTACGCGTTCTACAAATCCAAAAGCATGATCGAGCATCAGCAGTTTGCTTGAGCGGTTGTACGGCTTTCCCCAGCAGTGCCTTGCAAAAAATGTATAACCGATTTTCAGCTCACTTGCAGCTGCATCGTAATCGTAAAAGCGACTGCTGCCAATAATTTCTCCGCTTTTTCCGTTGTGAATCACCATTGCTCCGCCCGATTCCAGTGCGCCAACAAAAAAGTTATGAAATACGGGTTTTTGATAGCGATTCGGGTTGGGATGCTGTTCCCAAATGCGCGGGTCGGAAGCTACATGGTATAATGCATCATAGTGACCTGTGCCCAGTGGCTTTAGTACTACCCATTTATTTCCCAGTATTTCCGGTTGGAGATTTACGCCCATGGTTGCAATCTGATATAAAACCGAAGTTATACGAGTTTTGCAAAAGATCAGGAACAGAAAAAAACTAAGAGATCGTAACGGTACTACGGCAATTGATTATTACCATCAGCGTACTTTCAGCATCGGCTTTACCTGCTGTACAGCACCATTCTGTAAGCGCATATAATAAACGCCTGTCGGTAATTCGCCTGCATCGAAATATAGCTGGTACCTGCCTGCCAGCTGTTCACGATCAAGCGGTACAGCTAACACTCTGCCGCTTGCATCCATAATTTGAATGAGGGTATGCCCACCGTTGGTGGTATAATTGAGCATGGTGGTTTGCGTGAATGGATTGGGATAGTTGGTGATGAGGGTGAGACCGGCATTGCGCGGATCGTTGATGGCATTTACTGTATCGCAAGATGGGTTAACGCATAGCCCAAGCTGCTGATAGTTGCGCAGCATGATGGTTTCCAGTGAAACCTTATCTACACAAAACCAGTTTTCTAAAATGGTGGCGTACACACTTCTAAAATCGTATTGCATCGGCACGTTGTCGCCCACGGCCGGGTTAGCAGAAATGGTGGGGTTAACACCGGTAATACCCGGGTTTACCTTACTTCCAAAAATAAATAGCGGGGCTGCTGCACCATGGTCGGTACCAACGCTCGCATTGGAACGCACCCTTCTTCCAAACTCTGAGAAGGTCATGCCCAGCACGCGGTCTTCAATGCCCATTCCTTTTAAATCGTTTTGAAACGCATGAATCGCATCACTCAGTCGTTGCATGAGGGTGGCATGTGTGCCGGTAGTAGTATCGGTGGTGTTGGTTTGCAGTGCATGGTTATCGAAGCCACCCATACTTACCATATACACTCTTGTTTTCAAGCCGCCTTTAACCAGTCTTGCAACAATCTTCAGTTGATCGGCCAGTGTATTACCGGTAGGGTAAGCGCCTTGTGCTGTAACGCTTGCAGCAGCTGCCGAAATTCTGCCGGCATATTGGTTAGCTTGTCTTGCTACCAGTCGCACATACTGCAGCGCATTGCCCGCAGGTGTGGGAGGTGCTGGCTCCTGAATGCCATTGATGAGGTTATAAAAGCTGTTGATGTTGGAAATACTCACGCCCATGTTCACACTGGGGCCCTGAAAAGCCAATGATGCGGTGGACCCGATTTGAATACCCAAAGGATCGGTCATGGCAGCGTTGGGATATCCGTTCGGATAGTTGGGATACTGATCGCTCAAATAGCGGCCCGCCCAGCCACTGTTGATCTGCTCATTGCTGTTCGATGCACTCATCCAGATATCGGTAGCGCGAAAATGGGAGAAGTTCGGATTGGGATAACCCACGGCTTGTACCAAGCGAAGCTTACCGCTGTTGTATAGTGTTTGTAATCCGGTCATAGCAGGATGCAACCCAACCGCATTGGTGCCACTCAGCTTAAGTATTTTATTTTCGGGGATGGCAATATTGGTACGTGCTTTGTAATAGTTCCCGTATTGATCCATCGGAATAACCATATTCAATCCGTCGTTACCGCCGTTGAGCTGAATAATCACCAGCACTTTATCGCTTTCAACATAGGTATTGAGCAATGCATTCAACATGGGGTGATCGCCCAGGACCCTTGCCGAAAAGCCGTTGAGTACGGAGGGGATCACTGCTGCGGGAATGGCCTGCTGTAAAAACTGTCTGCGTTTCATTGCTGCGGATTTTAGTTTACATCAGTTGATATTCGGCCAGGTTCATACAATATTTAAACAATCCCCGAAGGCGGGTATTGACGGTATTAAACAAGGCCGTGGTGGCAGGTGCAGCCAGGTAAGCATTCCATGCGTCCGTCCAGTAATAATCCTGCGCTTGTCCTGTAAGCAGGAAATCTCTTTTCATTTGGTTTTTTGCCTGCTGTGATAAGGGTATGCGAAACAAATGTTCCGTGAGTTCTTCAATCAGCAGGTTGGGATTACCGGGGTTTTGCAGTGTTCTGGTATAAGCAACGGCATCAATTATAATTCTTTTTCCGTTTCGTGTATATCCGTTTCCGATCATCAGATCGCTGAACTGATTTCTTTTGGGAAGGGTATCGGTGTTAATCCACAACTCATCGAATTGCGGTACTTGATAATAGGCGGGCCAGCCTGAAACACTGGGTGGATCTCCGATATTTTGTTGGTGGTTGGCTGCAATTGTCATGATGTAGTTCCACATACCGTAAGCGTCTGAAAATTCGCTTACTGCATTTGGGAAAACCACATTCCATTCTCGGCAAATACCAATTGCATGGTCAAGCGGTGATTTGATGATACAGCCCTGATTCAACACATCGTAAAAATGCTCACTTCTTAAAAGTGTTTCAAGCACAGGTTTAATTTCCCAGTTACTATTGCGCAGAATGAGTGCCAAGGGTTCAATTACATTTGCTTCCGTGGCAGCATCGATTTCATGGTACACAAAAAAGCGGTAGAGCTTGGTTACCATGAAGCGCGATACTTCTGCGCTTTTGCTGAAGATCATGTTCAGCAGTTCGTCCAATTCAACATCACCGGCATTGGCAGTGTTGCGTCCTGTAATGACTTTGTTATTATAAAAAGAGGAAAATGTTTTGTTGCCTGCGTCATGTCGTGATGCAGTGAAATAAGCAGGAAATGAAGCAACATTCACATCTACCCGCCAACCGGTGAGTATGCGTGCTGCTGCCTTTACATCTATTTCTGTGTAATTAGGTTCATTTTCTTTTCCCAGCGTAAAGAGCTCCTGTAATTCACGGGCATAGTTTTCATCGGGCGCAGCTGCTGTGTTCAATCTGCCGTTTAAATAGTAGAGCATGGCCGGGTCTAGCGTAATGGCACGTACCAGCTGTTTGAAATTACCGAGCGATTGTGTCCGCAACAGGTTAACATATTTGTATAGTAGGTTGGCCTGTCCGACATCTGCAGTTTCCACAGCAAAATGATTGTGCCAGAATAAAGTCATTTTTTCTCTGATGCTTCGGTCTTGCTGCAGCATGCATCCGATCCACCATTTTTTAAGCGAGGCACGGCGGCGACCCTGAATGGTACCATCGTTGTTTACGCTGTTTACCCAGGTGGTGCTGGTTGCTACATCATTGTCGGGCGTAGCAGCACCTGTAACATCATATTCTTTCTGCGGAGGTGTGGGTAGAGGGTTTCTTGGATTTAAAAGCTCATCCACGATTTCCTGCATGGTTTTACCCGAGAAGTAACGAATATCTGCTATGGATGCACCAAAAAGGGTGCGTTTGAGCAAATGCGTCACCTCGTTTTTTGTCCATGCACCCGAATACGGACGAATACCCGTATTGGTACGCATCATGTGAACGGGAGATGCTTTTTTCTCGGCAGTTACTGTGCCTCCTTTAAGAAAGGCTCTGCGGTCCATTAGTGGATTTTTTAGTCAGTTGTAAGGGTTCGACCCGATTAAGGTACAGAAGTTTAATCAATATGAGCTAAGGAGTTTGTGGAATCAAATAAAAAATTCCTCAAAATCTGGTTGGGTTAAAAGATTATCTCATCCACCCTGCCAACAAATCCCAGCTCAGCCGCAGCATAAGCAAAACAATCACTCCCAAAAACAGATAGCGAATAAATGCATTGCCTTTTAGAATCGCAGCTTTGCTGCCAACATAGGCGCCCAACATATTGGATGCCATCATGGGGATAGCCAATTTAAATATTACGGCTTTGTTGATGAGGAATCCGATCAGCGATGCCCCATCGGCCAGGGCATTTATAATTTTTGAGGTAGCAGAAGCATGTAAAAAGCTCATCCCTGCAATGCTAACAAAAGCAAACACCAGTAAGCTGCCTGTACCCGGACCAATAAACCCGTTGTAAAATCCAATCACGCTTCCAATGCCGGCACATATAAGTAAATACGAAGTGCCTTGATATTTTATTGCATGCGCGCTGCCCAAATCTTTTTTCATGAAAGTGTAAATCGCTAGTATGGCAATCACACACAGCAACATGGGTTTGAATACATCGGGCGGAATGAGGCGCATTACAAAAGTGCCGCCAAAAGATGCGATGGCAGCAGTGCTGCCGGCGATGAGAACAACCACTGTATCAATGCCAATGGCTTTGACGTATTGAAAAGCAGCCACTGCCGTGCCCGCTACCGAAGCCATGCGGTTGGTTGCAATGATTTGCACGTGCGATAGTTCGGGAAAGAGCAGCATGAGCAAGGGAACCTGTATGAGTCCGCCACCACCTACCACGGCATCCATAAAACCCGCAAAGAATGCACCCAGGCAAACCAGTAAAATCAACAGCCACTCATTCATGATTACAAAGAAAGGGGATTCGTTTTATTACATAAGCCGTCCAAACGCTTGATTTCTTTCAAGGGGCGATGTGTGAAGCAGCGAGAAAAACAGTAATTTCATAGAACTTTCTATGAAAAACAGTGGCATGGCGGGTAAAATCAAGACCATCATTTTGGAAGATGATTTTTTCCTGAAGACGATCCTCGAAATGATGTGCAAGCAGCATCCGGACATTTTGTATTTAGGTGCTTTTGAAGATGTGGGTCCTGCACTGTCTTGCATGGAACGGCAATCAGTGGATTTGGTGTTGCTCGATGTGCAGCTTCGGTCGTCCAACGGCTACGAACTGCTAAAGCATTTGCCTTCCTCAACCCGCGTGGTGGTGGTAAGCAGCAATCCTGAAACAGATAAGCCCAAGGCGCCGATTCCGGTCACTGCTTTTTTATCAAAGCCCGTTCGCAAGGAACAGTTTTTGCAACTGATTGTTGATATAAAGCAGCAGTTAGACAAACTTGGTTGATGATGACCCTTAGATATCCAATATCATTTCGCAAAACAATTTGTTTTGTATTGCTTTTCATGCACAGTTTTGTTGTGCATGCGCAGGTAATTGATTCTCTTGAAACAGAACTTACAAGAAAAGATCTTTCCGTGGAGCAGCGGATTGATGTGCTGAATCTATTGGCACGGGATCTATCTTATGTAAATCAGGTGCGTGCTATAAAATATGCAAGTGATGCACTTCGGTTAAGTCAGGAACACGCTTACCAGTTGGGCTTGGCTTATGCTTATCGGAACTTGGCAAGCTCTTACTCTTATTATGGCAGTTTTTATTTAACCATGAGCAATTTGCAAAGGGCGATCCCTTTGTTTGAAAAGCTGGGCGACTCCCTCGGCATTGCCAACTGTTATATTTCCTTGGGAAATACTTATCGCCGACTGAATAATCATGAAAAGGAAATATACTATCATCAGCGTGCCTATGAAATAGTTCATCGGTTAGGGAATCGAGAACGCATAGGAGTTACAGCACATAATCTTGGAGAAAGCTATTTGCGTAAAGGGCGACTTACAGAAAGTGAGGTCCTTACTCGTTCGGCAATCAATACCAATCAAGTGCTTCATAATCTTCCGGTACTCTCATCTTGCTATAAAGTAATGGGCAAAATTTTTCTTGCTCGTTTACAGTATGACTCGGCAATGGTTTATTTCAACGCTGTTTTATCGTTGGCAAAAACCCTCGGACAAAACTCTCAAAAAGTAGCTGAGGCAGAATCGCGCATTGCTCTTGCAGAGATATATCTCAAAAAGC
>CAZDGV010000047.1:0-9710 GCA_964505195.1 uncultured Chitinophagaceae bacterium
GTTTTCAGTGAGTTTTTGGTAAAGGTTTTCGCGAGGTACATGGTAATCTGACGTGCTTGAACGATTTCACGCTTGCGCGTTTTCTGCAACAGCTTGTCGTATGGTACATCGAAAAACTCGCATACCATGCGCTGAATGGCATCGATGGTGATTTCTTTCGAAGAAGTGCGTACAAAGTTCTTCAGCACCTTCTTCGCCAGATCCAGATCAATTTCTTTTCTGTTGAGTGAAGACTGTGCCAACAATGAAATCAACGCCCCTTCCAGCTCACGCACATTGGTGGTAATATTATAAGCAATGTATTTCACTACATCGGCCGGCATTTCCAAGCCGTCGTTCTTCATTCTGCGCTCCAGAATTTCAATTCTGGTTTCGTAATCGGGCATCTGCAAATCGGCACTGAGTCCCCAGCGGAAACGACTCAATAAACGCTCCTGCAAACCTTCCAGATCTTTGGGTGATTTATCGGAAGTAAGAATCAGCTGCTTTCCACTTTGATGCAGGTGGTTAAAGATGGCAAAAAATGCATCCTGCGATTTTTCTGCACGGTTGAAGAACTGAATATCGTCGATCACCAGCACATCGATCAGCTGGTAAAAATGAATAAAGTCGTTGATGGCATTATTGCGACTATGATCCTGAAACTGATTGATGAATTTTTCAGAGCTCACATACAATACCACTTTATGAGGATGCTGGCGCTTTACTTCGTTTCCGATGGCCTGCGCAAGGTGGGTTTTCCCCAAACCTACACCGCCATAAATAACTAAGGGATTGAAAGATGTAGCACCGGGTTTGTCTGCAACAGTTTTTCCTGCACGACGTGCCACCCTGTTGCAGTCACCTTCTACAAAGCTTTCTAATGTGTATTGCGGATTTAGCTGCGGATCAATCTGCACCTTTTTCAACCCCGGAATTACAAAGGGGTTTTTAACAGGGTTATTGATCACGAGCGGAAAATCCATTTCGTTATTGGTATAGGTCTTGTATCCATGGCCGGGAATGTCCATGGTAATTTGTCCATTGCCATTGCTGCCACTGTCAACCATAATACGGTATTCCAGTCGTGCATCCTTTCCAAGCTCACGCTTGAGTGTTTTTGCCAGAAGTGTTACATAATGTTCTTCCAGGTACTCAAAGAAAAATTGACTAGGCACCTGAATCGTAAGCACTTTTTCATTTAGCTCTACTGCCTGAATGGGCTCAAACCATGTTTTGAAATGCTGCCATTCTACAATGTCCTTAATGATTGCCAAACAATTTTTCCAAACTTGATCAGCCTTCTTCGCCATTTTACCTAAAGCAGTTTATCTAGGGTTATTGATTTCGGATTGTTCCGCCAAGAAAATCATCATTGAATCACCTTTTCAAAAAATCTTTCGGCGGGGAACGAATATCGAACTTTTTGTGGAAAAAAAAATTTTTTATTCAACGCTTTTTTGCTCTATACGAAGCGCTTTGTTTTGTACCAAATTTTTCTTTCCGTCTTTCGTAAATTCATAATCGAGCCGACCCAGCAAAATCCCTCCCCAACCTACCTGATTAATCACCACATCGGCACCATTTTTGTTTTGCTGCACTACGGGCTTATCCAAAAAAGTATGCGTATGTCCGCCAATGATCAGGTCCACAAAAGCGGTTTCTTTTGCCAATGAAATATCTGACACTTTGGTACTGCTTTCACGATATTGATAGCCCAAATGCGATAAACAGATGACCATATCACATTGGTACCGCTTTTTGAGCATTTCAGCGGTTCGATTTACACATGCAATGGGGTCGAGGTATTGGGTTTTCCCTGCCAAATCATCAGGTACCAGTCCCTTGAGTTCGATGCCCACCCCCGTGATGCCGATTTTTAGTCCGCCTTTGCGTATGATCATATGAGGCCTGTAACGATTTTCCATAGGCGTACCCGTAAAATCGTAATTACAGATCACCACCGGAAAACGGGCATATTGCAGCTGTGTGGCAAAATTTTCGAGTCCGGCATCGAAATCGTGATTTCCCATGGTACAGGCATCATACCCCATCATGCTCATGGCTTTTATCTCCGGCTCGCCCTTAAAAACGTTGAAATAAGGGGTGCCCTGAAAAATATCGCCTGCATCTAGTAATAATACCTGCTCCTCCCTACTGCGGATCGATTGTATCAATGCTGCCCGAGCAGCAACCCCTCCCAGTCCCTGATTGCGACTGCCGTCCATCGGAAAGGGATCGAGGCGACTGTGTACATCGTTGGTATGCAAAATCACGAGCCGCTTCGTTTCAACATCACTTGCAAATACCGGTGCAGGACCAAGCAATGCACCTGTGGCAAGCATCGACTGACGGAGGAAATCTCTTCTATTGTACATAACGCACCCTGTTTTCTTTCTGTACACTAATTTTTTTGCCTTCCGCCCCAAAGGACGCGAAATAGGCAATGATCGCATCGCGCATCAGGTATCCTTTGTTTTCTTGCGGTATGCCTTTCAGCATAGCAGCATCATCGCCGCCGTTGGCAGTATAATCGCCGATGGCGATGGTATAATTTTTATCGGATTGAATGGGGCTACCGCCGACGAGGACATTCACTGCTTTGCGATCCCGGATTTGCATCGTCATGCCCGAAACAGGCCATCCGCCCCGTGAAGCAATATGATCTAAAAACTGCTGAAACAAATCGCCCTTCAGCGTGAGCAAGACCAGTAAATTATCAAAGGGAAACAGTTCATACATCTTTCCGCGGGTAATGGTGCCTGCTTTCATACTATTTAATCGAATGCCGCCGTAGTTCATAAAGGCAGCGTCAACAGGTTTTCCGAACACTTGTTCGCCTGCCTTATGCAATGCATCGGCCATGATATTGCCCAGCGTTCCTTCGGGTTGCGCTTTTTCCAAATCGGTGGCAAGCTCTGCCACAAAAGCATTCATACTTCTGTTTACGCTGTCGCCATAAGGTTGCAACATGCGCTGCACCGTGGTGTCATTGCCATACTTGCTTCCGATACGATACTGATAATGTGCAACCGTGCCGGTTGACTGATACAGTTTACAACCCGTTCCTACCAATAGCAAAGCAAGAGACAGGTATAAAAAAGACCGCTTACAATAAGAGAACATGCAGCCAAGTTAAATTTTATGCGCTTTCAAAAAAAATGATTTTCGGGAAATGAACAATGGTATTGCGACAACACATGCCTACCTTCGCCCAACACATGATTTTAGGCTAAATACCTGACCCATGCGACAAAAATTTTCATTTCGACTACAGCCTGCAGAAGCTGCTGATGCAGTCACCCTGCAATCGCTCATTGCCGCTGCTGCAGCTGTTGCCCCTGAAGCTGTAACGGGGTATCATCTGCTGAAACAATCCATTGATGCAAGAAGTCGCACCCCCTGGGTGCAGGTTAGTCTTGAAGCATTTATCAACGAGCCCTTTTCGGTTAGAGAAAAAATGCATTTTTCCTTTCAAGATGTACACCATGCCCCGCACCGCGCGATTGTAGTGGGGGCCGGACCGGCAGGTTTGTTTGCAGCACTGCGCCTCTGCGAGCTGGGCATAAAACCCATTGTTTTTGAAAGAGGCAAAGCAGTGCGCGAAAGACGCCGCGATTTGGCAACGCTCAATAAAGAAGGCATTGTAAACCCGGAAAGCAATTACTGCTTTGGCGAAGGAGGTGCGGGTACGTACAGCGATGGAAAACTCTATACCCGCAGCAATAAACGCGGCAATATTACCCGCATACTGGAGCTATTTGTTCAGTTCGGTGCGGAAGAGCGCATCTTATATGAAGCACATCCGCATATCGGTACCAACAAGCTCCCACAAATCATCAGCGCCATGCGCGCGCAAATCATTGCCTGTGGGGGCGAAGTGCATTTTGATGCCAAAGTAAGCGATCTGCTGCTTGAAAAAGACAGTATCAAAGGGGTTGTGCTGGCAGACGGATCTGTTCACAAAGGCGAAGCCGTTGTATTAGCAACCGGCCACAGCGCCAGAGATGTTTTTTCCCTCTTACAAGCAAAAAAGATTGTCATCGAAGCCAAACCCTTTGCGTTGGGCGTGCGCGTAGAACATCCACAGGAGCTCATTGATCGCATTCAATACCACTGCAGCCAGCGCGATCCATACCTGCCTCCTGCTTCTTACAGTTTGGTAGAACAGGTAGCCGGCAAAGGCGTTTTCTCTTTTTGTATGTGCCCCGGCGGCATCATCGCTCCCGCTGCTACTGCGCCGGAAGAACTGGTTGTAAACGGGTGGAGTCCTTCCAAACGCAATAACCCCTTTGCCAATAGCGGTATGGTAGTAAGCGTCGAAACAAAAGACGCTTATCAATATTTTAAAAAACTGGGCAAAGCTGCAAATGCAGAAGACCCGCTACTGATGATGCAGTTTCAGCAAGCGGTAGAACGCAATGCTTTTCGCGCGGGCGGCGGCCGCTTTGTGGCTCCTGCGCAGCGCATGACGGATATGACGGAACGAAAAACATCGGCATCGCTACCCTCCTGTTCCTACTTACCGGGCATTGCGAGCGCAGACTTGCAAACAGTATTGCCCGATTTTGTTTTTGAAGACCTGCGCGGCGCGTTTCGTCTTTTTGGAAAAAAAATGAAAGGATACCTCACACAGGAGGCTGTGGTGGTTGCAACCGAATCGCGCACTTCGTCACCGGTGCGGATTCCCAGAAATGAAACCGACTTGCAGCATGTGCAAATCACCGGCTTATATCCCTGTGCGGAAGGTGCCGGCTATGCAGGTGGCATTGTTAGTGCAGCCATGGATGGCGAAAAAGTTGCAGAAGCGATCCATGCACAAATTTTTAAGCCACTTTCTTCTCAATAACAGATCACAGTTGTAACTTTTCCGCCTCAAACGCAACGGATAATCATCATGAGTACCATTTTAGAAATACAACATCTCCGGAAATACTTTTCATCGCAAAAAGCAGTGGACGATATCAGCTTCCGGCTGGAGCGCGGATCCATTTTCGGATTGCTGGGACCCAACGGGGCCGGTAAAACAACGCTGATACGGATGATCACGGGTATTTTTTATCCCGATGCAGGCGATATATTGCTCAACGGAAAAAAATTCAATCCGGTAAATGATGTGATCAATATCGGCTACATGCCAGAAGAAAGAGGGCTGTACAAGAAGATGAAAGTAGGCGAACAAGCAATGTACCTGGCACAGCTGAAAGGCCTTTCTAAGAAAGATGCATTCGATAAGGTGAAATACTGGTTTGAAAAATTTGAAATGCAGAGCTGGTGGAACAAAAAAGTGGAAGACCTTTCAAAAGGTATGAGTCAGAAGCTGCAGTTTGTTACCACCGTATTGCATGAACCCGATCTGGTAATATTGGATGAACCCTTCAGCGGTCTGGATCCTGTAAATTCCAATTTGATCAAAGATGAAATTTATGCACTTGCTAAAAAAGGCACTTCCATCATATTCAGCACGCACCGCATGGAGCAGGTGGAAGAAATTTGCGATCACATTATTTTAGTAAACAAAGGACAAAAAATTTTGGATGGTGCAGTAAGTGAAGTGAAACAGCAATTCAAGGAAAACATCTTCCGCCTCGAACTGCAGTCCATGCCCGCTTTAAGAGAACATCCCTCTTTTGAAACCGTGCGAAGCGAAGGAAAAGCGTTCATTGTAAAAATCAAAGAAGGCTACACGGGCAACGACCTGCTCAAATTTTTTCTGCAGCAGGATACAGAAATCCTTGCCTTTCATGAAATCCTTCCTTCACTCAATCAGATCTTTATTCAGCTCGTGGAAAACACCCCTATGAGCCGTCAATTCGAAACCGTTCACGCCTAAAGCCGTTGTATGTATAAAATATGGATCATCATCCGCAGGGAATACCTAACCCGCGTTCGCAATAAAACATTTTTACTGTCCACCTTTTTGTTTCCGCTGTTCATGATACTATTTGTGGTGGGCGCTGCCTACCTGGGTGCAAAAAGTGTTCAGAGCAATAAAGTTGCCGTCAAGGATGCTACGGGCATATATGCGCCACTTTTTAAAAGCAGCAGCACCCTCAGTTTTGTGCTGGAAGACAGCATCACTGCTGAAAACTTCAAGGAAAAAGGGGTGGATGGATTGCTCAGCATTTACAGTGCGGATGGTGCACAGGTAGATTCAGTGCGTTTGTATTCAGATAAACAACTTGGACTTGCTACCGATGAATCGATTCAAAGTCAAATGCAACGCATACAGGAAGACAAGTTGCTGATGGAAAGAGGCATCAGCAGATCTATGCTGGATTCCATTCATGCGCAAAGCACCAATGAGGAACAGCTGAACTACCGCGCTTACAAAATCAGCGGCAGCGAATTGAAAGAAGATAACAAAGCACTTTCCTATGGCATCGGTTTTGGCAGTGGCATTATCATTTACATTACGCTCTTTGTTTACGGCACTTCCGTAATGCGCGGTGTAATGGAAGAAAAAATGAATCGCATTGCAGAGGTGATGGTCAGCAGCGTAAAACCTTTTCAGCTGATGCTGGGAAAAATCATCGGCATTGCAGCGGTGGGGCTTACCCAACTTTTGTTATGGATCGGATTGATTTTAATTCTTTCATCCGTATTGCCTTTGCTGATGCCGCAGGAGATGATGCAGCAGGCAGCGCAAATGAACGATGCCATGCCAGGTGGTGCTGCAGCCATGAACAATAATGCTGCCATGAAAATACTGGAGGTGCGTAATACTGTTCTTACTGCTAACTGGACACTCATCATCAGCTGTTTTATCTTTTATTTTCTCGGCGGCTATCTTTTTTATGCATCCCTTTTTGCAGCAGTAGGCAGTGTGATCAATGAAGATCCACAAGAAGCGCAGTCGCTCATGTTACCCATTACCTTACCGATTGTACTGGGTTTTATCATGATGACCAGCTCCATTGAAAATCCGACAGGGCCCGTAGCGATGTGGGGCAGTTTGATTCCTTTTACCTCACCGATTGTGATGATGGCAAGGATTCCGGCGGGCATTCCCGATACCGTTCCCTACTGGCAGCTGGGTGTTTCAATGCTATTGCTAACGGGCGGATTTTTCTTTACCACCTGGTTGAGCGCAAAAATTTATCGCACAGGGATTTTGCTTTACGGTAAAAAAGTAACGCTGAAAGAAATGGCGCGATGGGCTTTTAGAAAAGCTTAATGCTTACTTGATAGTAGATGTATCGGAAGACCGCAGCGGATTTTGCAACGCATGTTGAAAGTCGTTCCAAATTTCAGCAACGATATCAGCAGCGGGCAAAATATTGTTGAGCAAGGCGCTTACCTGTCCAATTTCAAGTTCGCCTTCTTCCATATCGCCTTCAAACATTCCTTTTTTGGCACGGGCACGGCCTAATAAAGTTTGCAAGCTTTCTTTGCTTGCGCCGCTTGCTTCAGCAGCAGCAACTTGCTCGTAAAAATGATTTTTAATCAGTCGAACCGGCGTGAGTTGCTTCAGCGTAAGTGCCGTATCACCTTCCTCCGCGCGGATCACCGCTTCCTTAAAACGAATATGTGATGAAGCTTCTTCGCATGCTACAAAGCGACTACCCACCTGTACCCCTTCTGCACCCAACACCATCGTTGCCAGCATTTGTCGGCCGGTAGCAATGCCGCCGGCTGCTATCACGGGTATATTCACGGCACTGCAAACAGCAGGAATCAAAACCAGTGTAGTCGTTTCTTCTCTTCCATTGTGTCCGCCTGCTTCAAAGCCTTCAGCTACCACTGCATCGCAACCGGCTTCTTCGGCCTTACGGGCAAATTTCGAGCTACTCACTACATGTACAACGGTAATGCCTTGCTGCTTTAAATTTTGCGTCCAGGTTTTGGGATTACCTGCAGAAGTAAAAACAATTTTTACACCTTCCTCTGCTATTACCTGCATAAGCTGATCGATATCGGGATAGAGCAACGGAATATTTACTCCAAAGGGCTTGGAGGTAGCGGCTTTACATTTACGGATATGCTCACGCAGCACTTCGGGATACATACTGCCTGCACCCAGCAAGCCCAAACCACCTGCATTACTCACCGCACTGGCAAGTCGCCAACCGCTGGCCCAGATCATGCCTGCTTGTATGATGGGCTTTTCAATGCCAAATAAAGATGTGATGCGATTCGAAAACATGAACGTGGATTATAATCAACCAAGATCAATTTCTGTGTTGTCGCCGATATTGAGCGTGCGGGCTTCGCCCTTCACTTCTGTATCGCTACCGATAAGTGATTGCTCCAAAACAATATCAAATAGATCGGCATAAGCACCAATAATGGTTTCTTTAATGATGGCATCGTTGATGGTGGTATGATCCCCGATGGATACATTGGGACCGATGATGGCATTGCGGATATCGCAATGCTGACCAATGCTAACCGGCGGCACGATGATTACATTTTCAAAATGATGCTCGGGCGAAATGGCGTTCCCAAATTTCTTCAACAAGGTTGCGTTGCTTTCAAGCAATGATTCTTTGTTTCCACAATCAAACCAGTTCAGCACTTTCAGTGCTTCAAAACCGGCTCCTTTTTCAATCATGCATTCCAATGCATCGGTAAGATGAAACTCATCGCGATTTTTTAATCCTTGCCTGATGTTTGCTTCCAAACATTCGAAGAGCATTCCGGTTTCTCTGATTTTATAAATACCTACCAGTGCTAAGTTGCTTTTAGGCATCTGCGGCTTTTCTACAAGCCGCTGAATCTTTCCATCATCATCCACTTCGGCCACACCAAAACTACGGGGATCATCTACCTGCTTCACGCCCAGCATAGAAACAGGTGAAGCAATCATCTGCGCCACATCGTATTCGCAAATGGTGTCGCCCAGTACAATCACCATCTCTTCATCACCCACCATTTCTTTGGAAAGTAAGATGGCATGCCCCAGGCCCTGCCGTTCATTTTGTACCACGAAGCTGCACTTGAGCTGCGGATACGCTGATTTAACGTAGTCCTGAATTTTTTCGCCGAGGTAACCGATGATAAAAACGAAATCCTCAATGCCTGCATCGCGCAGCTGATCGATGATGATACCCAGCACGGTTTTACCTGCCAGCGGTATCAGCGCTTTGGGCTGCGTATACGTATGGGGTCGCAACTTGGTGCCGGCACCGGCAACCGGTATGATTGCTTTCATCTGATCAATTTAATCTTAAACTTACAGGCAACCGTTGGAAGTGCAATGCTGTAAACACTTCGAAAGCAAGACGGGTGCCTTTAAGGGCGTGAAAGTAGTCAATTTTTAACGAAAGCCCCCTGCTGTACTGAACAGGTTGTTCATAAAATAATGCTACACCGCTTCACGGCAAAAGCCGACGCTGCTTACATTTGCGTTACAATTCACATTTTATGCAAAGAGACGCCCTGGTATTTAACCTCATCAAAAAGGAACTGGAACGACAGAGAACCGGCATTGAACTGATTGCTTCTGAAAACTTCACTTCGCTGCAGGTGATGGAGGCCATGGGCAGCGTACTCACCAACAAATATGCAGAGGGCTATCCCGGTCGCAGATATTATGGCGGCTGTGAAATTGTGGATCAAACAGAGCAAATTGCCATCGACCGTGCCAAGGAAATTTTTGGCTGCGCCTATGCCAACGTGCAACCGCACAGTGGCGCCCAAGCCAATGCGGCACTCATGCAGGCCATTTTGCAACCCGGCGATGCTATTTTGGGACTTGATTTAAGCATGGGGGGCCACCTCACCCATGG
>CAZDGV010000048.1:0-9585 GCA_964505195.1 uncultured Chitinophagaceae bacterium
AGTCATTGTATGCGCATTGCACCTCCGCTCACCATTTCAGAAGAAGAAATCAGACAAGCCTGTAATATAATAATAGACGTATTAGATGAAATTCAGCCGCGATAAGTTGCAATACGAACTCACACTATTAAAAATCGAAACCCAGCGATACATGCATTTGTGGTTTGTTTTCAAAGAAACCATTCATAGGCCACCCCGCATCAAAGCGAACGAAATAACCCAGTAAAGTGCTCCTTGCTCCAAAACCATAACTTCCGATAAACGGTCCGATGCCCGGCGCTTTGATTTCAATGCTCAGCGGATTGCCCGGCTCTGAGTAGGAAATGGTAGGCCGGCCGATTGCATTATATTTTCCATTCCATGCACTTCCCAGATCTACAAACTGCACCAACTGAAAATTGCGAAGAAATGCATTATTGATAGGTTTATTGAATAAGGTGGAAAAAACAGGAAGCCTGAGTTCACTGTTGAAGACAACGGCATTATTTCCATTCGCTGTATTTTGTGTGAAGCCACGCAGGTTTACTGCGAGGGATTCATATACATACGACTGATCGGGTGCGGGGCGATTGGAAGTATTGAAATACCTTTCTTTCAGTACGCCATTGCGAAATACTTGATTGCTACCCAGCATCAACCATCCGTCGGTGCCGCCTAAGTAGTAAATGAATTTATTATCGCCCCATGAAAAATCTCCGGCGGCTCTTACTGCCCAGGTGAAATTGCGATAAATGCGCAGGTAATGCCTTGCATCAAAGCCAACATTAAATGTCAGATCTCCGGGATTGCGCTGAATGAATTCTGATTTAAGACGACTAAACATCTCTATCCACGCTTTGTAGCGCAGTCCGCGCCAAATATTATTTGCCGGATTGATGGTATTGTCGTGCACATACTCCATGCGTGCATTCAGGTAATTTTCAAAGGGTGTGCGTGCCTGCAAGCTTCCGTTGTAACGAGGATCAGCTTTGATATGATAGATATCGCGACGAAATGCACCAATCAAACGAATGCTTTGTACTTCGTTGAATGGGAAAGTGATGTTTCCCTGATAAATATTGGTGATTTGCTGATAGGGTGGAAAGTTATTGCTTCCGCCAAAACCCACATTGGAACGATAGTAAGTCAACCCCCAGTCTAGTTGCTTGCGATAGTTATTAAATGCGAAGAAAAAGTCTTTATCGCTCAGGTTGTTTCCGAGGCGGAAAGCGCCGGTGAATTTGATATCTTCCATCAAATCCAGTACGCTTACCCGCACCATACCGTTCAGCGGATTGAAGTTGCCCAGGTTTACCGGACCATTTGCTCCCGAGTAGGGCTGAAAGCGGTTGATAAGAATGGCGTTGTTTAAATTGGTAACTACATTATCAACATAAAACTTTTTGAAATAAGGAAACAGCTTCATTTTGTCGAGCTGTTTGGGCGCAACCGCTTCTTTCAGCGCAAAGGGTTTTCCCATATCTGCGCTGTCGGGTGCAAACTCACTCACAAAAAAATCATTGTTCTTCGGAATAGAATCAGTGGTTACGAATCGCTGCTGAATAACATCCGAGGTTTTGAGTTTGTCTTCTCTCGTTAATTTTTTAATGTACTCTGTTGGCCTTGCATTGACATTACGCTTGCGGAGTGTGTTTTCATCTACGCGGAGCTTATAAAGGAATTTAAACGCACCTTGCTTGTTTACTTCTGTTACCTGACCATTTTCTCCAGCAATGCGACTTTCAAGCACACTGCTCTGATAGTTGGTCATGGGGAAAGTATACGAGCTATCGTCGGTAATACGGAAGTAGCCAACCGAATCGGGCTCTATTTTATTCCATGCCTGCAGGGTAGAATCAAGCTCTTTGCGTTCAGGATTGCGCAAAATTTCTTCTCCCACCACATAAAATGTATCGATGCCCGCGGCCTTGGTGCTAAAAAATCCTGCCCAACGGTTGCCAATACCATTTTCATCGTTGATGAATGTAAAATGTGAACTGTTGTACTGCGCCGGATAGCGTGCGTTGCCAAACTTTACTTGGGTAAGCTGTGAAATTTGCTTGAATTCGGATTTGTTCCAATTATCGACCAGAAAAATATTGTACTGATTTTTTGGAAGAATGGTATCGCCGGTGGGCGCATCGGCTGCAGGACGGTTTGAAGCAAACAGAATGCCTGTTTTTCCGGGAAAGGAAACATAGGAAGCGTCGAGATCATCGTACACATCGTTGGTGATTTGTTCGAGCTTCATCTCTTTGATCTTGTACACATAAATATCACTTTGTCCTCCCTTTACAGCACTCAATACAAGTGTGTTGGCATCGAGCATGTACTGCATATCGTTTACCTGCTCAAACGGCAAACCCTGACTGGTACTTTTTCTGCGGGCAAAGGCATCATACACCTGCAGTTGCAGTTTTCCTTTTTCTGATACCACCATTGCAATCCTCGTGCCTTTGGGGTCCCAAGCCATCAGCGGATAGTTGGGGTTGGGAGTTTCTGCATAATTGCGCACCCCACTTTTCCAAAGTGTTTTTTCCTGTACAAAATTTTCATTTAGTACCACGCGGGTGCGTCCTTTTTTATATTCTACTACTCCGTAGGTGAAGCTTTTTGGATTGGGGTTGGCCTGAAAGCGGAAATAGTCGGCTTTGTCAATTTCTTTAGGGAGCGTTAGTCGGCCTGCAGGTACATTTCTGCGTGCGCGGATATCTTTAAAATAACGATCGCGGTAATACTCCATAAAATCTTTCAGCACATCGCGGAATTTCTTTTTACATACGGTTTGGGTAGCGCGATTAAGATTCTTGTAAATTCTTGCGAGGTATAACAAGTAAGTTACATTTTCCCGCTTGTAACGTTCTTCTATGTAATACCAGAATGCATGTCCGGCCAACATCGGCTTCTCAAATGCAAACTGGTAAAAGTTTTTGTATTCGAAGCCAATCATGGCACTTTTAAGATCGTTGTCGAGTTGTGTATTCCAGTTAACGCCTGCATAGGAAATATATCCGTCGATCAGCCATTGCGGCAAATCGAGCAAAGCCTGGTTTTGTGCAAACTCACCCAGATCATCGCCAAAGAGCATGGTTTGCAGCAGCACTTTTGCAATGCCCTCCCGAATCTGACGGCGCAGGTCGTTGTGATCGCCATTGTAGTAGAGCAGCATCTTATTGTTTACCAACTTGGTAACACCACCCGCATTGGGCCAATCGTTGCTCAGCCCGATATTGCTTTGCTTATAATCGTTGAAATGATTGTATAAAACGATGTTGATTCGGCGCTGTACGGCAAATTCTACAAAGTCTTCCATGCCTGTAAGCTCTTCCTCTGCCACCTGCCCCACAAACTTGGCAAGCTCCAGTCCGTTTTGGGTGAAATAGATGTTGAAATTCGGACTCTGATAAAATCGCCAGTTGAACTTCCCGTGCTGTACACGGTTTTTTCCAAACTCTACCATATTCACCTGCGCAGTTGCCGTTATGCAAAGCACAGAAACGATCAGGAATATACCGACGCCACGGAAAAACTTCATGCGGTTGAATAGCATAATTTCGTGTTATAGAAAGTCGTTAAAGACGATGTTTCAAACAGGTTAAAAGTACTAAAATCAATCCATGTTATCTGTTAAAGAATTCACTTTCAGTCCGCTTCAGGAAAACACCTATTTGCTCTACAATACACAGCGGGATTGCTGGATTATTGACCCGGGATGCTATACCGATGAAGAGAAACGAGTGCTGGGCGATTTTATTGTAGCGCAAGGGTTGAAGCCGTTAGCACTGTTGAATACCCACTGTCATCTTGATCATGTGTTTGGCAATCAATGGGTGCACACGCAATATGGGCTATCGCTTCAACTGCATGCACAGGAAAAGCGCGTGCTCGAATATGCTCCGGCTGCCGGATTGATGTGGAATATGCCTTTTGAAACCTATCAGGGTCCATTACAAATGGTGGAAGCTGGTCAGATGCTTCAGCTGGGCGAAGATGTGTTGGAAGTGCTTTTTGTGCCCGGTCATTCGCCCGGTCATATTGCTTTTTATTCTTCAAAGCAGGGCTTTGTAATAAGTGGCGATGTGCTTTTTCGTGAAAGCATTGGCCGCACCGATTTGCCCGGTGGAAACCATGCCCAGCTCATCAGCAGTATCCGCAATGTGCTTTTTGCATTACCTGATGAAACGGTTGTGTACAGCGGCCATGGCATGGCAACTACCATTGGTTATGAAAAAAAGCATAACCCCTTTCTGCGTTAGCGCAGGAAATTGCCTAGTACGGGTATTTGACGAAGCGTTTCTTTTTCTCTTTGAATAATCAATCCTGCAAATGCACTAAAGAGGATGAGTCCTGCAAGATGGCGATGCCAAATGGTTGACAGATATGGAATCATCAGTCGGTGCATTGCATACAGTATTAGCACTGTGAAGATGTATGCAGCAATCGTTTTCCATGGATAGGGAACGGGATAGTGTTTTTGCCCAAGCCATGCCGATGCAAGCATCATGCTGCCATAACAAAAAAGCGTGGCGATGGCGCAGGCCATATAGCCCATTTCGGGAATAAGCAGGTAGTTGATCAAAATGGTAACGACTGCACCTGCCAGTGTAATCCATGCGCCTGTAAGGTTTCGATTGGTGAGCTTATACCAGATGGAGAGATTGTAGTAGATGCCCAGAAAAATTTTCGCCAGCATCAGTATGGGAACCACTTTTAGTCCCGTCCAGTATTCGGTATGTGTGCTTCCCATGAAATATTTCCATAAATCGAGAAACAATACTACTCCTAAAAAGCAAGCACAGCAGGTGATGACAAAAAACTTCATCACCCGCGCGTAGGTAACGGCTGCATTTTGTTCGGTAGATTGCCGAAAGAAAAATGGTTCAGCGCCTAAGCGGAATGCCTGAATGAAAAGCACAATCAATACTGCCAGTTTATAGTTGGCGCTATAAATACCGGTTTGCGCATAGGCCTCCTCCGTTGTACCGGGAAAAAACTTGAGTAGCATGAAGCGATCAATCATTTCATTTACCATGCCGCCAAATCCCACAATTACCAGTGGCCAGCTGTAGGAAAGCATTTCTTTCATGAAGCTGCCATTGAAGACAAAACGAAACTGTAGCAGCTCTTTCATCAGCAACAAAACAGTGATGGCACTTGCGGTCAGGTTGGCAAGCATCACATAGCCCAGTCCGATTTCCGGTTGATAAATAGCGTGTAGCCAGCTTCCTGGATTTGCTTGCTTACAAAGCACTAAAAAGAAAAGTACCAGTGCGATATTGGTAAGAATATTCAGCACTTTTATGAAAGCAAATTTTCTGGGTCTTCCTTCATGGCGCAATTTTGAAAATGGAAGTACGACAAGGGTGTCGAGCGCAACAATCCAGATCATCCATCCGATGTATTCCGGATGTTCTTGCATTTCAAGAAAAGCTGCTATATCAAAACGAAAAAAGTACAGCACTGCCGTAAAGAAAACGGTGCTGCTAATCAATGCCGTTAGTGCTGTGTGATAAACTTTCGTTTCCTGTTCTTTTGCAGCAAAGCGGAAATAGGCTGTTTCTAGTCCGTAGGTATATATGATATTCAAAAAAGCAGCTGTAGCAAAGAGCGTGCTGATTTTTCCGTAGGAAGCAGAAGCGAAAATGCTCGCCAGCAGTGGCGTAAGCAAATAGTTGAGAAAACGACCGAAGATGCTACTGGCGCCGTACCAGAGGGTTTGTCCGGCCAGTTTTTTTACACTGCTCAATGGGTTTGGGTTTTGTCAAAAATATTCAACTTATGCTCACCTTGGTGCAGAAAAAAGCGGATTCTGAATGAACTCCTGATCGGTAAGTGTTTGAAAGAATGCCAGCAATGCATTTCTTTCATTATTGTTCAGTGGAATTCCGTTGCGCAGGAGCGGGTCCAGGGTGGCGCTTGGCACAGCACCCCTGCTGTAATGGTTAAACACCTGATCGAATCCTACAAAGCGACCATCGTGCATGAAAGGGAAGCTGAGCATAATGTTGCGTAATGTAGGCACTTTGAACTTCAATGAATCTTCTCTTCTACCCGTAATAGCCATGCGGCCCCGATCGTTGAGTCCGTTCATTGGCAGACCAATATTGCGAAAGCTGTTATCGGTAAACAGTGGTTCTCTGTGGCAGCTATTGCATTTTGTCAGAAACACCTGATAGCCGTTCTGTTCTATCGGGGTAAAAACAGCAGCGCCTCTTTTCATCTGATCATATTTGCTGTTAGCAGAAACCATCGATCCTACAAATTGCGCAATGGCTTTCAGCATGCGCTGCGAGTTGATTTCCTCTGTTCCAAAAGCAGCTTTAAACATGGTGCGGTAACGGGCATCGAGTTGTAGTTTTTTAATTACATTTTCAACCGTTTCTCCCATTTCATTGGGTGCGGTGATGGGCGCCAGCGGCTGCACTTCTAAATGGTTGATGCCACCATCCCAGTGAAAACTGGTATACCATGCCATATTAAAAAGTGCGGGGGAATTGCGTGTGGTAAGCTGGTTGTCTACACCATGACTCAAATCATGATCAAAAGTGGCAAAAGCGGCAAATTGCTGGTGACAAGAAGCACAGGATACCTGTCCGTCTTTCGCCAATCTGCCGTCGTAAAACAATCTCCTTCCCAATTCAAAACCTTCTTTGGTAGGTGGATTTTCTGCAAACACCTGTGTGGGTGGCGGAAATCCTTGCGGTACTACCAGCGGCATGGGTGTTGGCTTAAAATCGTTGCTTTTTTTGCAGCCATCTATTGCGAGGGCTGTTAATATTACAGCAACTACTATCCCTATCGTGGTGGTCCATTTCACTGTCGTACAGAAGTTACTTGAAATATATTTTGATAGTTGTCGGCATATTGTGCAGCCAGCTGTCCGGGAGCAGTGCACACAGCGTTTGCTGCAATCGGCAGCTGGTGGCGTTTTTGAAAGAAACCATTTACATCACAGCGGATACGAATTTCGACGGTATTGTTGGTTTCGAGGCGAATATTTTCAGGAAGTGGTAGCACACATTCTTTTTGTGTTGCATAGGGTGATGCAAAACCTCCGATATGGTAGGTGATGCGTTGGTTAGGCTCGTTGGATTGCGGAGAGCTTCCTTCTAATTTCCACATGATATAACCGGTATTCCATGTCCAGAACATACCATTGGCAGGATCCAGTGCGCCGGTTTGCGCGCCACTAACATTGCGAATGCTATCTACTCCCAACAAAAAACGGATGCTTCGGTAATTTCCTTTTGCGGCTTTGGATAGGATGGTTCCAGTTGCAGGCGTTGAAAGATCGATCAAATGATATTGCTTGTCGCCCGATGCCTGATCACCTCGCAGCTCAATGCCTGATATATAATAGCGGAGGGCAGAAACGGTATAGGTTTCATTGAGTGTGTTCGTATTGGCAACATTGAGTTGCAGCGGTTGTGCCCCAGCGGTATGTTCAAGTAACAAACGGTATGTAATGGCATCGGTCAATCCATTGTCTGCAAAGTTGAGTTCACGCTGACAGCCAGAAAGTATCATTGTAAATGCGATGCATATATAAGTAGGCCTCCATTTCATTCCGTATCAATTTTTTTATTACGCCATTGTTTCTTGACAGCGTGTATCTTCTTGATTTCAAGTCTTTTTTCTCTGCTTTGTTTTCCGGGCCGGGTAGCGATGCGTGCTTTTTTGGGTGTTAATGCCTGTGCTACCAGCTGATGTATTTTACGAATCACTTCCTGCTTATTGCTGAGCTGGCTTCGGTGCAGCTGACATTTCACCATCAGCTGACCCTCACTGTTGATCCGGTTACTAAGCTTTTGCAGCACCATTGCTTTTTCTTGGTCGCTGAGCAATGCGGAAGCATCGATTTTCCAGAAGCCCATCACCATGGTTTCGGTTTTGTTTACATGCTGTCCGCCTTTACCTCCGCTGCGGGCAGTTTGAAACTGGAATTCGCTGCTGTAATCTTTCATTAGCTTCGCCGAAGCGGCTATCTTCGGGACATTAAAATTACAACGAAACAGCTGAATTATGCGGGTGGTGATACAAAGAGTGGCACACGCTTCTGTGCATGTAAATAATCAACTTACAGGCAGTATCGGAAAGGGAGTATTGGTGCTGTGGGGCACGGAGGAGGCGGATACAGCGGAAGACATTGTCTGGCTCAGTGCAAAAATTACACAGCTACGCATTTTTGACGATACAGAAGGCGTGATGAATCTTTCGGTGAAAGAAGTGGGAGGCGACATATTATTGGTAAGCCAGTTTACGCTCCATGCCGCTACAAAAAAGGGTAATCGCCCGTCATATATTCGTGCCGCAAGGCCCGAAAAAGCAATTCCGCTTTATGAGCAGATGTCGCTCCAATTACAGTCAGATTTAGGTAAGCCCATTCAACGCGGCGTTTTTGGAGCAGATATGAAAGTGGAGTTGCTAAACGATGGTCCCGTTACCATCATCATTGATACACGTAATAAAGAATAAATCAGGTTGATATGCAACAAGAAATAACACTTCGCGCAGCACAGCAACAAGTAGATGAGTGGATCAACACCACCGGTGTTCGCTATTTTAATGAGCTGACCAATTTGGGCATTTTAATGGAGGAAGTAGGTGAGCTCTCGCGCCTCATGGTGCGAACTTACGGAGAGCAGTCGTTTAAGGAGAGTGATAAGCACTCCACTATTGCAGAAGAAATGGCCGATGTGCTTTGGGTGTTGCTTTGCTTGGCAAACCAAACCGAAACAGATCTTACAGCAGCATTGCAGCAAAGCATGGAGAAAAAAACCAAGCGCGATGCAGAGCGGCATCGGAATAATGAGCGACTGCAATAGTTGCCCTTGCTTGAAAGGGCCTTTCAGCCGCAAGGCTTATCTTTGCTCACTTCAAAGCATTTGAGTATGGCCAACGATAAGCTTTTTGCAAATATTATCTCCCACGCGAAAGAGTACGGATATATTTTCCCTAGCAGTGAAATTTACGATGGGTTGAGTGCGGTATATGATTATGGCCAGAACGGCGCACAGTTGAAAAAGAATATCCGCGATGCATGGTGGAAGAGTATGACGCAGCTTCACGAAAACATCGTCGGTATTGACGCAGCCATTTTTATGCATCCCACCACCTGGAAGGCCAGTGGACATATCGATAATTTCAGCGATCCGATGATTGATAACAAAGACAGCAAAAAACGCTATCGTGTTGATCATTTGATTGAAGCATATGCAGCAACGCTTTCCGATAGCGATGCACAGACGCTCGTAGCGCGTATGGAATCTTTGCTTGCCGAAGAAGACTTTGTCGGGCTGAAACAACTGATTTTAGATCACAAGATTGTCTGTTCGGTAAGTGGCACTTGCAACTGGACCGATGTGCGTCAGTTTAACCTGATGTTTCAAACGGAGTTTGGTGCAACAGGCAATGATGATTCGGACGATAACCACGTTTATCTCCGTCCGGAAACGGCACAGGGTATTTTCGTGAACTTTCTGAATGTGCAAAAGACAGGCCGCATGAAACTGCCTTTCGGCATTGCACAAACCGGAAAAGCTTTTCGTAATGAAATTGTAGCACGTCAGTTCATATTTCGTATGCGCGAATTTGAGCAAATGGAAA
>CAZDGV010000049.1:0-2944 GCA_964505195.1 uncultured Chitinophagaceae bacterium
AAAAAAGCAAGCCGGATAGAAATCCGGCCATGGTAAAAATCCAATATCCTATGAAAAACAAATTAAAGATGGTTCAAAATAGTTTCAACAACAAACACTCTGCTTGATTTTTATCCCCAGCCCAACTTGAAATAATGCGAAGAAATACGGCTATTTTTTAAGATACATTACTTCCTTCACCAATTGCACAGTACGTGCAACATCAGGCAAATAACCAGCCACCAAATTGGGTGCATAGTGCATAGGAGCATCTACACTGGTAATGCGACGGATAGGCGCATCTAAATAATCAAATCCTTCCTTCTGAATGCGATAGGCAATTTCAGAAGAAACTGAAGCAAAAGGCCACTGTTCTTCTACAATCACCAAACGGTTGGTTTTCTTTACGCTTTCAAGAATTGTAAACCAGTCGAGCGGACGAATGGTACGCAAATCGATCACTTCTGCTTCAATGCCTTCCTGAGAAAGCGCTTCGGCTGCACCCAGCGCCACTTTCATCATTTTATTGAAAGAAACAATGGTTACATCTCTTCCCGGGCGCTTTACATCGGCCTTGCCGATTTCGATGATGTATTCCCCTTCCGGCACATCGCCTTTGTCTCCATACATCACTTCGCTCTCCATAAATACCACCGGATCGTCATCGCGAATGGCCGCTTTCAGCAAACCTTTTGCATCGTATGGATTGGAAGGTGAAATAACCTTGAGACCCGGAATATTGGCATAATAGCTTTCAAAGGCAGTAGAGTGCTGTGCACCTAGCTGTCCGGCTGAGCCATTGGGCCCGCGAAATACAATAGGACAGCCCACCTGTCCGCCACTCATAGCGAGCATTTTGGACGCGGTATTGAGAATCTGATCCAATGCCAATACGGCAAAGTTCCAGGTCATGAATTCAATGATCGGACGAAGTCCGTTTTGAGCAGCACCCACGCCAATGGCCGCAAAACCCAACTCGGAGATGGGGGTATCAATTACCCTGCGTTCACCAAATTCATCCAGCATACCCTGGCTTACCTTGTAGGCACCATTGTATTCCGCAACTTCTTCACCCATCAGAAATATGCGATCATCGAGGCGCATTTCCTCCTGCATTGCCTCCCGAAGGGCTTCGCGCATGGCTATTGATCTCATCTAAAGCTTGTTTTAAGCGGAGCAAAAATAGTGGAAGATGGGCAAGCACCCAAATTGAAAAACCCTTGTTTTACAGGGCTTAAACCCTTCAAAAAATCACTGAAAAAACTACCTTTCCACAAAATTCTGGCATCATGCACATTGGGGTTATTGGGGCAGGGAAATCAGCTACAGTACTGATCGATTATTTACAGCAAACTTGCATTGAGCGAAACTGGCAACTCAGCATCGGAGATGCCAATGTGCAGATGGTTCAGTCGAAAATCAGAACACATCATAATATCCATGCCGTAGCATTAAAAGCAGATGATGCGCCGCAGCGCAATGCATTTATCACATCAGTTGATTTAGTGATTTCTATGCTGCCCCCTGCCCTGCATATTTTGGTGGCGCAAGATTGTTTGCGCCTCGGTAAGCATTTGCTTACCGCCTCCTATGTAGATGAAGCACTTAAAAAAATAGCAGATGATGTGAAATCCAGCGGCTTAATTTTTCTCTGCGAAATGGGACTAGATCCGGGTATCGACCACATGAGTGCCATGCAATTGATAGACCGAATTCATAATGCTGGCGGAAAAATCACTGCGTTTTACTCCCATTGCGGCGGATTGATTGCACCCGAGAGCGACGATAATCCCTGGCATTATAAAATCAGCTGGAATCCTCGCAATATCGTGCTCGCGGGAAAATCGGGTGCGGTTTACAGAGAAAATAAACAAACAATTCAAAAACCTTACCCGGAACTATTCAACAATGCACCAACCATTGCCTGTGAAGGCATGCCGCTGCTGGAATGGTACCCCAACAGAGATTCGCTCAGCTATATTCCTTTGTATGAATTGGAGCAGACATCCACCTTTATTCGCACCACACTTCGTTATCAGCATTTTTGCAGCGGCTGGCATACGGTTGCTGAACTTGGGCTAACTGATACTGAGGACCAAGCGCTCGTGAAAAAATGCAGCAGCTTGCATGAATGGATCAGTAAAAAAATAAACGCATCTCTGCCGAATGCAAATCGAATTTCAGAGTATGTATCTCAAGCCCTACCGAAAGCAATTCAAGCAATAACCCTGGCACAATTAAGTTATCTCGACTTAGAAGCAGAAGAGCCCATTCCGCAGGGTGCATCTTGTTCTGCAGACATCCTTCAAAAACGTATTGAAAGCCGACTGGCTTTGCAGCCAACAGATAAAGACATGATTGTGATGCTGCATGAAATTGAATACACAACTAGTGATGGACAAAATCGCAAATGCAGTGCTTCACTTGTTGTAAAAGGTGAAGACCACCTTCATACTGCCATGGCAAAAACGGTTGGTCTTCCGCTTGCAATTGCTGCAGAGCTAATACTAACTGGGAAGATTTACACTGGCGGACTGCAAATACCTACTTCCTCAGAAATTTATGAACCTGTATTAAAAGCTTTATCGGAAAAGGGAATTCGTTTTGTAGAGCAAGACGAATTGAGAGATTTATAAATTTTGCAACATCTCACGCAACAAACTGATTCCTTCAGTGGCAGACTGTTGAATAGCTGTAAAATGTGATAAACCGTTGGTAGGAACCTGCTTATCCAATACAAAAGCCGGAATTCCCGGCTCAATAAAATCAATCAAGCTTGCAGCCGGATAAACCAATAACGATGTACCAATTACGACAAATACATCAGCAGCTGAAGCCATAAGGATGGCCTCCTGCATTTTTTCAACGGGCTCGCCAAACCAAACCACATCGGGCCTAAGCTGGTAGCCGTCTTCTGCAAGATCACCAAGTTGAATATCGTCGTTTATTGGATAAAGCAGATCGG
>CAZDGV010000049.1:3044-7295 GCA_964505195.1 uncultured Chitinophagaceae bacterium
TAGTTTTCCCATAAACCATCGCTATCGCGAAAAGTTTTAAGTCCACTTTCGGCACTGATGCCTGCACCGGTAAGTACCACTAATTTTTTCTGATTCGCCATATAACAATTGGCAGAGGAAAAACACGTTTACTTTTCACCTGCCATTTTTAAAATTACCTCCCATTCGGCAGAACTTACTTTTGTTACACTAAGCCGATTCAAACGCAGCATTTCCATGGTAGCGAGTCGAGGTTCATTCTTTATTTGAGGAAGCGTAACGGGCTTTTTAAATTTTTTCACCGGCTTGAGATCTACCACCACCCATGCTGTTTCAGTAGTGGTAGGATCCTGATAATGCTCTTTTACCACTTTGGCAATACCCACAATTTCCAAGCCTTCATTGCTATGATAAAACAATACTTCTTCGCCTTTCTTCATTGCTTTAAGATTGTTTCGGGCAGCGTAGTTTCTCACTCCATCCCAAAAAGTTTGTTTGTCTTTTACAAACTGATCCCAGCTATACTTAAAAGGTTCAGATTTTACAAGCCAATAAGCCATCACAAAATTTTTAAGAATGAAATCGATTACCAGCCCTGCGCCAAAACATCTGCAATATGTATGGTTTTAAGAGGATGCCCTTTTGATTTAATATAACCATCTAAATGCATCAAACAGCTTAAATCGGTAGAAATGATATACTCCGCGCCACTTGCCAAGGCATTGTTTACTTTTTGATCGGCCATGCCGATGGAAATGGATTCAAATTTTACAGCAAAGGTTCCGCCAAAACCACAGCAGGTTTCAGTATCCTGCATTTCTACCATTTCCAGTCCTTTCACTGCATTCAACAAACGCCGTGGCGCTTCCTTAATACCACATTCACGCAGTGCTGCACAGGAATCATGATAGGTTGCTTTTGCAGACATTTTTGCGCCGACATCTGTTGCATCCAACACACCCGTAATGAATTCTGAAAATTCAAAAATTCTGGTCTGCAAGCGCTTTACTTCGTAATGCAATGATGAGTTATCAAAAAGCGAAGCGTAGTAATTCCTTACAAAGCCGGTACAGGAAGCACTGGGCGTTAGCACATAATCAACGCCCGAAAAATCCTGAACAAATTTCGTTGCCACTGCCCTGCACTCGTCTCTGAAACCGGCATTAAAAGCAGGCTGTCCGCAACAGGTTTGTGCAGGATTATAGTGCACATTGCAGCCCAGCTTTTCCAGCACTTTCACCATATTGAAACCAGTTTCAGGATAAAGCTGATCTACAAAACAGGGTATGAAAATTTGTACGGTCATTACCTGCAATCTAGTATTATTTAAACGAATGCTGGAGCGAAATCATTTTAAGGGCGGTGATGGCGGCTTCTTCTCCTTTATGACCATGCGATCCGCCGATGCGATCCATTGCCTGCTGCTCATTGTTCACCGTGAGCACACCAAAAATTACCGGCACCGGTAAGGAGAGATTTAACTGAGTAATACCATCCGTAACAGAGCGACATACATAATCAAAATGCGGTGTATCACCTTGTATAACACAACCTAATGCAATAAATGCATGCGGTCGCTTGGAAGCCATCATACAATGCGCATTCCAATATTCGCGGATAATGAATGGAATTTCAACAGCACCAGGCACTAGGATCGAATTCACCTGTTTTACTCGATGCTGCTCCAATATATTTCTTGCACCACGCTCCAGTTCCGAAACGATGGCATCGTTCCATTCCGTGCGTACCAAAACAACACAGGCATCCTGCACTTGCAGTATGCCCGTATTCCATAATTTACTTTGCGAAACATCGGCCATAACCAATGACCCGAATTAATGAGTGATGAATTATTTCACCTCGCCTAAACGCGCCAGGTATTTATCGATCGAAAATCCTTTTTCTGTTTTGGGATATTTCTCTTTAATGAGCTTGTATAATTCCACCGCCTCTTTTCGCTTGCCCATGGTTTCATAAGCCAAACCAGCACGGAAAAGATTTTCGGAAGAAGTATATTCATCCTTCTCATTCAGCTTTCCGGCTTTCACAAAATAAGAAACACCTTCTTCTTGCTTTCCCTGGCTCACTAATGCATCGCCCAGCATACGCCATGCGGCAGACTGCACCTGTGTTGCAGAAGTTGAAAACGCTTTGAGATATTTTACGGCATTATTGTAATCTTCCTTGCGGAGATAAATAGAGCCTGCATAATAATGCGCAAGATTAGCTGCTTTGGTACCGCTGTGCTTGCTGATAACTTTGATAAAACCTGCATTTACTCCATCACCATTTAATGCCAGATCAAGTGAATCCTGCGCATAAAATGATTCCGCTATACTCATGGCTTCAGATGCCTTCTTTTCACGAGGCTGCTGTACAAAATTGTCGTAAAGAAGCCATCCTCCCGCTAATACGGCTACCGCTCCGGCGATATAAATAACCTTGCGTGCATTGCGATCTAAAAAACCGGTGAGATTGGCAGATGCTTTTACCTCTTCGAATTCCTGTACTGCTTGCTTTTTTTCAGACATAAAATAGGTTTTCAACTTTTTTAATCAACTATAAACGGATAATCTTCCTGCACATATACATCCTTGAGCAGTTCAGCATCATCGGGCCAAGGACTTTCCTCTGCAAAGCGAACCGATTCTTCTACCTGTCCTTTCACACGCTCATTAATCACTTCTATTTCCTGCTCTGTAACACCAAAGCGCTCGATCAAGGTTTGGCGACTGGTTTCAATGGGGTCTCTTTGCTTGTACTCCTCTACCTCTTCTTTAGTACGATATTTCTGAGGATCACTCATTGAGTGACCTTTATAACGATATGTTTTTATTTCCAACAAGGTAGGTCCGTCGCCCTGCCTTGCCCTGTTAACTGCTCGAATGATGCCATCGTGCACGGCTTCCGGACTCATACCATCAATGCTGTCTGCCGGCATTTCATAGGCATCGGCCAACTTATAAATATCATACACATTGGAAGTGCGCTCTACTGAAGTACCCATGGCGTAATTGTTGTTTTCACAAATAAAAACAACAGGCAGTTTCCAAAGCATCGCCAGATTAAATGTTTCATGTAACATACCCTGACGCGCGGCTCCATCGCCAAAAAAAGTAAGACACACATTATCTGTACCTCTGTATTTTTCAGCAAAAGCCAATCCAGCTCCAGTACCTATTTGGGCACCCACAATTCCGTGTCCGCCAAAGAACTTCACATCAACCCCAAAAAAGTGCATACTTCCGCCTTTCCCCTTAGCACATCCGGTAGCTTTTCCGAACAATTCGGCCATACAGGATTTTGCACTCACCCCTTTGGCAATAGCCAGACCGTGATCACGATAAGCAGTAATGAAAAGATCATCAGGACGGGTAGCCGTCATGGCACCCGCAGCAATGGCTTCCTGTCCAATATAAAGATGGCAAAAGCCTCGGATTTTCTGCATTCCGTAGAGCTGTCCGGCTTTTTCCTCAAAACGCCTTAGCAACAACATCAGCTCGTACCAATAGAGATAAGTTTCTTTCGTAAATTTCGTGGCCACGCAAGAATGGTTTAGGTGGGCAAAGATAAGGGCTGCGACTGAAAAACAATCAGTTCGGAAGGGCTGTTTTACCCCTGGTCCCGGCATGCAGGCCGACGGCATCAGGCATATTAACCCATACCTAAAATCGCCTCACTCAGTAGCTGAAACCTTTATCTTGCAGTGCATTCGTCCATGATTCAGCTTCATAACATATCCCTTACTTTTTTTAAAAATTACGCTTCAGGCGTTTTTCACTTCGATAAGCCTATCGTAGCCATTTGCGGGCCCAACGGTGTGGGCAAAACCAATTTGCTGGACGCCATACACTTCCTCTGTTTGACCAAAAGCTACTTCAGCATTGCTGAATCGCAATTTGTGCATCGGGGCATGCAGGGCTTTCGCATTGAGGGTGCCTGGACAAGAAACGGACAAGCGGAGCAACTGGCCGTGGTGTTGCGAGAAAACGGCAAAAAAGAAATGCTGATTAATCAGCAACCCTATCAGCGTTTTAGTGAACATATTGGTAAATACCCCTGTGTAGTAATTGCACCAGATGATATCGAACTGATCAATGGGCCTGCTGAAGTAAGGAGAAAATTTTTAGACACGCTACTCTCCCAGCTGGATGCTGAATATTTGCAAATACTTATTACTTACAATAAAGTGCTGCAGCAGCGTAATGCCTTGCTGAGAATGCACCATGGCAGTCATACAGTATCGACCGAATTACTCAACACTTACGATGC
>CAZDGV010000050.1:0-7235 GCA_964505195.1 uncultured Chitinophagaceae bacterium
CGAATGAAACTGTGAAAATCAATCCATTTGAGGTAGTATGGAATAATGATCAGTAAAGTTAGCAAGCGTAAGCCCGTCTCTTTCAAAAAATTGGGGAACAGCGTTTGCTTTACACTCCATGAAAACACTTCCAGTATGCTGAAAAGTAAAATACCAAAGCCAAACGGAAAGATCCAGTAGTAGTAGTTTACCAGGAGGGCAGAGCGTCCTGAAAACTTTCTTACAATCAGCGGCTCAAACAGCCAGCCCGCAAGTACTACCAATACAAAACCAACCAGCGATGCCATCATACACCAGGTGAGCAGATCGTTCTTTTTTCTTTCCAGTCGGTCGTTGAAATAAGGAAAGAACTTAAAAATAACCGGCACCACTCCAAAGCTGGCAAACGCAAAAATATTTAGTCCGATATCGAAAAAAAGACGGGTGAGTCCGTATTCAGCAGGAGAGAAGGAGTTGTTGCGAATAAAAAACCAGGTGTTCAGGAATCCGATGAAGAACCCGAGATAAATGATAATACTCGATAAAATCGTTTGCTTGCGGATGCTGCCCATGAACGATGATTATGGATTTATCTTTTTGTATTGCACATAATAGTTGCGGTTCAGCAAAGGAGTAATATCTGTTTCCTTACCAAATGCCGTTTTCATTTTCTTCCATCCTGTACTGGCTGCTACGCGTTGCATTTCGCTTGCACTATAAGGAAGATGAATGGGCATATTGAATGCTTTTGCACAGTTGCTCCATCGGTAATAGATATTCCAGTGTTTGTCCTCCTTTTTCATTTTATACTCTAGTACGGGTATTTGTGTTGTTCGCAGATACTGATCAAAAACGCTTTTTAAATTTAGCCCGATGCTTGTGCTGATAAAATCTTCCACGGCTTTACTGGTGGTAGTTTGATGATAGAATTTTTGATTCATTGCACGCAATAAGCTTCGGAATGTTTCATCATTATCTATGATCTGTCGGATAGTATGAATCAGGTTGGCGCCCTTATAATACATGTCGCCGCTGCCTTCTGTGTTTACATTGTAGGGGCCAATGATTGGCTGATCATTGCGGATATTACGGCGGATACCTTGTACATATTCATTGCCTGCCTGCTTGCCAAACATGTAGTCGGTAAACAGTGTTTCGGAATAATTGGTGAAGCCCTCATGCACCCACATGTCGGCAATATCGCGGGTGGTGATATTGTTGCCAAACCATTCATGACCGCTTTCGTGAATGATGATAAAGTCGAATTTTTTACCCCAACCCGTACCGCTCAAGTCACTGCCGCGGTATCCGTTCATGTAGCGGTTGCCATAAGCTACCGCACTCTGGTGTTCCATACCTAAATGCCAGGATTCCACCAGCTTGAAACCATCTTCGTAAAAAGGATAAGGGCCAAACCAATATTCAAAAGCACGCAACATGGGCTTTACCTGCTCAAAATGTTTTTTCGCTTTTTCAAGGTTTTCTTCCAGCACCCAGTAGTCGAGATCCAGTTTTCCTTTCTCACCCATGAGTGTATCTGCAAAGTGTACATACTTGCCAATGTTGAACGTGATACTGTAAGTGTTGATTGGGTTAGCAACAAACCAGGTATAGGCAGCTTTTCCGTTTGCAAGCATTTCTCTATTGCGGAATCTTCCGTTTGAAACATTCACCAGCGTATCGGGAACAATTACTTTCAATTGCACACTGTCGGGTTCATCGCTCTGGTGATCTTTGCAGGGATACCAAACACTGGCGCCTAGTCCCTGACAGGCTACACCAATCCATGGATTGCCCTGACCATCTTTTTTCCAGATCAGTCCGCCATCCCAGGGTGGATTGATGGCTGCTTTGGGGATGCCCTCATACTCAATGCGTAAAGCATGCAGGGTTGTGTTGCGATATGTATTTTGAAAAGCGAGCGGTACTTCAATGAAAAATACATTTCCATTGCGTTTCCAGGAAACAGGCGTTTCGTTGATCCATGCCCCTGTAATCTGCAACGGTTCCTGCAGGTCTATTTGCATATGCTTGCCCGGAGCTTGCAGGGTTTTAAAGTAAATCGTATTGCTGCCTTTCAGCGAAAACTTGAGGAAGTCGGGCTCAACCTGTAAATCGTACATCACCACATCCCACCAGCTGCGTTCGGGCGTGATACTTCCCCGAAGGGTATCCTGCTGGTTAAATGCATATTTTCTTTCCTGAGCATGTAGGTTTATGCTAAGGAGCAAAAAACACAGTTGCGCAATCAAGTATGTTTTATGAACAGATTGTATCAATGCTTTAGGTAGTTTTGATGTTGTAAATTTAGCCGTTGAAACCGACAATGAAGCGTTTTTTCCTACTGCTCTGTTTTTCCGCACTTTGGTGGATGTCGTGCAGACGTCCACAACAGGCATCCGGCTTTTTCAATTACAACGAAACCACGGGCATCAGTTCCCTGGATCCTGCCTTCGCTAAAAATCAGTCGAATATCTGGGCAGTGCATCAGCTTTTCAATACACTGGTTGCTACCGATAGCAATATGCACATTGTTCCTTCTCTTGCAACGCGTTGGGAAATAAGTGAAGACCGGAAGGAAATCCTTTTTCATTTGCGTCGGGATGTATTCTTTCATGATCATCCTGCATTCGTCGGCGGCAAAGGAAGGCAAATGGTTGCCGATGATGTGGTGTTCAGCTTTCAGCGACTTATCGATCCCAAAACTGCGAGTCCGGGTGCATGGATCTTTAACGGACGCGTGGATGCTATTCAGCCTTTTACCGCAGTGAATGATTCCACGTTCTTACTAAAACTACGGGAGCCATTTGTTCAAATGCTGGGTGTATTGAGCAACGTGTATTGTTCCATCGTGCCAAGAGAAGTGGTGGAAAGGGTGGGTGCCGATTTCAGAAGACAGCCCGTTGGCACAGGACCTTTTCGTTTCAATGCATGGGAAGAAGGACAAACTTTATTGCTTTTGCGCAACGACCGCTATTTCGAAACCGATGCAAATGGCAATCGCCTTCCTTACTTGCGCGGCATTAAAGTGAGTTTTATCGACAATAAAGCCACCGAGTTTCTCGAGTTTCAACAGGGGCGATTACATTTTATAAATGACATCGATGCATCCTTTAAAGATGAGGTGCTGAGTAAACAGGGAATGCTGCGCGCAGCATGGAAGGATCGGGTGGTGTTGAACAAACATGCATATTTGAATATCGAATACCTCGGCATTTTGCTCGACTCCTCTCTGCAGCGTGTAAAGGAAAGTCCGCTTCGTTTGCGCGCCATTCGTCAGGCGATTAATTACGGCTTTGACAGAAGAAAGTTAATGCTCTACTTGCGCAACAGCATCGGGATGCCAGCAGAAAGCGGTTTTGTTCCGATGGGCTTGCCCAGTTTTGATACCGCAACGGTGCCGGGCTATCGCTATGATCCGGAAAAAGCAAAGTCGCTGCTTGCATCGGCCGGTTTTCCCGGAGGGAAGGGGCTGCCGGTAATCCGACTCATCTCTATTCCCATTTATGCAGATATTGCAACCTATATCGTGCGACAACTGGAGGAGATTGGTATTCCGGCACAGGTAGAAATTGTTCAGAAGAGTTTGCTGCTCACGCAAACTTCCAAATCGGAAGCTTTATTTTTTCGTGGCAGCTGGATTGCAGATTATCCAGATGCTGAAAATTTCTTCAGCGTGTTTTATGGAAAAAATCCTGCTCCGCCGAATTACACACGGTATCGAAATCCGCAGTTTGATGCGTATTACGAAAAGGCTACCCGTGAGCCCAATGATTCCATACGTTATACTTTATATCGCGAAATGGACCGGCTGATTGTGCAGGATGCGCCTGTAGTGCCGCTGTGGTATGATCAAATCATTCATCTCGTACGTCCGGAAGTAAAAGGCTTTCGCCCCAATGGACTCAATTGGCTGGAGCTGCGCACAGTAAGTATTGAAGAGTAAGCATTAGAATTTAGTCAATACTGGTTTTTCAAGTTTTTTGTTTGCCTTTGGAGGCAAATCAATGCAGGAGATCTTTAAAAAGCAATTTCACAGCAGTTGTGTTACTGTGATTTTCTGATTTTGTTTTTGAATACTTTCTCAAACTTCTCTAGCTTGGGCTGAATAACGTAGTAGCAATAGGGATTGGCGTTTTTGTTGAGATTGTAGTAGTTCTGATGATAATCTTCCGCCTCATAAAAATTAATAAGCGGTTCCACGCCGGTAACAAGGGGTTTGTCGAAGGCGCCGCTTGCATCCAGTTCGGTTTTGTAGCGTTTTGCTTTTTCCTGCTGTTCGCTGTTGTGATAAAAAATCACACTGCGGTATTGCGGACCAACATCATTGCCTTGGCGGTTGGGCGTTGTAGGATCATGGGTTTGCCAGAAAACTTCCAGCAATTCATCGTAGCTGATTTTGGAAGGATCGTAAATGATGCGGCATACTTCTACGTGTCCGGTTGTTTTGCTAGTCACCTCTTCGTAGGTCGGATTTTTTACATGACCACCTGAATATCCGCTGACTACTTTGAGTACGCCTTCCAAACGTTGAAAAACGGCTTCTACACACCAGAAGCAACCTGCTCCAAAAGTGGCAGTATCTGTATTTGAACTTGTCATATTGCTAAAGCTTGCAAAGGATGAACGAATATCGTTTCTGCTAGTAGCACTGCCTCTTCCCGATTCACAGGAAAAGAAAAGGAATGCAACCCATACCGATAAAAAAGTAAAAACGCCAGTTCTCATGATTTAAAAATAACAAGGATGGCAATATACACTGAATTAGAGGGCATTTCATTCATTTCAAGCATGGGCCTAGCTATTTTAAAATTGCTTTAACTTTTGGGGTCATTGGTCCTTTTTCTCCTGGTCGCTTCAAATAGCAGTAATTTTGCCGCATTAATCCCGGAATGGCAGTATGATCCGCTTTTATCCTGAGTCGGCGTTGGTGCAACTTGAGTTTGATAAGGTGAAAACCCTGCTCGAAGCGCATTGTCAAACCGCCTATGCCAGAGAGCGGGCTGCACAGCTGCGTATTCATACACGCAGGGAGTATATTGATACCGAACTGCGGCAGTCTTACGAATTTCTACTCCTTCTTCAGCAGGGGTCTTATTTTCCGCTCGATCAGGTCCTTAATCTTGAAAAGGAATTAAAACTGCTTTCCATTTCCGGAGCGGTATTGAATGAGGCGCAATTGATCGAGATCAGGAAGCTGGCAGAAAATCTCAAACATATTTTTCATTGGTTTGATGCAGAGCGCAGAGATTTATATCCCGCGTTAGCGGAAATACTGAACGATGCCTATTATGAAAAAGCCATCCTCGGCATGATCGATGATGTGTTGGATGAGCAGGGCAATGTAAAAGACAATGCATCGGAGGAGCTGAGTCGCATTCGCATTGACCTTAGCAGACAGCGCGCCGCATTGCGACGCATGTTTGATAAGGTTTTGAAGAAATTGCAGAAGGCAGGTTATGTGGCCGATATTGAAGAGTCGTTCCTGAACGGCAGAAGGGTAGTGGCACTTTTCGCAGAGCAAAAGCGGCAGGTAAAAGGAATTTTACATGGAGAAAGTGAAAGCAGAAAAACCGCTTTTATCGAACCCGAGGAAACCATCGAGCTGAACAATGAAGTGTTTTCGCTTGAAAACGAAGAGCGCAGAGAAGTGTATCGTATTCTTCGTGCGCTTACCGCAAATTTATCGGTGTACGCACCGCTGCTGAAACAGTATCATCACATACTGGGGCAATACGATTTTATTCGCGCAAAAGCCAAGTTGGGTATGGAAATGAAAGGTACCATGCCTGCTATCAGTGATAAGGCCATCATTGATCTGCGGGAAGCGTATCATCCCTTACTCCGGCTTTACAATCAGCGCAGTGGAAAAACCACTATTCCCACTCAGTTTACACTGGATGAGCAAAATAGAATATTGGTAATTTCTGGTCCCAATGCCGGCGGTAAAACCGTAACACTTAAAACGGCAGGCTTGCTGCAGTTGATGGTGCAGAGTGGTTTGCTGGTGCCTGTAAATCCTGACGCGACATTTGGTATTTTTCGCCAAATCATGATTCATATTGGCGATACGCAAAGCTTGGAATATGATTTGAGCACTTACAGTGCGCATTTGAAAAACATGAAGCACTTTATGGAAACCGCCAATGGTCGCACTTTATTTTTTATTGATGAGCTGGGCAGTGGCAGTGATCCCAACTTGGGCGGCGCTTTTGCAGAAGTGATTATGCAAGAGCTGGTAAAAAAGCATGCGCTGGGGGTAGTAACAACGCATTATCTCAACCTGAAGGTAATGGCCAATCATACACCCGGCGTGATCAATGGGGCCATGAGTTTTGATGAGAAAAGTTTGCTGCCACTGTATAAATTGATTTTAGGGAAGCCCGGCAGTTCATACACTTTTGCTATTGCAGAAAGAATTGGTTTGAATAAGAGCTTGATTGATAATGCACGTAAGCTGGTAGCAGAAGATCATTTCCGGCTTGATAAGTTGTTGAATCGTACGGAACAGGATTTGAGACGCATTGAAAGCAGAGAAAAAGAATTGCATCAGTTGCTGAAAGAAAACGAACGTTTAAAAAAGCAGATGGAGCAGGTGATGGATCGGGAAACGCATCGCCGACAGGTGGAGTTGCAGCGAGAACAGAATCGTATTACAGATGAGCGCATTGCTTACCTGAAAGACATGGAACGAAAGCTAAAGGCCATTGTGCAAAGCTGGAAGCGTGCGGAAAACAAAGAGGAGTTGCTGAAGCAGATGAATGCATTGCTTTTTAAGCAAAAGGAAAAGCAGGTGTCGGAGAAAAAAGATAAAAAATTCGATGAAAAGTACGTAGAGGTAGGCGGAGCCATTAAAGAAGGCGATCAGGTGAAGATGCTAAAAAATCGTCAAGTCGGCCGCGTGAAAACTTTGCGTGGCAATAAAGCAGTAGTTCAGTTAGGGAATATACCGATTACCGTATCACTCAGTGAGCTGATCGTAGTGCACCAGCGCGAAGTAGCCCCCGAAAAGCAGGAGGCTGCAGGGAAGTCATAATACAGACCTCTCCAAGATTTTTACTTAAAACTGTCTTCATTTATCTCTCAAGTTTTTGTGGTATTTGCTGTAAGTGGTTACTTGTTGTAATAAAAATTTTGGGTGCAAGCCTTCTGATCTTATTTTTGCATCGGAGAGATGGCAGAGCGGTCGAATGCGGCGGTCTTGAAAACCGTTGAGGTGCAAGCCTCCGGGGGTTCGAATCCCTCTCTCTCCGCCA
>CAZDGV010000051.1:0-6966 GCA_964505195.1 uncultured Chitinophagaceae bacterium
CATAGGCCGCATGGTTCATACGGTAGCGGTCTTCCATCGCAATTTCCCGATTCAGTGCAATACACTGCTTAAGGAGTTCAGGTGGGGTTGTAGCAGTTTGGTCGAATTTTTTGTTACTGAATTGATAGAGCCACCGTTCTTGCAGATAGGCTTCCTTCTTGGCAGGGTGCATGAGCACTTCATAAGCTTCTTTTATTTCATTGAACTGCGCAAGCGCGTAGGGGTCGTTTTTTGTTTTGTCGGGATGATATTGCATTGCCAAGCTTCGATAGGCTTTTTTTATTTCTATCGGCGTAGCCGTGGGCGACAGCTTCAGTATGGCGTAGTAGTCTTTAACCTGCATGTTCAGGTGTGGTGCGTCTTATGGACAAAATATTCGCTTCTGTAAGTGTCGGGAATTTCGAGCGCAAGATCTTTTCCAAAGCACCCTGCAGGTGTTTGATACCCTATTATATAATTTCCTTCCAGCACTTTTTTGGCGATGATGAGTGCGGCGTGTGCGGTGAGGGTATAGCCTTCCGGCCCTGAAAAATGAGCACTGATGCTTTCACCGGCTGCATTGCGGACGCAACCCCATACTAAACTCTTTCCCGTAGCGCGCGCTTTCTCATCTGGTCCTGCAGGTGCTGCATCTATTTTTTTCTGCACCATTTTCTTTACCCAAGCGGTACGCAAGATGGGGTTGAATAACGATTGCCATTTCAATAAACGAAAAACAGCGGGCTTAACAGCAGTGAAGGTTTCAATATTGGGAATACCCGTTGTATGATGCGCGGTAGAGACATCTCCCCAGGGAATGGTCATCACAAATCTTTTCTTGATGCCAAAGTCAACGGTCATGCCTTTGTGTCCCAGTGGTTTACTTACAATCGTTCCATTTTCCCTTGCCGCTCCGCCTGATCCTAATGATGTAACCATGGTGGTGGCGGTACCATGACTCACGCCGCCGCCCACCGATGCAAAAGCGAGCTGTAAGTGAGTGGCATCGGGCAGTCGCTGATGCAAATACAAAGCCATACAATCGGTTGGAACCACATCAAAACCTACGCCAGGCATAAGCATGATGCCTGCTGCTTCTGCTGACTGATGCATTTTCTTTGCCATTTCAAAAACGGCAATCTCACCCGTAATATCCAAATAATGTATTCCTGCCTGCATGCAGGCTTTGATCATCGGCTTGGCCGTACGCATAAAGGGACCTGCAGCGTGCAGAACAAGTTTACAGTCGCTGATTTGCGCTACAATGTTTTCAGTATTATCTAAGTTAAATATGCGGAATGGTAAATCGTATTTTTTCGCGAGCTGACTGATTTCATCATGGTTTCTTCCGGCGAGGATGGGTTCTAGGCCATAATCTGCTGCCATCGACGCAATCAACTTGCCGGTAAAACCGTTGGCACCATAGAGCAATAGCTTCGTTTTATTCATGTTTAGTATTCAATCAGGTTGAGTATCTGTTCCAGATATTGCTGATCTGTTGCATCAAAATGATTGAGTGCTTCACTGTCAACATCCAGCACTGCAATCACTTTTCCGTTTCGAATGAGTGGTACCACAATTTCTGATTTGCTTTTACTGCTGCAAGCAATATGTCCGGGAAACTTTTCTACATCAGGTACAATCAACGTAGTTTCCTTTTCCCAGCTGGTTCCGCAAACACCTTTCCCTTTACGAATGCGCGTGCAGGCAACCGGTCCCTGAAAAGGACCTAAAACCAACTCCTCTTCCTTTACGATGTAAAAACCTACCCACAGCCAGCCAAACTGTTCGTGCAGTGCGGCTGAAATGTTTGCAAGGTTGGCAATCAGATCGGGTTCACCACTCAGCAAGCCTTTGATTTGCGGAAGCAGCGCTTCGTATTGTTCTTGTTTTGTTCCCCCGGTGATATTTAAATCCTCTGCCATAAAATTGATTAATGAAGAATATTGATCTTAATAGTCTTTCTTGTTTCCTGAGAAATAAATTGAATCAGGTATAATCCGTTGGGTAATGATCTTGCATCGAGCATTACTCCGTATTTGCCCGGCGTTTGCTTGCCTTCAAACAGTCGCTGCACTTCCCTGCCACTCTCATCGCTTACCAGCACAAGCAGTTGCATAGTGCGTTTCAGCTCATAGTTAATCATCGCTGTATTGCTAACTGGGTTGGGCTGAATTTTACAAATCAAATCTTCCATTTCGTTATTTCTCACTGGCAACGGCATAGTGGATGTGGTGAGTAGCTGTGCACTCACCGTATTGGCGGCTGAACTTTCGTTGTGCAAACGATCTAGCGCGGTTACGGTATAGAAATAAGTGCCGGGCGTTAAACCGACATCGGTAAAACTCGTTTCGTTTTCGTTTGCTGTGATCTTTACAATGTTGGCCGCATCATTCCGATTGATATTGCTGTTGGAAGACCTGTAAATCACAAACTGGCGTACCTTGTCCATTGTGTTAATTGTTGACGGAGGTGCATCCCAGCGAAGCTGGATTTCATTACCATTGATCTGCGCTGTAAGATTGCTTACGGGCTGTGGTGGCTGATTGTCCTTCCAAGGCATCGTAGGAAGCAAGGCAGGTTTTTTAAAAAGATCATTGCGCAGCGAATCGCGCATAGCCAGCGGGTTGGCCAATATATTTTTGGTACTGAAAAATGTTTGTCCCTGTACCTGCGTATGCTGCCGGTTCATGCGGATCTGATTTGGAATTTGTGTGTTTTGATTCCAGTTATTATCTGTTCCGCCATTATTTACTTTATAGGCAGCCATACCGCTGTATATATGTCGGTTGCCGCCCAGTGCATTCCACCAGGGTAGCAATACGCCATAATTAGCCACATTAAATCCGATAGACCAATACAGCTGCGGTGTGAGATAATCTACCCACGACTGTTGAATCCATCTTCTGCTATCGGCAAAAATATCGCTGAAACTTTGCATCCCATTGGTGGCAGAACCGGTAGGATCGCTGTTTTGATTGCGCCAAATTCCGAAGGGGGAAACGCCGAATTTTACCCATGGTTTCACCGCGCGAATGCTGTCGTGACTGCGCTGAATAAACAAATTGATATTGTCTCTTCGCCAGTCTTGCCGGTTCGTAAACCCGCGCGCATGTGCGGCAAATGTTGCATCATCGTTAAATGGAGATCCCGAGCTGGGCGGATAGGGATAAAAATAATCGTCGAAGTGAATGCCATCCACATCATAACGGCGCAGCACATCCATGAATACGCTGATCACATAATCCCGCACCTGTGGTATACCTGGATCTAAAATGCGCAAATTCCCCTGGGCAAGTAGCCACTCGGGTTTGGTTCTAGCAATATGATTGGCGGAAAAAGAAGCGATATTATTAAAATTGCTCACCGCTCTGAACGGATTAAACCACGCATGCACTTCTATGCCTCTTTGCCTGCATGCCGCAATTATAAATTCTAATGGGTCATACGAAGGCGAAGGTGCTCTCCCTTGCATGCCGGTTAAATCTGCACTCCAGGGTTCAAGCTGGCTGCTATACATCGCGTCACACTGACTGCGCACTTGAAAGAAAACAGCGTTGATGCCTGTTGACTGCAACTGATCCAGCAGATTGATGAGTTGAGTTTGCTGCGTTGCGACAGAAAGGTTGTTGGCACTGGGCCAGTCGATGTTTACAAAAGTTGTTACCCATGCGCCCCGCAATTCATGCTTGGGTGAGCTTTGTCCGTATAAGGAAATTTGTAAAAGCGATAGGGCAGCGAAAAAAAATGATTTGAGTAGAAACTGTTTTTTTATCATGGTTGGATCGGTTCGAATTGTCCGGTTTGTCTGTTTTTGCGCACATTATTCCAGTGAAAATATCTGCCATTCATGGCAACATACACACCGTGAGGGAGAGTTTGTACAAAAGCCAGGGCGCTACCCAGATTAAAAAATCCGTCACTGCTTCCAAACTTGTAGGGAATCATTGCGCCGGTGAGTACAATGGTTTTGTCTTTCATTTTTTCAGCGAGGACGGCAGCAGTTTCCGTCATGGTATCGGTGCCATGTGTGATGATGATTTTTTCTTCTGTCGCATTCATGCATTGATGTGCAATGAGCTCACGGTCATCGGGAGTCATATGCAAACTGTCGATCATCATCAATGTGCGAACGGTAACATCCAAACTGTTACGTCCAAGCTTGAGCATTTCAGGCAAATGGGTTTCTTTAAAAAACAACTCGCCCGTAAGTTCATTGTATTCTTTATCGAATGTGCCTCCGGTAACAAAAATGCGTATCGACATGCAATTGGTTTTTCATTGTAAAAGTAAAAAGTCTCACCCGAAAGTGAGACTTTCCATTATAATAACATACAAATCATTATGCTTCTGCATAGCTGCTAACCGGCTCGCAGGTGCAGATCAGGTTTCTGTCGCCATGCGTGTTGTTTACTCTTGCTACGGAAGGCCAGAATTTGTTGCGCGTTACATAGTACAGTGGGAAGGCTGCCTGCTGACGGCTATAACCATGCTTCCATTCATCTGCCATTACCACATGTTGTGTATGCGGAGCATTTTTCAGCGGGTTGTCTGTTTTATCAGATACGCCGTTTTCAATATCGCGAATCTCCTGGCGAATGCTTAACAGCGCATCACAGAAGCGATCCAGTTCTGCCTTGTCTTCACTTTCAGTTGGTTCAATCATGATGGTTCCCGGAACAGGGAAGCTCATGGTAGGAGCATGGAACCCGAAATCCATCAGGCGCTTGGCTACATCTTCTGCTTCGATGCCGCAAGTATTTTTGAAAGGACGTAGATCAACAATGAATTCGTGCGCGCAGGTGCCATTTTTACCAACATATAAAATATCGAAATCTTTTTCCAAACGGGCTTTCATGTAATTCGCATTCAGAATGGCATACTCCGTTGCTTTACGAACGCCTTCTGCACCAAGCATGCGAATGTAAGCGTAGCTGATCAGCAGAATGCTGGCACTGCCGAAAGGAGCTGCCGATACTGCACCATTGCTATGTTGCGCAATATGTCCGGGCAAATGTTGTGCAAGATGTCCGCGTACACAAATGGGGCCCATGCCGGGTCCACCACCGCCATGCGGAATAGCAAATGTTTTGTGCAGGTTCAGGTGACAAACATCGGCGCCGATCATACCAGGAGAAGTGAGTCCAACCTGTGCGTTCATGTTGGCACCATCCATATACACCTGTCCGCCATGCTGATGTACGATATCACAAATTTCTTTTACGGTTTCTTCAAACACACCAAAAGTGCTTGGATAGGTGATCATGGTACCGGCGAGATTGGCACTATGCTGTTCGGCCTTGGCTTTAAAATCATCCACATCAATGTATCCATTATCGAGTGCTTTCACCACTACCACTTTCATACCTGCCATCACGGCGCTGGCAGGATTGGTGCCGTGTGCAGAGATCGGTATGAGCATTACATTGCGATGCGTATCCCCATTTGCAAGGTGGTAGTTGCGGATGGTGAGCAATCCGGCATATTCACCCTGTGCACCGCTGTTGGGCTGCATGCTGCAGGCATCGAAGCCTGTAACTTCACAGAGATATGCTGCCAGCTCATCAATCATTTGCTGATACCCCTTAGTTTGTGATGCCGGTGCAAAAGGATGCATCTTGCTCCAATGTGCGGTACTCAAAGGCATCATTTCTGTTGCTGCATTCAGCTTCATGGTACAGCTGCCCAGCGAAATCATGGAGGTGTTCAGTGAAAGATCTTTGTTTTCAAGCTGTTTGATATAGCGCATCATTTGGCTTTCGCTGTGAAAGCTGTTGAAATGCGGATGCGTGAGGTATGTACTTGTACGCAGTAATACACCTGGTATACTTACGCTGCTCCAATTGGTGTCTAATGCAAAAGAAACCGGCGCTTCATCATCTACAAAGCAGTTGATGAGTGTGAAAAGATCTTCAGCCAGCGTAGTTTCATCTAGCGATATGCCGATTAGGTTGTCGTTGATATAGCGCAGATTAATTTGCTGACGCTCTGCTTTGGCGCGAATGGTTGCATGATCTTTTACGCTCACGGTAAGTGTATCAAAGAAGGTGTTGTTTGCCAGCTCAAAGCCCAGTGTTTTCAGCTCGTTGGCAACAGTTTGCGTAAGCAGGTTGATGCGTTGCGCAATATTTTTTAATCCTTGCGGGCCATGATACACTGCATACATCGCAGCCATGTTTGCAAGCAGCGCCTGTGCTGTGCAAATATTGGAAGTAGCTTTCTCTCTTTTAATATGTTGCTCTCTGGTTTGCAGCGCCATGCGTAATGCGCGGTTGCCCTGTGCATCTACGCTCACGCCGATGATGCGACCGGGCATGGAGCGTTTGAAATCATCTTTGGCACTAAAGAACGCAGCATGCGGTCCACCAAAACCAAGTGGTACGCCAAAACGCTGCGCAGATCCGAATGCTACATCTGCTCCCAGTTCGCCGGGCGATTGAAGCAGTGTAAGCGCAAGTAAATCGGTAGCAACCGCTACATAACCGCCTACCTGGTGCAAGCGATCGATAAAGCTGCGATAGTCTTCAATGCTGCCGATATTGTTGGGATATTGTACCAGTGCTCCGAAATAGCTTTGATCGATATCTGCATTTTTATAATCACCAAACACTACTTCAATACCAATAGGTGTTGCGCGGGTAAGGATCAGGTCTTTGGTTTGTGGGAATACTTCGTTGTCTACAAAAAATTTCGGTTGCTGAATAACATCAGTACGGTTCACAAAATGGAAAAGCATGTTCATTGCTTCGGCAGCAGCTGTTGCTTCATCCAGCAAAGAAGCGTTAGCAATGGGCAAACCGGTAAGATCGCTCACCATGGTTTGAAAATTCAGCAGGCTTTCCAGTCGGCCTTGTGAAATTTCTGCTTGGTAAGGCGTGTATTGCGTGTACCAACCTGGGTTCTCAAAAATATTTCTAAGAATTACACTGGGAGTGATGGTATCGTAATAGCCTTGGCCGATATAATTTTTGAATAGCTGATTTTTTT
>CAZDGV010000052.1:0-6762 GCA_964505195.1 uncultured Chitinophagaceae bacterium
TAAACATTCACACTCTATCATTCTTAAATCGTAATTCCATGAAAAAGTACATTTTCTCTCTGTTGTTTTTATGTTCGCTTGACGTTGATGCCTTTTCGCAGAAATATGAATTCCGTATCATTACTACGGTTGAGTCGATTGTTCCGAACGGACTTGGTCGTTCCCGTATGGTTTCTTCTAATGATACACGCGATTACCGCGAGTTTACTTCATCGCGTAGCGAAGATGATAATTCGCGCAATTCATCCGATCGTTCTGATATTCGGGTGAAGGCCTTTGATGAAACCAAGCTGTTGAATTTTTACAATCTAGGCGGTATCCGTTTTCAGAATATTGCTGCCAACGACGCAGTAGTAGCATCCAAGCTCAATGCCATGTCGGAAGAAGGATGGGAGCTATCGTTTGTGAACAGCGCCGTTGAATCCGATGCAGGTAAAGATGATGGTGCCGGCATTTTCATTACCCGCTATGTGTTTCGTCGCGTTAAAAAGTAAACCCGCCTTTTATGATGCTTGTTACGCCGGTGGCTTTTGCTCCGGCGTTTTTTTGCTTTCACGCAGCGGCCTGCTCAATGATATCGTCGAATTGAATGCTCATATGGCTTTCATGGTAGGTGCATTTGCCATTTTTGATCAGCAATATCTGCGGAGATTCATGCTGCACCTGCATGGCTTCTGCAATGTGGTTGGATACAGATCGGTATGCAATCAGGTCAAGATAGTAAAAGTCGATGTTATCCGGAAAGGCATTTCTCTCCAGCCGCGTTTTGGCAACATCACTGATGCTGCAGCGGGTGCTGTGTTTAAAAATGACTTGCGGCTTTTGAAAGGAGTTTGCAATAATTTCTTCCAGCTGTGCTATTTCCTGCAGCGTTTTCCAACTCATCTTTTTTTGCTGCAAAGATAACTACATCATCTTCTGAATGTTTTTCCCGAGGTTACGCCGGGGCATCCATAACGGGGCGTACAGGATGCAAAAGCAATTAGCATTAACACCACCAGGGTTATAATAAACAACGATTTATGCATGAAACGGTGTTTTAAGGCAATAAAACTACGGTTTTATGGCATCAAAGCCAACAAAAAAAGGGATCAGTTGGGTTTTATCATTTTACACTGCCAATCATTTACTTTTGTCTCCTGTTTTTGCCCTTGCAAGAACGGGCAAACCTGACCATGCAATGGCGGTCGCTTCAAAAAACATAACATGAATATTCAGCTTACGCAGCCCCTCGCTTTTTTTGATCTGGAAACTACCGGAACTAATTTGGCAACCGACCGTATTGTAGAGATTGCGATTGTAAAAATCATGCCCGATGGCAGTCGCCAGGTGAAACGCAAACTCATCAATCCTGAAATGCCTATACCCAAAACATCGAGTGATATTCACGGCATAACGGATGAGATGGTGAAGGATGCTCCGGTTTTTCGTCAGGTTGCCAATGAAATCAAACAATTTTTGGAGCATGCAGATATCGCCGGGTATAATTCAATGCGTTTTGATGTGCCACTTTTAGTAGAAGAGTTTTTGAGAGCCGGTATTGAATTCGATATCAGTGGTAAGCGTCATATTGATGTGCAGCGTATTTTTTACAAAATGGAGCAGCGCACATTGAGTGCTGCGTATAAATTCTATTGTAACAAAATTCTTGAGCAGGCACATAGTGCCGAGGCAGATGCTTCTGCTACCTGGGAAGTGCTTTGCGCTCAGGCGGAACGCTATCCTCAGATGGGTAAGACGGTGGAGGAGATTTATGATTTTACCGAGGATGAGCCCATTGTGGATTATGCCAAACGCTTTGTGTTTGAAAATGGCGTAGAAATATTTAATTTCGGCAAGCATAAGGGTAGACCGGTAGCAGATGTGCTGCGCACGGAGCCACAATATTACGACTGGATGATGAAGGGTGATTTTCCCCTACACACCAAGCAAAAGTTAACCGATATCCTGAATCGCACCCTGTTAAAGAAGCAATAAATTGAGGGTGGTGCTTATGTGAGCATCCAGATTACGTGTGACATGTATTAATTTGTGCTTCTTATTCTTTTGTTTTGGAGAAGATTGTCATTATACCAACCTACAATGAAAAGGAAAACATTGCCGCCATCGTGGCTGCTGTATTTTCTTTGAATCAGGGCTTTCACGTACTGGTGATCGACGATGGATCGCCTGATGGTACCGCCGATGAAGTGCGCGCCTTGCAGCTTCATTACCCTGATCAATTATTTCTCGAGGAGCGCCGAGGCAAGCTTGGTTTGGGTACTGCTTATATTCACGGGTTTCGCTGGGCGCTTGCGCGCGGGTATGCCTATATTTTGGAAATGGATGCCGATTTCAGTCATAACCCTGCTGATCTTGTTCGACTGCATCATGCCTGCAGTACTGAAGGTGCTGATGTGGCAGTAGGGAGTCGCTATGTGCCGGGCGGTGCTGTAAAAAATTGGCCGGGCAATCGCATTTTACTCTCCAAGGGGGCATCGTTGTACACCCGCTTTTTTACCTGGATGCCTATTAAAGATCCTACAGCCGGTTTTGTATGCTATCGCCGTGAAGTGCTGGCGCAAATCAATCTCGACAGCATCAGTTTTACCGGTTATGCCTTCCAAATTGAAATGAAGTTTGCGGCTTGGAAACTGGGCTTCCGCATTCAGGAAGTGCCCATCACTTTTGTTGATCGCAAGTATGGCGTTTCAAAAATGAACAAAGGCATTGTAAAAGAGGGTATCCTCGGCGTGTTGAAACTGCGCTGGCAAAGTATGTTCAAACAATACAGAAAGCATATTGCAAAAAATGCATCCGCCAGGGTGCAGGTGAGTGCAGATTAAATCGCTATTTCTTTTCATGAATCCTACGAACAAAGCTTTGCTGCAACTGCATACCGCTGTGTTGCTGGCGGGCTTTACCGGTGTGCTGGGCAAACTTATTCAGCTGAATGAAGCATGGTTGGTATGGTATAGAATGTTGATTACAGTGGGTGTATTACTGCTCATGGCATGGTATGCGCGACAATCAATTCGCTTGCCGGCATCGCTGCGTAGGCAGCTTCTGGTAGTGGGAGGTATTATTGCTTTACACTGGCTTTTCTTTTATGGAAGCATTCGCTACGGAAATGTATCGGTAGCATTGGTTTGTTTCTCCGCTACCAGTGCCTTTACTGCTGTATTAGAACCCATCTTACTGAAAAGGCCTTTTCGTGTTTGGGAATTGCTGATGGGCTGCATGGTGCTAGTGGGCATTTATTTGATTTTTCATTTTGATGCCGGCTATCGAACAGGAATTGTGTTGGGCATTATTTCATCCATGCTCTCCGCTTTGTTTCCTGTACTCAATAAAAAACTCATTGAGCAAGTGCCTGCCAATTTGCTGAGTTTGTACGAGCTGGGCGGTGGTTGGCTGGTGCTAACCTTACTCATGCCTTTCTATCTCTATTTTTCGCCTGCCGGCGCATACTTGCCAAGCATTTCCGATTGGTTCTGGTTGCTGGTACTTTCGCTTTTGTGTACGGTTTGGGCATTTCAGCTGTCGGTAAAGGCATTGTTGCGCATTTCTCCCTTCACCGTGAATCTAAGCTACAATCTCGAACCGTTGTATGGCATACTGCTTGCTTTCTTGATTTTTAAAGAACATACGCTGATGGGAAAAGGGTTTTTTATTGGTTCCGCCCTCATACTCTTCACGCTGTTATTGCATACCTGGCGTACACTCAGGCAGCACACCACCAGCGTTTAGAACATTTTTTCTTTAGATGCGGTGCCGCTTTCGCCATTCAAATAAAAACCCTTTTCAGCTCCGCTATTTCCCCTATCTTAACTTTTCTTAAATCAGTCCCGATATGAAAAAAACAGTTTTTTTCGGTTTGCTTTTGCTATGCAGTACTACATTATTGGCGCAAAAAAAACCGCTTGATCACAGCGTATATGACGGTTGGCAAAGCATTGCAACGCCACTCATCAGCAATGATGGGAAATGGGTGGTATATCAGGTGAATCTGCAAGAAGGTGATGGCCAGCTGATTGTTACGAATGCGGACGGAACTTCTAAAAAAGTATTTGACCGTGGTTACAACGCTGTGATAACGGAAGACAGCCGTTACGTGATTTTTAAAATCAAGCCCTACTTCAAAGAAACAAGGGAGGCGCGTATAAAAAAGAAAAAACCGGAAGACATGCCCAAAGACAGTTTGGCTGTTTTTGAATTGGGTAAAGATGAGGCAATGAAATGGGCTAGGGTGAAATCGTTCAAAACGCCTTCCAAAGCAAGCGGCTGGGTGGCATGGCATCTTGAAAAAGTCGTACCCGAAACCGCCAAGCAAGCAGCAAAGCCTGACTCGGTATCGCAGATTAATAAATTGGTTACGATGGCCGACAGTTTAACGCGTATGGCTGATAGTCTTCGAAAAAAAGCGGGTGAGGCGAAAATAAGCGGACTCACTGTGCTCGAAACGCCCAAGCGTGATGCGCCTGTCAAACCTGCTTCTGAAACCATTGAAGAAGGAACGGAGCTGGTATTGCGCAACTTATATACCGGGCAACAAAAAAGTTTTTCACTCGCAAATGATTATTTGTTTAGTGAGCAAGGCAATGTGTTGATAGTAAAAACAACCCGAAAGAACGGAAACGCGGGCAGTCGTGCTACCATTCTTTGGCATGAAACGGCTACAGCAAAAACGGATACGGTGATGAAATCTTTCAACGATGCAAAAAACTTTGCATTCGATGAAAAGGGAACACAGCTTGCTTTTGTTGCGGAGCGCGACAGCGTAAGTAAAGCACTGACCAAGTTTTATAAATTATGGTATTACAAGTCGGGAATGGATACCGCCGTTATCAGCGCATCGCGTGAAACACCGGGAGTAAAGCAGGGCTATACCGTTAGTCCTGACTATGCAAATATGTTCAGCAAGAACGGACAGCGTTTGTTTTTCGGATTGGCACCGATACGACCGGCTAAAGACACCAATCTGGTTGATTTTGAAACAGCCCGTCTGGATATTTGGAATTACAAAGATGAATATCTGCAGCCACAGCAACTGGTGCAGTTGAATCAGGAGCTGCGACGCAGCTACTTGGCTGTGAAGCATGATATGACAGGCCCCGTTGTACAGCTCGGCGATGAAAATTCCGAGTCGGTTGAGTTGGGCAATGAAGGCGATGCAGATATTGCACTGGGCAGAACCAACAAGCACTATCGCATTCAAAGCCAGTGGGATCTGGGCAACTATCAGGATCTTTATTTGATTGATGTAAAAACCGGTCAGCGCAAACGCATTGCCGAAAAACTGAGAGGCAGCGCGAGCTTATCGCCCAAAGCAAATTATATTGGTTGGTACGACTGGAAGCAGCGACATTATTTCATGTATGATATTGCTGCCTCGAAACTTTTGAATGTAACGCAATCGATTAAAGTGCCATTGTATGATGAAGATGACGATCATCCCGATGATCCGCCGCCGCATGGTGCTATGGGTTGGCATGAAAATGATGCTGCATTCTATGTGTACGACAAGTATGATATATGGAAAGTAGATCCAACCGGTAAAACGGTACCGGCAATGCTCACAGGCGGTTTGGGAAGAGCGAAAAAACATACACTCCGTAATGTTGTTTTGGATCGAGAAGAGCGATTTGTGAAGCAGGGGCAAACCTTGCTGATGCACGCTTTTGATCATGCTGAAAAAGGACATGGCTGGATCACTCATAAGGAGGGTAGCGTTTTCAGTATTCCGGCCGACTGGCGCACCAATCCGGTTTCGTTGATGCCCATGGTGGCAAAGTCGAAATCATCGGATGTTTTTGCCTTCAGCGCGCAGAGTCCTTCATGGACACAGCTTTTCAGCACTACGCTTGCAACAGCAGGCGACTGGAAAAATGTGCGTCAGCTGAGCGACATCAATCCGCAGCAAAAAGCATACAACTGGTACACGGTTGAGTTGCATCGCTGGAAAATGTTTGATGGTAAAACATCCGAGGGATTGCTTTTTAAGCCAGAAAATTTTGATCCCAACAAAAAGTATCCTGTTGTATTTTATTTCTATGAGCGCAATGCCGATAACCGATATAATTATCGCGCACCTGCGCCCAGTGCTTCAACGGTGAATATTGCCTGGTTTACCAGCAATGGCTATCTGGTATTTGATCCGAATATTTATTACAAAAACGGTTACCCCGGCGAAAGTGCTTACAATAGTGTAGTAAGTGCAGCCCAATATCTGTCAAAAATGAAATTTGTTGACAGTACCAAAATGGCTATACAGGGGCAAAGCTGGGGTGGCTATCAGGTGGCATATATCATTACTCGTACACGCATGTTTGCAGCAGCAGGTGCCGGCGCGCCGGTGAGCAATATGTTCAGTGCCTATGGCGGCATACGCTGGGGAACGGGGATCAGTCGCCAGTTTCAGTATGAAAAATCGCAGAGCCGTCTAGGATTTACTCCCTGGCAGCGCCCCGATCTTTATACTAAAAACTCACCCTTGTTTACGGCCGATAAAATCACCACACCTCTGTTGATGACGCATAACGATAAAGACGGTGCAGTTCCCTGGTATCAGGGCATTGAATTCTTCACTGCACTGCGCCGCCTCGACAGAAAAGTATGGCTGCTGCAGTACAACGATGAAGATCATAATTTAGTGGAACGCAGAAACAGAAAAGATCTATCCGTTCGTTTGGGACAATTCTTCGGACATTATTTAAAAGGCGAACCCATGCCTACATGGATGAAAGAAGGCGTGCCTGCTACACTGAAAGGAATCGACTGGGG
>CAZDGV010000053.1:0-6737 GCA_964505195.1 uncultured Chitinophagaceae bacterium
CCTTCAAACAAACAGGTGATATCTCTGTAAGATCCGCATCCATTTTCTTCCTGTATACGCACCGAGGATTTTGTAAAAGTAAAATACAATACACAAGGCGAATTGGGATCACGGAAAACGGCTTTCTGCTGATCAATCCATGTCGCTTCTCCTTTCAGCTCACCAATACACGCATCTTTCTGTTTACTGAAATGAATAAAAAACTGTAAGGTTTTATTTGTACCGCCGTCGCGGATCGAAACCAAATTCTTCTGATCGGTAGCATAGTCTGCCGCAAACTTATTTGTACGCGGAAAACTGTCTATCGGATTGCCTCTGATTTCAGCACTCAAATCTTCGTTACTATTGGTCATCACCAAAATAAAAGCACCCGTTTGATCTAGATAAAAAATAGTTTCGCGAATCCGTAAACTACCATTGCGCTTTTTTTCTTCCACCATCGTAATATTATAGCGCCCATCAATTTTGCAATAGCGAGTTATGCCCTGTTCAGTATTGCCGCCTCCTATCTGCTTAACTGCAACATATTCGTTTTTGCGGTTGAAATAAAACAAATAAGCCGAGGCCTTTTTCCCTTTCACTGATTTCAATAACAGATAATGCCCTTTCTCAGCATCTTCTACTTTACCTAATACATACAAACGAAGATTTTTGGGTGAGGAAAAAAAGTTGCCTGATACGGAATCGGGCAAATAAGCAAGAAAATCAGTGGTATTGATTTTGGAAGAATCCGGCTCTTTTTTACGGAGCGTTGTATCATGTACAACGACAGGCAGGGATGACACCGGAGCAAGGGCGATGAACTCAGCAACGGTGAGTCCATCATCAGTAATTTTTTTTGAAAGCTTCTGCTTGCAGCCTAGCTGCAAACAAATCAACAGCAGCCAAAAAATTTGTCGCACGTTTTTTTTATGAAATTAACCTTTTCCATCCGAACCAACACAAAGGAATACCACAACTCAAGAAATTATTTTAGATTTGTCTAAATTTTAAATTAGAGATGTCCTACACCATCGCAGAAGAAAACTACATTAAAGCCATCTGGCGCTTGCAGCAACAGGCATCTCCGGTGAGCACCAACGACTTGTCCACCGCACTTCAAACGCGTCCTGCATCTGTAACCGACATGCTGAAACGCTTACATGAGAAGAAAATATTGCATCATGAACCTTACCATGGTGTAACGCTTAGCAATGAAGGCAAAAAAGTTGCGCTGCATATTATTCGCAGGCATCGCCTCTGGGAGTTTTTTCTAGTAGAAAAATTACAGTTCGGGTGGGACCAGGTTCATGCCATTGCAGAAGAGTTGGAACATGTGAGCAGCAAGGAGTTGATTGATCGACTGGATGCCTATCTGGATTTTCCAAAAGCAGATCCTCATGGCGACCCCATTCCCGACCGCTTGGGAAAGATGGAAACCGCCAAAAGAAAAGCACTGGATACACTTCCTCTCTACACCAAGGCGAAGGTTTCGGCAGTAACTGACCAGAGCAGCGATATACTTGAACTGCTCCAGCACAAAAAAATTAATATTGGCACGCAGGTGGAGATTACCAAGCGCTTTGCCTTCGATGCATCTATGGAAATTAAAATCAACAACGATACCACCACGCCCATTACAGCCCAACTGGCACAAAATATTCTTGTTACAACATGATGCACCACATTGAACGTTTCATGACAGAAGTTGGCCCGGTATGGGCTGCATTCTTTGCTACCTTATTCACCTGGCTGGTAACTGCTGCGGGTGCTTCGCTGGTATTTTTCTTTCGCACAATGAGCCGCGGCATACTTGATCCCATGTTGGGATTTACCGGAGGTGTGATGGTGGCGGCCAGCTTTTGGTCGCTCTTAAACCCTGCTATTGAAATTTCAGAAAAGTTGTATCCGGGCATGAGCTGGATGCCAGCAGCAACAGGTTTTTTAGCAGGTGCGATGTTTATTTACTTTCTAGACAAACTCACTCCTCATTTACACCTCAACTTTGGATTAGAAGAAACAGAAGGCGTAAAAACCAAATTGCATAAAACTACTTTGCTGATTCTTGCCATCACCCTGCATAACATTCCGGAGGGACTGGCAGTAGGTGTATTGTTCGGTGCGGCAGCCATGGGCATTCCCGATACATCCACTGCTGCAGCCATTGCACTCGCCATTGGTATTGGCATACAAAATTTCCCGGAAGGCATTGCGGTTTCCATGCCGCTACGTAGACAAGGCGTTACGCGTTTTAGAAGCTTTTGGTACGGACAACTTTCTGCCATCGTGGAGCCTGTTGCAGGTGTGATCGGCGCAGTAGCAGTAATTTATATGCAACCCGTACTTCCTTTTGCACTAGCATTTGCAGCAGGCGCCATGATATTTGTGGTGGTAGAAGAAGTCATTCCGGAAACACAAAGAGATCGATATACCGACCGCTCGGTGCTGGCATTTATTGCCGGCTTTCTGGTAATGATGATATTGGATGTATCGCTGGGTTAGCCCTGCTTACAACTAAACAGCAAACATTGCATTAAAAAAGCAAATCGGATTCCTTAAAAGGCAAGTCCAACCCCAACCTGTAAACCCTGGTTGCGCCATTTTTCCTGATTAGGTAGATCGCTGATATCCGACAGACCAATCACGTAGCGGCCATAAATACGAAAGCTGAGAATATTGAGCTGTGCTCCTGCAAGCATGGATAAATCACCTTGCTTGAAAGCATCCACGCCATTCTGCAAGAGATTTTTATTCCGATCCATCAGTATACCAAACTGCGGACCAGCCTGCAGCGTTAAAACTTTTCCAGGTTTGTAGTTCAGCAGCACGGGCACGCTGATATAATTCAACTTAAGATCGGATATACGTAAATTTTGTTGATAGATGTTATTGAAACCGCTTACGGTATCCACCTTCACCTGATTCCAAAGCAACTCAGGCTGAAATGCCCACTTATCCCCCAGCTTCAGCTCCAGAAAAAATCCGGCATGATAGCTCAGCTCATACTGATCACTGAAACGCTGTCCTTCGATCTTTCCGAGGTTTGCTCCCACTTTCGGACCAAATTTCAAACCCTGAGCAGAAACGCCCAATGCTGATAAAAATAAAAGTCCGACGAGGATGAGTCTTGCTTTTTTCATAAATTAAATATTGATAGTGGGCATAAAAATAATTGAATTATCAGCTTTTAAAGCTGTTATGCCCGTTAATCTGCATTTTTTAACAAAACGGGTGGATCAAGCGAGCTCAATCAGGGTAATTTCCGGCAGCATTCCCACTCTGCCGGGATAACCGATAAATCCGAAGCCTCTGTTAACATAAAGGTGCTGCTGCTTTTCAGAATATAAGCCTGCCCACTGACGATACACATACTGCACGGGGCTCCAGCGGAAGCCCGGTATCGATACACCAAACTGCATACCATGTGTGTGCCCCGAAAGCGTGAGCTGAATATCGGGGTATTGTCGCACTTCCTTATCCCAGTGCGAAGGATCATGACTCATGAGAATTTTCACCGGTATGTCGGCTGTACCTTGATATGCCTGAGAAAGATTTCCGAATGAGGGAAACCCAACTTTGGCGCTGATATTATCCACGCCAAGCAAGGCAATGCGTTCTCCTTCCTTTTCAAGCAGCACATGAGTATTGCTTAAGGTTTGCCAGCCCAATGCACGGTGCACTGCCTTAACTTTTTCAGCATTTTGCAGCTGCATTTGCACACGCGCCTCCTTGGTTTCGCCCTGCGGAAAGCCATAATCATGGTTGCCTAAGGTGGCATACACGCCATAGGTTGCTTTCAGCTGGGAGAAAAGATGCATGTAAGGCTGCATCTCGTCGGCGGCATAGTTTACCAGATCGCCGGTAAAAAGAATGAGATCGGGCTGTTGCGCATTGATTTTTTCAATGCCCTTTTGCACCGCATTGACATCGGTAAAACTGCCACTATGTATATCGCTCACATGTACAATGCGCAACCCTTTGAATACTGCGGGCAGTTGCGCGATGGGCAGCAAGAGCTTTTCCAGCTGATACTTGTATTTATTGCCAAACCCGTAAAGCAGAGAGCTAAACAATCCCCCGCCCATGGCGAATCCTACCCAGCTTAAAAACTGAGAACGCGTAATACCATCTGTTTGTCCACCTTTACCCGCATCCTGCACCGGCACAAATGCCTGATATGCCCAGAGGATGATTCTGCGCAAATCATCAGCAAGAAAGAATACACTTGCCAGCAGTTTTGCCAAGAAAAGTCCGATCACGGTTGCAAAGGCATAGGTTCTAAGTAACTTGTGCCAGCCCTCAAAACTGGTAAAGGCGATGGAAAGCATTAGTCCGATCGAAACGGCCGACACACCCCAGTAGCCGATATAAACAGCCCAACGCACCCGAGGATGGCTATAGGCCACAATGGTTTTCACTGCCTGAAAAACATAAAAATCCAGGGCGATCAGCAACATCAAAAATATCCAGGAGCCAGCCAAGCGTTTCATAAGTGTGGATGATGTTTGAACATGAGGGTTTTGGAATCGGGGACCGCAAATTTCGGCGCATTTTCTGTGACGACAATGTTAACATCGCGCAGCCCGGCTTTGTTCCCTTATTTGGCGCGAAACCTTATTTTTGTCGGACTGGCTAAGGAAAACCTGCCTTGCGCATTTTATTCCGAAAAACTCAACGGTAATGAAACTCACATACTTGGGACACGCGTGCTTTATGGTGACCGTAAACGGCAAGCAATTGCTGTTCGACCCCTTTGTGCGTCCCAACCCGCTGGCTTCGGAAATAGACATTGATAAAATTGAGGCAGATTATATCCTCATCAGTCACGGCCACGCTGATCATATTGCCGATGCGGCCGATATTGCAAGGCGCACAGGCGCAACGATCATCGCTGCTTTCGAAATTACCAACTGGTTGCAGCAGCAGGGCATAGAAAAAGTACATGGCATGAATATCGGCGGCAAATGGCGCTTTGATTTTGGCACGGTAAAATGCGTGGTAGCGCAACATTCCTCGGTATTACCCGACGGAACTTACGGAGGCAACCCCATGGGCTTTGTGATTTCCGGCGGCGACAAGAACTTTTATTATAGCGGCGATACGGCGCTAACGCTCGACATGCAGCTGATTCCGCAGTTTGCCGTTCCCGACTTCTGCATTCTGCCCATAGGAGATAATTTTACCATGGGAACAGAAGATGCAGCCAGAGCCGCACATATGATCAATTGTAAAACCGTAGTTGGTGTACACTATAACACCTTTCCGCCAATACAGATTGATACGACCGCAGCAAAAGCAAAATTTGCGCAAAACGGACTAGAACTTTTACTGCCATCCATAGGAGAAAGCATTGAATTATAAAATATAGACATCGCAATACAACACATGGCCAGAATTATCGGAATCGCAAATCAAAAAGGAGGGGTAGGAAAAACCACTACTGCCATTAACCTGGCGGCAAGTTTGGCCGTGCTGGAATACAAAACACTGCTGGTTGATGCAGATCCGCAAGCCAACAGCACAACGGGTGTCGGCTTTGATCTGCATAATATCACCAACAGCTTGTACGATTGCTTCGTAAACCGTACCGATGCCAAAGAAGTGGTACTGAAAACGGAGATTCCCAATTTAGATCTGATTCCTTCGCATATCGACCTGGTAGGTGCGGAAATTGAAATGATCAACTACCCCAGTCGGGAAACCGTGCTGAAGGGATTGCTGGAACCGCTGCGCAGCGAATACGATTTTATCATCATCGACTGCTCACCTTCTCTAGGACTCATCACCGTAAATGCACTAACCGCTGCCGATTCGGTGGTGATACCCGTGCAGGCAGAATTTTTTGCACTGGAAGGATTAGGCAAACTACTCAACACAGTAAAAATTGTACAAAACCGACTTAACCCATCGTTGGTGATTGAAGGTATTTTAATGACACTGTACGATATGCGATTACGTTTGTGTAATCAGGTACTCAGCGAAGTAAAAAGACATTTCGAAGGCATTGTATTCGATTCGGTCATTCATCGTAATGCCCGCCTCAGTGAAGCACCCAGCTTTGGCAAGCCGGTTATTTTATACGATGCAGACTGCAAGGGTGCACAAAACTATCTGCATCTTGCAAAAGAAATTCTGCAACGCAATAACCTAACCAAAATACGACAGGAAGATAAAATTCTGGACCTTGAAAACGAAGACGAGGGCTGATGAAAAATTCAAACCCCTTCAAAACAAAGTAAACACATGACACCACCCAATAAAAAAGATGCGCTTGGAAAAGGTATTCGTACACTGTTGCAAAACATCAACGACGACCTGAAAACAACCGATGTGCAATTAAAAGGCACTGTGGGCGAAGCTGCCACCGGCGTAATACGCATTCCGGTAGAAGAAATTGAAATCAACCCCAAACAGCCCAGACGCGATTTTGATGAACAGGCACTCAAGGAGCTTTCCGATTCCATCAAAATGCATGATATCATTCAGCCGGTTACCGTTAGCATGATTGCACCCCACCGCTATCGTTTGATTGCAGGTGAGCGCCGTTGGAGAGCAACCAAAATGGCCGGCATTAAAGACATACCTGCCTATATCCGCCAGGCCAACGACCAGCAACTTCTGGAACTTGCTTTGCTCGAAAATTTACAGCGCGAAGATCTGAACGCCATGGAAATTGGCTTGAGCTATAAACGACTCATGGAAGAGCTTTCCTACAATCAGGAACAGGTAGCAGAACGCATGGGCAAGGACCGCACCAC
>CAZDGV010000054.1:0-6470 GCA_964505195.1 uncultured Chitinophagaceae bacterium
CGCAGTAGTGTGCGCATTTTATGCCAGCCTTGCTTGCCGGCTGCGCCAGGGTTCATATGAAGGCATTGTAGCTGCTCATCGTACATTACTTTTAAAATATGACTGTGCCCGGCAATGAACAGTTTGGGTTGGTGCAAAAGCAACTGTTTTTTGGTTTCAGGGTTGTAGCGGGGAGGGTAGCCGCCGATATGACGGATCATAACTTTCACTTGCTCGCAGGTGAATACCAGCTGCTCCGGAAAACGGGAACGAATATCTTGTCCGTCGATATTGCCATACACGCCTTTTATCGGCACACGGGTACCTGCTGAAATTGCTTCAGCGAGGCTTGCATTGCCCCAGTCGCCTGCATGCCATATTTCATCACAGTTTTTGAAATATTCAAAAACGGCAGGGTCGAGAAAGCCATGTGTATCGGAAAGCAGGCCAATGCGTGTCATGCTATAGCTTGAATTTGTACATTTACAAAGTAAACGATTTGCAATATGCCTTTATATCGCAACTTCAGTTATCATATTGATAAGCGCAGGTGGAAATATATTTTTCTGCTCGCCACTTTGGAAATGTCGCCACGCCGCTGAAAATGGTTGTGCACAAAAGCAGGGTAATTGCAATGCGCAAGCAGCAACTGTAACACGCGGCATCCCTCTTTCAACTTACAACTTTAAACCTTCAACCTCAAACTTTCAACGTTAAACTTTCAACCTTAAACCTTCAACTTCAAACCCTCCCCATGCCCCACTATTATAAATTAGGAACCATTCCGCATAAGCGTCATACCCAGTTTCGCAAACCCGACGGAAAGCTTTACAGCGAACAACTTTTTTCTACCGAGGGCTTCAGCGATGATTATGCGCTGCTGTATCATTGTCATCCACCCACACAAATCATTCATACCGAACCGCATAAAGATGTGAGTCCGCAAGTAGCAGAAGAAAAAATGCTCAAGCATCGCTGCTTCGAGGGCTTTCAGGTGCCGCCTGTAAAAGACTTTCTCGACAGTCGCATTCCCGTGTTGGTAAACAGCGATTGCCATATTGTGCTTGCTTCGCCGCAGCAAAGCATGCAGGATTATTTTTACAAGAATGCCGACGGTGATGAAGTGATTTTTGTGCACGAAGGAAGCGGAAAAGTAAAAACGCAATACGGCGAACTTCCTTTCAGCTATGGCGATTATATCGTGCTTCCCCGTGGAACAATTTATCAGATTGAATTCGATACGCCCGATAACAGACTCTTTATTGTAGAGTCTTTTACACCCATCCGTTTTCCGAAACGCTATATGAGCAAATTCGGACAGCTGATGGAGCATTCGCCTTACTGCGAAAGAGATATTCGTCCGCCGCAGGATTTAAAAACCTACGATGAGAAAGGAGATTTTCTGATCAAAGCGAAGAAGCGCGGACATTTATATGGACTGCATTACGGCACGCATCCCTTCGATGTAGTAGGATGGGATGGATGTTGCTATCCGTTTATTTTTTCCATACACGATTTCGAGCCCATCACCGGCCGCGTGCATCAGCCGCCGCCTGTGCACCAAACTTTTGAAACAGGTGCTTTTGTAATCTGCAGTTTCGTGCCAAGATTGTACGACTACCATCCCCAGGCCATTCCTGCGCCGTATAATCATAGTAATATCGATAGCGATGAAGTGATTTATTATGTAGATGGAGATTTTATGAGTCGCAAGAATGTAACCCGCGGGATGATCACCCTGCATCCTGCCGGCATACCGCACGGACCGCATCCCGGCGCTGTAGAGAAAAGTTTAGGTGCCAAGGAAACCAAGGAGCTGGCAGTGATGGTAGATACTTTCCGTCCGCTGATGCTCACCAAGCAGGCGCTGGAAATTGAGAACAAGGGTTATGTGATGAGCTGGGCCGAATAATCCGCCACTTTGGGTCATTGGCTGTTTTGCCGGAATGCCGTATATTCGGTTACACCAAAAACCAAGCTTATGATCAAAGTATCTGACTTAAAGGAAGGCGATATTATAGAAGTGGAATATGAAGGTAGTCGCACCCGCGGCGAAGTACTGCAGGTAGGGCACGGGCATAAAATGGCGAAAGTGCTTACACACGAAGCCCAGGAAAATTGGTATGCTGAAGCCGATATGCATGCTTGTCCGCTCAACGATGCAGCGCTGCAAGACCTCCATTTCAATAAGCAGGTAAATGAAGATGGTACGGTAAAATATATGAAAGGGGCTTTTCGGATGCTCCTGAGCCGAGCCAACGATTTTGATGCCTTTCAGATATGGTACCGGGAAGACCGCCGGCAGATCCATGGTCCCCTCTGCCTGCACCAGCTGCAGAACCATTATCTCGACATGACCAAAGTGCACCTCACCACGGCGGCCATCTAGCATATTTTCCCCTTTCAAACGGGTCGAGGGCCGGAATTTCCGAATTTTGGCCTCCGGCCCGATTTTTTTGCCATTTTTCAGAAATAACCTCTATCTTTGCGACCCCAAAAAGTATGGCGAAACAGGCACTCATTAAGCAGGATGGCAACATTGTAGAAGCGCTAAGCAATGCGATGTTCCGGGTAAAACTGGAAAATGGTCATGAAATTTTGGCCACCATCTCCGGAAAAATGAGGATGCATTACATCCGCATTTTGCCGGGCGATAAAGTGGGCGTGGAAATGAGTCCATACGATTTGAGCCGGGGTAGAATTATTTTCCGGTATAAGTAAAAAACATTGAAAGCTGTCGAAAGACGGTATGATCAAAGAAACCTACAACGATGAAAGTAAGAGCATCCATCAAAAAGCGTAGCACCGACTGCAAAATCGTGCGCAGAAAGGGAAAGCTGTTTGTGATCAACAAGAAGAACCCACGCTTCAAGCAGCGTCAGGGATAATACCTTAATCGTAACTCAACAAAACTAAAACAGATATATGGCTCGTATTGCCGGTGTGGATTTACCCAAGAATAAAAGAGGCGAGATTGGTCTTACCTATATTTTCGGTATTGGCCGTGCTACCTCACGCAACATTCTGGAAAAAGCAGGAATTGATTTCGATAAAAAAGTGCATGAGTGGAATGATGATGAGCTGAACGCCATCCGTTCTATCATCACCAATGAGTTGAAGGTAGAAGGTGCGCTGCGCAGCGAAGTGCAGATGAGCATCAAGCGCCTGCTCGATATTGCCTGCTACCGTGGGCTGCGTCACCGTAAGGGCTTGCCCGTGCGTGGTCAGCGTACCAAAACCAATAGCCGTACCCGCAAAGGAAAACGTAAAACCGTTGCCGGTAAGAAGAAGGCACCGAAGAAATAAGCTGTCAGCCAAAAGCCGACGGCTTTTGGTTTTTTATAGCGATGCACCATTTATATGAACCAATTGCGGATGCCCGGTGCAGGTGGAGGGTTGGTTCAACGGAGCGATCCGGATTTTTTTAAAAAGAGTACCTAATAAGCAATGGCAAAAACACAACAACTCAGCGCAAAGGCCGCTGCAAAAAAGCGGGTGGTGAAAGTGGACGCTTATGGCGATGCACATGTTACCGCAAGCTTCAACAACATCATTATCAGTCTTACCAACAAGCAAGGTCAGGTTATTTCCTGGTCATCTGCCGGTAAGATGGGTTTTAAAGGTTCTAAAAAGAATACACCCTATGCCGCTCAGGTGGCTGCCGCCGATGCTGCAAAAACAGCCATCGATGCAGGCATTAAGCGCGTAGATGTATTTGTAAAGGGTCCGGGTTCTGGTCGCGAAAGCGCGATTCGTTCTCTGGCACAGTCTGGCATTGAAATTACTTCCATTAAGGACGTAACCCCTTTGCCACACAATGGCTGTCGCCCGCCCAAAAAACGTAGAGTATAACGCAATGCCCAAAGGGGCATGTAAGAACATATTGATAAGCGCATAGGCTTTTCATTTTTAAAAAGGGTCCTTCATTGATTTTTAACGCTTTTACGGATGAACGGACCGGTTTCTAAAAAGCGTAAATGATAAAAAACTATGGCACGTTACACTGGTCCTAAGACCAAAATCTCCCGTATTTTCGGAGAGCCCATCCTGGGCAATGCAAAATGGCTGGATAAAAACAGCAACCCTCCCGGTCAGCACGGTGCTGCCCGCAAACGCAAGAGCTTAGGCGAATACGCCCTCCAGCTCCGCGAAAAGCAAAAAGCCAAGTACACTTACGGCGTACTCGAAAAGCAGTTTCGTAAAACCTTCGAAGAGGCAGCCCGCTTGAAAGGGGTAACAGGTGAAAACCTGATCCGCCTGCTCGAAGCGCGTTTAGATAATACCATCTACCGTTTGGGTGTTGCTCCTTCGCGTCCTGCTGCACGCCAGCTGGTATCGCACAAGCACATTACGGTAAACGGCGTGGTAGTAAACATTCCTTCTTATTCACTGAAGCCCGGCGATGTAATCGGACTGAAAGAGAAGAGCAGTGAAAACAGCGCTGTTATCAGCCAGATCCGTGGTAAGAACCCCAAGTTCAACTGGATCGACTGGAACGAAAACGAAAAGAAAGGAACTTTTGTAGCTTATCCAGAGCGCGAGAGCGTTCCCGAAAATATCAAGGAACAACTGATTGTAGAATTGTACAGTAAGTAAGAAGCATTGCCGAACAGGCAACGCATCACCCTGAACCATTCTATTATTCATCAATCATCATCAAATAAAACCACGAAATAAAATGGCCATTTTAAATTTCGTAAAACCAGACAAAATTGTGCTGCAGAAAGCAACTGACTTTGAAGCACAGTTTGAATTCCGTCCTTTAGAGCCAGGCTTTGGCGTAACCATCGGCAATGCATTGCGCCGTGTACTCCTCAGCTCGCTTGAAGGATATGCCATCACCGGTATCAAAATTGAAGGCGCCGATCATGAGTTCTCCACTCTGAAAGGCATTTCAGAAGATGTGGTGGAAATCATCCTCAACCTGAAGCAAGTTCGCTTTAAGAAAAAAGTAGAGCATGAAGTAAGTGCTGAGAAAATCAATCTTAGCCTGAAAAACAAAACGCAGTTTACCGCTGCGCAAATCGGTGAAGCAACACAGAGCTTCGAGGTGATGAACCCCGAGCAGCTCATTTGCACCATGGATACTTCTGCTAAGCTTGATATTGAAATTCACATTTCAAAAGGCCGCGGATATGTTCCTGCCGATGAAAACAAACCCAAAGAAGCACCCTTCGGATTTATTCCTACCGATGCGATTTTCACGCCCATCAAAAACGTGAAATACAGCATCGAGAATACCCGTGTGGAGCAGCGTACCGATTTCGAAAAGCTGATCATGGAAGTTTCTACCGATGGTACCATTCACCCAGAAGATGCGGTGAAGCAGGCCAGCCGTATCCTGATTCAGCACCTGATGATCATCACCGATGAAAACATCACCTTCGATAATAAAGAAGAGAAGAAAGAAGATGTGGTAGATGAGCAAGTGCTTCAGCTGCGTAAGATTCTGAAAACACCGCTGGAAGATCTAGATCTTTCTGTGCGTGCATTCAACTGCCTCAAAGCTGCAAAAATCAATTCGCTGAGCGAGCTGGTACAGTACGAGCAGGAAGACCTGATGAAGTTCCGCAACTTCGGACAGAAATCACTCTCTGAAATAGAGCAGGTGCTGGGCGAAAGAGGACTTCATTTTGGAATGGATCTTGCCAAGATGGGCATCGATCCTAATACAGATATTTAATTATTTTAAAACAGCACCAGAATTCCTGACACGGTCTGGTCTTAAAACAAATCGTCATGCGTCACGGAGACAAAATCAACAACCTCAGCCGTACGGCTTCGCACCGCAAAGCCATGTTAACCAATATGGCTAACGAGCTGATCACGCACAAGCGCATCGTTACTACTTTGGCTAAAGCCAAGGCGCTGCGTACATGGATTGAACCCATTCTTACCAAATCAAAAAGCAATACCACGCATTCACGCCGTATTGTTTTCAGCTACCTGCAAAACAAAGAAGTAGTGCATGAGCTGTTCAGTACCGTTGCGGAAAAAATTGCTGCCCGTCCCGGTGGCTATACCCGCATCATCAAGCTGGGTATCCGCGTGGGTGATAATGCCGAAAAAGCAATGATTGAACTGGTTGATTTCAACGAAATTTATGGCAAGGGCAAGGGTGAAGCTGCAGCTTCAGCTAAGAAAACCCGTCGTGCCGGTAGCCGTAAAAAAGCAGTGGAAGCAGTCGCTCCCGCAGCGGTGGTGGCTGAAGCAGCTGAACCTGCAGCAGCGGAAGCAGCGCCCGAAGCGGCACCTGCCACCGAAGAAGCAACCGATACCGAAAACAAAGCCGCTGAATAATGTCGGCGTCATGTTGAAAAGTTTATCTTCCGAGGCGAAACTATTTGGTTTCGCCTCTTTTATTTTGCAAACATTATGAACCCTGCAGCCCACAAACCCACCGGCGATCAAAAGGCCATACTCATGCTGGCCGATGGACATGTTTTTCATGGTAAGGCATTTGGAAAAATCGGCACTGCCACCGGCGAAAT
>CAZDGV010000055.1:0-6040 GCA_964505195.1 uncultured Chitinophagaceae bacterium
AGTTTTCCATCATGGTGGCGCAGCAGCAGGGTAGTGCGTGCAATAAAGGAGCAAGGGGTGCAGCTGTACCACGGTCTCAGTCATGAACTACCGCAAGGTATTGAGCGTACGGGAACCAAAACCGTCGTTACCATGCACGATCTGATTCACGAACGCTATCCGGAGCAATATGCGTGGATTGATCGTAAAATGTATACACATAAATTTCGGCATGCCTGTCGCGTTGCGGATACCATCATTGCGATCAGCGCGCAAACTAAAAACGATCTCATCGATTTTTATAACGTGCCAGCGGAAAAAATCAAAGTATGTTACCAAAGCTGTAATCCGGCTTTTGCAACAAGCATCAGTGAAGCCGAGAAAGAACGGGTGAGAAAAACCTATAATCTTCCTGATCGGTTTTTTCTCTATGTCGGCTCCGTAATTGAAAGAAAAAATTTACTCGGCATATGCAAGGCCATGAATTTGCTGCGCGATGAAATTCATTTACCGCTGGTGGTGATTGGCGATGGAAAAAAATATTTGCAGCAAGTAAAAGCTTACGTTGAAAAAGTCGGACTGAGTAATCGGATTATTTTTTTATCTGCACATCCTGCTGCCAGGCATATGTCTTTTCAAAACGCTTCCGATTTTCCTGCCATCTATCAGCTGGCGACTGCTATGATTTATCCTTCCATGTTCGAGGGCTTTGGCATTCCCGTGCTGGAGGCTTTGTGGAGCGGGTTGCCTGTCATCACCTCGCATATTTCGTCATTGCCCGAAGCCGGCGGAGACGCTGCCTTGTATGTGAATCCGGCGCATCCTGAAGAGATCGCTGCGCAGATGAAACGCATCGCCATGGATCCTGCATTTGCACAAATGCTTGCTGAAAAAGGGAAGCTGCATGCACAAACATTCGATAACACGCGTACTGCTGCCGCCGTGATGGAATGCTATCGAACTATGCTCCGTTTCTAGCGTTCCTGCTTTGTTTCTTACTTTTGCACCTCATGATGATTCCCTGCACAAATCAGGAACGTTCGTTGCTGCAGCTGGTAGCGGCGAAAGCACAGGAAATGGGCTATCCCTGTTTTCTCGTAGGCGGTTTTGTGCGCGACCAGCTGCTGAAGCGCACATCGAAAGACCTCGATTTTGTATGCGTGGGCGATGCCATTACACTGGCGCATCAGGTAGCAGATGCATTACAACCCAAGCCTGCAGTATCTTTTTTCAAAAATTTCGGCACGGCACATCTGCGTTATGAAGGAATGGATATTGAATTTGTGGGAGCGCGCCGAGAAAGTTATGCTTCCGACTCGCGCAAGCCGGCAGTTGAACCAGGCAGTATAGAAGACGATCAGCGCCGAAGAGATTTTACCATCAATGCATTGGCCATTGGTCTCAACCGAGATGATTTTGGTCAACTGATCGATCCCTTTCAGGGCGTTTCAGATTTGGAATTGGGCATCATTCGCACCCCGCTCGATCCTGCACAAACTTTCAGCGATGATCCATTGCGCATGCTGCGTGCTATTCGGTTTGCCACACAGCTTTCTTTCAACATACACCCCGAAACATGGCTGGGTATTATTGAAAGCGCCGAACGCATCCGCATCATATCAAGCGAGCGCATTGCCGATGAACTGAATAAAATCATTGAATGCAAAACGCCTTCTGTTGGTTTTGATCTTTTGTACAAGAGCGGACTGCTGCGTCAGTTTTTTCCGCAAATGGTGGAGCTAGCGGGTGCAGAATACATCGACGGTAAAGGACATAAAGACAATTTCTATCATACGCTGCAGGTGCTTGATAATGTAGCTGCCAATACCGACGATATCTGGTTACGCTGGGCTGCCATCCTGCATGATATTGCCAAGCCACCAACGAAAAAATTTGAGCCGGGGCATGGATGGACCTTCCACGGCCATGAAGTGGTGGGTGCACGCATGGTGCCTAAAATATTTCAGCAGCTTAAACTGCCGCTGAATGAGAAAATGAAATTTGTACAGAAGTTGGTAGCACTGCATTTAAGGCCTATCAGTTTAACCAAAGAAAATATTACCGATGCCGCCATCCGCCGTTTGCTGTTCGATGCCGGCGATGATTTTGAAGCGCTGATGCTTCTATGTGAGGCAGACATCACTTCCAAAAACCAACAGAAAGTACAGCGCTACCTGCGTAATTTTGAAATGGTACGTCAGCGCTGTAAAGAGGTGGAAGAAAAAGACCATATACGCAACTGGCAGCCGCCCATTACCGGGGAAATCATCATGCGCACTTTCGGATTATCGCCCTGTCGGCAGGTGGGCGATATTAAAAATGCCATCAAAGACGCCATGCTGGATGGCGAAATTGAAAACAACTATGATGCGGCATATGCCTTTATGCTCGCTAAAGGCAGGGAACTAAATCTTGCTCCTGTGGCGGATTAGCGCTAATTTTGAAATGGATTTCGCGAAGCCATGTCAAGGCTTTTCGGGTCGTAAAATATCAATTCATGGCCGTATTACGTTTCAGAATATATTGGGAAGAGGACGATGCCGTTTACCGCGATATTGCCATCCTGCACAAACAAAACTTCCGCGAACTGCATGAAACGGTGCTGAAAGCTTTTGAGTTCGATAACAAGCATCAGGCTACTTTTTTTCGCAGCAATGATCAATGGCAGCGGGGCAGAGAAATCAGTTTGGAGCAATACGACAAAGAGTATAAAGCGGAGCCTCTGCTGATGGAAGCTACACAAGTGGGTAGTGAAATTCGAGAGCCCAATCAAAAATTTGTTTACTTGTACGATTTCAATAAAAACTGGACTTTTTTGGTCGAACTCATTAATGTGAGTAAGGAAGAAAATCCTAAAATCGCTTATCCTTCTATACTGCGTTCGGAGGGTATTGCGCCCAGTCAGTACGGAACCCGCGGACTGGTGGGCGATAAGCTCACTGAAATGGAAGAGAAATACGATCTCAGTGCCGGTGCGGAAGGCTTTGGTGAAGAAGGGGAAGAAGAAGGCGGTGATGATTTTTCCGAAGAAGCACAGGGTTCTGATGAGGATACAGATGCTTTTTAGAATGTACGATCTGTTCTATACCCATGCATAAGACGGTTATTCTGCTCGTAGGTCCCACTGCTGTGGGAAAAACAGCGCTTGCCTTACAGATCGCTGAACAATATGGTACAGCCATCATCTCTGCCGATTCCAGACAATGCTTTAAAGAACTTAATATAGGTGTCGCTAAGCCTACACCGTTAGAGCTTGCGCGTGTTCCGCATTATTATATCAATACACATACCATTTCAGAAGACGTAAGTGCTGCTGTTTTCGAGCAGTACGCACTTGAAACCGTTGAAAAGCTGTTTGAAAAGCAAGATGTAGTGGTGATGGCGGGCGGGACAGGATTGTATGTGCAGGCCTTTTGTGAAGGACTGGATGCGCTGCCTGCTATTGCACCATCGGTGCGGAAGAAGATCCGTGATGCCTATGCGGTAGGCGGAATATCCTGGTTGTCGCAAGCCCTGCAGCAAGCCGATCCACTTTACGCAGCAAAAGGAGAAATGCAAAACCCGCAGCGCATGATGCGTGCTTTGGAAGTGATGGAGAGCAGCGGCCAGTCTTTGCTTTCCTTTCAAAGCAATCAAAAAGCAAAACGCCCTTTTCGTATCATCAAAGTCGGTCTCGATTTGCCTCGTGAAAAATTGTACGAACGCATTAACGAAAGGGTAGATGCAATGATGAAAATGGGTTTGTTGGAAGAAGTGAAGGCATTAAAATCATTTGTACAATACAACGCATTGCAAACAGTAGGGTATAAAGAATTGTTTGCGTATTTAGAAGGCGCAATTTCGCTCGAAGCTGCTGTAGAACAGATTAAACAGCACACACGCAATTATGCAAAGCGTCAATTAACTTGGTTCAGAAAAGATGAAGAAGTCACCTGGTTTTCTCCTGAAGCACATGATGAAATATCACAATGGCTAACTAAGGCGCTGACGCGCTGATATTAGAATTTAAATCCGATACTTGTTACCACCTGTCCGTTTGTAAAGCGATTGTTCACCAACGGATAACCGCTGTCGAACAGCATGTATGGAATATGAATATCTCTGCCCAAAGTATGAGCGTAAGTAAGATCTATAAAAATTCCGCGATGCCGGTATCCTAGTCCACCACTGAACACCATGCGATCTCCGCGTGATGCATCGTCGGGGAAAATATCTTGCTGGTAGGGGTTGCCGAAATAAGCAAAGCCGCCACGTACCATCCAGGTATTGAATTTCAGTTCGCCACCCAGTCTTGCATTCCATGCCATGCGAAATAGCTGGTCGATATCATTATTGATGCCTTTGAAATAATCTCGTTCTTCCTGTGATGGCACTTCTGAAGCAGAGCTGAAGGAAGCAGCTTTGTAATTCACCAGTTCTAAATCAGCGGTAATAAAACCTCTTTGCTTGCTAATATCTTTTACTTCATTTAAAACAAAGGATGCACTTCCCAGCAAGCGCCACGGAGTGGTGAGCGTGTACATATATGAGTAAGGGGCGCCGTTGGTAATATCTCTCGTAGAAAGCGTAAAAGAAGAGGCACGGTTGTTATCGCCTGTTATACGCTTTGCGTAGTTTTCAACCTGTGTGGTTAACGTAGCATCTGTGCGATCGGTGAGTGCAAGTACGGAAGGGGTGTGGAATGCCAATCCAAGTCGAAGCTGTGACGTTGGTTTTGCGATTACGCCAAATTTGGCGTTCAGTCCCGCACCACGGGTAGAGAATTGTTCCCGCAGTTGAAAGGACTCAAAATCATTATCGCGATTACCGGAGGCGTCACTTTCTTCCACAATACTCAAGCGATTGAAGTTTACAATCGGAATACCGATGGAAAAGCCGTAGAATATCTTTTCGTTTCTGTTCCAGGCCATTCCAAAAGCTGCATCATACATGCCTCCTCTGGTTTCGTAGGTAAAACGCTGATCGAGCGGCATACGCAGTACATTGGCGTTGGTACGGTAGCCGATCAGTTGTCCTTGCGGACTGCGGATGGAATCGATCAGATAGTTTTCTACGGCAAGACTGGCACCTCCAGGAAAGTTTTGCAATGCCTGATTAAACGAAGTGGCATTGCGTGCAATCAATTCTTCCACCCATTTTTCAGAGAAAGAGCTGATAGCATTTCTTCCGCCGTAAGAAAAGTTGGAATTGTAGTTGGCCTGCTGCTGTACCGCGAAGCTGATGGTGGTATTGCGCACAGGACTGTTCTTGTAAAAACTTCCGCGACTCAGCACTACCCCCGTGGTGGCCAGGTGCAAATGATTGCGACTGTCTTTGAATTCGGTATTGTTGTAAGTGATTTTCGGCCGATTCAAAAAGAAACCCGGCGCTACTACTACTTCGTTGGTTTTGTATTGCGCCAAGCCGGCAGGGTTGATAAATGTGGCGGATAAATCGCCTCCAAGCGATGCATTGGCACCACCGATGGCCTGTATTCTTGCACTGTGTGCGGGCTGCAGATAGGAAAAGCGCAGCGCGTCGAGTGCTTCCTGCGCAACACTTGCTTTAGCGATTGTTATGAGAGCAATGAGCGAAAAGATTTTTTTCATGCATTCTTTTTTCTTCTTTCGTAGTATGTGCTTGGTCAGTCTTTTGTATGCTTTCAAACTGCTGCTATTAAGCAACACATCGCAGTAGCCATTTTGTATGCGATACACAATTTAATCAGCTATCGCATCGTCATTCAGGCATAATACAGTAATGCTTAGTTTCTGCGTGTGCCACCGGAGCCGGAACTGCCTGAACTGCTGCCGGTGCTGAAGCTGCGACTACCACCGCTGCTGCCGCTTCCAGAGTTGAAGGATCTTTCAGTGCTGAAGCTGCGGCTGCCGCCACTGTTGCCCGATTGATAGCTGCTGTTGCTGCTGCCGCCAAAAAAGTTGCTGAAAGTGCTGTTGCTGCGGCGCTCTCCATTGCTGCCGCTGCTGAAATAGCGACTGTTGCCTCTCGCATTTCCTGATTTCGGACTGGCATTCATATTGGCTCCGTTGCTGAAATTTTGCATGCCGGGAGAAAAGCGGAT
>CAZDGV010000056.1:0-5688 GCA_964505195.1 uncultured Chitinophagaceae bacterium
AGTCCAATCCGATAAAATTTCCCTGCTTTTTGCCCCACCTGTCTATAAATCTGCCAATCGGTGCTTTAATACGGCTGATACTGTATTCTACAATGCTAACAGGAAGGCTCAAAAGCCAAATAAACGGCTTTGCTCCAGCCCCAAAAACAATCCGTCGGCCCGCTGCTCCAACATATAGGTTTTTAAATAATACCCCTCCCCACTCACATTTCGGCCGTTTTGCAAACTAAACCGATAACGGTGTAGGGGACAAACAATATTCCCCACTGCATCTACATAACCTTGCTCCATTTTACCACCTGCATGCGGACAGCTTTGCGCACAGGCATACAAGCGCTCCTGATGGCGTACCAAACATACACGCTTACCTGCTACTTCCCAGGCACAGAGACCCTGTTCGTTCCAGGGCAACTCTTCCACACTTTCGGCAATTTTATGCCAAATAATTTTTCTATCGCTCATATAATAGCGTCAATATGATTCCTTTGTTTTAAAAACCGGTTTTGTACGGATAGCGAATTTTGTAAAGCTCTTGCACTTTGGTGAGCATCATCGCTCTTAATGCATCCAAATTACGTCGCTCTATTGCTGAAACAAAAACACAGTTACCCTGTGTTTCGTTTTCCCATCTTTCACAAAGCTCTTGTAAAATCATTGCTTTTTCTTCCGGCGGCAGCCATGGATCAAAATGCTGTTCTTCATACATATCCATCTTATTAAAAATAGTGAGAACGGGCTTATCAAAACAATGCATCTCTTGCAGCGTTTTGTTCACCACTTGCATTTGCTCTTCGTATTGCGGATGCGATATATCTACCACATGTACCAACACATCGCTTTCACGTACTTCGTCAAGTGTACTTTTAAAACTCTCTACCAAATGATGCGGCAGTTTTCGGATAAACCCAACTGTATCACTAAGCAAAAATGGCGTGGTTTCAAACACTACTTTACGCGTGGTAGTATCGAGCGTTGCAAAAAGTTTGTTTTCCGCAAACACATCGCTTTTGCTTAACAAATTCATAAGCGTGCTCTTGCCCACATTAGTATAACCCACCAGCGCAACACGAATAAATTCACCACGGTCTTTCCTTTGCGTAAAGGCCTGTTTGTCAATTTCTGCGAGTCGCCTGCGCAGCAAGGCAATTTTATCTTTTACAATTCGGCGGTCGGTTTCAATTTCCGTTTCACCGGGGCCACGCGTTCCAATACCCCCTCCCTGTCGCTCCAGGTGTTTCCACATGCCTTTCAGGCGCGGTAGCAAGTACTGATACTGTGCCAACTCTACCTGCGTTTTGGCCTGCGCTGTTTTTGCCCTGCGGGCGAAAATATCTAAGATGAGATCGCTGCGGTCGATGGTGTAAACACCCAATGCTTTTTCAATATTCATGATTTGCGCACCGGTGAGTTCATCGTCGAAAATAACGAGACTGATATTATGAGTGGAGATATACTGTCTGATTTCCTCCAGCTTTCCCTTGCCAACAAAAGTGCGACTGTCAGGATGCGGAAGCTTCTGAACATAGCGTTTTATGGTAATGGCGCCTGCCGTTTCTGCAAGAAACGAAAGCTCATCTAAATATTCCCGAACCTGCGTATCTGTTTGATTTTTCTGAATAAGCCCCACCAATACGGCCCGCTCTTCCTGCTGTATGCTTTGCTTGCGTTCAATCACGCTGTAAAATTAGAACACTTGTTCCGAAAGGAATGAAAAAGAAAATGCTGCGGATTACCCAAAGTACGCTACTAAAGTCCGCTGATGCTTAACCCAACCGTAAGCGGACGAATTTCATTGGGGCCCTGACGCTCTTTGATTAAATCGTTGAGCTGATAGCTTGCAAAAATGGCAACCTTTCCAAAGCCTATGCGGCCGGTAGCGGCGATGCGGAGATTGTTGAAATGCTGGCGCGACTTCTGCTTTTCAATATAGTCGATGTTACCGCGTTCATCGCTCTGATAGCGGGTTCGATGGGTGACGTTGATCATGGTTCCCACTTTTAAACCCAATGCTGCTTTTAATCCCTTGTCGTTTTCAGGATCTGTATTAAAACGCAGTTCTACCGGGACTTCCAAAAAGGCAGTGCCCAGCTTCACCTTGCGGTATCGGATGGCCGTATCTCTGGCGGAAAGTTCCGCATAGGTAATTGCGTTGTTGTTTGTGATATCAAGACGGCGACGCACTTGCTTGTCGAAGTAAATATTATCGGTACTAATGCCGGGACCCATACCCACGCTCCAACGTGCATCGGTTTTAAATGGAAAATCGAACATGAAATAAGCGTTGAAGCTTCTGCCGATGCCGGAAGTTGCAATTGAATCTGGACTGCTCGTCCAGGTGTGATACCCTACCTGAAACATCAGGTGGTCTTTGTTTCGATTGCTCAGATCTATTTTTGACCAGTCTTTTTTGGGTGCAGATGTTTTTTTCTGTGCCTGGGCTGTACCAAAGCAGAGCATTGCAAGGGCCAGGATATATATTTTCGTCAGCTTCATAAACAACAAATGTATTGGTCGGCAAGTTAAGCAAAGGTTAAAGGAATTGAGCAAAAAGGAGCAAGAGTTTGGGGGGAAACGGGTATAAAATGCTTGATTCGCGTGAAATGGACATTGCGGATGTTGCCTTCGCTGGGCACAAGTGATACACCTACACCAGCGCAAGAATAACTTCAGCCAATCTCAAACTACTAACATCTAACTACTCCCTACTATCTACTCTCTTCCACCAATTCCTAATCCCTAATTACTAATATCTAACTACTCCCTACTATCCTATCACAAATCAAGCCTGTATCCAAAAACCGGAAGTATGCCAAAAAGATGTCGGTAAACAATCGTATTGGTTGCGGCATTAAAACTATGTGAAACGGGATTTTTGCGATTCGTTAAATTTTGTACCCCCAATATAGCAGTGCCAGTCTTTTTTCGATACTGTACTTTCCACTGTAATTGTGCATCGAGTCGGAAAAAATTTCTCAGTCTTTGTTCATAAATGCGACTGTTATCAAAAATGGTTCTGCGTTGCTGTATCGATCTTTGCAGATCGATGGGCGTAACCCTTACCCCACCAGTGTGCATCATGCGCATATCGAATGCAATACTTTGATGCTGCTTTTTACCCAACTGCCACTCTTTTCCTGTTAATAGCGTAAATCCTGTGTTTGCATTGTAGCGCGTATTTCTCCATACTTGATCAGAAGGGAGGTATTTCGACTGATAAAGACTGGCGGTGGCAATTAAATAAAATGCGTCATCCCATGTGCGCTCTAACGTAAACTCCATTCCATAATTTCTTCCTTCACCCCTGTTGGCCAGCACCTGTATGGTAAAATCATCATCCATATTAATCACACTGAAACTGTTTCTCGCAGTTGCAGAAACCGGAATATGATAAAGGCGTTGGTGATACAATTCTGTTTTTAACTTAAGCGATTGGGATAGTAGCATCTCGTAACCAAGCACAAAATGTCTGGCTTTGCTAAAGTCGAGTTGCCTATTCGGCATGATTGTATCGCTGCCTGATCGGATGCGCGCAAAATAGTTTCCTAGTGGCTGGCTTTGTGCATGTAGCCCATAAGCTGCTGTGAACACATGGCGCTTTCCTGCCTTCCACCTCAGTGCAAAACGAGGCTCCGTTGTTCCGGTACGATTCAGTGCAAGATGCTGTGCATGCATGCCTGCCTGGAATCGTAAACGATTGCTGATATCCCATTTCCACTGAACAAATCCATTCAACAACGTAGTACTTCCTTCCGTATTAATGGTATTGCGTAGCTGTGTTCCGAATAGCTCACGTTGCCGCAGACTGAAAGACTTTCTCGTAATATATCCCCCCGCCCTGATCAGATGCTTGGAAGAAACCTTGTAATTAAGCATACTTGAAAATACCAGATTCCATTCTTTGAAGCGATTTGTGCGTTCAACAATGAGCGGGCCATTGAACCTTGCGCGCCTGTTATTATCATCGCTGTAACCAAAGCCATTCAACGAAACAACAGAACGGATACTCATTTTGCGATTTAACAACCACTCATGTGTAGCGCCCACAGCGCCGGTATTGGCTGCATCGAGCCATCCATTTCTTTTAGATGGCTGAGTAGTCCACACAATGGAATCAGTACTTGCTTTTTGTTCCTGCTTACTGCTGCCACCAAAACCGAAAATGCTAAAAGTTCCTGCACGTCCGGCAGGTAAGTGTATATTAAAACTGAGATCCTGAAATTTGGTGGGTGCATCGGCGATATTCAAGCCCATCTGTTGAATAAGAGATAAAAAGTTATAACGGTAATTGATGAGATAAGAACCTTTATACTTTTTATTGAAATATCCTTCAGTTGCCACATCAACCCCCATGGTACTTACTGCAGCGGTATATTCTCTTTTCTGATTATTCCCTTTTCTGAAACGAATATCAAAAACACCCGAAAGCGCATTGCCATATTCCGCTGGAAATGCACCCATCATCAAATCTGACTGATCAAGCAATTGTGCACTCAGTATTGAAATCGCCCCACCGGCTGTTCCAACGCGCGCAAAGTGGTTAGGGTTGGGGATATCCACACCTTCAAGGCGCCATAGCAAACCATTCGGGGCATTGCCGCGAATGATAATAGCATTGCCATCTGAGCTATTATTGCTCACGCCGGCAAATCCGTTTGCGATACGAGCTAAGTCGTTAATACCTGCAGCATATCTTCTGGTTTCTTCAGAACTGAATGACCTTGCACTAACCAGTGACAACTGATTAAGGGGAGCCGATTTATTTTTTTTACCTGTGATGACAATCTCGCTCAGTTGTTTTATTTCTTCGTCCATTTGAACCGAAAGAATGAGCTCTTTTCCAGATTCCAGATCTAGACGGGTGAGATAAACCGTCTTATACCCTTTACAGCTTATGGTAATAGCATGCCTGCCGAGGGTAACGTCTTTTATAACAAAGATGCCTTCGTTGTCGGTTATTGCTTGCTTATCTGTTTCTGTTGCTACTACCACCGTTGCGCCTGCCAAGGGAAACTGTATCGATGCATCTTTAACGCTGCCCCTGATGGTTTGGGTTCGCTTTTCCTGGGCATGCAAAACGGATAGCTGAAAAAGCATACTCAGCGCAAGCAATATGAAAAGGAATTGTTTTTGCACGCTTATTTTGGTACGATTTTAAGTGAACGAACAGATAAGAATAGATGAAATTATTCAAAAAACAAATCTGACAGCCATCATACGATAGAAAGTAAAATGAGAATTGTTTTGCAAGCATAGGCCGTAGGGATCAGCTACAGCGAGACGTAATGAAAAATCGGGTATTACTTATTGTCTTCCTGCGACGTTTTCGGGAAGCAATGCAAAACCCGTTTCGGTTTGTTTTAATTTGTAAGAGTAGGATTTTTGTAAAGAAGTATCATTGATGCTAACCGAATAATACCTTATTATTTTTTGCTGCTTTACAGCGAAGCTATCTTTCCCTTGATATCCGTGAAAAGCTTTTCCGGGTTGCAAATCTTTTTCCGTTAGCTCGGGAAAATAGATAAATGAAAAAGATTTGTCTTTGTTAGAAGCAAAGCCGCATAGATTCCCATAAGAACCTGTTCCTGCGGAAGTGGTTACGATGTATAATTCACTGAATCCATTCCCGTCGAGATCGGCGAGCGTGTATGTGCTTACGGGATCCTGATCTGAAAGCGTTAAGCGTGTTGT
>CAZDGV010000057.1:0-5154 GCA_964505195.1 uncultured Chitinophagaceae bacterium
CCGCCAAAACTTCCTCCGCCGAAACCTCCAAAACCTCCTCCACCACTACTGCCCCAACTGCTTCCCCCACCGCCGGAAGGGAACCAAAAAACGGGTGGCGCATCATTCCACCTGCGGTATCCTCTTCTGCTTACCATGCCTCCGCCGCCCCTGCGGTTTATATTAGATATAATAATCATGATCACAATAAACACGACCACAGCAACGAAGATCATTGGTGGGGCAGACTCTCCTCTGCGCTTATGCCCTGCAGGTGCTTTGTAAACATCTCCAATGGCCTGAATCACTGCATCTGTGCCTTCGTCTAACCCACGGTAAATGTCTTTGCTTTTGAAATTCGGAATGATTTGTGTTTCGATGATTTCTTTAGCAAGATAGTCGGGAATTTTACCCTCCAGTCCATAGCCAGGTGCAATGGCTATTTGTCTGCGACCTCGTTCTTTATCGATCAACACTACCACCATCACACCATTGTTGTTTTCCTTGCCGCCTACACCCCATGCGCGTCCCACTTCGGTGGCAAAGTCGGTAATATCGTAGTCGCCGATATCGCTTACCACCAAAATGCAAATCTGGTTTGAAGTGCTGTCGTCGAATGCTACCAGCTTTTTTTCAAGTACCTGCTCCTGATCGGCGGTTAGCAAATCCAGCGCAGGATCATCATTTACTAATCGCTGTGGACTGGGTTTTGGGGGAATATATTTTTCATTATTCTGCGCATGTAAGCCCTGCAAGGACAACATGAAAATGCAAAAGCCGGTAAGACATCTTATTAATAGATTCATTTTCCAAACACAATTTCGTCGGGTAATTCATTTTTATCCTTGCTGCCATCAAATGGAAAATGCGCATGCAGGGTTTCGCCAATTTCGGATACGATGGCAGCGATACCTGCACCAAATTGCTGGGCTTTGAAAAAAGAAAGCATTTTATGTACTTCCTGATTCCAGAAATCGCTGCCCACTTTATGGTGTATGCCTTCATCGCCATAAATGGCCAGCTGCTTATCGCGCATGGCAATATATACCAGCACGCCGTTGCGCTCTGCAGTTTGATCCATCTTCAGTGAAGTGAATACTTCTACGGCACGATCGAGCGGATCCACAAAATGACAATGCCCTTCTACAAAAACCCTGATTTCGCCCGATGTACGTAGCTCTGCTGTTCGCACAGCTTCCTGAATGGCTTCGCGTTCCTGCTGCGTAAACCAGTCTTTATGCTTGAAAAAACGAGAAATAAACCCCATAAATGATTGTTTCAGAAATTCACTTCTTTACTGCGTTCTGCACCTGCAACTGCTTCAAAACCTTGTTTTGGCTCAAAGCCGGCGAGTTTTGCAACCAGCGATGATGGGAAGCTGCGGCAACTGCTATTATAATTCTGCACAGCAGCATTGAAATCTTTGCGCGCTACTTTAATACGCCTTTCCGTTCCTTCCAACTGCGATTGCAGATACAAAAAGCTTTTGGTGCCTTTTAGTTCAGGATAGCTTTCTATCACTGCCAAACATTTATTCATAGAAGCAGAAAGCGCAGACTGTGCAGCTTGTTGCTGTTGATCATTTTGATAGGAAAGATCCTTTTCTGCAAACTGAAACCCAGCGGCTTTGCTGCGTGCAGTTGTGATTTCTGTCAGCACCTGCTGTTCGTAAGCTGCCGTACCTTTTACCACACTTACCAATGAAGGCACCAAATCGAAACGGCGCATATATGCATTTTGCATTTCACTCCAGGTTCGTTTCACTTCCTCTTCCTGCTTCACTAAACGATTAAATGTTATGGCAAAGTAGATGATCATACTTGCCAATATTGCAAGCACTCCCACCATCCAAAGCCGACTTCTTTGCTGCATGCACTAGAATTTTACTTCAGGCGCTTTCTCTGCTCCTGCTTCTGCCTGAAAGCCTTCTTTAACCTTGAAATTGAAGAAGCCTGCTAAAATATTCATCGGAAACGAACGCACTTTCACATTGTATGTATTTACCGCATCGTTGAAAGTTTTACGACTGTTCTTGATGCTGTTTTCAATGCCTTCCAGCTGCTTTTGCAAATCCTGAAAACCTTGTACGGCTTTTAACTCAGGGTAGCGTTCAACGGTTACCAGCAACCTGCTGAGGGCGCCTGATAACTCTGACTGTGCCTGCTGAAATTTTGCGATATTTTCAGGTGTAAGCTGATCAGCAGTAAGCTGAACAGAACTTGCTTTTGATCTTGCTTCAATTACTTTACTGAGTGTTTCCTGCTCAAAGTTGGCAGCGCCTTTTACGGTATTCACCAAATTGGGCACGAGATCTGCTCTGTTCTGATATTCTGTCTGCACGTTGTTCCATGCTTTTTTTACCACTTCATCTTGTGTTACCAATCCGTTGTAACCATTACAACCCATAAAAAAGAAGATGGCGAGCAATACTCCCACCACAATTGCAATAATACTTCCTGATTTCATATGATGATTTGTTTAATGACTGTTTTTAAAATGAAAACCAGCCTCCAAGGTAGCTAAAAGCATGCCAATTAGCGTATGCTTTCAACAGTGCTTTGATAATTTAACAAAGGCTTACACCATTGTACCATTACCGCTGATAGCAGCGATACCTGGCAGTTGTTTTCCTTCAAAAAATTCCAGCATAGCGCCACCGCCGGTGGATACATAGCTAACCTTGTCGGCATATCCAAACTGATTCACCGCCGCTACACTATCGCCACCACCTACGAGTGAGAATGCTCCTTGCGCAGTTGCTTCTGCTACTGCTTTGGCAATGCTGAGTGTGCCGTTTCTGAATTTTTCCATTTCAAAAACACCCATGGGTCCATTCCATAAAATGGTTTTGGAGCGGAGGATCACCGCTGCAAATTCTTTGCACGCATCCGGTCCGATATCCAGCCCCATCCATCCATCAGGAATCTGATCGCTGGCGGAAGTATCGGTATTGGCTGCTGCATCAAATTTATCTGCCAGCACAGAATCCGATGGCAGGTGAATGTTCACACCCTTTTCAGCTGCTTTTGAAAGCAGATCACGTGCAAGCTCCAATCGATCTGCTTCGCAAAGTGAATTACCGATTTGTCCGCCCCTCGCTTTCATAAATGTGTAGGCCATGCCACCACCGATAATGATATCCGTCGCTCTTTCGAGCAGGTTTTCCAGAATGAGGATTTTATCACTCACTTTCGCACCACCTACAATCGCAGTAAAAGGTTTTTCTGCGCGATGCAATACTTTTTCAGCAGCAGACACTTCTGCTTCCATGAGCAGTCCGAACATTTTTTTATCAGCAGGAAAATATTGCGCAATCACGGCCGTAGAAGCATGTGCACGGTGTGCGGTTCCGAAGGCATCGTTTACATACACATCGCCTAAGCGACTCAGCTGCTCTGCAAAAGCGGTATCGCCCTTTTCTTCTTCCGGATGAAAACGCAAATTTTCAAGCAGCAGTACTTCACCGGGTTGCAAAGCGCCTGCCAGCTGCAATGCTTCACTGCCAATGCAATCGTTTGCAAAATGAACAGCGGCGGGTTTTAGTACTGTACTAAGGTGTGGTATCAGATGCTTTAAAGAGGATTTTTCTTCCGGGCCATCTTTAGGTCTTCCCAAATGACTCATGAGAATTACCGATCCACCATCGGAAAGAATTTTTTGAATGGTAGGAAGAGCTGCGCGGATACGATTATCGTCGCGGATGGTGAAGTTTTGTTTGTCGAGCGGCACGTTGAAATCTACCCGCACCAAAGCACGCAGACCTTTGAAATGAAATTGTGTAAAAGTAGACATGGCGAAAAAATAAAAAAAGGGCTTCCGGAATTACGAAAGCCCTTGGTATATGAAAAAATTAAAATACATATTCAGTTGCGCGTTTGAAACAGCGGCGTATATCATCCGTTGATCATATTCGCAAAATAGTGCAGCGTGCGTACCAACTGACTTACATAGCTCATTTCATTATCGTACCAGGCAACAGTGCGCACCAACTGAGTATCGCCTACGGTTTGCACTCTTGTTTGGGTGGCATCGAAAAGTGAACCGTAACGGATACCGATGATATCGCTGCTCACCAGCTCATCTTCGGTATAGCCATAGCTTTCATTTGCAGCCGCTTTCATGGCATCGTTGATTTCCTGCACGGTAACTTTTTTACCCAGCACACAAGTAAGTTCGGTAAGAGAACCGGTAAGCGTGGGCACGCGCTGTGCAGTGCCATCGAGCTTGCCTTTCAGGTTCGGCAATACCAGTCCGATGGCTTTGGCAGCGCCGGTACTATTGGGAACGATGTTTTGTGCAGCAGCACGGGCACGGCGCAAATCGCCTTTTGGATGAGGTGCATCCTGGGTATTCTGATCGTTGGTATAAGCGTGCACGGTTGTCATGAGACCATTCAGCAATCCGAATTTTTCATCGAGCACTTTAGCCATGGGTGCCAAACAGTTGGTGGTACAGCTGGCACAGCTGATCACGTTTTCTGAACCATCCAGCTCATGATGGTTTACGTTGAACACGATGGTTTTCAGATCGCCGGTAGCCGGTGCTGAAATTACCACCTTGCGTGCGCCAGCGGCGATATGTGCTTCCGCTTTGGCTTTATCGGTAAAGAATCCGGTGCATTCGAGTACTACATCTACGCCGTGCGCTTTCCAGGGAATATCAGCCGGATTTTTTTCAGCATAAATTTTTACTTCATCCCCATTCACCATGATGGCATTATCAGAAGCAGTTACCGTTGCATCGAAACGCCCCTGCGCGGTATCATATTTTAAAAGGTGTGCGAGTGTGGCAGGCGAAGTAAGATCGTTGATGGCCACCACATCGATGCCTTTCATCTGATAGATCTGGCGATATACCAGTCGTCCAATACGTCCAAAACCATTGATGGCCACTTTTACGGTACTCATGTTATAATCAATTTATAGGTTTAAAATTCGGTGCGAAGGTAATAAACAGATCGATTCTTTTGCAGAACCCTTATCAGCCAACAACCAGCCTATCTTTCTGCTGAAAAAACTGGCCTTGCGGCCGAAACTGCCCCCAATCTGCTGCTCAAATTTTGGGAAAAAATTTGGGGGGATGGGCAGGCGCGGTTATCTTTGCACTCCCCAAAACGGGATGGCCCGTTCGTCTATCGGCTAGGACATCTCCCTTTCACGGAGGAAAGAGGGGTTC
>CAZDGV010000058.1:0-4477 GCA_964505195.1 uncultured Chitinophagaceae bacterium
GTTTGTAATTTTACATTTATATTGCGGCGCGTTTCAGCAAACAACTATTGATTATGACTTTTACAAATTTCAAAGTTCCCTATCAAATCGATGCGATGTATGGGAAGAAAGTGGCTTATTTCTCGATGGAATTTGCCGTACACCAACCTTTAAAAACCTATAGCGGCGGACTTGGATTTCTTTCCGGTTCTCATTTGAGAAGTGCTTATGAGTTGCGTCAAAATATGATTGGCGTCGGCATACTCTGGAAATACGGGTATTACGATCAGGCGCGTAATCAGGATCAAACCTTGCAAGTGCAATGGAACGAAAAAATTTACAATTTTCTGGAAGATACCGGCATACGTTTTCAGATTGATATACATGGTCACCCTGTTTGGGTAAAGGCCTACTATCTGAATCCTGAAACGTTTAAAACCGCACCGCTGTTTTTACTTTCTACCGATGTACCGGAAAATGATTATCTCTCACAAACCATCAGTCATCGCTTATATGATGCAAATGTTGCGACCAAAGTAGCGCAATTTATTTTGCTCGGCGTGGGTGGTGCTAAATTGATTGATGAGCTAGGTTTTCAGCCCGAGGTATATCATCTCAACGAAGCACATGCCATATCCAGCTCCTTCTACCTGCTTAAAAAATTCGGCACGCTGGATGAAGTGAAAAAGCGTTTGGTATTTACTACGCATACGCCGGAAGAGGCAGGCAACGAAAAGCATGATATTTATCTCTGCGATAAAATGGGTTATTTCTGTGGTATGCCGCTTAGCGATGTGCGCGCGCTTACCGGTATCAACGATGATGAATTTAGTCATTCGCTTGTTGCACTTCGTTTTGCCCGTAAGGCCAACGGTGTTTCAAAACTGCATGGTGATGTAAGCAGAAAAATGTGGGGAGAATACGAGGGTGTTTGTGAAATCACGTCTATCACCAATGCACAAAACTGGCGCTACTGGGCCGACAAACAGCTTTATTTTGCTATGGACGAAGGCAATGATGAGCGTTTTGATGATCGTAAAAAGTTTTTAAAGAAAAGAGCTTTTGACCTCGTTGCCGACCAAACCGGAAAATTATTTGATCCGAATATTTTCACCATTGTATGGGCGCGGCGCTTTGCGGGCTACAAGCGTGCGGAGTTGCTCACCCGCGATATCGATCGCTTTAATGCTTTACTCAGCAATAAAAAATATCCCGTTCAAATTATCTGGGCGGGTAAGCCTTACCCGGTTGATTATCCTGCCATCAGTGATTTCAACAATCTTGTGCAATTGAGTAAAAATTATCAAAATGTAGCTGTATGCGTTGGATATGAATTATATCTCAGCAAGCGATTGAAACAGGCTGCCGATGTATGGCTCAACAACCCGCGTGTTCCGCGTGAAGCAAGTGGAACCAGTGGTATGACAGCTGCCATGAATGGTGCAGTTAACTTTAGTACTTACGATGGTTGGATCTGCGAGTTTGTTAATCATGGCAATAACGGATTTGTAGTACCTTCTGTTGATTATTCGCAAATGCATGTGCACGAGCAGGATCAGTACGACCTGGATCAGCTCTATGAAATCCTCGAGCACCAGATACTTCCGCTGTATTATGATCAGTATAATGTATGGCGACAAATCACTAAAAACGGAATGCAGGATGTACGTTTTGCTTTCGATAGCAATCGTATGGCCGATGAGTATTATAAACTGATGTATCAATCATAAAAAGCAAATAAAAAGGTCCTGTTACGCAGGGCCTTTTTTAATATTGTAGTCATGGAGCCCTTTATTGAAAAAGTTGAAATTCGTTGGAGTGACATTGATGCGAATATGCACTTGCGTCACTCGGTGTATTACGACTGGGGTGCTTTTGTGCGCATGTCTTTCATGAAAGCACATGGTATCGATCTTCCCAAACTCGCTGCATTAAACCTTGGTCCGGTATTGCTGCGCGAAGAAGCTGTATTCAGAAGAGAAATTGCTTTCGGAGATAAAATTGAAATTGATCTTACACTTGTTAAAGCAAAAAGAGATTTCAGCAGAATCGTTTTGCGACATGAAATCACGAAAAACGGAGATACCCTTGCTGCAATTGTAACGGTAGATTACACCTGGATTGATACCGTTAAAAGAAAACTGACGATTCCGCCTTTTGAACTTGTAGCTTGCTTTGGTCTTTTACCGAAGCATGAAGGTTTTGTTTGGGACGAATGATTAATCTTCCGCCAGCTCACTTAATTCCAGCCAGCGCATTTCTTTTTCATCCAGCAGATCGGTCAGCGTGCTGATACGCGTTGACAGTGCCTGTAAGGTTTCAAAGTCTAAGCCCGGATTGCTCAGATCTTCAGTGATTCTTGCCTTTTCTTCCGAAAGCGTGCGTATTTCTTCATTCAGTTGTTCCCATTCACGCTTTTCTTTGAAGCTTAGTCTGCGCTTTTGCGGCGCTACTGATGTAGTAGGCTCAGATGATTTTTCTCTCTGCGGTGACTGTACAATTGGTGTTTCTTTTTCTTTCTGTTCCTTCTGCCATTGGCGGTACTGTGTATAGTTTCCAGGAAAATCGCGCACCTCACCATCTCCTTCGAAAACAAACAAATGATCTACCAACCGATCCATAAAATACCGGTCGTGACTTACAATTAGCAAACAGCCCTGATACTCACTCAGGAAATTTTCAAGAATAGCAAGGGTAGGGAGGTCGAGATCGTTGGTAGGTTCGTCAAGAATTAAAAAATTAGGATTACGAAACAACACAGTTAGTAGTAATAATCTTCTTTTTTCACCACCGCTGAGCTTTGAGATATAGGTATGCTGTTTGTCGGGCTCAAAAAGAAAACGCTGCAGAAACTGCGCTGCACTCAAACTGCCTCCGTCTGCCAGCGGAAAGCTTTCTGCAATCGACTTTACATATTCAATTACACGCTGGTCTTCTTTCCATTCCAGTCCGGCCTGACTGTAATTGCCGAAAATAACGGTATCGCCAATGTTGATTTTTCCGCTATCGGGCTGTTCCAAGCCCTGAATTAGTTCTATAAATGTGGTTTTGCCGGCTCCATTCTTTCCCACCACACCAATCCGTTCTCCTTTTTTGAAAGTATAGTCAAATCCTTTTAGGATGATTTTATCGCCCCACTGCTTATATACTTTTTTGAGTTCTGCTACCTTGCCGCCCAACCGACTCATTTTCAGGTTTAGCTGTACTTGTTGATCTTCTATGCGCTGGTTGGCTTTGTTTTCTACATCATAAAAACGATCCTGCCTGGCTTTGCTTTTGGTAGTGCGTGCCTTTGGCTGCTTCCGCATCCATTCTAATTCCTTTCGATATAAATTACGTGCCTTATCTATGCTTGCAGCTTCACTTTCCTGTCGTGCAGATTTTTTTTCCAGGTAGTTTTCATAATCACCTTTATACACAAATAGTTTTCCGTTATCAAGCTCCCATATTTCTTTGCAAACAGCATCCAGAAAATAGCGATCGTGTGTAACCAAAAGCAAAGTCATCTTTTCCTGTGTGAGATAGTACTCCAGCCACTCTACCATTTCCACATCAAGGTGGTTGGTAGGTTCGTCCATGATGAGCAGTACATGTTTGTGTTCAAAGCCAATATCAATCAGTGTTTTGGCTAGTGCTACTCTTTTGCGTTGTCCGCCGCTGAGGGTATGCATCGGTTGCTGAAGCTGGTGAATGTTCAGCTTGCCGAGGATCTGTTTCACTTTTGCATCAAAATTCCATGCTCCCAGCTCGTCCATTTTAATAATCGCCTGGTTGATGGCTTCGGCATCGCTCTGTTCTGATGCCGCTTCATAGTTTTTGATGGCTGCAATGATCGGATGTGCATCATGAAAAATATTTTCAAGTACCGTTTCATTTGCTTCATAAGCCGGCTCTTGCTCAAAAAGTGCAACCTCTACCTCTTTATGTATCCATAGCTTGCCCTGGTCGGGTATTTCTTTGCCCGCAAGTATTTTTAGGAGGGTAGATTTGCCCGCACCGTTGCGGGCGATGATACCGATTTTATCCCCTTCTTCAATGTGAAAGCTAAGTCCCTCAAAAAGTGGTTTGATGCCAAAACTTTTGCTCAGTTCATCCGCAGATACATAGTGCATAAAGCAAAAATAAAGCAAAGCAATCAGCGCACCGATGCAAAGATGATCCAACAGATCAGCACGGTAAGCAGTACCACCCACAGCCATTCGTATTTTTCTAGCGTACTTAACTGCTTTCTTTTACGGAAAAGGTTAGATGCTTCCTGTTGCAGGATATGATTTTCTGCAGCAAGCTGCTTAAACTGCTGCATGAGCGGAGGCAAGAGCGCGAGTGGAATTTTTTGGGTAGCCGCCAGCAGCATACGAAAGATTTGTGTGCGAATCGCCGCATCATCAAAGTGCTGCAGCATAGCAATGTTTTCTTCTGCAAGCAATGCTGCTATTTTTTTGGCATAGGCCGCATGGTTCATACGGTAGCGGTCTTCCATCGCAATTTCCCGATTCAG
>CAZDGV010000059.1:0-4395 GCA_964505195.1 uncultured Chitinophagaceae bacterium
AGCAATACCACCGTTCCAAGCACATTGGTGCGCACAAACGACAAAGGATCCATGATGGAGCGATCGACATGGCTCTCTGCCGCCAGATGAATTACTGCATCAAAATGATATTGCTGAAACAGGGCTTCAATCCTTTCTTCATCGATAATATCTGCTTTTTCAAAAGCGTAATTCGATGCGCTTTCGATGTCTTTCAAATTTTCCAGATTACCGGCATAGGTAAGCGCGTCTACATTTACGATGCGATAGCCGGGATATTTATTTACAAACAAACGCACCACATGCGAACCGATAAAACCGGCACCGCCTGTGATCATGATGGTTTTTTCAAAAGTCGACATATACTTGATACTTGTTATTGTTTGCTTTCAAATTCTTTTGGTTGCTTATACCATTCTTCGCGCGGAAGGTTTTTAAAATAATCATAAGTAATTTTCAAACCTTCTGTTCTACTGAAACGTGGCTCCCATCCTAAGAGCTGCTTCGCCTTGGTAATATCTGGCTGTCGCTGTCGCGGATCATCCACCGGTAAGGGTTCGTAAACGATTTTCACCGATGCACCGGTGAGCTTCAGAATTTCCGATGCAAATTCTTTCAATGAAATCTCAGCAGGATTACCAATATTCACCGGCAATTCATAATCGCTGAACATGAGTCGGTAAATGCCCTCGATCAGATCGTCCACATAACAAAAACTTCTGGTTTGACTACCATCACCAAAAACGGTAAGGTCTTCACCCCGCAGTGCCTGACCGATAAATGCAGGCAAGGCACGACCGTCGTTGAGTCGCATACGCGGACCATAGGTATTGAAAATGCGGACGATGCGTGTCTCCAATCCGTGAAAACGGTTATAGGCCATCGTGATGCTTTCCATAAAGCGCTTGGCTTCGTCATATACACCGCGCGGACCAACCGGATTTACATTGCCCCAGTATTCCTCAGTTTGCGGATGCACCAGCGGATCGCCATACACTTCAGAAGTAGAAGCTACCAATATGCGCGCACGCTTTGCTTTCGCCAATCCCAAACAGTTGTGCGTACCCAGTGCACCTACCTTTAAGGTTTGAATGGGTATTTTGAGATAGTCGATAGGACTGGCAGGTGAAGCAAAATGAAATATATAATCCAGATCGCCGGAAATATGAATGAATTGCGTTACATCGTGATGATGAAATTCAAAATTAGGCAGACTGAAAAGATGCTCAATATTTTTCAGATCACCGGTAATGAGATTATCCATACCGATCACATGGAAGCCCTCTCCCACAAAGCGATCGCAAAGATGCGATCCTAAAAATCCGGCTGCACCGGTAATTAAAACGCGCTTAGCTGGCATGACTTGAATAAATGGTTTTTCTTCCGATGCTTTCATAATGATAGCCCAACTGTTCCATCTGAGCCAGGTCGAAAATATTGCGGCCGTCGAAAATTACTTTATTGCGCAGCAGCGATCCGATCTTTTCAAAGGAAGGTGTTCTGAATTCATTCCACTCCGTAGCAATAATTAATGCATCCGCAGCTTCCAGTGCTTCATATTGATTTGCGGCAAAATGAATCTGATCACCCAGCAATTGTTTCACATTGCTCATCGCTTCGGGATCGAATGCTGAAACCGTTGCACCTACTTTACGCAATGCATCGATGATATATAAAGCAGGCGCCTCGCGAATATCGTCGGTATTGGGTTTGAATGCCAGTCCCCAAATGGCAAACTTTTTGCCTTTCAAATTGCCTTTGAAATAATCCAAGATACGAGGAATGAGAATGGTCTTTTGCGCATCGTTCACTTTCATTACCGCATCCAAAATGCGAAAATCGTATTGTACATCCGAAGCTGATTTCACCAAGGCCTGCACGTCTTTCGGAAAGCAACTTCCGCCATAGCCAATGCCAGGGAAAAGAAATCTTTTTCCAATGCGTTCATCGCTTCCAATTCCCTTCCGCACCATATCAACATCTGCACCCAGCTTTTCACAAAGACGAGCAATTTCGTTCATGAAAGAAATCTTTACCGCCAGAAATGCGTTGGCGGCATACTTGGTCAACTCGGCCGAATGCTCGTCCATGTATATTACCGGATTGCCGCTACGAACAAAAGGCGCAAACAAATCACCCATCAATTTGCGGGCACGCTCATCGGAAGTACCAATCACAACGCGGTCGGGCTTCATAAAATCTTCCACCGCTACTCCTTCGCGCAAAAATTCGGGATTGCTTACTACTGCAAACGCTCCTTTATAGTTTTCCGCAATGGCCTGATGCACTTTAGCCGCAGTACCTACGGGCACGGTACTCTTATCAACAATGACTTTAAAATCGGTGATAATTTTTCCAAGGTCATGCGCTACGCCCAAAATATATTTTAGATCAGCACTGCCATCTTCACCGGGCGGTGTCGGCAATGCGAGAAAAATAATTTCAGCATCTGCTACTGCATCCTTCAAAATGGTGGTAAAATGCAGGCGACCTTCTTTTTGGTTGCGGATGAAAAGTTTTTCAAGTCCGGGCTCATAGATGGTAATGGTTCCGCTATTGAGTTTCTCAACTTTGGCTGCATCAATATCAACACAGGTTACCTGGTTGCCCGTTTCTGCAAAGCAGGTACCTGTTACCAGGCCAACATATCCTGTACCAACGACTGCTATTTTCATAATGTGTATGGCCACTCAGGGGGCCAATCCTTTAAGTGTTCATATAGGTTAAAACTTCCTGTGCAATATACTGCAACTGCACTTCACTCAGTTCAGTATGCATGGGCAGTGAAATGACCCTGTCGGTAAGCCAGTCTGTAATGGGCAATACAGCAGAACCGCTGCCAAAAGCCGCAAACATTTTTTGCCGATGTGCCGGAACAGGATAATAAATCATTGAAGGAATTTGCTTGGTTGCAAGATATTCCTGCAGTCCATTTCGGAACGCTGCCATATCATCCTTTCCATCAAGCTTGAGCGTGTATTGGTGAAACACATGTCTGCTATAATCGGCGCGGAATGGTGTGGTGATATGAGGGTGACCTTCAAATGCTTTGTCGTAAAAAGCAGCTGCTGCATTACGTGCGGCAATATAATTATCCAACAAACGCAACTTGATGCGCAATACTGCTGCTTGCAGTGTATCTAACCTTGAGTTACAGCCTACCAGATCGTGGTAGTATCTGATTTTTTGTCCGTGATTGGCAATCATGCGCAATTTTTCCGCCAGAGCGTCGTCGGAAGTAAATATTGCACCCCCATCGCCATAGCAGCCCAAGTTTTTAGAAGGGAAAAAAGAAGTACAACCGATGGTGCCAATGGTACCTGTTTTAGCAATCTTGCCATCGGGAAAAATATAATCAGCGCCGATGGCCTGTGCATTGTCTTCAATGACAAACAAATTATGCGCAGCCGCAATTTCCATGATTTCATGCATAGGTGCAGCATGACCGTACAAATGCACGGGAACGATGGCCTTGGTTCGCGGAGTGATGGCTTTTCGGATGGCTTCAGGATCGATGCAGAAAGTGTTGGGATCCACCTCCACAAAAACAGGTTTGAGTTGCAGCAAAGCAATCACTTCTGTAGTAGCGATATAGGTAAAAGAAGGGGTGATCACTTCATCGCCGGGCTTCAGATCCAAGGCCATCATAGCAATTTGCAGCGCATCGGTGCCGTTGGCACAGGGAATTACATGCTTCACCCCCAAGTAGCTAGAAAGCTCATCTGCAAAAGCACTCACGGGCTTGCCGTTGATGTACGCTGCACTTTCCATTACCTCCATCATGGCGGCATCCACTTCATGTTTGATGTGCTGGTATTGGGTGTGTAAATCCACCATTTGAATCGGTCGCATGCAAGGAGTGATTTTCGCGGCGAAGCTACATCAATTTTGCCTGAAAACCTTTGCGCATCATTGGTTACAACTCAATGTAGCGGATCATTTTATCGGATACACTTAGCTTTGCATGGTGATTCTTTTCTATCATCTTTTCCGCTTTTTTTATTTGGGCGCAGTTCGGCTATTGTCGATCCGCAACAAAAAGGCAAAAAAATGGTTGCAGGGCCGGGAAAAATGGCAAGAGCAACTGCAGATTTGGCGCGCGCAAAACCCTTCCAACCAACTAATTTGGATGCACTGTGCATCACAGGGAGAATTTGAGCAAGGCCGACCGGTTGCAGAAGCCCTCCAAAAAAACTTTCCGCATGCAAAACTGGTAGTAAGCTTTTTTTCTCCTTCGGGTTTTGAAGCAGCACAAAAACAAAAGCTGGCTGATTTGTATATCTATCTGCCATTTGACGGCGCAGCAAATGCACGCAACTTTATTGCTTTGCTGCAGCCAAGCATGGCGATTTTCGTGAAATACGAATACTGGTATTTTTATTTGAAAACACTCAAACAGCAGCAGATTCCTGCTAT
>CAZDGV010000060.1:0-4380 GCA_964505195.1 uncultured Chitinophagaceae bacterium
TTGTTTTACTTCGATTATGGCGATTATAAAATCATGGGATCTTCGCCCGAAGCACAGCTGATGGTACGTAACGGTAAAGCCATGCTGCATGCCATTGCCGGTACTTTTCAGCGCAGCGGCGATGATCTTTCGGATGCACAATCGGCTGAGCGTTTATTGCACGATCAAAAAGAAAATGCAGAGCATATTATGCTGGTCGATCTCGCACGCAATGACCTTAGCAGGGTTTGCAGCGATGTGCAAGTAGCTGCATTACGTAAAGTGCAGTATTACAGTCACGTCATTCATATGGTGAGCGAAATAGCGGGTAGCGTTCCTGCTGATTGCAATCCTTTTACACTGCTTGCAAACTGTTTCCCTGCAGGTACGCTTACGGGTGCACCCAAGGTAAAAGCAATGCAACTGATACAGGCCTTTGAATCAACGCCACGTACTTACTATGGAGGTGCCATTGGGTATATTGGCTTTGACGGTAGCTGTAATCATGCCATCATGATTCGCAGTTTTTTAAGCAAGGATAATACCTTGTTCTATCGTGCAGGTGCGGGTGTGGTGGCTGCAAGTGATCCCGAAGCCGAGCTGCAAGAGGTAAACAATAAACTGCGCGCACTGAAGCAAGCCATGCTTGATGCGCAAAAGATTTTCGAAATGTAAAATATATTGGCAATGAAGATTTTAGTTTTCGATAATTATGATTCATTCACTTACAATCTGGTGCATTTGGTTGAAAAAATCATCAATGGCAAAGTGGATGTATATCGCAACGATCAGATTTCACTTGAAAAGGTAGCAGACTACGATAAAATTATTTTATCACCCGGTCCGGGTATTCCAAGCGAAGCAGGGTTGTTGCTGCCATTAATTGAAGCTTATACTGCTACCAAATCAATTCTAGGTGTTTGTCTTGGTCATCAGGCAATCGGGGAGGCATTTGGTGCGAAGCTTATCAATCTAGAATCAGTATTTCATGGGGTTGCTACGCCAATCAATATTCGCATGAATGCTGAAGATCCTATCAGTCCGCTTTTTGCAGGATTATCTGCAACCATCGAGGCAGGGCGATATCACTCCTGGGTAATTGCTCCCGAAACCTTACCTGAAGTATTTGACATAACGGCTACCGATGAAGTGGGTATGATTATGGGTATTCAACATAAAACATACGATGTGCAAGGGGTTCAATTTCATCCGGAGAGCATTTTAACGCCTGATGGAGAAAGCATCTTGCGCAACTGGCTTCGGAAGTAAAATATCTCAATAGGAATATTCATTGGCATGAAAAATATATTAGAAAAACTTTTTGAGCACAAAACCCTTTCAAGGCAAGAGGCATTTGAAGTGCTCTGTGATTTGGGAAAGGGAGCCTACAATGAACATGCCATCACGGCATTCATGACGGTTTTTCTGATGCGCAGCATTACCATAGCAGAACTCCATGGCTTCCGCGATGCATTGATGGAACTTTGTGTTCCTGCAGATTTGGAAAATGATGATTTGCTGGATATTGTAGGCACGGGCGGAGATGGTAAGCATACATTCAATATTTCAACGCTGGCAAGCTTTGTGGTGGCCGGTGCCGGACAAAAAGTTGCAAAGCATGGTAACTATGGTGCTTCTACCATTAGTGGAGCCAGTAATGTGATGGAGCAAATCGGTTATCGCTTTTCAAATGAAAGCGATAAGCTGCGCAATGAATTGGAAAAAACCGGCATCTGTTTTTTGCATGCACCATTGTTTCATCCAGCACTCAAGCAAGTGGCACAGATTAGAAAAAATCTGGGTATCCGTACTTTTTTTAACATGCTGGGTCCGTTGGTCAATCCAGCCAAACCAGCTTATCAGCTTATTGGTGTTTTCAGTTTGGAAATGGCAAGAATTTATCAATACTTTCTACAGCAAACCGATCGGCGTTACACTATTGTGCATGGCTTGGATGGGTATGATGAAATTGCGCTTACCAACGATACGCGGGTAATTACGTCGACGGGTAGCTATAATAAAACTCCGGAACAGCTGGGAAAACGGCGCGTATTTCCGGAAGACTTGCGAGGAGGTGATTCGGTGGAAGAAGCTGCCGCGATTTTTGTCCGTATTCTACGCGGCGAAGGAAGCTGGTCGCAACAAGCGGTCGTGCTTGCTAATGCAGCGAGCGGACTTTTCACTACTGGGAAATACAGCAACTATGAAGACGCCTATCAGGCGGCGGTGGAAAGTTTGGACAGTGGCAAGGCTTATCAAACCCTTCAAATATTAATTTCTCTGCAGTAATCTATTACAAATGAATATCCTCGATACCATCATAGCGCAGAAAAGAAAAGAAGTGGAAGCTGCCCGAAAAAAAACGTTGCACGAAGAGCGTCTGCATTTGCATACTCAAAGCCGAAAGCCCCTTTCTTTAAAAGCTCATTTAATGAATGATGCGCAATCTGGTATCATCGCTGAATTCAAAAGGCGTTCCCCCAGCAAGGGTGCAATCAATTTACAGGCAGATCTGATGTCGGTTACCGATGCTTATGTGCAACATGGTGCATCCGGATTAAGCGTGCTGACCGACCACGATTTTTTTGGTGGGAGCATGGAAGATTTGCGTGCAGCCAGTGCGCAGTCGCTGCCATTATTGCGCAAAGATTTTATCATCGACCCATTGCAAATCGACGAGGCAAAACGCGGTGGGGCGGATGTGATTTTACTCATTGCTGCCTGTCTCTCATCCGCCGAAGTGCAGTCGCTCGCAACTTATGCTAAAAGCATTTCTCTCGAGGTATTATTAGAACTGCACGAAGAAGCGGAGCTCGGCCATATCTGCGCACAAGTGGATATGGTTGGTATCAATAACCGTAATCTTAAAACATTTGAAGTGGATATTGACCGCAGTTTACGTATGGCAGCGTTACTGCCTGATGATATGGTGAAAGTTGCCGAGAGCGGCATTCGAACCGTGGATGAAATCATGCTGTTTCGCGATCATGGCTTTCGGGGTTTTTTAATGGGAGAACAGTTTATGAAGCAGCCGGATCCCGGAGCAGCATTTGCTGATTTTATGAAAAACTACCAACAAAGGTTATGCGTTTAAAAGTGTGTGGCATAACTGATATACAGCAGCTGTATGCTTTGGATGCCATGAAGGTGAACTTGGCAGGATTTATATTTTATCCGCGTTCACCCCGTTTTGTGCTGCATTTTTTGTCAGCAAGCCAAATTGCTTCGGCGAGCGTTGAGGTAAAAAAAGTAGGCGTATTTGTAAATGCGGGTTATGATGAAATCATGCAGCAGGTAATGGCATGGAAACTGGACTATATACAACTTCATGGTGAGGAGTCGCCCGAATTGACAGTGCAGCTTTCAAAAGCAATCAAAACCATCAAGGCATTTCGTATTGCTTCAGAAGATGATTTTACAAGTTTGTCTGCTTATCAAGATGCTGCAGATCTATTCCTGTTCGATACGAGGGCATTGGAACATGGCGGAACGGGAAAAAAGTTCGACTGGCAGTTGTTGTTAGAGCAAAAAATTCAAAAGACCTTTTTACTAAGCGGGGGTATAGGTATGGAAGATGCGGATGCTTTGCATGCTTTTAAAACGCATCCGCATGCATCAAAGCTTTATGGAATAGATGTGAACAGTCGCTTTGAAACAGCCCCGGGCATAAAAGATATGCGGCAGATTCAAGCATTTATAACACAACTTCAAGATCCTTATCGTCTATAAACAAATGATTATGTCAACCACTTTGAAACGACCAAGCGAATACGGCTATTACGGAAATTTCGGCGGAGCCTTTATTCCCGAAATGCTGTATGCCAATGTAGAAGCATTGCGAGCGTCCTATCTTGATATCATTGCAGATCCTGCATTTCAAAAAGACTTTCATCATCTGCTGCGCCATTATGTTGGCCGACCTACACCTTTATTTTATGCAAATCGCTTGAGTAGTCGCCTGCAAACGCATATCTGGCTCAAACGAGAAGATCTTTGTCATACAGGTGCGCACAAAATCAATAATACCATCGGGCAAATTCTTCTTGCAGAACGAATGGGTAAAAAACGCATTATTGCTGAAACGGGCGCCGGACAACACGGCGTTGCAACGGCAACGGTTTGTGCTTTGAAAGGAATTGAATGCATTGTTTACATGGGGGAAAAGGATATCGAGCGGCAGGCGCCCAATGTGGCGCGCATGCGCATGCTGGGTGCTAAAGTGGTGCCTGCAACCAGCGGAAGCAAAACCCTCAAAGATGCTACCAATGAAGCCATCCGTGATTGGATCAATCACGCTGATGATACGCATTATATTGTCGGCAGTGTTGTGGGCCCGCATCCTTATCCCGATATGGTAGCCACTTTCCAAAGTGTGATCAGTGAAGAGATACGGAATCAGAT
>CAZDGV010000061.1:0-4103 GCA_964505195.1 uncultured Chitinophagaceae bacterium
TGTTGCAAGAAGCTGAGTATAATATGTACACAAAGAACATAAAAAAAGGCCCTTTGAAGGGCCTTGTGGGAGCACACGGATTCGAACCGCGGACCCTCTGCTTGTAAGGCAGATGCTCTGAACCAGCTGAGCTATGCTCCCGTTTTTGGGAGTGCAAAGATAAGCAGCAGGGCGTTCCCTCCAAATTTTTTTGACTTTCCTTTCTCCCGCACTGTTGTTTTTCCTTTATCAGCCCTTTAGATCTGGCTGCGGTGTAATAATTTTGCGCCATGTTCAGCGCCACAAAAGAAGTTTTGGAACAGGAACTGGAATCGGATGTACTCACTGATACAGATGATCCCTGCTGCCTGATTGTTTGGAACGACCATGTCAACACTTTCGATTGGGTCATCGCCACCCTTATGGAAGTGTGCAACCACTCCGTTGAACAGGCCGAACAATGCGCCTGGCTCATTCACACCAAGGGAAAATATGCGGTAAAAACGGGCGACTTCGACACCCTCAAAACCATGTGCGACGCCATCACCGACAGGGGCATCGGCGCCACTGTTGAAACAACGGCAAGTCGTTAACGCCCATTCAGCACTCCACAAAACAATCTAATTACTGATAGCACAAAGGCGGTTTTTCGCCGTCCGCCGCCCCTATCCCTGCCCCGAATGCGTTACCTTTGCCCACCCAACAACGTGTGAAAGCGACATGGAACTGAGTAAAAATTTTGAACATCAGCAGTCAGAAGCCAAATGGTATCGCCATTGGCTGGATCAGCAATATTTTAAGAGCACACCCGATGACAGAACCCCTTATACAGTGGTGATTCCACCGCCCAATGTTACGGGTGTATTGCACATGGGGCATTGCCTTAACAATACCATTCAGGATATTCTTGTGCGCCGCGCACGCATGGAAGGAAAAAATGCATGCTGGGTGCCCGGTACCGACCACGCTTCTATTGCTACTGAAGCGAAAGTGGTTCAGATGCTGCGCGAAAAAGGCATGCAGAAAGCTAACCTCAGCAGAGATGCTTTTTTGGAACATGCCTGGGAGTGGAAGGAAAAATACGGCGGCATCATTTTAGAACAGCTGAAGAAAATGGGCTGCAGTCTCGACTGGGACCGCACCACTTTCACGATGGATGATGATTACTACCGTGCAGTTATCCAAGTGTTTATTGACCTGTACAACAAAGGATACATCTACCGCGGTAAAAGAATGATTCACTGGGATGTGAAAGCAAAAACTGCCCTCAGCGATGAAGAAGTAATTCGCAAGGAAACGCAGCAAACGCTCTACCATCTACGTTATGCCATTGAAGGTTCACAGGAATCCATTGTAATCGCTACGGTCCGTCCGGAAACCATCATGGGCGATACGGCCATATGCGTACACCCCAAAGATCAACGCTACATGCATTTGCATGGAAAACATGCTTTCGTTCCCTTGATCAACCGCCGCATTCCCATTATTACCGACGAATATGTGAGCATGGATTTTGGTACGGGCGCTTTGAAAGTAACGCCGGCACATGATACCAACGACTATCAACTGGGACAAAAACATCAGCTTGAAATTGTAGATGTATTCAACGACGATGGCACCATTAGTGAAGCTGCGCAAATACTGGTGGGTGTAGATCGCTTCGAAGCAAGAAAGCAAATTATTCCCATGCTGGAAGCAGCAGGACACTTGGTAAAAACAGAAACCTACACCAGCGAAGTGGGCTACAGTGAAAGAACCGATGTGGTAGTGGAACCGCGACTGAGTTTACAGTGGTGGGTGGATATGAAAAAGATTTCCGGTCCGGCACTGGAAGTGGTAATGAACGATGAAGTTAAATTCTATCCCGCCAAATTCAAAAATCTCTATCGCCACTGGATGGAAAACATCAAAGACTGGTGTATCAGTCGCCAGCTTTGGTGGGGACATCGCATACCGGCATGGTATGATCAGCAAGGCAACTACGTTGTAGCTGCATCGGAAGATGAAGCGAAGCAACGCTATGCTGAAAAATTTGGTTCTGATGCTTCGAAATTGCATTTAAAACAAGATGAAGATTGCCTGGATACCTGGTTTTCATCCTGGCTATGGCCTTTTGAAGTGTTTAAAGGATTGAGCAACCCCGGCAATAAGGATGTTGCTTACTACTACCCTACCAACACGCTGGTAACCGCACCCGAAATCATTTTCTTTTGGGTGGCACGCATGATCATGGCGGGTATGGAATACAAGCAACAGATCCCTTTCCGCGAAGTGTATTTTACAGGCATTGTAAGAGATAAGCTGGGCCGCAAAATGAGCAAGAGCCTGGGCAACTCACCCGACTTGCTGGCGATGATTGACCAATACGGAGCGGATGCTGTGCGCTTTGGTATTATGATTGCCTCCCCTGCCGGAAACGATTTGCTTTGGGATGAAAGTAGCAATGAGCAAGGCAGAAATTTTTGCAACAAAATGTGGAATGCACTCAAGCTGATTAAGATGTGGGAAAACAACCCGAACGGCATTGTGCAACCTGCCTTATCGGAAGCGGAAGCAGCTCAAACCTATTTTGCATGCAACTGGTTTGAGCAACGCTTGTGGCAAACAAAGGAAGAAGTGGATCAGCTGATTGCGCAATTCCGACTCAGCGAAGCGCTCAAAACCATTTACACGCTGATATGGGATGATTTTTGCAGCTGGTACCTGGAATGGACCAAGCCTGCTTTCGGTGCTCCCACCGATGCACAGCTGCTTGCGAAAACCAAAACCTATTACAGCTTGCTCATGCAAATGCTGCATCCATACATGCCTTTTATTACAGAAGAGATTTATCATCTCCTCGATGAAAGAAAAGATGACCTCTGCGTGAAACAGTGGCCTGCAAAAGCAAGTGTCATTGATGAAAACAATGCAAATGCCGAGCGACTGCAAGATGGCGAGCAGTTGAAAGCCATCATCACCGCGCTGCGTGATGCAAGAAACAAACTCAACTTAAAACCGAAAGACACCATTCAGCTGAGTGTGTTGAGCAATCAATCTTCGCTTTACTATAACACCGAAAAAATACTGATGAAGCAGGTGAACGCTGCTTCCCTCACACGCACACAGGAAGCAATAGCAGGCGCTGCAACAGTGGTAGTGGGGCAAGACAAATTTTTCCTACAGGCAGAAGCACTCAGCGATACCAGCGCACAGAAAGAAAGTTTGAAAAAAGAACTGGAATACCTGGAAGGATTTTTATTGTCGGTAAGTAAAAAGCTGGAGAACGAGCGCTTTGTACAAAATGCAAAACCCGAAGTGGTGGAAGCAGAGCGCAAGAAAAAAGCAGATACAGAAGCCAAGATCAACGCCATTCGCGAAAGCATGCAGCAATTGTAAGGAATGCGTTGAGCAAATTCATTATGCAAATAGCGTAATATTAATTTTATGCTGTTACGAACTACCATCCTGATGTTGGTTTTACTTACATGTGTTTTCTCACAAACGCATGCACAGGAAAAGCCAAGCTTACAACCTCCGGCACTTCAAAGTTTCTGGGGTTATTATAAAGCCGGTGTACATCCCGTTGAAACGGTGCGCACCATGATTGATACTGCTATATGGGTAATGGATGAACAAAAGCAGCGCTATACCATACGCAGTTTTAGAGTCAACTATTTCAGCAACGACCAGTATGAGGATGAAACTACGGGCAAATTGAAAACCCGTCGCAACCTGCTTAGTAAGGAGTTCCGGGAAACCAATATGCTCAGCGATCTTTGGAAGCAATCGATTTACGAATCGCTGAAGCCGAAGGATGAAATACTGATTGATCTCATATCGGTTAAAGACAAGCAGGGGCGGATTTTCTATGCCCCAGATATCAAGATCAGCGTTCAATAGCGCAAGCCTTATTAAGGCCAATCCCCTGTTAATTATACCTGCTAATAATACTTTAAGGAAGATGCCCGGAAACACGTACCTTTGCCCGGCTAAAAAACATCACATGTCCATTACCAAAACACAATCAAACATCGATTTTAGTTTGCCCTATAAAGTGGCAGATATCAGCCTGGCCGAATGGGGCCGCAAAGAAATTCGCCTTGCCGAAGCAGAAATGCCCGGCCTGATGGCAATCCGTTCCG
>CAZDGV010000062.1:0-3928 GCA_964505195.1 uncultured Chitinophagaceae bacterium
ATCAAATAGGCATTTGGCATCAAGGCAATGATTTTTATTGGGGTATCAATACGCACATGGGCATAGCCCTTTCCGCTGAATACGGCTTTGCGCACCGTGAATCCTTGTGAAAGATCGGGTAGGGCATTCGCACCTGCCACCAAACCTGCTTTCAAACGAACAGAAAGACGCGGTGCAACGGCTTTGCCGGTAAGATTATTCGATGCAATGATTACAGAAGCACCGCATGATTTGGCCACTTCAGTAATGGCTGCCGCATAGTTCTGCGCATCCATATGGTTGAATGCCGCATCGGCTACATGATAAATTTTCTTCACGCCGTATTTGCCCAATGAAGCAAGGTCTTCCGCGGTGGTACCCAGTAATACTGCATCGGCATGTGTACCCAGTTGCTCAGCTACTTTCGCGCCGTATGAAAGGGCTTCATAAGATGATTTCTTGATTTGTCCTTCTGCTGCATCGATGAAAATTAATACTGACATAGTGCTTTGTGTTAATCATTGACAATTGAAAGAAGAAATCAGTAATTGTCGAATATTATAAAATGGTTTTGTTCTTTGATAGATTTAGAAAGATGCTTAAATCACTTTTGCTTCTTCATGCAATAAGCGTACCAGTTCGCTCACCTGTTCGGCATCCACCAGTTTCACACCTGCTTTTGCCGCAGGAAGTTCAAAGTTTGCCACCGAAGTAAGGGTATCTGCTGCGATGGGCTCTACAACTTTAAGGGGTTTGGTGCGTGCACTCATGATGCCTTTCATATTGGGGATGCGTTGCTCAGCCATTCCTTTCTGAGAGCTTACCACCACCGGTAAACTTACTTCGCAGGTTTCTTCTCCGCCTTCAATTTCGCGCTGAATGGTAGCAGTATTTCCGTTCAGGTCGAATTTGGTAGCCAGAGAAACATAAGGCATATCGAGCATTTCAGAAAGCATGCCGCCGATGGAGGCACCGTTATAGTCGATCGTTTCCTTACCGGTGAAAATCAAATCATAACCACCTTGCTTCGCAATCTCAGCAATTTGTGCGGCTACGTAGTAGCTGTCTGCACTCTCCGTGTTGATGCGAATCGCTTCATCGCCACCCAAGGCCAGTGCCTTACGAATGATGGGTTCAGCATCGGAAGCGCCCACGGTAACAAGATGTATGGTTACAGCAGCATCTTTTTCTTTTAGTTCGATGGCGCGCACAAGGGCATACCATTCGTCGTATGGATTGATGATCCACTGCACACCATCGGTCGCAAATTTCGTGTTGTTGTCGGTGAAAGCTATTTTTGCTGTGGTGTCGGGTGTTTTGCTGATGCAGACTAATACCTTCATTGAAATTTGTTTTAGCGGCTTAAAATTAGTTGTTTATGCAACTAAGCAAAGATAAATGAGTTTATCTGTTCATCTGCAAAAAGTTGAGCAGAAAATATTGTTAACAAATAAGGCGTAGCACAGATTTTTTATCAACCCTTTGTATGGATCGCATTGAACACATTCAGGAAATGTTGGCGCAGCAGCCTAACGATGCTTTTCTGCAGCATGCGCTGGCATTGGAATGGGTAAAACGCGGCGATGATACTACAGCGGAGACCTGTTTTTCCTCCCTGCTAGCGCAGCAGCCTGATTATGTTGGATCCTACTATCATCTGGGAAAGCTGCATGAACGCAATGGCAGACTCGAAATGGCCATCGAATGGTATCAGAAAGGGATGCGCGTTGCTGAGCAACAGGGCGACCGGCATGCCCTCAACGAATTGCGGGGAGCATATGAAGAAATATGCGATTAGCATTTCATTTCCTTAAGGTTTTTATGAAATCCATTTTAACGGAACTTGTCTTTAAATAGTTATACTGTATCCCTTCATGAGTTTATTAAAAGCATTTACGCGTCAGGTTGCTGCACAGCAGCTCTTCCAGCCAAACGATCGACTGGTATTAGCAGTGAGTGGAGGAGTGGATTCTGTTGTGCTGGCCGATTTGTGCAGGGGTGCAGGGTTCGACTTCATGATGGTGCATTGCAATTTTAAATTGCGCGGGGATGAAAGTGAGCGTGATGAGGTATTTGTAAGAACGCTGGCTGAAGAATTTGGGTGCGACTTGCGGGTAACAGCTTTTGAAACCCAAGCCTGGGCGGACAGGCATAAGCTTTCTATTCAAGAAGCGGCAAGGGAATTGCGTTATGAATGGTTTGACCAAATAGTGCAGGAAGAGAAGGCCGATTTGTTTGCCCGAGGAGTGAATAAAAGTGTGTATCTGCTCACGGCGCATCATGCCGATGATCATATTGAAACTTTGCTCATGCATTTTTTTCGAGGGACCGGCTTGCGTGGTCTCAAAGGCATTCCTGCGGCACATGGAAATATTCGCCGACCGCTGCTTTCTTTTAGCAGAGCCATGATTGCTGACCATGCGGAAAAGGTGGGGCTCAATTTTGTGGAAGACAGCAGCAATGCTGAAGAAAAATATACACGCAATTACTTGCGTCACACTATTATCCCTTCCATTGAAAAAGTATATCCGCAGCTGCGCGAAAATCTTTTGCAAAATATCCGTCGTTTTCAGTCGATCGAAGCATTGTATGAAATGGGTTTGCAACAGATTATCAACAAACTATGCAAGCAAAAAGAAGCAGAGCTGCATATTCCCATCAAGCAACTTTTGCAGTACAATAATACCGCGTTGGTTTTCGAAATCATTCGCCGCTTTGGTTTCGCTGAAAAGCAGGTGGAGGAGGTATATAAACTTACAAAGGCCGCTTCGGGCAGTTTTTTGAATTCGCCTAGCATGCCTTTTCGCATCATTCGTCACCGTCACTGGCTCATCATTGCACCAATGGGAAGTACTGATTCCGAGCATTATGTAATCGAAGCCGGACAAAAAGTATTGCAATTTCCATCAGGCACTTTATCGTTCAGCAACTTCCACACTAAACTTCCCGAGGTTTCAAACGATGCTACAACGGCTTTGCTCGATGCCAAAGATTTACAGTATCCACTCATATTGCGCAAATGGAAACAGGGTGATTATTTTTATCCGCTTGGAATGCGCAAAAAGAAAAAGCTGGCACGCTTCTTTATTGATCTGAAACTTTCACGAACGGAAAAAGAAAAAGTTTGGGTGCTGGAAAGTGCGCAGCGTATTGTTTGGGTATTGGGTTATCGTATCGATGATCGTTTTAAAATTACCGAACACACACAAAAGGTGCTGCAACTTACATGGCAGGCTGAGTGAAATGGCTCTTGCTAAAAATTAAATTCCGGCCGCAGCAGTTGCTGTAAAAAATGACCGATCACGCCAGGCTCCATTACAATGGTGAAAATGATTCCATAAATCGCGCCCCAAAGATGAGCGCTATGGTTGATGAAGTCGCCCCCGCGCTTGGCCATATAAGCGGTGTACACCAGATAAAGCACTGCAAAAATGATAGCCGGCAAGGGGAAGAAAAATACGTAGAGCGTTTGCCAGGGTGCCAGCAGAATAAATGAAAACAAGATGGCAGTAACAGCACCGGAAGCACCCAAGCTACGATAATGATAATCGTTCATGTGCTTGAGGTAGGATGGAATTTCTGAAGCCATGATACCACCCAGATAAAAAAGCAAGAATCCCGGCTTACCGATTTTTTCAATAAAAAACAGTTCCATCGCCCGCCCGAAAAAATAGAGCGTAATCATGTTGAATGCAAGGTGTGCAATATCAGCATGGATAAATCCGGATGTAATGAATCTATAATACTGATGACGATTTTTAATCATCGGCGGCCAAAATACCAGGTCGTTGATTACTTTCTGGTTGCCAAATGCCGAGAATGAAATAATGGCGGTGAGAATGATGATGGTAAGCGTAACAGTAAATTCCATAGGGTAAATGTAGGAAGGAGGAGGGAATTACTTGGTAGTTTTTTAGTTGTGATGAATTGTTAACCTATTTCAGGACAA
>CAZDGV010000063.1:0-3777 GCA_964505195.1 uncultured Chitinophagaceae bacterium
CTGATACCGGCAATAAGATCGATATACTCCTTGCCATCGGAATCCCAAAGTTTACAGCCACTGGCACGCACCATTTCAATGGCAAGCGGCGCTTGTGAAGTTTGTGCTACATGCTGCAAAAAAAGTTGCCGATTGGTCATGCTGTAAAAATCCAAATTATTTCAAACCATAAAAATAAGCCATTGCAGCTGCGGGAAAGACAGATATTTGTTGTAGTTTGAAAAAAGACATTTAAAATATTTTTACAACCCTATACAATCATCTATGCCAGTCATTCTTCCCGTAGAAGGAATCTATCCAAAGCTAGGCGGCAATTGTTTTGTTGCCCCCAACGCCACGCTTGTAGGCGATATCATCGCCGGCGATCAATGCAGTTTTTGGTTTAATGCGGTGGTACGTGGTGACGTAAATAGCATTCGACTGGGCAACAAAGTAAATGTGCAGGACGGAGCCGTGCTGCATGCCACCTATCAAAAAACAAAAACCATCATCGGCAACAATGTGAGCATTGGGCATAATGCCATTGTGCATGGCTGTACCATTCATGACGATGTGTTAATTGGCATGGGGGCAATTGTAATGGATAATGCGGTAGTACACAGTAATTCCATCATCGCTGCAGGAGCAGTGGTTTTGGAAGGCACGGTGGTGGAAGCTGGAAGCATTTACGCGGGTGTACCGGCAAAAAAAGTAAAAAATATCAGTGAGGAGTTAATCAATGGAGAAATTCATCGCATTGCCAATAACTACATTCAATATGCCGGTTGGTTTCAATCGGCTGAAAAGCAATCCGAATCCTAGCACTCAGTATTTATTTTCTTCTAAACTTTCAAGTATCGTACAGTAGCTGATATATCGCAGTGGATGAATAGCGTGATCAGCAACCGCTTTTTTTACTGCGCAACCTGGCTCGTTGATATGTAAACAGTTATTAAACTGACAGCCGGTAAGCAGACTGCGCATTTCCGGAAAATAATGAGATAGCTCCTGGCGTGAAAGATCCACCAACCCAAACTCCTTTACGCCGGGGGTGTCAATGATTTTTCCGCCATCAGGCAGGTCGAACATTTCGGCAAAAGTGGTGGTATGCATTCCCTTTCCGCTCCAGCCGCTCACTTCCTGCGTACGCAAATTCAGTTCTGGAAATAACTGATTGATAAATGTAGATTTACCTACCCCCGAATGTCCGCTAAGCAATGATATTTTCCCTGCAAATAAAGGATACAAAGGTGCCAATCCTTCTCCTGTTTCAAGCGACAAGAGGTAAACACCATAGCCCACTTTTTCATACATGGCTTTCATTTCAGCATACAATGCCATGTCTTTTTCCCGGTACAAATCTGCCTTATTGAAAATAATCACGGAAGGAATATGATAGGCTTCGCTGGCAATTAAAAAGCGATCAAGAAACCCCTGCGAAGTGCGCGGTGAACGAAGGGTGGCCAGCAATACGCTCTGATCAATATTAGCTGCAACAATATGCTGCTGATGCTTCCGGTGCGGCGATTGTCGGTTTATATAGTTACGACGCGTAGCAATTTCATGGATCATGGCGGTGCGCTCCACTTCATTTTCAATTTCAAGAGATACCCAGTCCCCCACCGCAATAGGGTTGGTAGAAGTGATATCGTCGATTTTGAACTTACCCTTGATACGCGCCTGTAAAAATTCCCCTTCCGTTGTTTTAACGGTGTACCAGCTGCCGGTTGATTTATACACAAGGGCCTTCATTACTACAAAGATGTGCCATTTTACCGAACCGATGGGTAGTACTGTCTGCTTGAAATCAAAACAGCAAAATCCGTTTCGCGTACCTTTGCGCATTATGAATGCAGCTAATGATCTGTTTGTACGCTGGATGGAGCTGGAAACCAAGCTGGTGGAGCGCTTTGGCAAAAAGCCCGACCTGGAAACCATTCTTTTTCTAATTGGCATACAGGAATTCGGACAGCTGCGCGATAAGTTTACGAAAGAACAAAAGCAGGATCTGATGCACGTAGCGGTATGCAGCCTTATGGCGCAAAGCGGCTACTTTGAATTAGAGCACCTGGATGAAGATGGCTGGCCCCATTTTAAACAGCTGAAAGCCATGCCCAGCATGGGATTAAGAGAACAGGAAGATTTTTTGAAAGATCATATCTTACTTTATTTTCAGCAAAAAGGGTTCTGATGAAAAAAATATCTTTGGTCACGATCTTCTTGCTCATCATAGCCGCTGCCCATGCAGGAGGAGAAAGAAAAATAAAGCTCAAAACAAGCAAGGGCAATATCATTTTGAAGCTTTATCAGCAAACGCCTAAGCATCGTGAGAACTTCCTAAAACTGGTAAAACAAAAATATTACGACAGCATTCTGTTTCACAGAGTAATCAAAGACTTTATGATTCAGGCCGGCGACAACAACAGCAAGCAGGCAGTTGCCGGACAAAGATTGGGCAATGGTGGCGTAGGATATAAAATTTCCGCCGAATTTGATCCTGCCCTATTCCACAAAAGAGGTGTTTTGGCAGCAGCAAGAGACAATAACCCTGAAAAAGCCAGCAGTGGTAGTCAGTTTTATATTGTACAGGGAAAGATTTTTACCGACAGCAGTTTAAATGAAGTGGAGATAAAGCGCTTGGGTGGCAGAAAAATTCCCGAGGCACACCGGGAAGTATACAAAACCCTGGGCGGTGCGCCGCACCTGGATGGCAATTATACGGTTTTCGGGGAAGTGGTGAAGGGAATGGAAGTGGTAGATGCCATTGCGGGTGTGGAGCGGGATGCAAATGACCGGCCCAAAGAGGATATCCGGATTAAAAAGATGCGGATGGTGCGCAAATTTTTATTTTTCTGAATGCCGCAAATCAAGGAATTTAGCAGCGCTTATCAAACGATAAATCAAAACACATGAATTTCCCCGACAACCTGCGTTACACCAAAGATCACGAATGGATACGCCTTGAAGAAGGTAATGTTGCCGTAGTAGGTATTACCGATTTTGCCCAGCGCGAACTGGGAGATATTGTTTATGTGGATGTTTCCACCATAGGCAAAGCCCTACAGGCCGAAGAAGTGTTTGGTACCGTGGAAGCGGTAAAAACTGTAAGCGACCTTTTCCTGCCACTTTCAGGTACGGTTACTGAAATCAATCCTGCGCTGGAAAGTCAGCCTGAGTTGGTGAACAGTGACCCCTATGGCGCGGGATGGATGGTAAAAATGACGCTCAATAATCCTTCCGAAGTTGACGGCCTCATGGATGCCGCTGCCTATGCCGGAATGGTAGGTTAACCTGCAAATATGAAATTTTCAACAAGCAAATGGCCGGCCATTCTTTGGTCGGTCATCGTTTTTGTAGCCCTGGTTATTTCAGTTCAGGGAATGGAGCGAGATGGTATAAAGCTGTTTCCTCAATCCGATAAAATCATACACTTTATTCTGTTTGGCGTTTTTACGCTGCTTTGGCTAAACTATTTGAACCACAAAAAGCCATTGAACAAATCAGTATTACTAATAGTAGTAGCAATTTCTTCGATCTATGGGATTGCCATGGAATTTGTTCAGTTATTACCCATCGTAAGCAGAGATTTTTCCATCGGTGATATGGCAGCCGATGTAGCAGGCAGTATTGCAGCCGCCTGGTGGTACAATAAAAAACCCCGGTAGAAACCGGGGTCGCTTAACCAAAACTAACTGCTTATGAGAAAAAGGTAATATCAAAAGGATGTTACAAAGTTGCGCCATTTCAAATCGTGTTTCCAAATCTTGGCTGTTAAGTTTTTGCAAATGCATGTAATGC
>CAZDGV010000064.1:0-1112 GCA_964505195.1 uncultured Chitinophagaceae bacterium
TCAGCGGGTTTTTTGTTGGATTGTTGCCCGACCTGGATTCGAACCAAGACAAACAGAACCAAAATCTGTCGTACTGCCATTATACTATCGGGCAATCCGATGTGGAAGGGTGCAAAAATAGAGCGCTTCAAAAGATCATCCAAATAAAATTGGATAGTTTCCAGCCAATTTTGGGGTCAAAATTGCTTAGTTGGCAATCACCAGGTAATAATGTTTCTTCCCTTTTTGTACCAACAGGTATTTTTCGTGCAAAAGCAGCGCTGTATTTACCTGCATATCTATGCCGGTTACTTTATGTCGGTTGATGCTGACACCGCCGCCCTGCACCATTTTTCGCGCTTCGCCCTTGCTGGGAAAAATACCGGCATCTGCCAGGAAACTCACCACATCTATACCTGCAGTCAGTTTTTCGAGCGAATAACTATGTTTAATCACGCCCTCCATTCCTTCCAGTGTTTCCGCGCTCAAACTTTCTGCTGGTGCATGTTGCGCTGCAAAAAGCGTTGCCGTTGTTGTAATGGCTTGTTGTAAAGCGATTTCTCCGTGCACGAATAAAGTTACTTCCTCAGCTAGTTTTTTCTGCAGCATGCGCTGAGCGGGGTTTTCCTGATGCGCTTGGGTTAGCGAATCAATAACTTCGCGTGGTAAAAAGGTGAAAATACGGATCCATTTTTCTGCATCTGCATCGGATGCATTCAGCCAGAACTGATAAAACTGATAGGGGCTTGTTCTTTCCTCACTTAACCATACCGTACCGCTCTCTGTCTTTCCAAATTTTCCGCCGTCTGCCTTGGTAATGAGCGGGCAAGTAAAGGCAAATGCTTCACCACCTGTCTTTCTGCGTATCAGCTCTGTACCTGTAACAATATTCCCCCACTGATCGCTGCCGCCCATCTGCAGCTTGCAGTCTTTGTTTTGAAACAACCATAAAAAATCATACCCCTGCAAAAGCTGATAGGCAAATTCGGTATAGCTGATGCCGTTTTCTCCTTCCAGTCGCTTGCGCACACTGTCCTTCGCCATCATGTAATTGATGGTAATATGTTTTCCGATATCTCTCAAAAAGCCGATGAAACTGTAATCTTTCATCCAGTCGTAATTGTTCATCAGCA
>CAZDGV010000064.1:1212-2716 GCA_964505195.1 uncultured Chitinophagaceae bacterium
GTTGTGCATGCTTTTTGCAGCTGCTCTTCGGTGCCGGGCATGATATCCTGCACCATGCCCCTCCATTTCAGTTCTTCCAGCAGTGTCATGAATCCTTTGTTTTGCGACAAAAGTAGTATAAGAAAATACGTAAATCATTCCCTGCATTACCAATCTTGCACAAAAACCAGGTTTTAAGGCAATTCTTATCAAATGGGTATTGATTTTAGCCCTGCGATTGCATAAATTTGAAGCCATTCATGGCGATATTTTTACCTTCAAAAATTTTCTGGCGTATTCACTTGCCTCTGTTGATTTTTCTCACCTGCTTGCAAGCGATTACGTATGCTCAGTTCAGAAAATATTCTAACGAGTTTCTTAATATCGGTGCTGGGGCACGCGGCTTGGCAATGGGTGGCGCTCAGGTGGCCTCGGTACGCGACGCTACGGCGGGATATTGGAATCCGGCCGGACTGGTAGGTATTGAAACGCAGCCTTCGGTTTCCTTCATGCATGCCGAATATTTTGCGGGTATTGGAAAGTACGATTTTGGCAGTGTTGCGCTGCCCCTCTATGATAAAAAGCGTACGCTCGCTTTTTCCTTTCTTCGTTTTGCGGTAGATGATATTCCCAATACCTTATTTCTGGTAGAGCCTGATGGCAGTATCAACTACAACAATATAACATCCTTTTCATCGGCCGATTATGCTTTTATTTTATCCTATGCTCAAAAATTAAAAGCAAGCCGCGACAGAAAAATGAGTTTTGGGGTGAATGCAAAAATCATCCATCGTAGAGTGGGGGCTTTCGCTACGGCCTGGGGTTTTGGATTAGACGGAGGATGGCAGATGGAGGGCAAGCGATGGTCCGTAGGTGTAGCAGCAAGAGACATTACCACGACTTTCAATGCTTGGTCCTTTCAATTCACAGAGCGTGAGAAGGAAGTGCTGTACCTTACCAACAATGATATCCCTGTACAATCGACTGAACTCACTGCACCCCGCTTGATTGTAGGTGCGGCCTACGATTTTCCGCTACGCACTGATTTGCTTTTGAAAGCAGAGGCGAATCTTGAAATCACTTTCGATGGCAAACGCAATACCCTCATACGTTCAGGACTGCTCAGTGCCGATCCCCGCATTGGTGCGGAATTGAGTTTGAAAGATCAGTTTTTTGTGCGTGCTGGTGTTTATAATTTTCAACAAGCACTGGCCGATGGAGATACCCTGAACCAGAAAAAGGTATGGATCTATCAACCCGGCGCAGGTGCAGGATTTCGGCTGGGTAAAAGCTTGATGATCGACTATGCATTTACCAATCTTGCCAACCAGGCCAATCCGCTCTATACCCATATTTTTTCAATGCGACTCGAACTGATCAATAAAAAACGAGGCAATTAGTCAGACATGCAAAAACGGTTTTTCTTTTGGGTATTTTTCGTTGGCCTGTTCATGGATGTTGTAGGACAAACATCTTCCTACAACAATGAATGGATCGACTACAATAAAACCTATTACCGTTTTCG
>CAZDGV010000065.1:0-2659 GCA_964505195.1 uncultured Chitinophagaceae bacterium
GGTTGTTTCAGAAAAACGGTATCGGGCATTTCCTGTTCCCATTTCAGGAACTGAAGCAAGGGAGAAGAAGCAAGCATCCTAAGTTGGTTTTGTTAACCGAAACTAAGGATTTATTGATTTCGTAATACAGTCGGAAGAGTTGAATTAAAATCCGCTTTCAAAGCCGTTTTTTAGTGCAAAGCGTGATGGCAATCCGTTATTGTATTTTCTTCAGCTGCGCGATGGTTTCTTTTGGGTTGCTCGACTTAAACACGGTGTTTCCTGCCACCAATACATCGGCACCTGCAGCTACAAGCGAGGGAGCATTTTCAAGGGTAACGCCGCCATCCACTTCAATCAGCGTTGAAAGTTTCTGTGCGGTAATCATGGCTTTCAGAGCTGCAATTTTCTGGAGTGTATGCGGTATGAATGCCTGTCCGCCAAAGCCCGGATTCACACTCATCACACATACCAGATCTAGATCGTGTAAAATATCTTTCAAAGTTTCAACGGGCGTATGCGGATTGATGGCAACGCCGGCTTTCATGCCCAGCGATTTGATTTGCTGAATGTTGCGGTGCAAATGTTTACATGCTTCTACATGTACGGTAAGAATATCGGCACCGGCATCACGAAACGATTCTGCATAGCGTTCGGGTTCTTCAATCATCAGGTGTACATCGCAGACTTTCTTCGTTGCCTTGCGAAAAAACTGTACCAGCATCGGGCCAAAACTAATATTCGGAACAAAGCGTCCGTCCATTACATCTAAATGATACCAGTCGGCTTCGCTTTCATTGAGCATATTGCAGTCGGCTTGAAGCTGTAGATAGTTGGCTGATAGGAGTGAGGGTGCGATGAGGGGCATGATATGAGTTTTGCGGGTTGTTATGGTTTTTCCAGTGATTGCAATGCTGTGCGCGCTTCTTCAATGGAAGGATCGAGCGCCAAGCTTCTTTTGAAATTGGCGATGGCTTCTTTCTTGCGCCCTGTTTTCATCTCGCATTTCGCCATCCAAAAATATCCTTCTGCAAAAGCATTGCTCACTTCTGTACTCAAAGTAAACACTTTATAGGCTTCTTCGTATTTACCCTGATCATAAAAAACAAGTCCTTTTTCAATATAGGCATCCATGAATACATGGTCTTCGCGGATCAGCTGATCAAACAAGGCCAATGCTTTAGCAGTTTGTTTTGTTTGTACAAAGTAGATCCCTTTCACAAAAAGAATCTGGCTGCGCATGCGTTGCGCACCATCCTGCTGCAGCAGATCATCGCATATTGTCAGGGCTTTCGCATTCCCATTTTCTGCGTAGAGATTTGCCAGTCGAAGCGATGCGTCTGTAAAAAAACCGGCTGCAGTAATGGCTTCCTGAAAATAAAGGATGGCATTGCTTGTATCGCCCTTGCGTTCCAGCGCATCGGCTTTCATAAACAAATAGGCCGGATTACCGGGGCGATGCATCAGCAGGGTGTCGGCATGTAAGATTGCTGCATCATGCTGCTGGTTTTCAATCAGCAGAAAAACCAGTCGCTCACGAATACTATCTGCTGCCGGCTGCTGCCATAAATTTTCTTGAAGTGCTTCAATGGTGGTGTCGGTTTCGGCAGTATTTGTATCGCGTGCAGATCTAACGTCGTTATTACGACAGGCTGAGATTGCCAAAAGCAGCATTACGATGCCAAAGGATAAGCTCCGAAGCATGGCGCAAAGCTAGTTGAATATTTGTGACCGCAGCATGACAAACCAATTACATAGCAATAAAAAGAAGCCAATATTTTTGTAAAAAATCAGCTATGTCAAAGTCTGTCGTTTCCCTGCTTTTTTCTATTTGCTTTATAGGTGCTTTTCAAAGCAATGCATTTGCTTTAAAATCGCCTTTGAATGATACGGTGCATTATCCCGAAGAGCAACACTTTAAAAATGTACGACAGCTCACTTTCGGAGGCGACAATGCCGAGGCATATTTCAGCTTCGACGGCAAATGGCTGATCTTTCAAAAAACCAATCCAAAGGAAGGCATTGCATGTGATCAGATGTACATCGGCAAAATTCCTACACGCGCCAATGAGAAGTTCACGCCCAAGTTGGTAAGTACAGGCAAGGGGCGCACTACCTGTGGTACGTTCACCAAAGACGGCAAGCATGTAATTTATGCATCCACGCATTTGGGCAGCGATGATTGTCCGCCGGTGCCCGACCGCAGCAAATACGGTAATCGTTATATCTGGCCTTTGTACGACAGCTACGATATTTTTATGGCCGACCTGAACGGGAATATTGTAAAGCAGCTTACCAACAGCAAGGGCTACGATGCTGAAGCCACGCTTTCGCCCGACGGAAAGAAAATGCTTTACACCAGCACCAAAGACGGTGATCTGGAATTGTATGTGATGGATCTTGAAAGTGGCAGTGAGCAGCGTATTACCCATATGCTTGGCTATGATGGTGGCGCATGGTTTAGCCCCGATGGTACTAAAATCATTTGGCGTGCCAGTCGCCCTACCACACCTGAAGAAATTGCAGAGTACAAATCATTGCTGGCAGAAGGACTGGTAGCGCCTACGCGCATGGAAGTGTGGGTGGCCAATGCGGATGGCAGCAACGCAAGACAGGTGAGTGCATTCGGACAAGCCAACTGGGCGCCTGCCTATATGCCCGATTCGAAGCGCATCATCTT
>CAZDGV010000066.1:0-2581 GCA_964505195.1 uncultured Chitinophagaceae bacterium
CGCACATCGGGAGAATAGCCTCCTCCCATGGAAATTACACAGGGAATATCCTTTTGCTTTAAAGCTTCCAATACCAACGCATCGCGCTTGGCGCAACCCTCCATGCTTACTTTCAATTTGCCAAATTGATCGGTGGACAGTATATCTACACCCGAAAGATAGCAGACAAAATCGGGCTTTACGGTTTCAAGTAATTGGTGCAAATGTGTTTTCAACAAATGCAGATAAGTGTCGTCGTCGGTACCGTCTTTCAAGCCGATGTCTAAATCGCTTTGCTCTTTGTGAAAGGGATAATTGTGCGCTCCATGCATGCTGAAAGTGAATACGCGTCGGTCTTTCGCAAACAAGCTTGCCGTGCCATTGCCCTGATGCACATCCAAGTCAACAATCAGCATTTTTTTCACCAGCTTTTGATATAAAAGTTCGTTGGCTGCTACGGCAAAATCGTTTAACATACAAAATCCCTCGCCTCTGTCATAAAAAGCATGATGCGTGCCGCCGGCAACATTGAGGGCAACACCGTTTGCAAGCGCGTAATGGCAGCAGTCAATGGTTCCCTGAGTAATCATCAGCTCGCGCAAGGTGAGCTGTGGAGATTGCGGAAAACCAATATGGCGTTGCTCCTTGGCACTAAGGGTTTGTCGGTGTAGTTTTTCGAGATAAAGTGGATCGTGCGTGCGACAAACCACATCATCATTGCAGATGCCTGGAGAAAAAATATGCGTATCGGTAATCGTGCCTTCGTACAGCAATTGTCCCGGAATGAGTTCATACTTGAGCATGGGAAAGCGATGGCCTTCCGGTAGCGGATGCGCGTAAATAGGGTCGTATGCGATATGTATTTTTTTACTCATGCCATTTCAATCACTTCCTGTGCTACGATAGCAAATTGTTTTTCGCCGGGGTTGGCTTCCATTAATGTTAATCCCGTGAAACTTCCAAAGGCAGGTAAAATGCAATGCGTTGCCGTAAAATAAAAACAGGGAAAGCGGAGCGATTGTTTACCAGTTCCGCGAATGCGGATTCCCGGATGAATATGTCCGCTGAAGCAGTAGGTAAGGGTTGCTTCATTTACTTCTTGTGGTGGTGCATGCATAAAATGAAAAGGTCCCAGCAACAGCGTATCATGATGTAAGGTGATATCCTGCGACGCATACCATGCTTTTCCCAGAATATCATGATTGCCCATCACCAGATCTATTTGCAGATGCGGCAGGTCACTGCGCCATTTTGAAAACAGATCCAGTTCTTTGTTAAAGTGACTGTGAAAAAAATCTCCTACTACAATTAAGCGCTTCGGTTTAAAATGCTGCGTTGCTGCAAAAAGTCGTTGTAAGTCTTCCCAATAAAGCTGTTGCGGAACGGCGATGCCCTCTTTTCTGAAATGGCCGGTTTTGCCAAAATGAAGGTCCGATAAAATCAATGCCTGTTCTTCTTCCCAGTAAATACAGCGGTAAGCAGAAAGCCAGAGTCGCTGACCCCAATGTTGATATAAAAGCGGCGCTTGCAAGCTGCGCAAAGGTAAGCGCAACAGGCCTGCAGATCTTTGTTAGGATACAAATTATTGGTACTGCAGCATGGAACGCTTCGCCCATTGCACCAATGCGGTTTTTTGTGCATCGGTTAATTGGGCATTGCTATGTATCCATCGGTAGCTTTTCATCGGCATTTCACCCTCCGTTACCACTTCTGCAATCTCTTCCAGCATATGGTGTTTCTTTTCGGAGGGATAAGTTGCAAACGCATGAAAATTCAAATGCTCCTTGCCCTCGTTTATATGGTGCTGTATCCACCAGTTTAGCGGCTGTACCTGAGCATACCAGGGGTAGGTTGTATTGTTGCTGTGACAATCGTAACAGGCCTGCTGCAGAATGGTATTTACATCCTGCGGTATAGCCAGTTCTGAGGCAATATCGTTTGGAAAAGGACCTTGTTGTAGATTTCTTTCTGGGTGAATGAATTGGATCAAAACAAAGGCAGCAAAAAGTGTATATCCGACTTTCTTCAACATGTAATCAATTTTTGTAAAGTTAAAAACTCGGGATTACAATTGATGCGCTTTTATCCTTTTTCTAATTGGAGTTGCATTTTTCGAACGCGGTCTTCCAGTTTTTCAGATGAAATCTGCTCACGCATACTATCCACTTTAATGGGAAAAGAGAAGGGCGTAAGTTTTTCCGGAAAGCGTAACTGTATTTTCCCCTTTTGTATGCGCTCCAGCATATTGCGCAAACGTACTTCTTCCATTTGCTGATCGAATACTTCTTGGTATGCCTGACGCAGTAATAAATGATCGGGCTCATAGGTATTCAGTACCTGAAACAGCAGCGAAGCAGAGGATTGTAAATGTCTTGCTTTCTTCTGTTCACCGGGATAGCCCTGAAAAATCATGCCGCCAATTACCGCAATGTCTCTGAATTTTCGCTTTGCCATTTCCGTGGCATTCACACTTTGCTGAATATCAGCGAGCAGGTTTTCCGGACTAAACAACTCATATACATTGGTATCATCTACGGGAATGGGCTGATCGCTGAGTAATTCAAAGCCGTAATCATTCATCGCAAAAGTGAAGGTCATGGGA
>CAZDGV010000067.1:0-2163 GCA_964505195.1 uncultured Chitinophagaceae bacterium
GCGCCGCCAAGAATAGCCCGAAAGGGATGCTTCGTTTGTCGCCTCAAAAACAGTTTAAACCTTCTTCCAGCCAGCTGCTGCATGGCTTCTTCCATGAAGCGCATGCCCAACAAGAAGATGGCAATGCCGGCAAAAAGTTTCCATAGCTCCTGTGAAAAATGCATATCGAAAATTACTACAGCTGAAAGGGATTACAAAATCAAGATAATGCAGTTCACATAGTTATGAGAAGTATCATACAGTACTACAATCACAGTCAGTCGCCCCCAAGCTGAAATATTTTACCTTAGATATTTATTCCTCATGTCGGAAGGAAAAATCGTACAGGCAGACAAAGGTTTTATCGCCGGGAACAAAGTGCAACTTGTTCGCGGGGGCAAAGCGTATTTTGATTTGCTACTGGAAATGATCGAAACAGCGAAGGAAGTCGTCCATTTGCAAACCTATATTTACGATGAAGATGAAACAGGCAGGATGGTAGCCGATGCGCTGATCCGTGCCGCACAGCGAGGCGTAAAAGTATTTCTCATTGCCGACGGCTATGCATCTAAAAATTTATCGCACGATTTCATTGCAACTATGGAAACAAGCGGCATTCAGTTTCGCTACTTCGAACCCGTTTTCCGTAGCAGCAAATTTTATTTTGGAAGGCGCCTCCATCACAAAGTAGTGGTAAGCGATCGCAGCAGGGCCATGGTGGCGGGCATCAATATCAGCAATCGCTACAACGATATGCCTAATAAACCTGCATGGCTGGATTTTGCAGCTTACGCAGAAGGAAATATCGCAGAGCAACTCCAGGTACTTTGTGAAAAAACATGGAACGGATACCGACAACTCCACCCCTTTCTAGAAAAACCAACACCATTCTATCCGTTCATGCCCACTGATGCAACTGATTGTTTGGTACGCATGCGCAGGAACGACTGGGTGCGCAGAAAAAATCAGATTTCCGCCAGCTACCTGTCCATGTTTCGCAATGCAAAAAAAGAGATCATCTTGCTGGGCAGTTATTTTTTACCCGGGCGACATATCCGAAAGGCATTGGCCGATGCAGCGGCACGGGGTGTGCGCATTCGCGTAGTGGTTGCAGGCCCCTCCGATGTAATGATGGCAAAACATGCAGAGCGCTATATGTATGGCTGGATGCTTGAAAAAGGTATTGAAATTTATGAATACCAGCACAATGTTCTGCATGGAAAAATAGCAGTATGCGACGCATCCCTGACTACCATCGGATCTTATAATATCAATAATATCAGCGCCTATGCCAGTATTGAATTAAATCTCGATATACAGCATGCTGGCTTTGCACTTCACACGAAACAGGTTTTGGAAGAAATCATTGCGCAGCAATGCAAGCAGGTTAGCTATGAGGATTTTGTAAAGGATATCGGCCTACTTGCCCGCTTCCAACGCTGGGCAGCCTATACCCTTTTTCGCATTGTTTTCTTTTTGTTTACCTTCTACTTTAAACAAACGGATCTGCGATGAGCAAACACGATTCGAAGCTTCGCCGCTTCTGGCGCAAATTGGGGCCCGGACTCATCACGGGTGCCAGCGACGATGACCCATCTGGTATTGCAACCTATTCTCAGGCAGGGGCACAGTTTGGCTTATCCACTTTATGGACGGCACTGCTTACTTTTCCCCTCATGTATGCATTGCAGGAAATGTGTGCGCGTATCGGCATTGTTACAAAAAAAGGGCTCGCAGCGGTTGTGAAGCAGCATTATCCGCGCTGGGTAATCTGGATACTGATCATCGCTTCTGCGCCGGCAATGATTTTAAATATCGGGGCGAATATTGCCGGCATGGGTGCTGCTGCGCAGATGCTGTTTCCCCAAATTCATGCCGCGTGGTTTAGTATTGGATTTGTATTGATGTTGATCATCGTCATGATTCGACTCAACTATCGAAAATTTGCCAAATTGATGAAATACCTCTGCCTGAGTTTACTGGTGTATTTCATTGTTCCCTTTTTAACCCAACAGGATTGGAATGCAATTCTAAAAAACAGCATGTTACCACAGATCCATTTTTCCAAAGCATATATGATGGTACTCGTAGGCATTTTAGGCACCACGCTTTCGCCATATCTTTTTTTTTGGCAAACATCGATGGAAGTGGAAGCCATCAAAGAATTAAAATCGCCTGAAGTGC